>JAFGLZ010000064.1 GCA_016927755.1 Phycisphaerae bacterium
CCACCCTCGTCTGAATCCCGGACACGACGCCTCGCGTGGCTCGGCCACCTGCGCCTGCGGGCAGTGTGGTTCGTCAAGCGGACACGGTGGAACAGTGTGAGCGTTGTTGTCTTGCCGTTCTTCTTTCCGAAGCGCTAGCCAAGGCCGAGGGCATCATCTTACGCCCGCACCTTTCGCCCCAAGATCATTTCCGCAGGCTGACGAGGACAATATTCGTGCCGGCCCGTCCCGGCCCAGGGGATCGAAAATCGTGGTGCCGCAACACTTCCCGATTGCCCCAGCCATCGACAACCAGCAGTTGGTGCTCCTTCAAGTGGCGCCCCGTCTCAGCGGCACGCTCTGCCCATCGACGCAACACGTTGGCGTAGGTGTCCTCCCACAGAAGCCCCGGACGTACAACCAGCCACACCGCCGCGTCGTCCCCCCACAGGTACTCGGGGAGTCGATCCCACCCGGGCCGATGCTTAGCCGACTCATCCAGCAGGCCTGAACACCGTCGTCCGGTGGCCACCATGATCGGGAGTTGACCGTACGGGGCGAAGACGATGTCGTTTGGGCTGCTGTGCTCGTTGAGAAACCGGGTGATGGCCTCATCCGGTCCCACGTAGGGCTCGCGAAGCTCGGCCAAGTAACCGATCCACTCCTTCTTGACAAGTGATTGCTGAATCGCTGAGGGATCGGGCAGGTATTCCTGAACGAGCGAGTCGGTTCTCATGCTCGCCGGGAACAGTCCCCAGAACAGAGCAGGAAGCAGGTTCGAGCAGGCTGCCACCAGGGCTCCCAGATAGCCGGCGATGCGGTTGCGAAGCCATATTTCTCCCATCGCGGCGGCCACTGCCATGGCGCCCAGCGGGATCATGTAACCCATGTATCGAGGGTTCGCCCAAAGAAACAGGGGCAGGACGACCATCAGGGGAACCGCCATGCATGTCACGAGTCCGTACGCTCCCTTGACGCGAAGCCGGCCTTTCGCGCTGCCGATAAGCAGTCCGACGACGACGGCAACTGGGCAGACGAATTGGTTCATCATGAAGACCATCTTGATCGCGCCAAGGGTGACCGGCTCGTGATCAAGCCGGGCCGACTGGCTAAGGCTCGACAGGTGATGCAGACCCATCCCGAAGAACCACGGGAGAGTCAACAGGGCGGTGACCGATCCGGCAAGGGCAAGCCTGACGAACGTCTGCCGGTTCCGTCGGAACAGAAGTGCGTGGCCGAGAAGGCCCAGCACGAAGCACGCGCAGCTTGCATAATTCGCGTGGAAGAGCAAGACGGTTCCTCCCGAGAGAAGGACCCATCCGCGACGCCTGGAGAGATCGACGTATCCCCAAATGGCCATGAGCGCCGTCACTGGGATGATGGCGTAGTACCGGCTTTGGCGCATCAGCAACAGATACTGCACCGACGACATCAGCAGAAGTGCGGCCAGGAGCGATGGCCAGCGTTGCCGGACCAGGCGTCTCGCCACCAGGTAGGTCAGGCCGATGGATAGGCTTCCGAGCAGGGCAAACGGCATTCGGGCCCCGAAGGGCGTGTGGCCGAACAGGGCCATGCCGGCCGCGGCGGAATAGTGCATTCCCCAGGGAGTCCAGGCCCACAAGAACGAATCCGTCAGTTCGATGCCGCGGAGCTGCGTCGCGAGGAGTCGGCCGTCCCACGCCATGGGCAAGCCTGTACGGAGAATACCCTCGGCGACCAAGGCGCATTCGGCTTCATCTTGCCACAAACAGCGGTCGCCGAGATTGGGAATCAGGACCAACGCGCCCGCCAAGACCAAACCGACGAACAGGACCGCGTCCACACGGTCGAAGACGCTGTCATTCCCACCCAGGGACGCTGCCACAGGGCCTTCACGAGGATTCCTTCTGTTAAGCCACGTAAGCGATCGAGCCATGAACGAAGGGTAATGTGGGACCGTCCGCCCGTCCACACGCCAAGGCCGCGGACGCCAGGCCCAGCCCCATCGCACGACGGCCGTCAACGAGGCCCACTACGTGGTCGTGTTGTCCGCTCGTGAGCGCGAGCTAGTGGACGGGCTTCCTGTTTCTGAGATGACAGCATGACGCGGGGTCTATTGCGCAACCTGTCGCGTAACCGTGTTTCCCAGCCGAAGGCGGCGGGGTCAGCAGACCTGCACGATGGTGCAAGTCCTGTGATTGAAGGGAACTGCGCGAGGCCGGACTCGAACCGGCACGGGTTTCCCCACAGGATCCTAAATCCTGCGCGTCTGCCAATTCCGCCACTCGCGCGGACGTAGAACTTCTTGTACCAAGTGGCCTTCGGCCGGTCAATCGAGCATCGAGACGATCGCTTCGTGGCTCCGCAACCGGCTGCGCCCGCTCGGCATGACCCCGGCGCCGGGGCGTGATCCCCCCTACCCGAACTGCCGGCGGAAACGCCACATGCCGACGCCGAAGACGATCCCCCCAACGAACGCCATTGCCAGAATCGAGTCCCAGAGGAGCCTCAGCCCCGCGCCCTTGCCCAGGATGCCGAAGCTGATGACAAGGAAATGCGTCAGCGGCGAGGCGTTCATGCCGTACCGCAAGACCGTCGGCATCGCCTCCGGCGGCGTCCAGGCCCCCGACAGCAGGACCATCGGGGCCATGATGAGGATCGTGATCAGCCCCACCTGGGCGACGTTTCTGGCCAGCGTCGCGATCAGCATGCCGAGTCCGGAATTCGCGAAGACGTACAACCCCGTCATGGCGAAGAACAGGACCAGGTTGCCGCGGATGGGCAAGTGGAAGATCCCCTCGATGATGAAGAAGACGCTGATCGCCACGCCCACAAGGATCACGAGCGTCATGGCGGCGACCTTGGCGAACATGATCTGGAACGGCGTCAGCGGCGAGACGAGGAGTTGCTCGACGGTGCCGCGCTCCTTCTCTCGGGCCATCGCCGCGGCCGGCAGCAGGATCGAGAAGAGCGTGATGATGTTGGCCAGCTCCTCGATCGGCTGGAACCACTCACCGATGTGGTTCGGGTTGAACCACACGCGATGCCGGTCGTCGATGACGGGCGCCAGCGACATGTCGCGGATGGCCACGTCGGGGCGGCTGAGCGTCGTTTCCTGGCCGAAGCCGCTGACGATCTGAGCGGCGTAGTTTGAGGCCAGAAATCCGATCGTGGCGTTGACGGTGTCGGCCTGGAGCTGAACCGCCGTCGGTTCGCCGGAGAGTATCTGCTCGTGGAATCGGGACGGGATGGTCAACACGAGCATGGCCTTTCCCTGGTCGAGCAGCCGCGAGGCCTCCGCCTGGCTGGTCAGCTCCCCCATGAGGCGAAAATACGGCTCGCGGAATCGGTGAATCAGCTCTCGAGATGAGACGCTGTGATCCTGGTCGATGACGTACAGAGCGGCGTGTCGAAGCTCTAGATTGAGGCCCGAGCCCGCCAGGTAGATTGCCGCCGTGAACCCGTAGATGAAGAAGATGATCAGCGCCTTGTCGCGCGAGAGCTGGAGCAGTTCCTTGGCGGTCATGACCCTCATCCGCCGCAGCCAGACGGCCGCTCGGTGCCCGAGGAATGTCAGCCCACCGCTCATGCCGCAACCCTCTTGCGAAACAGCACGTATCCGAGCGCGAACAGCCCCGCCGCATACGCCACCAGGACCGCCACGGGGAGCCAAAGCTCTCCGGCGCCCATGCCCTTGAGAAAGAAGCCGCGCGCGATGTCGTTGTAGTGCGTCGCCGGGAGGATCTGCGATTGAACCCGAGCCGCCCGCGACAGTGACGGCACGGGGACGAAGATGCCCGCGAAGAGGATCGTCGGCACCATCGCGATGATGGTGGCGATGATGGTGGCGGCGATCTGTGTGCGGACCAGGAGCGAGACGATCAGCCCGACCATCGTCGTGCACGTCACGTAGAGCACGGAAATGAGAAAGAACACGGGCTTGTTGCCCTTGAAGGGCACGTCGAAGAGGTGCGTCGCCCAGAGCCAGAGGATGATGACGTTGATCGAGGATATCACGACGTAGGGCGCCAGCTTGCCCACGAGGAACTCGCCCCGCGTAACCGTCGAAGCGTAGATGTTGTAGATCGAGCCGCTCTCCTTCTCACGGACCACGCCCACCGCCGTCAGCAGCGGCGGGGTCATCATGAGGACGAGCATCATGATGGACGGGGCCAACGACCAGATGCTACGGACCGCCTGGTTGTACAGGTAGCGCACCTCCAGGCGGATCGGCTGAACGAAGTCGTCGGCGCGGTGCGGCGCGATTCCCAGTCGGCTCGACAGGTACCCCGCCAGCATCTCGCGACTGAGATTGGCGTTGATGGCGATGACGTATCCCTTCGTCAGCTCGGCGCGATACGGAAACGTCCCGTCGATGAGGGTCTGGACCGGCGCGCTTCGGCCCTCGAGGAGCCGCTGCTCGAAGTGCTCGGGGATGATGATGGCGGCGCGAATTCGATTGTCGGTCAGGAGGTCGTCGATCTCGTCCTCGTGGTCGATGCATCCCTTGAAATCGAAGTAGCGCGAGTCGATGAACTTGTGGACGTATTCCCGGCTGAGGCGGCTGCGGTCGTAGTCGACGATCGCCACGGGCACGTCCTCGACGTCGAGCGACACGCCGTAGGCGATCACGAGCATCTGTACCGTCGGCACGATGAAGGCGAGATAGAAGAACAGGCGGTCCCGGAGGATCTCCCGCCATTCCTTTCGCCACACGGCCACGACGCGCTGAACCTTCACGATCACCTCGCCCCGCCTGAAGCGATTGCCTGGCGTTCAAGACGTCCGACGTGATAGACGAACAGGTCCTCCATGCTGAGCGGCTGGACCTCGACCGAGCGCATGCGAACCCCCGCCTGGCCCAGCGTCTCCTCGATCAGCTTGCCGTCCCGCTCAGGAACGCGTGACAGCAGCCGGACGGACCGGCCGTAGACGCTGGCGCCCTCGAACCCGGCCCGTGCCAGAGCCGTCAGGGCCTCAGCCGCGTCATCGGTGACCACGACGAGGGGGCGCCCGGCCTCGTTCTCGACGTCCTCTTTCATGCTCGCCGGCGGGCCGCTGGCGACGATCTGCCCAGCGTGCATCAGGGCCAGCTCGTCGCAGTGCTCGGCCTCGCTCATGTAATGCGTGGTCACCAGGATCGCCACGCCCTCGCTCCTTGCCAGGTGGAGCAGGATCCGCCAGAAGTACCTCCTGCCCATGACGTCGACCCCGGAGGTCGGTTCGTCCAGGAACAGGACTCGCGGCTGGTGGACCAACGCGCATCCCAGGGCGAGTCGCTGTCGCACGCCCACGGGCAGGCCGCTCGTTCGGCGATCCTCATAACCGGCCAGACCCGCCATCGCCACGATCCAGTCGATGCGCTCGTCCACGCGGCGGCGCGGCAGCCCGTAGATGCCGCCGTACAATCGGATGTTCTCGATGACCGTCAGATCCAGATACAGCGAGAATGCCTGCGACATGTAGCCGATCCGCTCGCGAATCTCGCGTCCGGCGCGCCGCATGTCGACCCCGGCGACGTCACCGTGTCCGGCCGTCGGCTTCAAGAGCCCGGTGAGCATCTTGATGACGGTCGTCTTGCCGGCGCCGTTGGCGCCCAACAGGCCGAAGATCTCTCCCTGCTGGATGTCGAAACTGACGCCGTCGACGGCCCGGAAGTCGCCGAACATCCGCACAAGACCCTCGGCACGTACGGCCAGGTCGTGGCTATGGCTGTCGGCGCTGGTCGGCTGCCATTCAACCTGGGGTTCGTGGTCGCCCCGCTCACGTCGCAGGAGCGCCACCAGCACGTCCTCGAGGTCCGGCTCGCTCGTCCACAGGTTGACAACGTCGAAGTCGATCAGTGAGGATTGAACCTGCCGCACGGCACGCTCTCTGTCGGTGTCAGGCAGGAAGACCCGGATCTGGCTGGCCTGCGCTTCGACCTGCTCGAAGTCGCGTCTGAGCCGAGACAGAGCGCCGAGCTGGTCATCGGCCTCCAGCGAGAGCATCGTGCCCGGGGCCAGGTCGAAGAGTTCCTCGGGGGCGCCCTCGGCGATGATGCGTCCCTCGCTGAAGAGCGAAAGCTCCGTGAATCGCGAGGCCTCGTCCATGTAGGCCGTCGAGACGAGGGCCGTCATGTCGTGTTCGCTCAGAAACTCCGCGAGGATCGTCCAGAAATCCCGACGCGATACGGGGTCGACGCCCGTGGTCGGCTCGTCCAGGATGACGAGCCTGGGCACGTGGATGAGCGTGCAGACGAGGCCGAGCTTCTGTTTCATGCCGCCCGAGAGCTGCTTCATCGGGCGGTCGCGGAAGCCCTCGAGGCGCGTCACGCCCAGCAGCCGCTCCTTGCGTCGCCCCAATTCCTCGTCGGGCACGAGCCGCAGGCGGGCGAAGAAGTCGATGTTCTCCTCGATCGAGAGCTCCGGATAGAGATTCAGGCCCAGACCTTGCGGCATGAAGCCGAGCAAACCCTTGATCCGCTCGGCGGACCGCTCCGAGTCAACGGTTTGCCCAAAGACCTCGACCCGTCCGCGATCATGGGTGAGCACGCCGGCGATGATCTTCATCAACGTACTCTTGCCGGCGCCGTCCGGGCCGATGAGCCCGTAGATCTCCCCCGGGGGGATCTCGATGTCGATCCCGCGGACCGCGGGCTGCTTCTGATAGTGCTTCCACAGCCCCGAGACGCGCACGACCGGCGCCGGATCGGAGGTCACCACCGTGGCTTGGCCCATGGCGCGTCCTCTTTCCAGCGAACCACGGCGTCGGCGGGCAATCCCGGGGTCAGGCGATGATCGGGGTTGGCGTCAAGGTAAAGCTTGACCGCGAAGACCAGCTTGACGCGCTCGTCGGTCGTCTGGACCTCCTTGGGCGTGAACTCCGCCTGCGAGGCGATGTAGCGGACCGTGGCGTCGAAGTGCTTCTCCGGAAACGCGTCCGTGAAGATGCGAGCCTTCAGCCCGAGCCTGAGCTTGCCGATCTGGACTTCCGGCACGTAGACCTTGAGGTAAAGCTCGTCCAGGTTGACCAGGTCGAAGACCGGACCGCCGGCGGGGACGACCTCGCCGAGATCGGCCACGCGCTCCGTGATGGTCCCCGAGGCCGGCGCCCGCAGCGTCATGTCGGCCAGGACGCTCTCGGCCTCGGCCAGAGCCGCCTTGGCCTGCTCCCCCTGTGCCCTGATCGACTCGACCTCGGCCTTCTTGGCCTCGATCCGATCGCCCCCGAGCCTTGCATTGGCCACGTTCGCTTGCGCCTGGTCGAGCTTCGATTGCGCTGACGTTTGCTCCTTCTCGGCCACGTCCAGCGCGAGCCCGGACCGTTCGAGCTCGTACCGCGTGGCCGCGTCGAACCGGTCCGCCCGTTTCAGGCGCGCGTTCTGGATCTTTTGATCGGACACGCCGTCCTTGGCCTGCCCGACGCCGGCCTCCGCCCGGGTCACGTCGGCCTCCGCGGCGGAAATCTGAAGCGGGACCTCGCTCTTGAGCACCTCCAAGGCGAGTTCGGCCGCGCGAAGCTGTTGCGACAGGGCCGTGACGCTCTGGCGAGCTTGCTCGACCTTGGCACGGACCTGCGTGTCGTCGAGGCGGGCGACGATCTGTCCGGCCGAAACCGTGTCGCCCTCGCGCGCGTCCAACGAGATGACCCGCCCGGCGAACTTCGTGGTCACCGAGATGTGGTCGCCCTCGATCCGCCCGTTGGCCTGGATCAGGCCCTCGGCCAGCGGGGCCTGCCAGAGGAACCGCATGTAGATTGCGCCGGCGGCCGAGCCGGCCACGGCGATCACCACCACAACAAGAATTGCCCTTTTCATCGACCGATCCGAGGTAGCGTCGTGTCGTGCGTCCGCCCGAAGCATCGGCCAAGCGACCGCGAGTACGTTCCGCCTGGCGCCATGTGGACGGATTCCCTGCAAGATTATGGCGGAACGCATGGTGAGTTGTCCAACCGTCGCCGGCGGCGTCATGCGTTGGCCACCCACTCCGTGGCCCGGGCTTGCCGCTCGGGCTCCGCTCGCATCGGATGCGGTCCCTGGCTAGAATGGCGAGATTGTGTAGGGCTCGGCTCGACGAGCCCTCGTTCGTGGAACTGATTCTTGGAAAGACGACCCCATGGCAGTCCAAATGGCCAAGCGCCCGTTCCTGCTCATCGTCCGCGACGGGTGGGGATGGAACGACGATCCCAAGCTCGCTAAGGGCAACGCCACGAAGTTGGCTGACACGCCCGTCGATGACGCCTTGCGCGCCGAGTATCCCTGGACGCTGATTCACACCTTCGGCGAGTGGGTGGGTCTGCCCGAGGGAACGATGGGCAACAGCGAGGTCGGCCACCAGAACATCGGCGCCGGGCGGATCGTCTTCCAGCAATCCGTCCGGATCACCCGAGCAATTCGCGACGAATCCTTCTTCGAGAGCGAGGCCCTCGTCCAGGCCGCCCAGCATGTCAAGACCAACGGCGGCAAGCTCCATCTCATGGGCCTGGCCAGCGATATCGGCGTCCATTCGCTCTTGGGGCACCTGTACGCGTGCGTCGAGATGGCCAAGCGTCGCGGGCTCGACCGCGTGTTCGTCCACGCCTTCGGCGACGGGCGCGACTCGCCCCCCGACAGCGGGCTCGGCTACATCAAGGATATCGAGGCCAAGCTGGCCGAGATCGGCGTCGGCGCGATCGGTTCGGTCTGCGGGCGGTTCTACGCGATGGACCGGGACGACGCCTATGACCGCAACCAACTCGCGTATCGCATGCTCGTCTTCGGCGAGGGCTGGCGTGCGTCGAGCGCGACCGAGGCCGTCCAGCACTACTACGACAATCCGACCGCCCCGAACATGAAGGGCGACGAGTTCATCTACCCGACCGTCATTTGCCCCGACGGGCAGGAAACGCCTCCCGGGCTGATCGCCGACGGTGACTCGGTCGTGTTCTTCAACTTCCGTGCCGATCGGGCGCGTCAGATCACCCGGGCGTTCGTGATGGACACCTTCCCCTTCCAGGGCAAGACCAAGGCCGGCGTCGACTGCGTGCTCGGCTTCGACCGGGGCCGGAAGCTCCACGACCTCTGCTACATCACGATCACGGACTACAAGGACGGTCAGCCCGTGCTGGTGGCGTTCCCGGATCCCCCGGAGCTGGTCCACATCATCGGGGAGTACGCCAGCGAGATCGGCCTGAAGCAGTTCCGCTGTGCCGAGACGCAGAAGTACAACCACGTGACGTACTTCTTCAACTGTCGGCGGTCAGATCCGTATCCGAACGAGGACTGGGTGCTGGTCGAGTCACCCAAGGTCAAGACATTCGACATGAAGCCCGAGATGAGCGCCTACGAGGTCACCGAGGCCGTCTTACCCTATATCAAGGCCGCCAAGCACGACCTGATGGTCGTCAACTACGCCAACCCGGACATGGTGGGCCATACGGGCGTTCTGGAAGCGGCCGTTAAGGCCGCCGCGGTGGTCGACGAATGCGTGGGACGCCTACTGGACGCGCTCCACGAGGTCGGCGGCATCGGCATCGTCACGGCCGATCATGGCAACTTCGAGGTCATGATCGATCCGGTGACCGGTCATCCTCATACCGCGCACACCGTCGGCGACGTGCCGCTCATCCTGGTCGACGACCGCTACAAGGGCCGCAAGCTCCGCGAGGGGGGCTGTCTGGCCGACGTCATCCCGACGGCGCTGGAAATGATGCGAATCGACCAGCCGGAGGAGATGACCGGCAAGTCGCTGCTGCAGATGTAGCGCGATCCGAGGCTACCGGACGCGACAATGATCAGCCCGCCGGGGACGTTCGCGCCGGCAGGTCTCGAAAACGGCCATTATATGCTCGGCCAGCCTTCGGCGGTCGAATTTCTCGAGCGCAGTCTCGCGGGCGATCTGCCCCATCGCCCTGCATCGATCCGGATGATCGGCGAGATGACTAATCTGCCGGGCCAGGTCCGCGGGGTCGTGCGGATCGCACCCCACGCCCGCGCCCAGAGAATCGACCAGCTCTTGCGTCGTGCCCGCGAAATTCACGACCGTCGGCAGTCCCGCAAACATGTAGTCGAAGAGCTTGTTCGGCAACACGCGGGCCATGCCCGGCGAATCCCGTAGGATCATCAACGCGATCTGACAGGCGCTCAGCGCCCCCGGCACCCGGCTGCGCGCGACCGGATCGGCAAAGACGACGTTCGACAGGCCGCGATCCTCGGCCATCTGCCGCAGCGCCGGTTTCTGCTGCCCGTCGCCCAGAAGGACGATGGCGATGTCCTGGCGGTCGCGGAGGTGCTCGGCCGCCTTGACCACGTACTCGAGCCCGTTGACGTAACCGTGTGCCCCGGCATAGATCGCGATCGTCTTGCCGCTGAGGCCATATCGCTCAATCCACGTCGTGTCCGGGCGGAGATCGGCATAGATCTCGCCGTCGCCGCCCAGGGGGATGGTCTCCAGTACCCACAGGGGCACGCCTCGCTCCGCCAGACGCCGCGTGAAACCCGGCGAGACGGTCAGCACGCGAGAGGCCTTCTTGTAGAAGAGGCGTTCCATCCAGGTCATGACCGCCGCGAAGACGCCCGGCTTCATCGCCCCGGCCAGCAGGAGGTCCTCCGGCCAGATGTCGCGGACCTCGAAGACGAACGGTCGGCGCTTGGCGTAGCCCGCGATCAGTCCGGGCCACCCTACCGTCAGCGGCGTGCTGGTGGCGAAGACGAGGTCGACCGCCCGCTCGCGGAGCGCGGCGATCGTCGCCAACATCACGAACCCCGCGAAGGCCCATAGCCGCCCGAGAAAGCCCTGATAGTTGCTATAGCGGACGTTGCAGACGACGACCTTGATCCCGTCGATCCATTCCGTGTGGAACAGCCCCCGAACCTTGCCGACGAAGGGCCCCTGATCGAAGATGCCCGTAATGACCGTGACATCCCACCCATGGCGGACCAGCGCCCGGCTGACGTTGTAGCTTCGCGTCCCGCCGTGACCTTCGTTCGTCACGAAGTGCTGGTGGATGTAGAGCAGCTTCATAGAGGACTCGTCCGCGACTTCCGTGTCATCCGATGGGTATCGATCGGACGCTCGAGCACATGCTTCCTGCCGAAGCATACGCCGCGTCCCGTCAACGGGTCAACGCCGATGTCAGATCTACACGCGCCCGCCGTAAGCGGGTATGATCCCTGCGGTTGAGTTGGGAGGACCTCCATGCGTACCGCATTCCTTGCCTTCATCGTTGCCCTGGCCTCGCACGCCGGCTCGTCGCTCATGGCCGAGCAGGGGGCGTTTCCGTTCGCGATGCCCGCGCTGGACGCATCCAAGACTTCCGTCGACGTCAGCGCGCTCAACGGCGGACCCTTGGGAGACAAGGACCGGATCTCCGTCAAGGACGGTCACTTCGTGCGTGCCGACGGACAGCGTGTCCGGATGGTGGGCGTGAACCTCTCCTTCGGTGCGAACTTCCCGACGCACGAGGACGCCGAGGCCGTCGCCGCGCACCTGGCCAAGTTCGGCGTCAACGTCGTTCGGCACCACCACATGGACTCCAGCGACATCTGGAAATGGCACAAGGACGGCACGCGCGAGGTCGACGAGGCCAAACTGGAGCGGCTGGCGTACTTCGTCACGCGGCTCGGAAAGCACGGCATCTATAGTGACATCAATACGCACGTCTCGCGAACCTTCACCGAGAAGGAGGGTTTCCCGCAGGCCGACAAGCTCGTGCGGTATAACAAATACACGCTCTACTTCGTGCCGCGGATGCGAGAACTCTACAAGGAATACGCCAGGCGTCTCTTGACCTACAAGAACCCGCACACCGGCCGGCGCCTCGTCGACGAACCGAGCGTGGCGATGGTCGAGATCACAAACGAAAACCGGTTCAGCCCCGCCGGGCTCAGCCCCCTCAGGGACGTTCCCGAAGCCTATCACAAACCCCTCCAGCAGCGATGGAACGCCTTCCTGAAGGATCGATACGGGACAACCGATGCCCTCCGCAAGGCCTGGGGGCAGTCAAGTGAGCCGTTGGGAGAGAACATCGCCGACTTCGGCGACTTCTCGAAAGGCCTCGCGCCGTGGTCCCTCATGGATCACGGCGTCTCCAAGGCCGAGGCCAAGGTCCACCGATCCGGACCAGAGAATACCTCCGCCCTACAGATCCAGGTCGACAAGGTCGGTCCCGAGTTGTTTCAGCTCGAGTTCGCCCGGCACGGCCTGTCCCTCGAGGCCGATCGCCTCTACACGCTATCGTTCTGGGTCAAGTCGTCCGAGCCCCGAGAGGTCTGGGTCGACGTGTCCCGTGCCGGACCGCCTTGGAACCCCCTCGGCTTCGGCAGAACCATCGAGGTCGATCGCCAGTGGCGGCGGCATCAATACGTCTTCCGCGCCGACGAGACGATCAAGGACAAGGCCCGATACATCTTCAAGATCGGCGGGAACAAGGCCGACCTCTGGCTGGCCGAGCCGCGGATCCGCGCCGGCGGTGATCTCCTCCGGGTCGCCAAAGGCGCCTCGCTGGAGGCAGGGACCATCGCCCTGCCGATCGATGCCCCCTCGGCCGTCTGTCGAAACGACGTCACGGACTTCATGGTCCAGGTCGAGACCGAGTTCTTCAAGGACACCGGCCGATTCCTCGAGGACGACTTGAAGGTCCGCTGCCCGATCGCCGGCACCCAGATCGGTTACGTCGATCTCCGCGCTCTGGCCGTGTTGGACTACGTCGACGCCCACACCTACTGGCAGCATCCTCGTTGGGCCGGGCAGGCATGGCGGGCCGTCGGTTGGACCATCGGCAACACGCCGACCGTTCTCAATCCCAGCGGGGGCTCGCTGCCGGGCTTGTCCAACAGCCGTGTCCTTGGGCTGCCGTACACCGTGTCCGAGTACAATCAGCCCGCTCCGAACGAGTATCAGGCCGAGTTCATGCCGAGCTTCGCCATCCTCGGCTCGCTGCAGGACTGGGACGCCATCTTCATCTACTCCTTCCAACACGGGAGCGACAACTGGCGGGCCCGGAAGATCCAGAGCTTCTTCGACGTCAACGGCAATCCCCTCGTCATGGGTCTGCTGCCCGCCGCGGCAATGATGTACCGCCGCGGGGACGTCGCCCCCTGCCGTGAGTTCATTACCCTACGCCTGGGCGACCACGCGCCGAGCTGGCAGGCCTGGGTCCACCGGATCGGCATCGATCTCAAAGCCGGCCCGCGCGACCGGCCCAATCGTTCTCATGCACGGGCCCCCGAGCCGACCGTGAGCGACACCGGTCAAGTCACCTGGGACAACCGCCACGCCGAGACCGCCCGGTTCCTCCTGAACACGCCGCGAAGCAAGGCGGCCGTCGGGTTCACCGCATCAAGCACGATTCAGCTTGGGGAAGTCACCATCGAAACCGGACCGACCCGCAACGGCTTCGGGGTGATCACCGTGACCAGCCTCGACGGCAAACCGATCGAAGAGTCGAAGCACGTGCTCGTTACGACCATCGCCCACGCGGCCAACACCGGCATGGTCTGGAACGAGAAGCGGACCTCCGTCGAGAACCGCTGGGGAATCTCGCCCCCGCTCGTCGAGATTCAGCCGGCCACGATTAAGGTTCGTTGCGGCGCGACGACGGCGTACGCCCTGGATGCGGCGGGCGCTCGGGCCAAGAAGGCTACCGTATCGCGCGAGGGGCCGGTCCTCCGCGTCGGGCTCGACCCCGCGGATCACGCGATCTGGTACGAGCTGTGCTCCGAAAACTGAACCGGAGAGCCACCTTATAGCGGCGATAGGGCTCGAACGAGGGGCGCACCGCGTTACAATGAACGCGTCTCCCGTGGAGCATGCCCATAAGCCTGTCGACGCCGCGGAGTTGCTCGCATGCCACTGTCCTCGTTGCCTCGAACCGTTCGCAGCATGAACCGCCTGCGGACGATCCTCCGCACGCTCAGCCAGCACGGCTTCGGCTACCTGATCGACCGGCTGAATCTGCGGAGCTACGTGCCACTGGCGGGTCGCTTCGCGACCGTCGAGCCCGTGGGCGTCGAAGAGCATCCCGCCATGATCGGCCAGCGCATGGTCTCCGTGTGCCAGGAGTTGGGACCGACGTTCGTCAAGCTCGGGCAGATGCTCAGCACCCGCCCGGACATCATGCCGGCGCCTATCATCGCCGAGCTCCGCAGGCTGCAGGATCGCGTCGAGCCGTTCGATTCCACGGAGGCTTGGCGGCTCATCGAGGAGGACCTCGGACGTCCTCCCGCGGAGCTGTTCGAGCACATCGACCCCGAGCCCTTCGCCAGCGGCTCGATCGGACAGGTCTATCACGCCATCGCCCGCGACGGTTCGAGCGTCGTGGTCAAGGTTCGCCGTCCGGACATCGAGGGAATCATCCAGCTCGACATGCACATCCTGCGTCGGCTCGCTGAGCTCGCCGAGCGCCTGATGCCGGAGCTGCACGTCTACCGCCTGGGGCTGATCGTCGACGAGTTCGACCGGACCATCCGGCGCGAACTGGACTTCGTCAACGAGGCAGCCGCCACCAGCCGGTTCTACGAGGCCTTCCGCGACGACCGAAAGATCATCACGCCCCGCGTGCGGTGGTCGCTGACGGGTCCGAAGGTCCTGACGCTCCAGCGTCTGGTCGGCGCGTCGCTCGAGGACGTGCTGGCCGATCGGGATGGGGGCTACGACCGTACCGCCATCGCGAAGAACCTCACCGATGCCTTCTTGAAGCAGTACTTCGAGTTGGGGATCTTCCACGCCGACCCGCATCCGGGCAACATCCTGATCAGCACCGGCTCGCGCGTCGCCCTGCTGGACTTCGGCCTCGTCGGACAGGTCGACGACGAGCTCGCCGGACACCTGGCCGTCGCGCTCATGGCCGCGGTCAAACGAGAGGTGGACGTCGTCATCGACGTGATGGCCGACGTCGGAGCGATCGGCCCGGAGACCGACCGCTTGCAGCTTCGCAGCGGCTTGCGAGAGCTACTCGAGAAGTACTACGGCCTGCCGCTCAAGCGACTCGACCTCCAAACGATTTTCATCGAGATCACCGACCTGATGCGTCGCCACGACGTCCAGCTCCCCAGGGACTTCGTCCTGCTGGGCAAGAGCATCGTCACGGCCGCGGGGGTCTCGCTGCAGCTCGACCCGGACCTGAACCTGCTCGAGATCATCCGTCCGAAGATCTTCGAGATGGCCAAGAAGCGTTTCGGGCCGGACCACATCTTCCGAACGCTCGGCATGGGCATGTGGCACACGCTGAGCATCCTCAAGAACGCCCCGAGCCAGATTCGCGACATGATGCGTCGCCTGTCCCGCGGCCAGATGGAAGTCCATGTCCGGCATGAGAACCTCGACAATCTGATCCGCGAGCTGGACCGCAGCAGCAACCGTTTGAGCTTCAGCATCGTGCTCGCCGGATTGATCTTAAGCAGCTCGATGCTGATTACAATGGAGAGCGGCGCCGACCAGACCCTCTTCGGATGGTTCAACCTGCGGTTTCTCGGGGTGATCGGTTATTTCGTCGCCTTCCTGATGGGAATGGGCCTCCTGTGGGCGATCGCTCGGAGCGGGCGACTCTCTTGAGCGGGAGTGGGTCGACACCTTGCGGTAGCCTGTTGGCCGCTGGCGAGTTAAGGCGAAGAACTTGCTTTTTGTCCAGGAGCGCCGTACGCTGAACGTATATGGCGATGGGGTGATTTGCCTCCTTTGCCTACGCTGGGTCCGGGGGGCGGCGCGGAATAACCATGCGGACCCAGAGAAAGCCGCACTTGTTGGTGCAACAAGAAGGACCCAAGCGGGACTACACTACGTAGCCTTGACCAGCCGCACGAGGATGTCGCGCCAGGTGGCGACGACGCCACGGAGCCCAAGATCCTGCCGGCCCGGCAGAGACTGATAGAGGTATCTCAACATGTCGATGGAACGTCAGATCCGCAAACGGAGTGACGCGTGCGTCCCTGAGGGCGAGTTTCGCCGCACCGTCGATCGGATTCGGCTGCGGCACGATTGCAGCGAAATGCCCGTCGGCGTCTTCTACGCCTTCGACTACCGCACGCGCATGGGACCTTACTCCTATGTCGACCGCCGCCTCCCCCCGGCCGGCGTCATGAACGTCGGCGGCACCCTCTACAACGCCGGATTCAAGCGAACCCGGATCATCCTGCAACAATGGTCTCCCAAGGTCCGGCCAAGCCGCTGCAGGATCGACGGCCGACCGCTCGAGATGATGCTCATTTCGGCGATGCAGATCCACAGTGAGCCGGCATACAGGCTGGTTGAGGACGCGTGCCGCCTCGGCGAGGACCGCCCCTTCATCGTCGTCGGCGGTCCCAAGGCGTCCTACGAACCGTGGGACTTCTTCGATCCCAACGGCGGCGCCAGCGCCGACGTGGCGACCACCGGCGAAATCTACTGCTTCATGCAGCTCCTCGAACGCATGCTCGAACACAAGGCGTCCACCGAGCACCTGCGCGACGCGTTCCATCGGCTGCGGCTCGAGGGCCTCCTCGACGACATCCCCGGGCTGGTCTACCGCGGCGAGGGAACCATCGACGGACATCCGCACCTCATCGCGACCGAGGTCCCCCGCGTCGTCAAGGATCTCGACGAGTTTCCGCACCCGGGCGTGGGCCTTCGGATCATGGAGCCCCCCCACCGCCGGCACGAGCTGTCCAAGTACACGCTTCCTCGCGAGAAGGTCCACAAGTACGTTCGCATCGTGCCGATGCTCACGACACAGGGCTGCCGGTTCGGCTGCCCCTACTGTCCCATCCCCGCGTTCAACCATCGCCAGTTCCGTACGAAAAGCCCCGAGCGGATCCGTCAGGAACTCTCGGATTTGGCGGAGGACTTCGGCATCTCGACGTTCTTCGGCGCCGACGACAACTTCTTCAATCGTCGGAAGGTCGCCGAGGACATCATGCAGGAAATGGCCCGCGGGCGCGTCAATGGCCGCAAGTTCCGCGATTCGATCTTCTTCCTGACCGAGGCCACGCTCGCCGATGTCTACCGCCATCAGGATCTGCTGGATCTCGCTCGCGAGGCCGGCTTCCGGGGTCTCTACTTCGGCATCGAGGACATGACCGCCGGCCTGGTCGAGAAAGGACAGTCCGTCCAGAAGGTCGAAGAGCTCTTCCCGCTGCTGCGAGCCAAGGGCATCTTCCCGATGCCCATGCTGATGTATCACGACGAGCAGAGACTGTACTCGGGGAATCGGCTCGCCGGCATCATGGACCAGGTCCGCTTCATGGCCAAGCACGGCGCCGCAAGCGTTCAAGTGACGTCCCTCATGCCCATGGTCGGCAGCAAGCTCTACGAAGTGCTCTTCGACCAGGGCATGGTCGTCAGCCAGGTAGGCACCAAGAAGGTCGCAGACTATCTGTATGACGGCAACCACGTCATCGCCTCGAAGCACCGCTTCCCCTTCTTCCGGCAGATGGACATCGTGCGAGCCTACTCGGGATTCTACAACCCGATCAACTTCCTCAAGAAGCTGCCGCGGCTCCGGGACGAGTCCTGTCGGCTGGAAGCGCTCTTCCAAATCACCGGCATGATCACCGTGGCCAAGTCGCTCTACCGTTCACTGGGCTGGTTCAATCAGCTCTGGTGGGGCCCGATCAAGACCTATCAGCAGGCGCCGAAGCCGCCCTGGCGGATCCTGCCGGCCCGTTCAGGACAGATGCCGTTCCTGCCCCAGCTCCAACGGCGGGCGTAGCACTCGGGGGGGGCGTCATGATGCCCCGAAGGGATGAACGTGGGGCGCTGCGGGTGCGTCCCGCGGAGTTCTACCCTTCCCCTCGCAGGATCTTCCGAATCGCCTCGATCTCCGCGGGACGATAGGGCTTTCCGTCTTTTCGAAACAGGTCGTGGTGCCAATCCTTCGGCTCCGGTGCGCCCTTGGGCGAGCCCCACGGATAGTGCGTCTGCGTCTTGCCGTTGACCAAGCCCCAACAGTAGCACCCGATACGGGCCTGCTTCAGGACGGGCAAATCCGTCTCCCACCGACTGCCCAGCACCCGAGACATCCACTCCGTGCAGATGATAGGGCGGCCGTGCGCCGTCAGCCGACCGATGATGTCTTGAACGGAAGCGATCGGCCCGTACCGATGAAAGCTGATCGCGTCCGATTCCTCGATACAGCAGCGATTGAGGTCGACCAGTTTGTCGTCCCAGATCCCCACCGTCACGGGTTGCCTGGGACCCGCCGAACGCGCCCATCCGAAGGAGGCCTGTAGGAGCGGCAGGCTCTTGTTGCCCATCCCGGAGTTGCCGGGCTCGTTGTACAGATCCCACAGGATCACGCGCGGATCGTCTCGGAATCCTCCCACGAGATCCTTCACGTACCGCTCGAGATCCGGCCAGACCGATCGGTCCGTGACGCGTTTGAGTCCTGGGCTTGCCGTCCACTGCGAGTTGTGGATCCCCGGAACCGGATCGGCCTGCTTGCCGAGATAAGGCTCCTTACCGGAGAACGCGCAGTCGTCGAAGAGGACAGGCATCACCGACATGCCGTGCCTCTTGGCGATCGTGAGGAACCGATCGAGCCGCCGCTTCAGCCCTTCGGCGTCGTGCTTCCACACGAGGTATTGGATGAAGACGCGGCTCGTGTTGAACCCGACCTCACTGGCCCAGCCCAACTCCCGATCGATCGTCGGGGCGTCAAACGTCTCGGCCTGCCAGAACTCGGTCGTGTTGACCGCCGTGCTCGGAACGTAGTTGAACCCACAGAGCCACGGCCGGCGGTCATACCATTCCCATGCCTGCTCGGAAGACCACCGCTCGGGTCGTGACGACGTCGGGGCACTCTCGGATCCGATTCTCCCGCCCAGCGCAAGCCAGCCAAGACCTGCCACGAGCGATGCGACCGTAGCCATCAGTGGGGCCTCCATCAGGACCAAGCATGCGATCATCTCAGGAAACGATAGGCATCGAGTATACGTCCGGCGCTGACGCGAAGCGACTCGCCGCGATGACCTTGGCCCGGCAGACCATGGGCTCCACGGGGGGCCGTGTCGATCATCCGGCAAGAGCTTCGCCACGACGCCGGAGCCTCGAGCATCAAAGTGATACAGGGCGACAAGAGGAAAGGTCGGCTGCGCCATGCCGCTCAGACTCATTCGAACCGGAAACCAGACGTCGAGCTTGGTTCTCAGGGTCATGCTCGGAGTCGTCATGTTCCCGCACGGCGCGCAGAAGGTGCTGGGCTGGTTCGGCGGCCACGGCTTCTCCGCGACGCTCGACGCCTTCACCGGCAAGATGGGGATCCCCCTCGTCTTCGCCCTCTTGGCGATCGCGGCGGAGTTCCTCGGATCCCTCGGATTGATCGTCGGGCTACTCACGAGGGTCGCGGCGCTGGGGATCACCTGCGTGATGCTGGTGGCCACGCTGATGGTCCACCTTCAGAACGGATTCTTCATGAACTGGTTCGGCAACAAGCAGGGAGAGGGCTTCGAGTACCACCTGCTGGCCATGGCCATCGGTCTGGCACTGATGATCCAGGGCGGCGGGCGATGGTCGCTGGACCGACTCATCCACGAACGCATTCAGGTCCAGAAGCCCGCGGCGGCATAGCCGTCGCGGTTCGCCCCATCCCTGTTGGGTGCCCATCCCCGTATCCTCAGGGGTGGGGTTTTCTTCGGCCAGGCGCGGTCCGCCCCGACGTCAAGCAGACAGATCGTCCGCAATGGCCGTGCGAGATCAGGCGCCAGGCATCCGGCGCACACGTAGCATGGGCATCTTGCCCATGAACCTTCACGGGCGAGACGCCCGTGCTGCGGCGGCGCGGAACTCACTCGTCGGCTGCGGCACTACGCGATCTTCTGCGTCGTCTCCGGCTCGGCGGATTGCCCGAACTCGATCATCCAACTGCTTCCGCACGTCTCGTCAAGCGGCGTCTCGTGCAGGCGAACGGGCCGTTGCTCGAAACCCAGCGGCTCGAAGAACTCCTGGCGCCCGTTATGGACCTGCAGCATCGTGCAACCCTTGGCGCGTGCCCACTTGGCGACGTTTCGTGTCAGTGCCCTGCCGATGCCCCGCCCCTGGTGGCCTCGGCCAACGGCGAGCGCGTCGAGATGTCCCGTTCGGCATTCGAGGTCGAGGTTCAGCCGGTAACTGCCGACAATGGCGCCGACGATCTCGCCCTCGCCAATGGCGACGGTAACCTGGTGTGCGTTCGACTCGATGGACTCGGCCAGGAGGTCCCGGTAGTCCGGGCCGATGTCTTCTCGATAGAGCATGTCGAACAGGGGCATCATCTCCTCGATGTCATCCATCGTCGCCGGGCGTAGTGATACGACCATCTAGTCCTCCGTCTGGTTTTCCCTAGGGGTTATCCTTTGCAGTCCTGCCGCGAGGTCACTTCCTGTCCCCCCGCTGCCCGTCGAGGTTGCCCCCCACATTGAGCAGCGTCTGGAATCGGTCCGGCTGGTTCGGATCGTCAAGAGCGGCCCGATTATCGGACACCACGGCATAGTGTAGGCGCCGATCCCCGATGAGTCGAGACCCCCAAGCGGCTGGATTTGCAGTCGAGGGCGAACCCACGATACAAGCTGTTGCCTCCCAATATCAGCTTGTCGGGAGATGGCCGGCGTTGCTGCTTACCGGGCTGCCTTCCGGAGATGAAGCCTACGTTGGTGTGCCGCGCGTTGACATGAAGCTCGCCTCAGTAGTTCACGCTTGGGATATGACCTCCTGGAAGCGATCGCCCAGCAGCGTCTCGATGCTGGGCCGAACCCCCCAAAACGCCTTCATCTCCGCATATTGACGGACCGTATCACGGTTCCCCGGCCGGGGGCCCCTGCTCGCCCGGATCATCAGGTTCTTCGCCGTGTGCTCCGGGTCGACGAACTCCACGACGTCCGTTCGATAGCCCATGATCCGCAGGACGAGCGCGCGAAAGGCGTCCGTCGCGATGTCGGCCGTCCGCTGTCGAAGGATCCCGTAACGCAGGATCGGCTGCAGCACCTCCGCCGAGAGCTGACCATGGAGCTCGTGCTGGCAGCACGGCGCGGCCAGGATGACCCGACTGCCCCAGCGGATCCCCTGTGCAATGGCCTCGTCCGTGGCAGTGTCACAGGCATGCAGACTCAGGACCACGTCCGGCGGCGTTTCCGGAGAGAACTCGGCGATCTTGGACACGCGGAACGCCACGCCCTCCCACCCCAGAGACGCCACCAGCTCGCGGCACCTCTCGATCACCTCGGCGTCATGGTCAACGCCGGTGACTCTGACGGTTCGTCCCTGAACCTCCGTCAGGTAGTGCCGCGCCGCCAGCGTCAGATAGGCCTTGCCGCAGCCGCAGTCGACGATTCGCAGGAGCCCCTCCGGCGCGTTCGACGCCGGAATGGTCTGCTCCAACAGGCGCAGAAACTCGTTGATCTGACGAAACTTCGCCTGCATGCTCGGACGGACCTCGCCGCCTCGTCCTATCACCCCGATCGCCTCGAGAAACCCGCCGGCCGTCTCCGGGCTCAGCGGATGCCGTTTGGCTCGATCGTGCTGAAGGTTCGGCTCGGCATCCGGGCGAGAAGGCCTGCCTCGTTTGACGAGCGCCCTGCCCTTCTTCGTGATCCGGACGTGGAGGTCGCCCGACGACGTTTGCAGGTGGATCTGCCGGAACGGCATCGCCAGGACCTCGTCGAGCCTGGCCCGGGCCTCATCGCCCGCGAAGTTCCTCGCCGTGTCCTTCTTGGCGTCGAAATAGGAGAACTGGAAGTGCCTGAGGCCTTTGATCTCGACCGGGCGCACCGCCACCTTGCCCCAAGGTACGTTGCCGGTCCAGGCCCCTCCGGACAGAGTCAGTCGTAGGAAGGTCTCATTGTCGAAGACCGCCTGTCGGACCGCTTCCTGATAGTCGTCTCTGGTCGCAGGAGAACTCATGTGCTCCGTCGATACTTGAGGTCCAGTCCGATTTCAAGGCGTCTGGACCGTCGAGCCGCCGGCGAGGCACATGAGCCCGAGAGGAGCTGCTCGCCTGGGACCGGTCAGGTCCCAAGCGGCAGTTCCGCGTCGGAGCCTTGGGTAATGGGCTCCAACGCTCGGGCAATATTGGCTCGGGCCCGCAGTACGAGCCTCTCGGCCTCGTCCGACGACATCTCCAGGGCCTCGGCGATCTCTCGATAGCCCATCGACCTGTAGGTCCGCATCGCCAGTGCCTCTCGCTGCCGCGCCGGCAGGTTCGCCACGGCCGCGCCCACGACGGCCATCTGCATGGCACGTCGAGACGGCCGATCGTTCGGCAACGCCGCCAGGACCTCGTCCGCGTCGTTCAGGGATTCAAGACGCTGCCGGCATCGCGCGCACCCCGACAGGTGCGCCGCGATCGCCGAGCGCCGCGTCTCGTCCAGCTCCCCCGCGGCGTACGCCGCCAGATCGCTGTAAGTCGCATCACGTCGCACACCCAGACCCCGCGCCAGGCCCGAACAGGTCCCGCCGAGCGCCTTGCACAGGCGGCGGGTCGCCGACTTGGCCTTGGCGATGACGAAGTCGAAGGACTGGGCGATCTCTCGGCTCATATCCTCGAATACCAACAGGTCGAACGGCCGGTCCTGACGCGACAGAAACGCGTCCATCGGGTCGAACGGACGACGGCTCATCCACGGGTCATGCTCTTCATTCGTTGCCATGTACAGCACCACTCCGATGTTAAGGCTCGCACTTGTCAGACTATGGATGCACGGGAGTCAATCGGGGTTACGGCGTTCGCATCGTGCTGCCTCCTAACCGGAAATCGCCGCCCCGCTGACGAGCCGCGGCATGGGCTTTGGTGGTATGCGCTTTGCCGCGGGCGTCAGGTCATGCCCACGGCGAGGATGGCTCCAAAACAAAGGCGGCCGACCTCATCGGGGTCGGCCTTTGCATCTTACGTCGGGGACTTCAGACGATTCGCTCAGGCCGATACCCACCGAGGGCGCGACTGGTGATGACATTGTCGGATCTTCATCGTCTGCCCTCCTCTCTTTGCTTGAGCAATCCGTCCGGGCAAATACGTCTGATCCACAGCCAAGTATAGGGCAAATATAGACGCGCTTTGGGCTAAGTCAAATCGGAGGCGACAATAATCACACTTCTTGCGAAAAACCCTACCGTTTCCGAACCCCCCGGTAACGTCCACCTTCGTCTGCTCAGCCGGGCGACCCTAACGGCCTCGCCTCCGCTGACGTCACCGTTGCAGGGCCCCACGTCCGAAAACAACGCCCCTGCCGCCACCGAAGACGCGCCCTCAGATCCCCGCTATCGCCTCACGGGCAACCTCCGGCGTGACGGTCCCCTCCTCCGCGAGCCGCCTGACGTGATCGGCAAGCGACTGACACCCCTCCGGAAGCGGACGGGAGCGATCGAGGGGGTCTCCCCCTCCCGCAATGGCGGTCCGCATCTCGTCGTCCGGGACCAGGACGCCATAGGCCGCCACCCGACCCTTCCGCGCGGCGTGGGGCAGGAGGATCTGGACCATGACAATCCGCAGCGCTTCCGCGAGAGATTTCCTGAAGCTCAGCCGGACGTCCTCCGGCTGGACGTCGATCATCCGCTGGATGGCCGCCTCAGGCGATTGGGCGTGGACCTGCGTGATGACCAGTGCGAACGTCTGGGCCGCCGTGACGCAGGCCTGGACCTCCTCCGCCCTTCGAAGCTCCGGCACGAAGAGCACGTCGAAATCCTGGCGCATGGACGCCCGTATCGCCGAGATCGTGTCCGGGGCGTCCCGGCCGATCTCGCGTTGTTGGATGACGGCCTTCTTCGGCCCCAGTCGGATGCCGATGGGTTCCTCCACGGTGCAGATATGCACGGGTCTGCGGGCGTTGATGTCGTCCAAGAGGGCGTAACACGTGGTGGTCTTGCCGGAGCCGACAGGTCCGCCGATGACGACCAGACCATTGCGGGCATCGCAGGCGTCAATCACCGCCTTCGGCACGCCGAGGACGTCGACCCCGAACAGCGTGGTGGGAAGTACCCGAGCCGTCATGGTGCACGCGCCGCCGGATTTCGCCACACAGATCTGGGCGTTAAGCACCCCGGGGATGTGATGGGAGGCGAGTACCTCACCGGTCTCCGGCCCGATTCTCGCCAGGGCCTCTTGTCCCACGATTCCCACGGCCATGGCCTCGACCTGCTCCGCCGTCAGAACGTCACCGTCGACTCGTTCGATGCCCTCACGCAGGCGGTAACACGCCGGCTCGCCCGGGATCAGGAACACGTCGCTGGCGTGACGCTCTTGCGCCTGCTGGAGGTATCCTTCGAGTTGGCTCATTGTCTGGGCATTCATGCTTCTTCTCCTGATGGACGTTAAAGCCGCAGGTCTGGGCGTCGCGCCAGCCTGCGATTCGGCGCCTTCGGTTCCGTAACGTAGTCGAACAATGCGTCTCGAAGCCTCCGCCGTGCCTCATGGAGGCGGCGCCTGACGGTCCCGCTCGGTACCCCAAGCATCGCCGCGATCTCCCCACACGGCCGGTCATCCAGGTAAAACAGCTCGACCGCCTCCCGCTGCTTGGCCGGCAGCTCGCTCATGGCACAACGCACGAGGCTCCGGAGCTCCTCCCCGACCACCCCGGCCTCGGGGCTGCCCGGGTCCACAACGCCGTTCGCATCGACGCACACGACAGGCTCCCTCTGTCGCCGCAAGATCCGGTGACACTGCGTCCGGACGATCTGGCGGAACCATCCTGGGAACGCCGCCGGATCACGAAGATCCCCGAGCCGGTCCAGCGCCTTGAGAAACGCCTCCTGGACTGCGTCTTCGGCTAAGTGCTCATCGCTGAGCAGGCAGCGAGCCAGATCCAACGCCCCGTCTCTGAACCGAACGACCAAGAGACGAACCGCCTCGCCGTCACCGCGTCGGCATCGCTCCAAAATCTCGCACAGTTGATCCGCCACCAGCCCTCCAGCCTTCGTCAACACCCATAGGAGCCGATCTACCCCAAAAAGGTTCGCCGCAGGCCCACCCCAAAAAAGGTGTCAGGAACCTTTTTCCGGAACGATCGGCAGGATAATCTCCATAACAGTCATCGCAGTAATAGGTTACGGATGGACTCCGCTTGCTTGCGCGAGTGGCAATGTGCCCCCTCGAAACCCGTTTCGTCCAGCGGAACCCCGGAACCACCTCCGCTGACGAGCGCCCCCTAGGCGTCCTGCAGCTCGAACGTGCCCGACTCGTGCAGCTCCAGGAGATCGACCAGCTCCATCGACCGCAGGCCGTCGACGATGTTCGGGGAGGGTTGCTGTCCTGTCTTGATGCACTCGACGAAATGGACCATCTCCCCCGCGTAGCCCTGGAGCACCAGCGTGTCCAGCGGCTCGTCGACCCCAAACAGAGGACCGCTGGGGATCGCCAAGTCGGGCCGCCAAGTGTCCATCTGGCCGAACGTCTTCCGACGCCCGCCCTTGAGGTGCTCGATGTGCGTCAGGTTCTCCACGTAGACGGCCGAGTTCGTCCCGCACACTTCGATCCGCTCTTGAACGCCGGGCGTCTGGCTGCCCATGTTCACCATCCCCACGGCGCCGCTGGCGTATCGCAGCGAGATCGCGAAGACGTACTCACCGTCCCGCTCGTGCCGCTCGAAAGACATTCGCTTGATTGGCCCGCCCAGGAATCTGGCCAGGTCCAGCGGATGCACCGACATATAGATCAGGTGCTCGTGCAGGGGGCTGAAGGGCCAATAGGTGTAGCGAACATGCACGTGCGAGACCGGGCCGAACTCGTCCGAGTCCATCAACGCCTTCGCCCGGACGTAATTGCTCGCGAACCGCTTCATGAACCCCACCATCAGCGGCGCGCCCGAGGCCCGCTGAGCCTCGACAAGCTCTCGCGCCTGCTCGAGCGTCTGGCCCGGCGGCTTCTCGATGAACGTGGGAATCTTACGCGCCATCGTCTCGAGCGCTGCCGCGTGGTGAAGCGCCGGCGGGCCGACGATGCACACCCCGTCAAGTGTCTCGCCGTCCAGCATCCGCCGGTAATCGTCGTAAGTCTTGCCGATGTTGAAAAGCCTCGAGTTCCGCTTGAGCAAATCGGCGTTCAGATCCGCCGCCGCCGCGATCTCGCACTCGGCATACTGCAGCGACCTGAAGATCACGTTCGTGCTGTGACTGCCGCAACCGATCATGCCCAATCTAATCATGAGTGCCGTCCCTTTCAGGCATCACATTTCAGACCTACGGCCGATGTTGTGTTCGACAGGCTCCGCCAACCCCGACTCATCACACCATACCCCGCCGCTTCCGCACGATCCATTCGGCCAGGATCAGCCCGCAGAACAGTGTCCACAGGTGCCACCTGGCGTCATGCGTGAGCTGATGACTGATCGTCTCTTCGTGCCGCCGACGATAGTCGTGCGTGCCGATCTCGCCGAGGATCTCGTCCATGTCGTCGAGCGTGGCGAACTTGCCGCCGGCGGGGTGCGTCCTGGCGGCCATCTCGCGAAGCAGCTCGAAATCCGCCACCTTCTGCACCATCTCGACGTCAGGCGATTCCACGATGAACTGCCCCGTCGCCTGTCCGATCTCTCGGCCGCCGGACCGGGCGACGAGTTCCAGCCGATGAATGCCCTCCACCTTCGGCTCGGCCGTCGCCTGGTAGTGATCGTCCGTCTTCGTCAGGGGCAGCGCGGCGGAATCCCCGCCCGGCATCAGGAGCCGCGCCTCCAACTCGATCTCCCCGACCGATTGGCCGCTGATGGGGCTGTCCACGCCCACCCGGATCTCGACGCGCTGCCGGCCGCTCCGGAGAAGCGGCAGTTGATAGCGCGGCCGGTCCGCGGCGATCCACACCGCGGGACGCCGATTCGCCAGCCAGAGCACGACTTGTCGCCAGAAGCGGCGATGGTACTCCGTGCCTTGATCCATCTGCATGCACCATTGCCACGTGGAGTCGAACGCCAGCGCCACGACACGCCCGGCCCCGAACGTGTGGGCAACGATGGCCGGCGTTTCGAGCTGTGTCTTTGCCAAGACGTGCGCCGCCGGCTTCGGCGACTCGAACCGGCACGCCCCGCGCATGGCGGGCAGTTGCGCCCACGACGTGGCCTGATCGGAGGAGGCGGGATCGATCTGAAGAATCGGATGCGTCAGACCCGCCCCCGTCGGAAGAATCTTGACCGGCTGATCGATCCAACCGGCGGACGTCGACATGGGAAGCACGTCCTCCAGGGGAGTCCCCTTCAACGACCCGGTACTCAGGAACCCCCGCGATCCCAGCACCGCCAGCCCGCACCCGTCCTCGCCCACATGGTGTCGCAGGAGCCCCATGTGGTAATCCGTAAGCTGACCAGGTGCCATGTCTCCCAGGATAATCACATGATACCACTGCCATTGTCCCGCCGGCCCGCCCGGCACGCTCCGCAGCCGATCGTCCCTCGGCTGCGCCAGCACCGCCTTCTGAAGGCGGATCTGATCGCTCGTCGACAAGGCCCGAACCACGAAGGTCCCCTCATAACGGGGCTTGCCCTCCAGATAGAGCACACGAATGACCTCATCCGTCACGTGCAGGAACTGACTGATCGACGGAACCGGACCCTCGGGCATGAAACGCTCCGGACGGGCCTGAACCGTGACCTTGTGAAGACCGCCGACTCGCGGGGCGAAGCGGAACTGCACCTGCCGCGTCTCGCGAAGTCGAGTGCAGACGACGCGCTGACGGTCGACGATCTCGTCGTCAAAGAGCAGCTCGAGCCGAACCGGTTCGCCTTGCAGACCGACGAAGGCGAACTCCGCCGTGATGGCCACCTCGTTCATCGCCGCGACCCGCCGAGGCATGAGCAGGTTCCGAGCGAGGATCGTCCGAGTCTGACCGCTGGGCACCTCACTGCCCACCCCGACGATCCACAGCGGCACCCGGCCCGCCGCCAGCGAGGCCGCGGCGGCAGCAGGCTCGGAGACTTCCGACAGATTGCTCGCGCCGTCCGTGAACACCAGCACGCCAGCCACCGGGCGACTGTCTTGGAGCAGGCTCTCGTAGGCCTGTTGCACGGCATCCCCCAGGGCCGTATATCGACCCTCCGGCCGACAGCGGAGCCCCCCCACCGCCACCAGACGCTCCGAGAATCCGTATTTCAGGACGTCCAGGTCCCTCCCCATGCGGTCGAACTCGTACTTCCGTGCCGCCAGGGATCGGTTCAGGGCATCGGCGCGGCTCGCGGGCTCGTTCCCCTGCCCGACGACCACGTCACGAATCTCCATCGACGCCGAATCGTCGATCAGGATCGGCAGACAGGCACGATCGTAGCGGACCCGCGTGGAGCGGCTGATCGGGTTGAGCAGCAGCACCGCGAGTACCGCGATCGCTGAGAAGCGCAGCACGAGCGGCAGGCGTCGATGGCCCCCTGGCGCCAGATCGCTCCCTCGGTATGAGCGACGGCTCCACACACACGTAAGGATTGCCAGACCGACCAGAGACCATGCAAGAAGGGACGTGTCGCTCGGACCTGTGGATCGGGCCAACGCCAGCAAACTCAGCGCCATCCCGACGCCGCACCCCAGGCGAACGCCATAGGTCAGTGACCGCCTTCCCAAGGCGGCGACCCAATCGGACAGATCTCGAGCCGCGATCAGCCAGAACAGCACGATGACCCAGGCAGGATACCACCAGCCGGCGCGGGAGCTGACCCCCGGGCAAAGCCACATCAGCAGGACCATGACGCCGATTAGGCCGCCGGCAACGAGCCATCGCCTTGACGCCGGCCAGCGGCAAACACGCCGCCATCGGGGGCGGATGACCAGAACGTCCAGGACGAACAGGACCAGGAGGAACAACGGCACCGCCGGCCAGAGATCCTCGCTCGGCTCGAAGAATGTGTCCCCAAGCATCATCCACGGTGTCCGATACGGCGGGCAGCGCTGCGCTATCGCGACTCCTGCCGGCATGGGGCTCGCCCGCGCCCGTCACGCCGACCATTCTACGCGAGATCGCCCCCGTCGGAAGCCCCCGGTGGTTGCAAAGCGCAAACGCGCACAGTATTCTGTAATCTCTAGTACTTAGGGCAAGTGTCACGGCCCGTGGGTTCGGGCTTCTGGAGATCGGTCGATGCCCAAGCAAATCGTCGGCGAGTTGATGGCCAAGGGGCAGCGTTTCGCCCTGGTCGCAAGCCGTTTCAACGAATTCATCACGAACAAGTTGGTCTCGGCGGCCATCGATACGATCGTCCGGCACGGCGGCGGCCCCGACGACATCACCGAGGTCTGGGTCCCCGGTTCCTTCGAGATCCCGCTGACGGCCAAACGCTTGGCGGCCAGCAAGCGATACGATGCCGTCATCTGTCTCGGCTGCGTCATCCGAGGAGCCACGCCCCATTTCGACTACATCGCCGCCGAGGTCAGCAAGGGCGTTGCCCAGGTAGGCCTGGAGACCGGAATCCCCGTCATCTTCGGGGTCCTGACCACCGACAGCATCGAGCAGGCCATCGAACGGGCGGGTACCAAGGCGGGAAACAAGGGTGCCGACGCGGCCGCCGCGGCCATCGAGATGGTCAACCTGCTCGCCAAGATCAGCAAGCTTTCGAGTCAGAAGTAGTTGTCGGTGAGCGCCAAACGTCGACAAGCCCGCATCCTGGCTGTCCAGGGCCTGTTTCAACTGGACGCACAGGGGGATGATCTCCTGGGACAGATTCCGGGGTTCCTGGCCGATTCCGGCGATGAAATCGGCGTCACGGAGTATGCGGCGCATCTCATCCGCGGCGCGTGGGCCCGCCACCCGCGGATTGACGACTTGGTCGGGAAGGTCAGCGAGCACTGGGCCGTCAATCGCATGCCGCCGGTGGATCGGAGCATCATACGGATGGCCGTCTTCGAGATGATGGACCCCGGCGGTCCACCGGCCCCCGTGGTAATCGACGAGGCCGTCGAGTTGGCAAGGATCTTCGGCGGAGCCGAGTCGCCCCACTTCGTTAACGGGGTGCTCGACGCCGTCCGCAAGCGGCTTGCGGACGATGCCTCTATGGCGAGCGACTGACCCCCCGTGGCCTCCGGCACCACGGCTTGGCGAGAACCCCGTTCCATGGGATTGTTCGACCGATTCAAGAAGGGCCTCCAGAAGACACGGGACAAGATCGCAGGCGGTTTCCAGACGCTGTTGCGAGGCCGGATCTCCGATGAGCTGCTCGACCAGCTCGAGGAGACCATGCTCGCCGACGACATGGGGCCATCCACGACCCTTCGTCTGATGGAGGAGGTCCGCCATGCCTGGAAGGCCGGGCAGATCGCCCAAGCCGAGCAGATCATCCCCTTCCTCAAGAGCCGGATCATCTCCTATTGGCCCGAGTCGGATCGATGCTTGAACTATGCCGAGAGCGGACCCACCGTCGTCCTCATGACGGGCATCAACGGGTCCGGCAAGACAACCGGCGTGGCCAAGCTGGCCTACTGGCTCAAGCAGGAAGGCAAGAGCGTGATCCTGGCCGCCTGCGATACCTTTCGTGCCGCCGCCGTCGAGCAGCTCTCCATCTGGTCCGATCGGATCGGCGTCCAGATCGTCAAGCATCAGCAGGGCGCGGACCCGGGCGCGGTGGCGTACGACGCCTGCGAGGCGGCGATGGCCCGCAAGACGGACGTCTTGCTCGTTGACACCGCCGGTCGACTGCACACACAGGACAACCTGATGCGGGAGCTTGGCAAGATCCAGCGCGTCGTCGAGAAGAAGATCCCCGGCGCGCCCCACGAAGTGCTGCTGGTGCTCGACAGCACGATCGGTCAAAATGCCATCAACCAGGCGAAAGTCTTCGGAGAGCACACCCGGGTAACGGGGATCTACCTGGCCAAGCTCGACGGATCCGCCAAGGGCGGCGTCGTCATCGGAATTCGGGATCAACTCGACATTCCGGTCAAGTTTGTCGGGCTGGGTGAGACGCCGGAGGACATCGCCCCGTTCGATCCGCAACTCTTTGTCGAAGCCCTGTTCGGAGAGTAGGGCCTGGTCACGACTCACTGGCATTGAGCCGCCGGGTGGAAGAACGGTTCAAGCTGTAGTGCGAGGCCTACCATGTCAGACAGCCATTCAGACTCGGCGTGCCCGTTGGCGTGTTGCCAGGTATTGCGTGGATCTCTCGACGAGCTGCTGACCCGCGAGTGGCTCATCACCAACGGGTTGGGGGGATATGCCAGCAGCACCGTCCTGGGAGCCAACACGCGCCGCTATCATGGCCTCCTGATCAACGCCAAACGCCCTCCCCTGGAGCGCGCGGTCCTCTTGTCGGCGATGCTCGAGAAGGTGATCCTGCCCGACCGCACCGCGGAGTTGGCGACCTTCGAGTTCAACCACGCCTTCCACCCCCAGGGCTTTCTCTCCCTCAAGGAATTCGACTACTCCATCGCCCCCCCGCGCCCTTGGGTCCAGTTCGTCTACCAGGTGGGGGACGTCGAGGTGACCAAACGCCTGATCATGTTCAGTGGGCACCCGCTTGCTTGCATCGAGTACCGCGTTGACGGCCCCAGCGATCTACAGGTCCAGATCGACTTCCTGCCGCTCCTGGCATGCCGCGACTTCCATGGTCTGCGCCGCCGCCGGATGGGCGACATCTTCGACATCGACACCGATCCTCGATGCGCCGTCTGGCTCGCCGACAAGCTCGACCGGGACCTTTCCATCGCCCTGATCCCTCACGCGCAGGATCCTGCTCAGGTCGTTCGCTACGATCAGCACCAGGACTGGTGGTTCAACTTCCGTTATCGCGCCGAGGCCCAGCGAGGACAGTCCTGCGGAGAGGACTTGTTCTCACCGGGTTGGTGGCGCGCGCGCCTCCGCCCGGGGGGCAAGGTGACCTGGTCCGTCGTGGGCAGCAGCACCGGCCTGATCGACGCCTACAACCTGCTGGGAATGGCCGCCGAGTCACAACCTGCGGCTCGCGCGACGGCGCCGGCGGGGCAGGATTTCGTCTCCAAGCAACTCGCTCACGCCGCCGATCAGCTCGTCGTCCGCCGATACCGTGCCGGAGGCAGACAATCAACCACCATCCTGGCGGGCTACCACTGGTTCGGCGACTGGGGACGCGACACGTTCATCGCCCTGCCGGGCCTATTGCTCTGCACCGGACGACACGACGAGGCCCTCGAGGTCCTGCGCACGTTCGCCGAGAAGCAGCGCGACGGCCTCATCCCCAATCGCTTCAGCGACTACGGCGACGAATGCGCGTACAACAGCATCGACGCCAGCCTCTGGTTCGTCCACGCCGCCGACCAGTACGTCGAGGCCACGGGAGACCAGGCCAGTTGGGACACCATCCTGGGCCGGGCCTGCGCCGACGTCGTGAGGGCCTTCATCGACGGGACCGATTTCGAGACCGGCGTCCAGGACGATGGCCTGGTCCACTGCGGCACCAGAGACACGCAGATCACGTGGATGGACGCCAAGCAAGGCGACGTCGTCTTCACGCCACGGCACGGCAAGCCCGTCGAGATCAATGCCCTGTGGTACAACGCCCTGTGTATCCTGACCCGCCGGCTGCTCCTGATGGATGCCAGGCTCGCCAACCGCTGCAGCGATCTCGCCGAGAAGGTCCGACAGCGCTTCGGACCCACCTTCTGGAACGATCGCGATCAGTGTCTGTTCGACTGCGTGCGGGAAGCCGAGATCGACGCCAGCATCCGCCCCAATCAGATTCTTGCCGTGAGCCTGACGCACTCGGCCCTGCCGAGGGATCGCCAGCGGGCCGTCGTCGAATGCGTCGAGAACCATCTGTTGACGCCCTACGGGCTGCGATCGCTCTCCCCCGCCGCCCCGCAATACCGCGGGCGCTACGAAGGAGACGTCTTCAACCGCGACTCCGCCTACCATCAGGGGACCGTCTGGGCCTGGCTCATCGGCCCCTTCATCGAAGCGTATCTCAGGGTCAACGACTTCAGCGATCAAGCGCGATGCCGCGCCAAGGAGATGCTCGCCCCTCTCGTCGATCATCTCGGGCAAGCCGGCCTCGGCAGCATCAGCGAGATCTTCGACGGCGACCCGCCCCACACGCCGCGGGGGTGCATCGCCCAGGCCTGGAGCGTGGCCGAGGTGCTTCGTGCAAGGCAGATGGTCCTCGCCGGGCCCGTCGCTTCGGCAACAACGGCCAACGGCGCCGCGCGCCGCGAGCACCATACGTGACGGGGCGTCACGGTCGGATGAACCAACCGCCCAATCAGTGCAGGCCCAACCGAAGCTTGATCAGCGAGATGAACATCGACGTGCTGTCGGCAAACAGCCGAACCCGGCTGCCTTCACGATGCTCCCACAGCACGTAGCACTCGGCGATCTTGAACCCGAGCTGTCGCGCTAGCAGGATGCACTCGAAATCAAAGGCGAATCGATCGATCCGCGCCCGGCGGAAGATAGCCTCCGCCGCCTGCTCCGTGAACAACTTGAAGCCGCACTGGGTGTCCTGATACCTCACGTTGAACATCAACCGACCGGCCAGGTTGAAGACTTTGCCCATAATCTGCCGGTACCACGGCTGCCGGAGACGAACCCGCGAACGCGGCCCCGTGCGACGCCCGATAACGACCTCCGCGCCACAACCCATCTCTCCGATAAGCCGGGTCGCTTCCTCGATCGGCGTGGCCAGGTCCGCATCGGTCATGAGTCTGAGCCCGCCCTCCGCCGCCAGCATTCCGGCTCGAACCGCCGCCCCTTTCCCTCGGTTCCTCGGCAGGCGGAGAAGCCGAACCCGTGCATCCGCCCTGGAAGCCACCTCCGCGGTTCCATCGGTGCTCCCGTCATCCACCACAATGACTTCCCAGCTCTGGGTGTAGCTCTCCTCCAGGTAGCGAACGACAGTGCGCAGCGTGTCCTGAATCCGCGCCACTTCCTGATAGCAGGGAATGATAACCGAGATTCGACAGGGCACGGCGCGGCCATCGCTCCCTCGAACCGGATGCGCCGTGGTCAGATCGCCCTTGGATTCCGAGATGCTATCTGGACTCATTCGCCGCTCCTGGCCTGTGGCGCCGTTACGACCGAATCGTATCGGCGAGGGCCCGGCGTAGGCCTCGGATTATCGGACGGCCAAGCAGATCGGATCGTGAAACGCCGACCCGATCCCCGCCCCGAGACCCCGTGCCTATGTCGGGTTTTTTCGCCGCCATGTTCACGAGTTGGCGTTCCCTGCCGATTGCCCGGGGCTGGTAGTTGACTTGTGGGCCTCAGGAACGCTGACGATGAAGACGTAGTGGTTGGTCTTGCCGATTCGCGACCACCCACTCGCCACGAGCAGGCCGGGAGCCGTGGATCCCACGGCAACGTTGACGTTGGCCACGATGAACTTCACACCGGCCTCGGAGAATGCGTCAATGACGCGCCGGTCAATCATGTGACCCAACTTCCACGATGTCTCCTTGTCGTTGCCACCGTCGGGAGGAGGAAGCTCCGCCACGATCCGTGCCGGTACCTGCCGGGCCCAATAAGAGGCGATGTACCCACTGCCAATGCACCCGATCTTGTCGCCAGGCCTAAGCCCCATCTGCCGGAGGCCTTGGCAGATCGCCCGGGCCGGATCGCTACCTCCTCCTCCCCACTCAACGTGCTTGTATTGGCGCCACACGGCTCGCACCGACGATCCCAGGATCATGATCAAGAGGACCACCGAGATCACCCCACCCGCCCTGGCGACGAACTCCTTGGACTGCGGGAATCGCGGCACGCTGAGAAATGTCAGTAGGCCAACCAGGATCAGCAGGATGTACGGGGCGACGTACCGGGGCTCCGAATGCACCGCCAGGTACAGCAGTATCATGATGACCGAGGGCAAGATCAACAAGGGCAGCGTCGCGCGTTCCACACGGATGGCCCTTCGCCCCCCTCCAGACAGGGCGATCATCAGTCCGTAGAACGTCGCCAAGGCGACGTAGAATCCTTCATAGAACATCACGTAGAAGGCCTGTAGCGTGTTTCGGATGAACGCCCTGGCCTGGTCTGTCAGCCTGAACCGGGGCAAGAGTCCTTCGTTCCAGTACGACGGATCGTACCACGGCGGATAGGTTGCCGTCAGCGGGGCGCCGAACTCGAATACTGTGGGGGACGCCAGGATGACTCTGGACGGATGGTTGGGCGCGCCACCCCCGGAACCTTCGCTTCCTTGCCAGTGGCAGTACTTGCCATAGCCGTTCACGTGCCATGCGTAGTTCAGCTTCCCGCTCTCCCCCAAAGTGAAGCGGCCCTTGTCCACCGACAATGCGAGAACCAACGGGCTCATGACCAGAAGCATCACCCCCAACGCCAGAAGGACTCGGGGCAGCGCCTGCCGCCAGCGTCCCAGGATGAGGAGCAAGGCAACCATCTGCATCGCCGCGAACGGAAGAACCGGTGCCTTGGCAAGATACCCGGTGCCCAGCACGAACCCGAGCAGCCCGAACCGAAACCAGCCCACCAGACCCCGAGCCATTTGAAGCGATAGAGTGCACGAGACGAGAACGCACAGCATGACCAAGTGATCGGGACACAGCTTGGCGAAACCGAGTTCCTCCACCACGACGTGAACGGCGATCAGATACCCAACAGTCCACAGCAGCCAAACTGGCAGCGGCTCCCGGTCGCGATCGTCACGACTCCCGGGCAAAACCTGACGGCGGATGAGCTCCTTCAGGAGGAAGTGGAATGCCACCAGTGAGGCCATCGTCGCAACGAACGTCACGAGGTGACCGACCGCAGGCTCCCATGACGGTGGCGGCCTCAGAACATAGGCGGCGGCGGCAACCATGCACGGATAGAGTGGGCTCCAAAGACCATTGACGACGCCCTCCCATTCGCCTCGCCGGAGGGCCGCCGCCATGTCAAGGTAGGATACACCATCGGGGTCAATGGCGTTGCGGAGGGCCCACGCCTGCCATCCCCCCAACGTCAGAGCTATCAACCACGCCCCGGCGAGAATGCTCCCAGGGCAACGCAACGAGGATTCCCGAAAGCACTCGTCTCTTTCCGTATGCCGGGTCCCTTCGTCTGACATCGGGCGCCCCCGTGCCCCCACGACCGGACGATGCTCGAGCCGTGGCAACGTCCTCTGCGCCGAGGCCTTTGAGCGTCTGGTGGGCGCAACCACTTGCAGCCTGCTTCAACGGCTCTGCTCAACCGAACAGGAGGAGGTCAGCCTACCGACGCCTCTTGCCCGTGTCAAAGAAGCCGGTCGTGCTTGTCGTCCATCTCGGGCCCACCGATACGGCCCCGCGCGCCATCAATCGAGGAGCACCATGATGAAACTGCCCTCCGACCCCGACCGCGATCGCGTTTTGTTGCGGAGCGGCCTGTGGGAAGGGTAACCTGTCACCGGGGAGATCGGCCTGAACGCGCCGGAGCGTCAGGCAATCGTCTCTGCCCGCATGCGATTCTCCTGACAGGAATCGAACGGCAAGATGACCACGAATCAACTCCCAGTCCCAGACCCCGCCGATGGCCTCCTGCTGAGGGCCGTTCGTCGTTCCTGGACGGGCCCGCTCCTTGTCTATCTCCTGGCGCTCACGACTCGTCTTCTCTTCCTGCACGGCGCCGGCGACAACCCCCTCTATCAGTTCCTCATCCTCGACGAGCGAACACAGCACGAGGTAGCCGTCGCTATCTGCGACGGAACCCTCCCGCCCAACGGATACTTCAAGGCCCCCCTCTACGCCTACTTCTTGGCTGCGATCTACAAGGCACTGGGCGCCGACTCCCTCCGGGCCAGGTTTGTCCAGATCTTCGTGGTCAGTCTCTCCCCCGTTCTCGTCTCCCTCATCGGCTCCCGGCTTTACGGGCGCCGCGAGGGGCTGATCGCCGGGATACTCGCCGCGGTCTATTGGACCTTCGTCTTCTACAGCGCCGAACTACTTGACGTCTCGCTGGCATGCCTGATCTACCTGGCCTTGGCATATCTCCTGGTGTCCGTTGATGATCGGCATTGGTGGAAGTGGGCGCTGGCCGGGGGACTCCTAGGACTGGGCGCCATCACGAGACCGAACCTCCTGGCCTTCGCGCCCGTCCTTGCGGTCACCACCGTGCTCCTTGCCCGTCGGCGAACCCGCGCGGACGGGCAACACGTCACCAAGCCCGCCTGGCTCCGCGTAGGGCTCCTCAGAGCAGCCATCCTCACGGGCGCAACCCTCCTGGCCATCGCGCCCATCACGCTGCGCAACGTCGTCGTGGCTCACGAACGTCTGCTGATCTCCGCTTACGGCGGAGTGAACTTCTTCATCGCCAACAATCCCAGCTCCGACGGCAAGAACGCCATCTGCCCCCAATTGGACATCACCGTCCGACATCCCGGGCTGGACATGCAAGATCCCTGGGTCAAGTGGGATACCGGCTGGCAAGCCTTCTACCTCTATGCCGCCCAGCACCTGGGGCCACGCCCACGATATGACGAGGTCGAGAGATTCCTCATCCGAGCGACACTCCACTACATCGCGGAAAACCCGGGCAAGTTCCTGGCCGATACCGTCAGGCGTTGCTGCTGGCTCTTCAACGCTTACGAGTACCCAAGCAACAAGGACCTCAATCGATTTCGCAGATTCAGCCCTCTGCTGAATACACTCTCCTACATCCACTTCGGTGTAATTGGCCCCTTGGGGATCTTGGGACTGGGCATCACGCTGCGTCATCTGCTCAAACGTGAGGCGTTCTGCTACTACCTCGCGATGATCCTATCCCTTGCGATACCCGGTGTCGTATTCGTCGTCAATACGCGATACCGCTTGCCAATCGCCTACCTCCTCATGCCGATGGTGGCCTACGGCTCGCTCGAGCTGGTACGAATGCTGGTTCGCCCGATCCCCTGGCGCACAGTGTTTGTCCGAGCGACGGCCCTGGCGGGCCTGATCGCCTTTTCGAACACCAATTGGTTCGGCTACAGGCCTCCCCATCACGAGTATATGCTTTTCGGCTTCGCCGGGACGTGTGCGGCCGCCGGACGACAAGACCTGATGGCCGACGCGATTGAGGAAATCGAGCAGGCGCTCGCGGACGCCTCCTACCCTCACATGCTTCACCCGTGGGCGATGACGTGCCTATTCGACTACTATCGAGGTCGGGGGGACCTGGACAAGGCATCGTTCTACGGCACGAAGAGTCTGGATCGACAGGAAGCGGTTGATCCACCCGTATTCGTCGCCCTTGTGCAGGTATTCTGCCAAACAGGACATCGCCATCAGGCCGAGCGGGCGCTACAGGAATTGGCCGCCAAATCCAGGGCGACAGGTGCCCCGCTCATGGCCGAGGCCCTCCTCACGTACGGACGCAGGTTCGCCAGTCCAGAGGCCCTATCCAGGGCCGTGGCCCTCTACACCGACATCCTGACGGCGAATCCGGCCGATCAAGTCGGTGCCCGGGGGCTTGCTCAGGCAAGGGCGGCGCTTGACGCGTTGCAAGGTCAGGTTACGTCGAAACCCCCACCCCCGGGGGCCTGAGCCCGGTCCTAGGCGTGCTCAGTGGGGCTACGAGATCGGCGTCAGGGGCCACCAATCGTAAACATAGGCAACATGGGGCACCTGCGGCGAGTTCCGAGGATCAGATCGCGTAGAATGCAGGGGATCTTTTTTTGGCCAACTGGTTGTTTTTTCTGTTGACTTCGTTGACCGCTCGGGGCACAATACTGTTGGAGTAAGGGTTAGTGGCAGGAGGTAGGGAGTATGAGATTCTTGGGGAAGGGTGCTCACGTCTCAATCCCGTCCTAAGGGTGTGCTCCTAACCACTGTCTCGCGTTCAATTCCTAAAGGTGCGTTGTACGTTTTTTTGATCAGTTCTGTTGGGAATGAGGAGGTCTTGAGATGGGGAAGGTAGTAAGTGTAAGTGTTGCGGTGGTTCTTGCGATCACAGCCGGTGCGTTTGCTGACATGGTGACGTCGGGCATCAACTTCAGCGGCGCTGGCGACTCGGCCACGGCAAGCCTCACAGCGAGCGGTTCCGCCACCGTCGGTGGTAACGGAACCTACTATAGCTGGGTCGGCTGGCCGGTGAGCAATTGGGCGAGTGTCACGGTGTCCTTCAACAACAACACGTTCCCGGTCGGAACGAACCCCGACACGATCAACATCGCCAAGGACCCGACGGGTACGGGTTCGGTCAGCTTCGAGCGACTCTTCACGACGCTCGATGGCGGCCTGCTGAACGACGTCGACACCAATCTCCTCGGCGGCTCTACCCAGAGCTTGGCCCTGGATCGCGTCACCCTGACGGGCGACGTCAGTGGCCTCGTCGACGTCCAGCTTCGCCTCGATGGGTATGGCTCGATCACCCAGCTCACCTACAACGCCAACTCCGTCGCGACGTTCCCGCAGCCGGCCGGCGTGTACTACAACGCCCCGGTGGGCTCGGCCGAGTACTTCTTCATCGCCAGTGGTGATGCCATGGCAGCCTATACCGCCGCCGTGGACGCCGAACTCGAGGTCATGGGCCTCTTCACCGTCGACCTCGGCCAGGTCCTGAACTTCAGCGGGTCCCAGACCCTGCCTAACGTCCCCCTGCCCGGCAACATGACATTGACCGAGCTCGGTACGGAAGGCGCATACCCCAAGGACGTCGCGGTCCACCTGGCAGCCGATCTCGACCTTGTCGGTCTCGGCGGAGCTATCGAGATCCCCTTCACCACCAGCGGCTCCGAGTCCGTCAACACCTATGCCAGCAACAAGAACCCGTACTACAAGATCAACGTCAACTACACGTTCGACGGCAACATCATCATCGATGATGTCTCGATCGACCTCTACGACACGATCGACAACATCATCCCCGAGCCGGTCACGTTGGCCGTCTTCGGCCTCGGTGGTGCCCTGTACACCCTGAGCCGTCGTCGCAATCGCAAGTAGATCCTTACTGCGAAGGCGACACACACCATCTCAAGACCTAGCAGCATACGAAGCCCTTCGGGTGACCGGAGGGCTTCTTTGCATACTCGTATCAGGAACGACCCGATCGGCGGCTCCCGTTATGTCATGTCGCGCTCCTTCTCATAGCGCCTTGACCCGCCCACGCGGGTGTTGATATAAGACGGAAACTCGGGGGTCAGTCGACTCCCCTACGGAGTCAGTGTGAAGCGCCCATGATCGTTGACTGTCATACCCACATATGGAAATCGGCTTCACAGCTTGGCCGAGCCGGCAAGATCGTCGCTTCCATGGCCAAGGCCACCCGCCAGGCCACGATCGATCTGCCCGATGCCAGCCCAGAAAACCACCTGTCCGCATGCCGGCCCGTCGACAAAGCCATCGTCCTCGGCTTTCGCAGCGCCTATCTGGACGCACACGTGCCCAACGACTACGTCGCCGACTACGTTCGAGCGCACAGCGCCCGTCTCATCGGTTTCGCCGGTGTTGACCCCGCCGAGCCCGTCGAGGCCATCGAGGAGTTGCGGCGGGCACACGCACAGCTAGGCTTCAAGGGCATTGCCGTGTCACCTCCCGCCCAGGACTTCCATCCATCGAGCACCGGCGCCCTGCGCGTCTTCGCCGAGGCCTGCCAGCTCGGAATGCCCGTGCTCTTCCACCAGGGAGCCTGCCCCGCTCCCGAGGCCAAGATGGAATACGGCCGTCCCTTCCTCCTCGACGAGATCTGCCGCGAATTGCCTGACCTGAAGATCATCGTCGGTCATATGGGCTACCCCTGGGTCGATGAATGCATCGAGCTGTTGGCCAAACAACCCAATGCCCACGCCGACATCAGCGGCCTCATCGGCAGACCCTGGCGCATCTACAATGCGCTCCTGCTCGCCCATGAGCGAAGAGTGATGGACAAGCTTCTCTTTGGAAGCAACTTCCCCTTCGCCTCCGCAACCAGCGCCATCGAAGCCCTGTACAGCATCAACCAACTCAGCCACGGCACCAGCTTGCCGACGATCCCGCGCGAGCGACTTCGCGCCGTCGTCGAGTCAAACGCGCTGACCGTACTCGGCATCACGCCGCCATCTCAGCGATCACACAACGCCCATGGCCCGGTGCTTGACGATGACCTATAGTGCCGGCCCCACTGTCCTGCCGCTCCTTCGATCGCATTCTCCCGCGCTACCGCGAAAGGCGACCTCCAACCCCTGGTTCCGTCCTGGACTCCTCGCCTGCATCGGGGCCCTGCTCTGCCTTTCCGTCGGCTGCGCCAAGCAGAAGAGGGAACTGCGGATTCGCTCCTTCCGCGATAACGCCGAACCCACGGAGCTCTTCGAGCGGTTCGACGAGGCCTACTACAGCCACGACGCTCGTAACAGCCTCGACCTGGTCCTCAGAAGCGTTCGCTCGTCAAAGCAGGATCCCACGCAGGTCATCAGACAGGTCGTCCACGTCAACGCCTTCTGGAAGCCCGTGCCCGGCCACACCTTCGTCGAATCCACGCAGTGCAACGCGACCATTGTCTATATGATCGGAACCGGGCCCGTCAGCATCAGCTACGAGGGCGCCGGTTTCATTACCTTCAAGCGGGACTGGCTCACCAAGAAGCTCACCGGCCACATCGAATCGGGTGAGCTCGCCCCCCTGCGCCGCGTCGGCCGCCCGAAGGACTTGCTCGGACAGGCCCAGATCACCGGCGAGTTTGTCGCCCGTCCAGACAAGACCCGTGTCTTCGCCCTCCTCGGCGAGCTCCGCCGCGAACTCGGTCCTCAGCCGGAATACACCCGTCCCCCCGACGACCGTGGACCCCGTTAGGATCTCCTCCCACCTCTCGCCCTCATACCGTCCACCTCTTGAAAACCCGGGCCGTACCTCTCATGATGCCTTGATTGCGCTGCCCTGAGACGACGAAAACGCGACCCCGGACACTCGAGCATGACCGAACCGATCCCCCGGCTCCGAACCGAAGACCGCGAGAATTGGGGCTCCAAGCTCGGCGTCGTCCTGGCCGTCGCCGGTTCCGCCGTCGGCCTGGGAAACTTCCTCCGCTTCCCAGGCCAGGCCGTCAACAACGGCGCCGGCGCATTCATGGTCCCCTATATCATCAGCTTCCTGCTCCTGGGAATTCCCATCTGCTGGTGCGAGTGGACCATGGGACGCCTGGGGGGCCGACGCGGCATGAACAGCCCGCCGGGCGTCCTATCCGCCGTGTGGAACCATCCCATCGCTCGCTTCATCGGCGCCCTGCAGCTCATGCTCCCCGTCGTCATCTACATGTACTACGTCTTCGTCGAGTCCTGGTGCCTCTACTACTCAGCACAGTTCTTCACCGGAGCCTTCGACGATCTCTTCGCCAACGCCACTGCCGCCGACGCCAGCCATGCCGACGTCGTCACCGGCGTTGTCGGCGCTTCCGGCGCGTTCTTCGCCGACTCCTGTGGACTCGGTCAACACGGACGCGTCTTCACCCAATCGGGCCTGTGGATGTTGTGCTGCGTGGCCATCAGCTTCGGCGCCAATTTCGCCCTCATCTATCGTGGCGTTACACGGGGCATCGAGGCCTTCTGCAAGGTCGCCATGCCCCTGCTCATCCTCTGCGCCCTCATCATTCTCGTTCGCGTCCTCACGCTGCCCAACATCTCCGCCGGGCTCGGTTTCATGTGGAACCCCGACTGGCCCAGGCTCGCCGACCCCAGCGTGTGGCTCGCCGCCGCGGGCCAGATCTTCTTCTCACTCAGCCTCGGCTTCGGGCTCATCCTGACCTACGCCAGCTACCTCCGCGCCCACGACGACGTCGTCCTCAGTGGCCTCAGCGCCTCTAGCGCCAACGAGTTCTGCGAGGTCGTCCTCGCGGGCCTCATCGTCGTTCCCACGGCCTTCCTCTTCCTTGGCCCCGAAAACGCCAAGGGCAGCACCTTCGGCCTCGGCTTCATCACCCTCCCGTCCATCATGCACTTCATGCCGGGTGGACGCTGGTTCGGTGGGCTCTGGTTCGGGCTCCTCTGGCTCGCCGCTCTCACCAGTTCGCTCAGCATGCTCCAGCCCGCCATCGCCTTCCTCGAGCAAGGCTTCGGCCTTCGTCGCCGCGCGAGCGTCGCCGTCCTCGGGCTGGTCACTCTTGCCGGCGCCCTGCCCATCATGTACTTCACCAAGGACGCCGTCGCCCTCGACCACGCCGATTTCTGGGTCAGCCAACTCATGATCTACATCGCCGCCACCGGCCAGGTCCTCATCTTCGGCTGGGTCCTCGGAACCCGAAACGGCATCGACGAGGCCACCCGCGGCGCCGAGCTCGCCCTACCCCCAGGATTCGCATTCATCATCAAGTACATCACCCCCTCCTTCCTGATCATCGTCTTCGTCGCTTGGGTCTACACGCACGCGCCCGACTACGTCCGCGGCATGATGCCCTCCATCCAGGGACCCAAGGCGGCCCGTGCCGTCTATGAAGCCGCCGCCTATGACAAGTTGGGTCGACAGTGGCTCCGGATCGCGCCCGACGCCGATCTGCCCGCGCAAGCTGATCTTGACACGGCCGCCGCCGAGACCGTCACGGCCCGACTCGCCGAGCTCTTGGGCTCCAGTCCCCACCCCGCCACGGACCAGCTCCCCGACTGGCTCCTTAGGGTCCGTCAGAAGGCCGAGGAATCCCGCACGAATGCCGAAGAGCAGGCGTCCATCGCACGTGCCGTCTTCGTGTGCCTGGTTCTCTTCCTGATCGTCACCGTGGCCCTCAGCCAACTGACGTACCGCCGGCGCATGGCGAGCATCATTGCGCATCATGTCAGCCAGGAGGAGCACCAACCATGACCGCCGCCCTCACGACCCTGGCAGCGTCCTCGACCGCGGGGGGTCTCACGCCCGCTGGCTGGGCGATGATGATCGGCAGCGTCGGGCTGGTGCTGGGCCTCTGTGCGTTCTGTGTGTATCGCGCCCTCAAGGAGCCCCATCCGGAAGAGCATATGCACGCCCCGCTGGACATTGACACGCATGACCTTGACGACGAGTGAAGGAATCCCATCATGAGCGAATCGCTACCGAAGCCCGTGACATACAAGGCCGCCCTCGCGCAGTCCGTGATCACCCCGCCCATCGGCGTCTCGCTGGCCGGGTACTTCCACGATCGCATCGCCAAGAGCGTCCGAGACGACCTCCACGCAAAGGCAATGGTCATCGAGCACGACGACCGCCGCATCGTCCTCGTCTCGTGCGATCTCATCTCCATCGATGCCCAAACCACGGACCGGACCCGCGAGCTCATCCGCGCGGATCTCGGCATCCCCCCCGAGCACGTCATGGTCTGCGCCACCCACACGCATACCGGTCCCGAGCTTCGCGAGGACGGCGTCGTTCCGCCCGCGCGCCAGTGGCGAGATGAGCTCCCCGGCAAGATCGCCAAGATGGTCCGCGGCGCCGTCGACAAGCTGACCCCCGCCACCCTCCACCTCGGCAGCGCCGACGCCGTCGGCTACTCCTTCAACCGTCTGTTTCGAATGAAGGATGGCTCCGAGGTCTTCGGCAGAAGGGGCCGCGAGGACCAGGTCCTCGGCCCCGCCGGACCGATCGACCCTCAGCTCCAAACCCTCGGCGTCGTGGGTCCCGAGGGCAAGCTCCTCGGCATGGCCGTCAACTTCGCGCTGCACGTCGACGTCATCGGAGGAGGCAGCGCCAACTTCATCTCCGCCGACTGGCCCGGCGAGATGGCCCGCGCCGTCGCCGGCGCCTACGGTTCCGACGTCGTGACGATGCTGTTTCAGGGCACCTGCGGCGACATCAACCACGTGCCGCACGACCCCACCAACCTCCCACGCGGCGGCCCGGCCAAGGCCATCCAGATCGGACGGGGCCTCGCCGGCGTCGCGATGCACGCCTCCGAGCGGGCCGAGCCCATGACCGCCCTGACACTCGACGGTCGTATCCAAAAGCTCGAGATCCCCTATTACACCCGCGACAAGGCCTTCCTCGCCGAGCTCGACGCCCTCCGCGCCAAGCCCAATCGGTCGCCCTTCGAGGAATACGTGATCAAGCGCGGCGAGTCCTGGCCGCATGATGGAAAGTTGGCCGACGTGCCCATACAGGTCCTGCGGATCGGCGACCTCGGGCTGGTCGCCTTACCGGCCGAGATCTTCGCCAGGATCGGGCTCGACATCAAACACTGGTCCCCCGCCCCAGCGACCTTCGTCGTCGAGCTGGCAAACGCCCGCGCCTCGACCTACGTCCCCACCACCGACCAGGCCGAACGAGGCGCCTACGGCGCCAAGCCCATCCTCAGCCGCTGGCTCTGCAGCGATGGCGGCCGGCGCATGGCCGACGCCTCCGTCACCATGCTCCACCACATGTGGGCCTAAGCTACCTGCAGGAATACTTGAACAGATCGGCAAGAATGGGTGGCCCATCGCTTCAGCGGTGGGGAACACGAATTCGGGCCGGACTTCGTGTTTCGATGGATGAAGCCGTGAACCACCCATCGAGGGCTTTCGACGAGCACACGGTTCATCCATTGTGCAAGCCGCGTAGCCGCCTGCATCGCCGCACACAAGCGCCCGTTACGGCTCCACCGTCTCGTAACCCTTCCCGTCCAGCATGACGATGACGCGCGCCCCGATCGCCAGATACTTCCCCAAGTCCGGATGCTTCCGCGCTAGCGCGAAGTACTCATCCGAGTACAGCGCGATCTTCACCGTCCCCGGTTTCCGCTCCCCCGCCGTCGCATATACGCTGTCCACCCACGTCTCCCCCTCCCGATAGAACGTCTTCGCCCCGACAGTCCTCAGCACCTGCCGACCGCTCCCGTCGCGCAGACGCGACTCGTCCTCGTCAGCCGCCCAGCGCCCGCCCGGGAACCTTCTTGCAGGCGCTGCCGCCGCCTGCCCCGCGCTCTTCATCCGCAGAATTCTCTGACTCACGTCGACCGATTCCGCACCGCGTTGCGCCGCGAAGCCCCGCCCTGCCTTGGCCATTCCGCCTGCTCGCCCAGGACGATTCAGCGCCTCTCGCAGCACTGCGGGGGTCGAAGCGGGCCGCGCCGTGGTATCCTCCAACACCAACCACGACGTCAGCTCCGTCATGATCCCGTACTGCTTGCTCAGCCGGACCACCTCCTGCTTCAGCTCCTCGTTCGACCCGTGCAGCCGGATCTGGTCCATCAAGTAGCCGATCTTCGTCCTCGCCCAGAGACGCGGCACGAAGTCGTTTCCGGTCTGACTCGCCGGAAGCTCCGTCTCGAAGCCGAAAAGCATCTTCGTCTCCGACCGAGTGCCCGTCAGCCGAATCGTCGCCTTGCCGTGACCGCCGTACCGACCGAAGACCACCAGCTCGCTCCCCTTGAACAGGTCCGGCAGCTTCTTGGGATAGACGTCGTGCACGGAGATCCCATTGAACGTCAGCCCAACGTCGCTAAGCACCGGGTTGGCCAGCGACGTGTAGAAGTTGGACAGCTTGATCTCCAGGTCTTCCTGCTCCGTCACGTAGTCCCGATTCCCGTGATTCTCCTCCGCCAGCCGATCCAGCAGATGCGTGTTGACCTTCGTCCCCACGCCCAGCACGAAGATCCGAACGTTCTGCTGATTCGCCGCCCGAACGTTCTGAAGGATCTCCTTGGCATCCGTCACCCCCACCGTCGGCTCGCCGTCCGTCATGAACACGACCAGATACGGCCGCTTCCCGTCCTCCGTCCGCATCTTCAGGGCATCGAGTAAGGCCTCGTTGATGTTCGTTCCGCCAATGGCCTTGAGTTCGTCGACGTGCTTCCTCGCCGCGCTGACGTCCTCCGCGTCGGCCGGCGTCAGCTTCGGCCTGAACGCACGCGACTCCGTGCTGAAGCTGACCACGTTGAACCGGTCGTCCTTGTTCAGGTTCGCCAGACAGAACTTCAGGCTCTTCTGCGCCTGCGCCATCTTCTCTCCGGACATGCTGCCGCTCACGTCGATGACGAAGCAGATGTCCTTCGGAATCACCTTCTCCGAATCGGGCATCTTCGGCGCCAGACGAGCCATGAAGAACCCGTCCTCCGAGCCGTCCTTGTGCGTCAGCAGCGACAATCCGAACTCCTTGTCACTCAGGTTGTAATACAGAAGGAAGTCCTTGTCCGGCAGAACCGACTTGCCCTCGTAGCTGACCACGTACTCCTTGGGCCCCTTCCGATCGATCCGCGCCGGATGCGTCGGGCAGAACACGCTGCTGAGCGGCACGTCGCTCCGGATCGTCGCCACGACCGACACTTCCTCCAGCGGCTTGCTGCTGAACTTCTCCGTGTTCAGCGGATACCGATACGTCCCCTGCCCGCCCTGCACGGGAATCGCCTGGCTGTAGTCCATCGTGATCCGCACGTCGCCGTTCGGCGGGATCGGGAACACCCGTGCCTTGAACATCCGCGTGCCCACGTACTCCAGCAGCGCCGGATCCTTCATCTTCCGGACGTAGTCCTCGTAGATCTGACGCGCCTTGTCCTTGTCCAGCAGCTCCCCAGAAACCTCCTTGCCGTTCATGAACATCGTGAAACGCTGTACCGCCACGTCGTCGGGCAGCGGAAAGATGTACGTCCCCTCCAGTTGCCGCGGATTCGGATTGTGGAAGACTTGGTCGACCTTCGTCACCGCCGCCGCGTTCGTGATCTCCACCGTGACGCGGTGGTGCTTGATGCTCAGCGGCATGTAGATCATCCGCGGCGGCCGGGGTCGCGGCGGCATCGGCGGGATAATGCCCGGCAGAGGCTTGATGATGATGAACCCGTCCGCCCTCGCCGCTGCCGGCCCCATCAGCGCCGCCGCCATCGCTAGCGCAGCGCTCACCACCAACAGCCGAAATCGCTCACGTCGAGACGTACTCATGACCCGGGCTCCCTTGCCAGCGCACACAGAACCGGTGTAAGGACGCTCTTCCAGCCTGCTCACTATCTTAGACACCCCCAGCCCGGCCCGGTTCCCCCAATTACCGAAACCAATGAATCCCCCCATGCCCGCCGCCCTATCGGGCCGCCCGCCGATCATCTGGTATAATTGACCCGTGACCCCGTTAGCTCAACCTGCCCGGCGGGAGACAAGACGATGGCCCCGATGAAATGGCACAAGCTGGCTGTGGCAATGCTCGTCCTGTCCGCATCGGCCTGTCAGGCCGATCAGACCCAACCCCGCGTCCGCCCCCCCGAGTGCGCCGACGACCGATGGTACCCCAGCGATCCCAAGGTACTCGCCCAAGAGATCGACGGCTTCCTCGCCAAGGCCGATCCCCCCTCGCTGCCCGGAAAGCCCGCCGCGCTGATCGCCCCCCACGCCGGCATCCGATACTCCGGCCCCATCGCCGCCGCCGCCTTCAAAACCGCCAAAGGCCAATCCTATAAGCGCGTCATCGTCCTCGGGTTCAGCCACGCCCATCGCTTCACCGGCGCGTCCATCCTGCCCAAAGTCACCGCCTACGCCACCCCACTCGGCAACATCCCCGTCGACCGAGAGGCCTGCGACAAGCTCCTCGAGCAGCCCGAGTTCACGCCCAACGAGCAGGTCCACCGCCGCGAGCACTCTCTCGAGATCGAGCTGCCCTTCCTGCAGCGGGCCCTCGGCGACTTCCGTCTCGTCCCCATTCTCGTCGGTGACATCGACCTGGCCGCCTACGGACGGATGGCCGCCGCCATGGCCCCCCTCGTCGACGACCAAACGCTCATCGTCGCCAGCAGCGACTTCACCCACTACGGCCGCGGCTTCCTCTTCGTGCCCTTCACCGACGACGTCCAGAAGAACCTCGAGCGAATCGACCTCAGTGCCGCCGATCGCATCATGGCCCTGGACGTCGAGGGCTTCCTACGTAAGCTCGAGGAAAACGGCGTCGGTAACCCCAACTACCGTAGGCCGCAGACCATCTGCGGACGCGGACCCATCACCCTACTCATGACGCTGCTCAACCGCCTCGGGACCTACAAGGGCTATCGCCTCGCATACGACACCTCCGGCCGGATGACCAACGACTGGAACCACTCCGTCAGCTACGTCGCCCTCGCCTTCGTAAAAACCGCCGACAAGCCAAAGGCCCCCTCGGCCGACGCAGCCTCCGAGACATTCACCCCCGCCGAACGCGAGGTCCTCCTGCGAATCGCCCGCGACGCTGCCACCCGAGCGCTGGACGGCAAGCCCCGCCTGGACCCCAGGCTCCCCAAGTACGCCCTGACCAAGAACATGGAGCAGACCGCCGGCGCCTTCGTCACGCTCAAGAACCACGGCCGACTCAGAGGCTGCATCGGCACGATCGTCGGACGCGGACCCCTCGTCGATTGCGTCGTCGACAACGCAGTCAATGCCGCCACCCGCGACTATCGATTCGCCGGCGACCCCGTCAAGCTCCCCGAGATGAAGGACATCACTGTCGAGATCAGCGTCATGTCGCCCCTGAAGCCCATCGACGACCCCAAGCAGATCGTCCTCGGCAAGCACGGAGTGATCCTCACCCGAGGGCTCAGGCGCAGCGTCTACTTGCCCCAAGTCGCCACCGAGACGGGATGGGATCTCGAAACCTTCCTCTCGCGACTCAGCATGAAAGCCGGTCTGCCCGCCGATGCCTGGCGACAGCCCGGAACCCGTCTCGAAGTCTTCACGGCCGAGGTCTTCGGCGAGCCCGAGGTCTCCCATGCGTCGAAGTAGCTATTCCAACGGCATCCCCCCGCTTCGCCTCACCCGACGCGAGTTCGTCCGTCAGCTCCCGCTCGCCGCCGCCGCCGCGGGCTCATTCCTCGGCTGCCACCAATCCGGCGGGGCCCCCATTCCAAAGCCTCCCCCCGGCAAGTCTCGGGTGATCGTTGCCCGAAACGACAAGCTGACCCACGGTGACGCCCGCCAGCACCTTGATCTCCTGGTCAAGATCCTCGACGCCGGCATCATGAGGCTGACCGACCTGCCCACTCCCGAGCAGGCATGGTCCGCGCTCTTTCGCCCCGAGGACGTCGTCGGCATCAAGGTCAACACACTCGGGCGATCGACGCACCCCGTGGTCGCCGACGCCCTCGCCGCCGGGCTCCGCAAGGCCGGTCTGCCCGCCGAGAACATCGTCATCTGGGACCGGTTCGATGCCGAGCTCCACGCCGCCGGATACCGCCTCAACAAGTCCGCCTCCGGAGTGGGCTGCTACGGCACAGACGCCGGTCCCGACGCACGAGGCGCCGGCTACGAGCAGACCGTCGAGACCAGCGGCGAGATCGGAAGTTGCTTCAGCCAGATCGTCACGCGTAAGGTCACCGCGCTCATCAGCGCCGGCGTCCTCAAGCACCACGACCTCGCCGGCCTCAGCGGCTCCCTCAAGAACTTCTACGGCGCCATCCACAATCCGAACAAGTATCACGACGACAACTGCAGCCCCTACGTCGCCGACGTCGTCAGGTCGCGCCACATCGCCCCCAAGCTCCGACTCGCCGTCATGGACGGCATCGAGGCCCAGTATCACGCCGGACCCGCCAAGCACCCCGCCTTCACCTGGAACTACGCCGGCCTCCTCCTCAGCCGAGATCTCGTCGCCATCGATCGCGTCTCGGCCGAGATCATCGATCAGAAGCGCATCGAAAAGGGCAAGAAACCCCTCGCCAAGGACGGGCGTCCCATCACCCACGTCTTCGCCGCTGCCGACAGAGGCCTCGGCGTCGCCGACCTGGCCAAGATCGACCGCATCGAGCTATGACCTGCCGCCGAGCCACGCCCCGTAGCACGGGCGTCTCGCCCGTGAACATGAATGCCCAGTGCTTCAAGGGAGGGCGAGCGTCCCCGCGAGCCGCCCCCCCCCCGGAATGGCAAGCGTCCCCGCGAGCCGGAGCCCCCGCTCTACCACCACCCCCCCTCCCGTCTATAATAGGTGAATAGATGAACGCCCCCCGTTCCCGTTCCCGCGAGCCCAAGAGGCCAAACGTGTCGACGCCACCACCTACCCCCCTGAACGACCTCTCCCGCCGCGAGATCCTCCGCGACGCCGTTTGCGCCGGATGCGCCCTCACCGGCCTGCCCGCCCTCGCCCGCGCCCAGGACGCCGCCGCCGACTCCAAGCTCAAGCTCGCCGGCCCCGAGCTGCCCGGCGTCGTCCGCCATCCCGCGATGTTTTGGGACAAGCAGCCCGACAGCAAGGTCCTCTGCCAACTCTGTCCACGGGAGTGCCGTGTCGCCGACGTCGAACGCGGCTACTGCGGCGTCCGTGAGAACCGCGGCGGCCAGTACCAGACCCTCGTCTACGGCGCCCTCTGCTCACTCAACGTCGACCCCATCGAGAAGAAACCCCTCTTCCACTATCTCCCCGGCACCACCGCCGCCAGCATCGCCACCGCCGGATGCAACATGGAGTGCAAGTTCTGCCAGAACTGGGAGATCAGCCAGTTCCGCCCCGAGCAGGTCCCCAGCCGCCCCATGACCCCCGACCGCTTCGTCGAGCTCGTAAAGGGCGTCCAGAATCAGCATCAATGCCACACCATCGCCTACACCTACAGCGAGCCCACGATCTACTACGAGTTCATGCACGACGCCGCCGCCGCCGCGCGCCAGCACGGCCTCGGCAGCGTCTCCATCTCGAATGGCTACATCCTCGAGAAACCCCTCCGCAAGCTCTGCGCCCATCTGACCGGAATCAAGGTCGACCTGAAGGCCTTCACCGAGGACTTCTACAAGAAGATGTGCGCCGCCAAGCTGAAGCCCGTCCTCGACGCCCTACAGGTCCTCGCCTCGACGGGCATCTGGACCGAGCTCGTCATCCTGATCATCCCGACGCTCAACGACTCGCCCGACGAGATCGGCAAGATGGCCAAGTGGGTCGTCAAGAACCTCGGCCCCAACGTCCCCATGCACTTCACCCGATTCCACCCGACCTACCGCGTCAAGAACCTCCCCGCCACCCCCGTCCAGACCGTCGAACGAGCCAGGAAGATCGCCCTCGACGCCGGCGTCCGCTACGCCTATGTCGGCAACGTCCCTTGGAACGAAGGCGAGAACACCTACTGCCACTCCTGCCACACGCCCGTCATCGAGCGGCGCGGCTTCATGATCCGACAGAACAAGATCACCGACGGCAAATGCCCCAAGTGCCAAACCACCATCCCCGGCGTCTGGACCCAAGCCCAAGCCCTCAGCTTCAAGCCCAAAGCATGAGCGCAAAAAAGGTGTCAGGAACCTTTTTTTCGCACTGTCTACACGCAATGTGTTTTCTTGGAAGGCTTTACAGAATCCGATCGCGTGTCGTCTCCCACGAAGCCACCCCCGATACCGCGCCATCGCCCACACAGAAGCCAGATACGGCCCTGAGAGCACAATCTGACTATAGGCGTAGCCGAGCAACCGGCTGCAGACCGGGTTCCGTGTGCCCCCTCCCCGTGATCCAAGAGAGCCTCCGCGGGGCACACATCGGCGGATCAGTCGGGATCACCGGGATGATAGACCCGTTTGGCCGCGGCCTTGACGTCCTCCCAGTAGAACGGCATCTCCTTGAGTTTCTTCTGAGACAGCAATCCGGCTTGATCAAAGAAGTGCGGGGACTTAGGATCACCGCTCGCCCCGAACTGAACGAGCGTCCTGGCCCGGACCCGTTTGCCAAACTCGACGGCAGCCATGTAGCTGTTGCCCACGACGCCGTAGTGCTTCATCATCGGTTTGACGAACGGGATTGACGGCGTGAAGTACTGCGTGAAGACCGCGCCGACCGGGCCCGGCAGTCCGGCCGAGGGCAGGCTCGCCAGCTTGTCGTTGAAAGGGATCTTGTAGAAGTCGGCCACGTTGGCGTGCCGTTGAAGTCGGTTGATCTTGCCATAGGCAATCTTCCAGGTGCCGAAGTTGCCGCGCAACTTCTCGGCTGCCGCGACTAGCGCCTCCAATTGGCGGGCGGGGTTGCCGATGAATTCCTGCTTCAGCTTCTCGCTCATGCCGTATCCCGATCCATACATCTCCTCGCACCAAGCCAGGCACAGCGTCGCCTGGGTCGAGTCGACGCCGCCGCGGCAGTCCCAGTCGAGCAAGTGCTTCATGTACGGCTCGACCCGCGATGCTAGGGCCGCGTCAGTCTGCTTCAATCGTTCCAGCTTCCGCTCGAACTTGGGCAACTCTGTCAGCGCCCAATAGATCGTCGTGTCGAAGATCAGTTCCAGCCACTGCTCGTACGTAACGTCCTTCAGCCCCCTCAGTAGATACCGCGACACCTTCGCGCGACGTTTGTCCGAGAGCTGTTCTTCCGGCGCGACCATGTAGCCGGGAAAATCACCGAGGTAGGCATTGCCGTCGTCGGTGGCCGTGAAGGGAGACTGATTGCAGCTCTGCACGAAGCCCGAGATCGGATTGAGCACCTGCGGCATCTCATCGAGCCTGTGGACGCCCTTCCAATCCGTGTTCGGGTCCGTTCCGTCCACGGAGTGGGACCAATCAAATCGCGGGTCCCGTCGCGGCACGATCCCGTTGTAGAGGTAGTAGATGTTGCCGTCCCGATCCGCGTAGATCATGTTGAACAGGTGCTGCTCCATCCCTTCCATCGCTCGCTTGATCTCGGCCAGATTGCGCGATCGGACCATCTTGAGCGTCTGCCGCGCAAGAAACGCCTCGTGCAGCTTCCCGACGTTCGCCGAGAGGTACTTATCGCCGCCGATATGCCTGACGACGGGACCGTGATGGGTCTTTCGAAGCGTATACTCCTTGATCGTCATGCCCTTGCCGGTCTTGACCGCGATCACGTCCTTCCACTCCGTGGCCGTTCGATAACCGTCACCGTAGCGGTAGTTCAACGGGCGGTCCCGGTCGTCGAAGATCTCGATCCACGTGTCCCCGGAATCCGGGTTGTTGACCGTGAACGACCAGCCGAGGTACTCATTGAACCCGATGGTTGGCAGCAGACTCCCGAAGAACGTCCCGCCCGAGAAGCTCCAGCCCTCGCCGCTGCGCAGATGGGCCTCGTAGAACTGCCCGAAGCCGTAGTATGGCTGATGGGGATTCGCAAAAAGCATGGTATTGCCCGACCGGGTCTTGCTCGGCGCGATGGCCCAGGCGTTGCTGCCGATTGCGTCTTGCGCCGGCCCGTACGCCCGCGCGGATCCCTCGGTCGACAACTTCCTCGGCCCCTTATAGACCATCTTCAAGACAATGGCGCGATAGCCAGCCAGTACGTGCCACGGTTCGAACCGCTCGAGAAGACGCAATGTGACGTCGGGATGCTTGTCCAGAAAGTAGTTCAGCCCCGCCGCGAAGGCCCGACACATCGTGCGGCTCTCCGGATCGATCGTCTCGATCTCCTCACGGGCACGGCGAGGAATCTCGAACGTCCGCGCAAGCAGATCCGTCTCGAGTTCCTTGCTTCCGTGCAATTCGGAGTATCTGCCCAGCCCCTGGATGTAGGAGTCCTCGATCTGCCACAAGAAGTCTTCTGCCTGGCAATAGGCGAACCCGAAGATCACGGACGCGTCGGTCGGCCCGTCGATATGCGGCACGCCGTACCCGTCGCGATAGATCGTCACGCCCCTGGCCATGGCCTCGGCATCCTTGTCTACTCCAGCCGCAAGGCTCTTGGGCGCCGTCCCAACCAGCAACACCGTCAACAATACAACGACTCGACTCACTACCTGATTCATGGTCGCCCCTTCGATGAATAGGGACAGTCCCTATTTCTTTACTTCTTCAAGAGCGCGCTTTCGCCGGGCGATAGCTCGGCCCTTCCTTCAGCAACAGGCTCTCCCGCTCCATCAAGTGCGCATGCAGTTCCTTGGCCTTGGCCCGGTAGCCCCCGTCATTCGCCAGATTCGACATCTCCAGCGGATCGTCCGCAAGGTTGTACAATTCAGATTCCTCCGCATCGCCGCCCGGCGTATAGTAGTGCGAGTACTTCCACCGTCGATTCCGGATCGTCCGCACGTGGGCGGGATCGTTGCCGCTGCCCCCCCGCCCCATCGTCCTGGCGAACAGCAACGCCCCTTGCGCATCCGTGTAATAGAGTACCTCCTCACGGCCTCCCGCCTGCCCCGGATCCCTCAGCACCGGCGACAGATCCACGCCCGGCATGTAGTGCGAAATCTTCAAGCCCGCCAGGCTGCACAGCGTGGGCATCACGTCCACATTGCTTGCCAGCGCGTCCGTAACCACCCCCTGAGGCAGCACGCCAGGCCACGAGACGATCAGCGGGACGTTCATGACCTCCTCATACGCGAAATTGCCCTTGGTCCGAAGTCGATGCGATCCCCCCATCTCCCCGTGGTCCGACGTGAACACCACGATCGTGTTCTTCGTCTGTCCCGCCGCATCAAGGGCCTCCAGAATCCGGCCTATCTGGACGTCCACACACTCCATGCAGTACGTGTAGTAGTCAAGGTATCTCCGCCATGCATCCGGGTCGTCTTCGTCCACGGCCCCCCCGATGCTGCGGTAGCTCACAAGGAAATCCCGCTGCACCCGCGGCTTGCCGGCAAGGTCGTCCCGCCAATTCCCCGGCGGCGCATCCGTCCTGATCTCCTTGCCCAGCGACCGAGGGCAAAAACGCGGCCAGCCGCAGACATCGTGCGGATCGACCAGCGACGACACCAGGAACCACGGCCGCCGGTGGTTCTTGGAGTCCGACAGCCACGCCACGCACTGGTCCGCGTAGAGGGGATCTAGAAGCTTGCCACAATTCGGCAGTCCGCCGATCAGCGCGTCGGGTCGGCGCCACCCCTCGAATCCGTAACGCATCAAGGGGTCCGGCGACGGGCGGTTGACCCCTCGCGTCAGGTGCCACTTGCCCCGGTAAGGCGTCCGATAGCCGTTCTCGCCGAAGACATGCCCCAGCGTAGGGATCCTCGGGTCGAGACTGGCCTGCCCCTCCACGAAGTCGCAATTGCCAAGCATCCCATTCTGCTTGGTGAACGTCCCCGTCAACAGACACGCCCGCGACGGCGAGCACGGAGCCGTGCTCACGAAGTGATTACTGAACGACACACCCCGAGCCGCCAAACGACTCACCGAAGGCGTCCGAGCTTGCGGCGTCCACCGCGACCGCCGCCACTGATCGACCAAGATGATCAGCACGTTCGGCGATCGGCCCCCGTCCGCCCCACCCCGCTCCTCCCCACGGCACGCAACACCCACCACGCTCGCCGCCGAGCCGATCAGGAACTCACGCCTCTTCATTCCCCATCTCCTTAAATAGGGACAGACCCTATTTTCAGGACAGTAACCGGTTCTCGAACCTCCCCGCGTCCACCATCTCGCTCCGCCCCAGCGGCCGCTGCCCCCGCGTGACCGTCCACCACACGTACGCGTCACGCAGACCCGTCCTCGCCACCAGCTCATGGAGCATCTCCGCCTCCTGCTCCCGATCGAACGGGTTGCGCACCCGTATCGCATCGCACGCCCGGGCAAACCGCGCCTGATGCTCCTCCAGCCGGAAGAACGCCCCACGGCTCACGCTGACGACGTCGTAGACCGCGTCTGCGTGCATGAAGCCGCGGTCGATGATCGGAATCGCCGCCTCGGTAATCGGGCAGAAGTGGTCCGCGACATACGCCGACCCCAGGGCATAGGCGGGATCGTGGTCCAGCCGCACATGCTCGGGATGGCTCACCATAATCTCTTCGGGGCGGATGATCTCCATGGAATTCTCCTCCCGTTTGAAGCTCATCATGCCTTGCTCCTCTCACAGGTGTCAAATGAGATCCGCTTAGCTAATGAGTTCGCTCGCACGAATACTGCGCGAGATTGCCGGGGCCCCTGCGGGCACGATAGCCTTACTCGGTCCGGCTTAGGAAGTTGAGAGGTTTCCATCGCTCACCCACAAGGGCCCTCATGATCCGACCGCCCTTGAAGCCGCCCGTTTGCACGTGTATCCTGGTAATCAGCCTGACCGTGATGGTCGCGGCCAGGTCAACATGGGGAATCTCGGCTACATCAGCTAAGGGTGAACACGATGGATAAGGTCACGCGCAGAGGGTTTGTGAAGGGCACGGCAGCCACCACGGCAGGCCTCCTCCTGGGTACGTCCAAGACGAGTTGGGCCGGGGCCAACGATCGGATCCGGATCGCCGTGCTCGGCATCAACGGCCGGGGCAAGTCGCACCTGAGCGGCTTCTCCGCCCTCGACGGCGTCGAAGTCACGACGCTCTGCGACCCCGACTCGCGCCTCTTCAAACCCCGCAGCGAGGCGTACTTCACCAAGCGCGGCAAGCCCGCGCCAAAGGTCGAGCAAGACCTCCGCCGCGTGATCGAGGACAAGAACATCGACGCGATCTCCATCGCCACGCCAAACCACTGGCACTCCTTGGCCACCATCTGGGCCTGCCAGGCGGGAAAGGACGTGTACGTCGAAAAGCCCATGACACACAACATCTACGAGGGCCGCAAGGTCATCGACGCGGTCAAGAAGTATGGCCGCATCGTCCAGCACGGAACGCAGCTCCGCAGCAGTGCCGGCTTCCAGGAAGGCATCAAGTTGCTCAAGGACGGCTTCATCGGCGACGTCTATATGGCCCGCTGCGTGTGCTACAAGTGGCGTCCGTCCATCGGCAAGGCCCATCCCGGCAACCCCCCCAAGGAGCTCGACTGGAACATCTGGCAGGGACCCGCCCAAGAACAGCCCTTCATGCTGAACGAAAAGAACGAAGGCATCTACGTCCCCTACTACTGGCATTGGGTGTGGGCCTACGGAAACGGCGACATCGGCAACCAGGGCGTCCACCAGCTCGACGCCGCCCGTTGGGGCCTTGGCGTCGACGTCCCCTACCGGTGCGCCTCCATGGGCGGCATGTTCCTCTGGGACGACGCGAAGGAGGTCTTCAACGTCTCGTCCAGCTCCTTCATGTTCAAGGGCCCGGACGGCAAGGACAAGATGATGACGCTCGAGGTGCGTCCCTGGTACACGAATGACGAGTCGGGCGGCACGACCTTCGGCGTCATCTTCTATGGTTCCGAGGGCTACATGTCCTTCCCGAGCTACTCCGGCTACAAGGCATATAAGGGCGACACAGCCACCGGCAAGCTCGTCAAGGAAAACAGCCAGGGCGGCGACCATTTCCTGAACTTCATCGACTGCATGCGCACCCGCAAGCCCGAGAGCTTGAACGCGCCCGCGCGCGAAGGGCACTACTCCTCCGCCCTCTCCCACTACGCGCTCACCGCCGCCCGTGTGAACCGCGTGCTCGAGATCGACACGAAGACCGAACAGGTCAAGAACGACGACGAAGCCAACCGCATGTTGACGCGAGTCTACCGCGCGCCGTTCGTCGTACCGGAAAAGGTGTAACGCATACGAGCCGTCCGGCCGCGGGCCTGAGTCAAATGGGGACGGCTTGTCCCCATTTGACTCATCGCTCGCAAGCCCCGCGCCAAGTCAGCACGACCTCGGAATGAAGAATCACGAGCGAAGCGCGGCATCAACGCCCGCCGGGCGACGAACGCACTGTCGGCTCAGGACGGCGACGGGGGGGTGGCATGGGTCCGCACAGCGAGAGCGTCCCCACTCAACGGTCAGCCGGTCAGCGAGATGCACCGCTCCAAATCAGCGCGGCGTTCCGCGGACCCGTGCTTCGTTCCATTTCAGAAGTCCCATCTCATGCTCAGCCACGCCTTCCCGAATACACCGCGAAGCTCACTCACCGAAAACGGCGCCACCGAACACCTCGAGTTCCCTTTGCACTGCCACAGAGGACATATCTGCGCAAGGTTGATCTGTCTGCGGCATCCCTGTAGTCTAATCGCAGAGGTTTCACCTCATCTTGAGCACCATCGACCTCTGAGAGCGAGCCAGTGGAGCCACACCGACTGCGAATCCTGCACATCTCCGACCTCCACGAGCGCATCGCACTGGACTGGATGGACGAGGACCGCAAGGCCAAGATCCGCCTCGGCATGGCCGGTCGGCATCGAGTCCTCGCGAGCAATTTCCTCGACCTGCTGCGGCAGATCGCCGCCACCACCAAAGTAGACCTGTTCTGCTTCACGGGCGACGTCGCCGACTGGGGACTCGCCGACGAATACAAGGCCGCGACCGCCCGATTCAAGGACTTCCTCGAAGCGCTGGATATCGCCCCCGACCGACTCTTCGTCGTCCCCGGCAATCACGACGTAAACCGCAAGGAACAAGAGCCCGCCTGGCGAAAGATACGTGCACTGCCCGCCGAGGCCGGCACCGAATTGTCCAATTGGATGGGCGGTGCCAAGACCCCACGCGGCGCGAGAGCGACCTGGCGAGACGCCATCCACAAACGCACCGCCGCATTCTGGACCTGGTTGTCCGAGGACATGGCCCGCCCCGATCTCCTCCCCTCCGCCGGTCCCCACGGCCGCCTCGGATACCGCCACACCCCAACCGACCTCGCCCTCCCGTTCCCCGTCCACATCCTCGGGCTCGATTCCGCCTGGCTCTGCGGCGACGATAACGACGCCGCCAAGCTCCTACTCACCGCCGGACAAGCCGACCTCCTCGCAAATGATGACAGCGGCCGGCCCCTGCCCGGCTTCCGCCTTGCCCTGATCCACCACCCCCTCTCCGATCTCGCCGACGGAACCGACTGCTTCCACAAGCTCGCCGACACCGTCGACCTGCTCCTCCACGGCCACCAGCACGACACGCTCGCGGAACTGCGTAGCGACCCCGACCGCCGCCTCCAAGCCCTCGCCGCCGGCAGCCTCTACGAGGGCGACGACGGCGACAGATGGATCAACGCCTTCCACACAATCGACGTGTACCTGACAGACGAAGGTCGCCCCCTCCGCTACGACCTCGAGTTCTGGGGCTGGTCCCCCAATGGCCACTGGTACCGCACCGGCGCCGTCTACCAGGCCGCCCCCGACGGCTGCCTCACCCTCTGGACGCCTGCCGGCCAGCGCCTGAACGCCGAGCAAGAACGTGCCCGACTCGCCCAGAAACTTCAGCAAGAAGCCCAAGCCTCGCGAGTCTTCGTCGGGCGTCAACCCGAGCTGGACGACCTCCGCGACACGCTCCTCGACGCCTCGCCCGGACGCAGAACCGTCGCGATCGGCGCCCTCCAAGGCATGCCCGGCGTCGGCAAGTCCTACCTCGCCGAGGAGTTCATCCTCACGCACCTTGATCACTTCCCGGGCGGCAGCGTCCGCATCGTCTTGGCCGCCGACGACCCCCGCGACGCCGATGGAATCTGCCGTGACGTCTGCGACGAGCTCTCCCTCGCCACCGGTCCCCGCGTCACGCCATGGGAAGCCCTCGCCGGGCATCTGACCCAACCCCGAGCGCTGCTCTTGATCGAAAACGTCGACGGCCCCCGAGAGGCGGCCATGGCCGCCGAGTTCGTCCGGCAATTGGCCGACGCGCCGACCATCATCACCGGCCGATTCCAGGGCCTGGGCAGATCGGCAGGGTGGAAACAGGTCCTCGTCAGCCCCTTCGACGAGCCCCACGCCATCGAGCAGCTAACCCGGGAGTGGCGCTCACCCTCGAGCAGCGACGAAAAAGCCGAGTTCCACCGCCTGGTCGCAACGCTTGGCTACCTGCCCCCAGCAATCCACCTGGCCACCGCTCGCGCTCACAGACATTCCTTCGCCACTTATGTGCTTGCGGGCGGTTGCCATATCCCGACCGTCAGAGATTCTCCTGACCCTGACGACATCACGACCACGATGATCTATACTCAGACGCTTAACCGCAGACTGTCCGGCCCCCCTCGGCCGCTGGACGGGCTTTGGCTGGGAGGTTTCCGTGGTAACCCGCATAGCATGCGGCGATGCGTGTTCGGTTCAACGGCAAGCTGTTGGGAAGACGAGCCCTATTGTCCCTTCCGGCGAATAACCAGACCCAACCTGCTGGGGGAAGAACACGCACTCGTCCATCTCATGCGGATCCACCTACTCGTTGTCATCTTGAAGTCCTGAGGCCCTCAGACATGATTGAGTATGTTGCGAAGACGCTGATCGGATCTGCTGTCTCAATTGCTAGGGACATTCTCGCGAGGCGGATAGCGGAGCGCAATGAACGCCGGCTTAAGGCAAAGAAGGCCGCCGCCCAGAAGAAGTCCCTTTCCGGCCAAGAGGTTGCCAGACTAGCCTTGACCTCGGCTGAGCAGCTTTCGGGCAGTATCGCGGTCTCGGAGGACGAGACATGCGCCACCTTGTCTCGGCATGTAGATTCTGTAAGAGCGTGGGCGCAGCACGTCGGCTTCAATGACCTGCGCAGTCAAAAGAAGGTCGATGACATATACATCGAACTCGACACCTATCTGACCCCCCTGCGTTCCCACTTCGATTCCGTGGAGAGGTCTCACGTCAAGCCGCTCACTCAGGCAATCTACGACTCTCCGGCGCATACTATAATCCTCGGCCCACCCGGAGCCGGAAAGACCACCTCCATGAAGAAACTCTGCTCAGCCTTCTTCTCCTCTCAGCCAGCCCCCGCTCGCCCATACACGATTCCACTCCTGCTAAGGCTCCGCGAGATCAACACACGGCTCGAAGGCAAGCAAGTTCTCTTTCATGCGTTGAGCGAGATAGTGTCCATGCGGTTCCACTTGACCAATCCGCTGGACTCCGATGACGACATCGTCCTGCTTCACGCACTTCTATCCTTCCTCGACACACTAAGGCCCATTATAATACTCGACGGCTTCGATGAAGTCCCAAACCCAGACCTTCGGGAGGCTATTCTGAGCGAAATCAGGCTGCTCTCGCACGAGCTGAGAAATGCCAAGGTCATCCTGACATCTAGAAGCGGCGAATTCACCTACAGCGTTGACGGAGCTGACGTCTTTGAGATCGCCCCCCTTACCCAAGGCCAGATTGCCGCCTTCGCCCAAAACTGGCTTGCGGACGAATCCGATGCCCAGCACTTCTTGCAGGATGTTTCCAGTACCCCCTTTTCTGACACCGTGATCAAACCGCTCTCACTGGCCCATTTGTGCGCTATCTATGAACGCATCGGAAGGATACCAGACCGGCCCAAGACAATCTATCGCAAGATTGTCGGCTTGCTCCTGGAGGAGTGGGACGAACAGCGATCGGTGAAGCGGCGTTCCCGGTATGCCAAATTCGAGGCCGATAGGAAATTCGAGTTCCTCAGCCATCTCGCGTACCACTTCACTACCACCACACGCCAAACCGTCTTTGGACGTGAGGAGTTTGCCGAAGCATACACAAGCATCTGCAGAAATTTCGATCTACCGCCAGATCAACGGACCCTAGTCGTCAGCGAGCTTGAGAGTCACACCGGGCTGTTCATCCAAACCGGCTATCAGGCGTACGAGTTTGCACATAAGTCCCTGCAGGAATTCCTAGCCGCTGAGTACGTGGTCAAACTCCCCTCAGTCCCAAGGAAGATTGAGGTATTGGAATCATTGGCGAACGAGTTGGCCATCGCCACCGCGATCTCTTCGAACCCGAGCCACTACTTCACGGAGCTTGTTGCCAATCGTTTGGCTGCCGTCCAATTGCCGAAAACATTCTATGATACGTTTGTCACTCGACTCACCATTGAGAAACCGGACTTCGTTGAGTTTGCTGAGCTAGTGCTGGCTATGTACGTATTGATGTCTCTGTGGATTTGCGAAGGGAAGATAACACGTGGCCAGGTCACCATCAGAAGGATCGATGCTGGTGCGTTGAGTAAGTTCATTGAGTTTGCAGCCCAGCTCGACGCTAGAATATCACATAATATCCTCGAAAGATATTACTATATGTCGAAGGAGGAACTGGTCCATGTAGGTTCTGCTGTCATGTATAAGGCCGGGAGGAGAAAGCAGCATGCCGAGTTCAACCTGCCCACATACCTGCTTCTATTGGATCGAGTTTTACGGTAACGCCTCACCCGTCTGCAACGACATGTCGGGGTAGTACTGGTGGTTTGTCAGTAGCGACGCATGCTCGCAGATAAATAGGGACAGTCCCAACTCCGTTCGGCACTCCGTTTGCCCGGCTGATAGTATACGGCGGCGATCCAAGCGAGACTGTACTTTGTCGCGCCACACTGTACTTGCGCGCCGACGGGTTGTGGTGTATGCTTCCGTATGGCACAGACGCCCAACGCTGACACCCAGGAGGGCCCGCTCCGCACCCTGAAGTACTTCAAGCGTCTGCTGCCGATGCTGGCCACGCTGCACGACCATGCCGGCGAGCGGGACAAGGCCCACAACCGCAAGCTTCACTTCGACCAGTACACCGCGCTGATCTTGCTGTCCTTCTGTACGCTTCCGGTGAACGCCACCCGGCGATGATTCGCTGCGTTGGCACGTGGCCTGCCTTGGCATAAATAGGGCATAAAGAAAGACAGTCCCTATTTACGTATTTCCAAGTAGGTCTTGCCTTGGCATCGCATGCATGCCGGTGGGGACTCCTCACCCCCAGCCAGCCCTCCCGCCTGTCACTGTTCCTCCCCGCCCCAACAGCGCGCCGACCCCCTTGTCCCTGCATGGAGACCCTGGAAAGCCTTCACCACCCCACTCGCCCGGAGGACACCATGCGAGAACCCCCAACCTCCACCCCCCAAGTTCATACGGCCGGACCCACTGCGCCCGATGTCCGCTCACTCCTCCGCCCGATATCAGTCCCATCCGCCGCATGCAGGCAGCGACTCCGCACGCGCCAAGACCGCCAAGTGGCGCATTTCGAGGCATTCCGCGACATTGGCCGCCCCCCGCCTCCCCGTTCCCCCGTCACTCCAACCCCGACGCGTCACGCCCAAGCCAGGCGAGGCCCAGAATCGCGGCAAAACACCGCATCCCGCTGCATTCCGAGACATTTCGAGACATTCCGGGACATCCCCCCCACCCCTCTCCGATGTCGACGTCTCGACTTGTCGACTTGTCGACGTTTCCACTGGACATTCCGAGACATCGCCCAGCCCGTCCGACGAGTCACGCCCAAGCCAGACCATGCCGGAGATCGCGCGCAAACGGTGAATTCCAGCGCATTGTGGGGCATTCCGCGACATTCCGGGACATCGCCCACCCTTCTCCGATGTCGATGTTTCGACGTTTCGACTTTTCGACGTTTCGACAGGGCATTCCGAGACATCACCCCCACCCCCGAACCCCGGATGGCCCGCATCTCGCCGCATACCGCGACATCTCCGGCCCCCCCCCATCCCGCCGACATCCCACAGGCCCTGGGCCGCGAAGAAGCGGTGCATTTCGAGGCATTCCGCGACATCGACCGGCCCCCGCCCCCTCGTTCCCCCGTGATCCCAGCCCCGACGCGTCACGGCCAAGCCAGGCGAGGCCCCAAATCGCGGCAAAACAGCGCATCCCGCTGCATTCCGAGACATTTCGAGACATTCCGAGACATCGTTCCCGCCCCGCTCCGATGTCGACGTCTCGACTTGTCGACGTTTCGACGTTTCCCCAGGGCATTCCGAGACATCACCCAACCCCCGAGCCCCGGATGGCCCGCATTCCGCGGCATACCGCGACATCTCGGGACACATCCCCGTCCCGCCCACATCCCGCAGACTGTAAGCCCTAAGCACCAGACCCTAGATGTGATACCCGAACCCAACCGCCAGACAGGCCAAAGCCCTCACCCCGCGGGCTCACCCTCCACCCCCCGACGCACGCCCCACCGACACCCGACCCCCCTGCTCCGCCGACTCCAATGCCCCGAGGATCGTCCGCAGCGTGTCCGCCGCCTCCTCGAGCGTGCACAGCGGCGCAGCGCCCTTCTCCATCGCCTTGAGAAACGCCTCGGCCTGGAACACGAAGAAGTCGTCCCGCTCGAACGTCCGCGCCTCCGACCAGATCCACTGCTCGTCCTTGCACACGCCCACGCGCATCGGCGGCGACTCCAGCCGCAGCGTCCCCTCCGTCCCCGCGAAATCGTAGCGGAAGTCGTTATTGGTCTGGAACTGGTTCAGCGCCATCGTGCAGATAGCCCGTCCGTTCGCAAAGCGCAAGAGCAGCGACGCCGTGTCCTCAACCTCCACCCCCGGCAGAACCAGGTGGTCCGCCTCGCAGCAAACGCTCGCCGCCGGGCCCATGCACCACTGGACGAAATTCAGCCCGTGCGTCACCGCGTCCTGAAGGGCCCCCCCGCCCGTCGCCCGGTTGTTGTAGTAGATCTCGCGATACGCCGGACGATACGTCGGGAAGTGCTGCCCCGACGTGGCCGTCACGCTCATCACCTCGCCGATCTCGCCCGTGTCGATCCGACGCTTCACCTCCGCCATCGGCGGCATCGCCCGAAGCACGTACGCCACCGAGAACACCACCCCCTGCCGCTCGATCAGCTCGGCCAGTTCGTCAACGCCGCCCAGGCTCGTGCTCAACGGCTTCTCGCACAGAACGTCGCACCCCGCCTCGACCGCCCGTCGAGACATCGCGATGTGCAGGTTCGCCGGCGTGCACATCACCACCGCGTCGAAGCTCGACAGGTCAACGGCGTTGTAGTCCGCATGGACGCCGGCAATGTCATACTGACGAGCCAGCCGCTCGCGGATGTCGGCGTTCACGTCGCAAAGCGACGCCCGGACCTTCCCGGTGTTCAGGAAGCAACGAAGGTGCCTCTCCCCGATCGATCCGCCCCCGACCACCAAGACGTCGCGCAATGCCAATGTGAGTTCCTCCGCTCCCTATCTGATCACCCACTCATTCGGCGTGACCGCCAGCACCGATTCACGACGAAGCATCGATATCCTCAGCAGCATGCGAGCCACCGCCCGCGCCTGGTCTGGCGCCAGCTCCCGAATCACCGGCAGCAGCCCCGCCAGCGGAGACTCCGAAGCCATCCGACGCATCAGCATCATCTCCGAAGCCGAGGAGACGTCCTCATCCTCATCCTGAAAACCAAACGCATCGTTGATGTAATCGAACAGCGTCTTCGCCTTCGGCATCACCCGAACCGTGTAATCGGTCAGCTTCGCCCGCTCGGCCGCGTCACGCACCGCGTCGTCGAGTCCGCCCAGCTTGTCCACGAGCCCCTTGGCCAGAGCCTGCCTGCCCGTGTACACGCGTCCCCCCGCCAGCTCGTCGATGTCGCCCTTGAGCCGGTCGCCCCTGCCCGACACGACGATCCGTTTGAACTGACCGTATACGTCGTCCATCAGGTCTTGGACCACCTTCTGCTGGCCCTCGTCAAACGGCCTCGTCATGTTGAACAGGTCCGCGTTCCGACCGCGCTTGTACGTGTGCGTGCTGATGCCGATCTTCTCGAACAGCCCCCCCAGCGCGATCTTGCCCCCGACAACGCCGATCGAGCCCGTCAGCGTGCCCGCCTCCGCGAAGATCGTCTCCGCCCGCGCCGAAACGTAGTAACCCCCGCTCGCCGCGATGTTCCCCATCGACACGACAAGCGGTTTGCCCGCCTTGCGCACGACCTGCGTCGCCTCGCTGATGATGTCGCTCGCCAGCGCCGACCCGCCCGGCGAATCGACCCGCAGGACCACCGCCTTGACGTCCCCGTCACCCGCGGCCTTCAGCAGGGCGCTTCGCAGCGTGCTACTACCGACGATAATATCTCCCCAGAGTGTCTCCGAGCTGCGCCCCGTCGTGATCATCCCGTCCACGTACACCAGCGCGATCGTGTTCTTCGCCTTCTTCGCAGTCGGCTTCATCATTTCGCTGAACAGCTTGAAGAACGCAAACGGCGAGGCCAGGTCCAGCTCCGGACTCTTCTCGCGCCCATACCGCTTGGCGAGCTCAGCCCCCTGCCACTTACGCTGAACGTTCATCATGAACTCGTGTCGATAGCTCAGATCGTCCACCAGGTTCCCCGCCGCCGCCTGCCGCGCCGTCAGAGGCCCCTTGTCGATCAGCGCCCGCGCCTCATCCGGACGGAGCTTCCGCGATTCCGCGATCGTCTCGATCATCTGGTCATAGAAGTCGCCCAGCAGGCGGTTCATCTGCTCGGCCGCCTCCTTGCTCGGCCCCGTTCGCGTCAGCGGCTCGCCCGCCCCCTTGTACGCCCCGCAGTGCCGGATGTCCGCCACGATGCCCAGCTTGTCCAGCAACCCCTTCAGGTAGATCTCCTCGGCAGAGATGCCGACGATGTCCAGGCCCCCGCCCGGCACCATGCTGATGCGGTTGCACGCCGCCGCAAGCATGTACCCACCTGCCCCAGACGAAGCCAAGTGGCAGTGGACCTCCTTGCCCGCCGAGCGGAGCCGGGCGATCGCGGCCCGGACCTCCTGAATCTGAGCCCACCCGAGCACCGGCTCCTCGAGCAGCAGGATCACGCCGGCAAGATCCTTGTCCTTGCCGGCTTTGTCGAATCGCCCCAACAGTTCGCGCAGCGTCCCGTGCGTCTCGTCGAGAAGACTCAACGTCAAGCCCCGCGGCATCTCCACGAGGGGGCCGCGCAGTTGGAACATCGCGATCTTCTTGGGTGCCGCGGCCGATGGCTCCGCTTCCGCCTGGCAGAGGGCGCAGGTTCCAAAGGAGACGATTACCGCAATGATCCGCAATGACATAGCCTTGCTCCTCCGGAGCACGATGGAGCCAACCGCGCCGCGATCTCGGCGTCGGCGCTCCTCGATACTCCTGTCCACCATCATAGCTGCCAGCGCCCCCGCGCCAAACTGGCGCAGCCCCGGATTCCATCCGCCCTAGCGGCTCTTCTCCCGCGCTGGCCTCAAACTGGGTTGCACAGTATCATCAGCGTGCTCCCGGCTCGAACGCGATTGCCGGCCAGGCTGGTGAAAATCGCTTGAAAGAGCCGATCTAACATGGGAATATGGCCGCGGTCAGAGCCATAACTAAGGGTCTGTGCGAAAGATGGGCATCCGAATCGCCCATGGACCGATGCCGACCCCCCCTAACGTTGTAAGAGCGAGGATCGAATGAGCCGATTGCTGGGGCAGGCCGCTATCCGTCTGTCGGCGGGTGCCGTGCTGATGGTGTGCGCTGCCGCCCCGGCCCAGGTAACGAACGCCTTCCTCAAGCAGCAGCGGACCCTCCAGGACGAAATCCAGCGCCAACTCGACCAGGAGCTAACCATCGATCAGCGCGCCGCCTTCGACTTCGGCGGCACGTACAACTTCTTCACGTTCCTCTGGGACGACGGTGTCAACAGCTCCCGAACCCTGCGTCGTCACGACGGCCGCTTGTGGGCCCGAACCAGCTTCGAGAACGGCACGCACGAAGGCTATGTCCGCGGACGGTTCTCCTTCATCGACTTCAACGCCGGAGACAGCCCCAACGGCAAGGATGACGATTGGGACGGGCCTAACCTGGAGCGTGGATGGTACGGCTTCAGCCTGCGTCGCGCCATGCAGGCCTACGCCAAGAAGACGGTGCCCTACGACCTGAGATTCAAGATCGGCAGGCAATACACCGAGTTCGGAACCGGATACGCCCTCTCACTGCCCTTGGATGCCGTCACCCTCACCGGCGAGCTCTACAATTTCGAGGTCACCGGGCTCATGGGCAACACCGTCCGGAGCATGAACGACATCGATCAGAGCCGTCCCGGCTACCACGATACGGACCGCGACTTCTTCGGCGTCCAGGCAAGATACCTCGGCCTCCGGCAGCACAAGCCGTTCTTCTATGCGGTCTGGAACGAGGACAAGAACGACGAGAGCCCCGAGGACGTCCTCCAGAACTACGACTACGACTCATACTACCTCGGCCTGGGATCGACAGGATCCATCGTCAGCGACAACGTCCGCTACGGCACTGAATGGGTCTTGGAAGGCGGTAGGAGCTTCGGCGACCGACGGTTCCTCCACCACGACACCATCAACGCATGGGCGTGGGAGGCCATGCTCGAGTACCTGATGCCCGCGCCCTCGAAGCCCCGGTTCATGCTTCAGTATATGTTTGCCAGCGGCGACCCCGATCGCCTGGACAGCCCCACGGACGCCGTTGGCGGCAACCGAAAGGATCATGACGATACGAGCTTCATAGGCTTTGGGTTTCGCGATACCGGCCTCAGCTTCGCCCCACGCCTGAGCAACATTCACGTGTGGCGGGCGGGCGCGTCGTTCTTTCCGTTCCACAAGTTCGACTTTCTAAAAGAAGTCGAGGTCGGAACGGACTGGTTCTTGTACTGGAAGCATCATCGCTCCGCCGCCGTGTCCGACGATCTGGCCGATCTGCCCAACGGTTACCTCGGCTGGGAGATGGACTACTATGTGAACTGGCGACTCACGAGCGACCTGAGCTGGACGGCCCGATACGGCCTGTTCTTCCCGGGCGACGCCTTCTCCGATGACACCGCCCGGTACTTCTTTCTCACCGGCATCACGTGGAGCTTCTAACGGGTGACGGCAAGACCGCCTCACAATACGTTCTGTCGAATCAGACGCCTCCGTGCCTTCGTCGTGGGTGCTCTTGCGGTCGTCCTCGCCTGCGGATGCGCCCATCCACGTAAGACCCCCGTCGCCGTGGACGCTGCGACGCTCGATGACATGGGCTTTCAGGCATATCTGGCGGACGCGCCGGTAGTCACCGTGGACGAGGCCTGCCGCGCGATCCTCATCCTTGCCGACGGCCACGACAAGACTCGCTCCTGGGAGGCACGCCAGGCCCTTCTCGTGCAGCGCGGGTTGATCAGACAGACCTGGGCCCTGCAACCTGAGAACATCGCTGATCGGGGCACGATCGCCTACATGATCTGCAGAATCTGCAGGATCAAGGGAGGCGTGAATCACCTGCTCCTGGGCACCGTCGGCCTCGGAGACCGCCGGTATGCCTACCGGGAACTGGTCTACCGCGGTATGATGGACTCGGGAACCGAATGGGGCTTCCTGACCGGAGGCCAGATGGTCGCGCTCCTCAGCAAAGCGGATCAGTACATGGAGACCCAGGGCCTCTACGGGACGGATACCTTTGAGATCGGCCAGGAGCCTGCTGCTACTCCTTAGCTCCGAGCCGGTTAGCAGCGACGGCGTCCGAACCGCACAGTAAGCAGGCGACACATGGACTAGTGATAGTCCCTTATATATAGTTTGTAAAATTCGACTCGCGTGGCAGGGCTGCAACTCATAGTGTATAATAGACTAGCTCGCAGCAGCCCTGGCGTTCCTTTAAGGAAGGTGGGCTGTATCATGCGGGCTCTTTGTTTATCGGCCTCAATCGCGACTATTGCAGGACTATTAGTCGCACCTGCCGTCGCCTCTCAGTCAACAACGGCAACCGCGACTCAATCCGCGGACACCCAGAGACTCACCGCGACGTGCCTTAAGGTCAAAGGCAGCGTCCAGTGGGCGCCGATCGGGACCGAGAGCACCGATACCCAGGCCTGGAAATCGGTCAAGGTTGACGACACGTTCCAGGAGGGCGTTCAGATCCGCACCGGGCTTCGCTCGGCCGTCATCTTCAAGTTTGGCGACGACACCGTCGTCATGATCGACCGGATGACGCTCGCGGGCATCGAGGAATACCACCGGACCGCCAACACCAAGCGGACCCGTATCGGGTTGGACTACGGCGAGGTCAGGGCGGGCGTCGCCGAGGGCACCGGCCTGCGGAGCGACTTCAAGATCGACTCGCCCGTTGCCACGCTCAGCAAGAGAGGTACGTGGAATTTCAGCCTGAGGGTCGAGCGAACCACGGGGCGGTTCAGCGCTCGCCTAGCCGATCGCGGCCTGGTCGAGGTGCTCAACAAGCGGACGGGGCGCTCGCAGCAGATCGGTCCCAACCAGTGGCTGAACCAGGCGATGCTGGCCTGGGCGGAAACCGCCAAGTTCGAACGGCAGATTCCCGTCGTCGACGCGTTCGGGCAGACGAGCGAGGAGCTCCTTGCCCTGTTCACGACGAACACGGGGCGGACGGGCCTCCAGCCGCCCGGAACCTTCACCTCGTCGAGCACGGGCCGGTCGACGGGAGCGACCTCCCCCACCATCCAGGCCTCGAACGTGAACCGTACCGCTTACAACCTGATCAGCGTGCCCACGATCGGCGGCGGCCCTGTGAGATCAAATGACGGCGACTTCGGTACGGGAGCCGAGCTCAAGTCCGCCCAGCGGAGCGTTCTGACGCGCAACATGGGTCGAATGATCAAGAAGCTGTTTCGTTGAGTACTCAACCCTATCGAAAACGATAGATCCCATGGGGGCAGGTTTCCAGGCTCGGACCTGCCCCTGTTTCTCGCGCCGCCCGAGTCTGGGGCCTCACGCCGACTGCTTGCGAACCGTCATGTCGAAGTTTCGGATCATGGTGCGGTACATGCCGACCACGATCATCGAGTAGAAGGCGGCGGCGATGGCCACGCCGATCGGCATGAGCACTCTCGCCTCGGCCAGTCGGTGCGGCTGCGCGCTCTCCAGATCAAGCGTCCAGATGGGGTTGACGATAAGAGCCACGGCCGTAAACGGCGTGAAGGGCGCGACGATCGCGCCGTAGGTGTCGCTCACCTCCACGAGGCCGTATCCGCACGCGCCCAGTGCGAACGATACCGCCATGATGATGCCCACGCTGCTCAGCACCGCCGGAACGGTCCGACGGAACTGCAGAGACATCTGGAGCCCCAGGACGCAGGCGAACGACGCGTACACAACCAGAAGAATGCCGAGCTCGATCGCCGCCTCCAGCCAGACGACCGGAATGGCCGAGCCGCTGAGTAGGTCGTAAAACGCGAAGATCAGGAGACCGATGACCGGCAGGGCGATCAGGGGGATCAGGAAGCTGACGAGCCCCCGCACCTTGCCTCGGATGATGTACCCGCTGGTCAGCGGCGTGACCAGCAGCAGGTCCATTGTATTGGCCTCTCGCTCGCGCGTGATGGCCGTTGCGGCACTGCTGGCGGCCATCAGCATGATGAGGGCGAACTCGATCACGAACAGTCCCGTCAACCAGAAGCGAAGCTCCGACGGGCTGAACCACCCCCACCCCGCCACATGTGAGGCCAGCAGAATGACAACGCAGGCCGATCCGGCGATGACGATGAAGTAGCGCATCGTGCCGCGTCCGGTGAACGACGCCTTGGTCGCGGCCTCTCGCCACGCCACCGGATTGTGCCAAACCCGTCTGGGCTTGCGGCGGCGCTCGTCCTTGACCACCGATGTGCCTAGGTGCTCGGCCACCCAGGCAAACCACCCAAGCTCCCCCTCGTGGCTGCCGCGCCGAACATAGAACATGCTCAGGACGATGACGACCAGCGAGGACGCAAGCGTGACAATCATGTAGCCGTAGTGGGGCGCCGTAAGGAAGTAACTGATCGGCCAAGGATCGTCGGCGGCCATCGCGGGGGCGTTCACGATACCGAGAGCCACCTGCAAGGCGAGCAGCGGATGCAGGAACGCCAGCCAGCTCATTCGATCGCCGTCCGCGTTGGCCGGGGCCAGGCGGCACCCGAAGAACGTCACCTCCAGCTCCTGCCTGAACGATGCCACGCCGTCGGCTTGACGCAGTCTCGTCAGAAGCTCGGTAGCGGACGCCTTGTCGTCGACGCACCGCTTGACGAGTTCGTCAAGCTCAGTGGGATCGGTCGCTAGGAGTCGCGCCGTCGCCCGCGGCGGGGCTTTGCCCTCGTCGGCCCATTTGTCGAGCACGGCTTTGCGTTCGAAATAGCGGATCGCCGGCACCGTCCGACGAAACGAGCGGGGATATCCCACAGCGCCCACCACCAGGAGGTAGAGCGCGATCGCCAGATAAAACGAGAAGATCGTCCGTCGCGTGCCCACGCGCATGACGCCGAGAGCAATGGCGATGGACCCGGTCAGCACCGCCGTCGTGGCGGCGATGCCGGTGCTCAGCAGGATCTGTCGCACGGTCACGCCGCCGTACATCGTGGTGGCGGCGTAGATCGGGACGCTCGCGATCAGTAGAACGAGCACGAAGAACAACCGGCTCATCAGCGAGCCGAGGACGATCTGCGCGTTGCTGAGCGGCGTGCTCAAGAGGATGTTGTAGGTCTGGGAGTCTTTCTCCTGCGTGATGGCCGCGCCCATGAAGACCGGCGCCAGGAAGCAGATCATCGCCAACTGTGCAATGCTGACAAACCGGAAGACCTGCGTACTGCCCTTGGCCAGATCATCGAGGGCCCCCGTCAGCGGCATGCTGACCAGGCCGATGAACATGACGAAGAAGAGGATGCCCAGGTAACCCACGCGGATCCACAGATGACGAATCCGCCGTCCGCCCCCGTGCATGACGCGCAAGAAGATCGGGTTGCCCGGCAGCAACCGCCACAGCCACGTGCCGATGTCCCGCCTGCGGAGCGCCATGACCTACTGAACCACTCCCTTCGTCAGTCGCATGAACGCGGTCTCGAGGTTGATCTGCTCCTCGCGAAGCTCTCGCAGCTTGAATCCGTGTTTGAGCAGCAGGACCGCGATGAAGCTGTAGTCCTTGACGCTCTCATCGAGCTCAACGATCAGGACGCCATCGCTCTCCTCGATGCCTTGGACCCCCTTGACCCTCGCGAGGAGCTCGTTGGCCTTGTCCTGATGCTCGACGACACCGACGTGAATTCTCAGGCCGGCCCGGGCGCGATGGACGGCCTCACTGATCGTCCCGTGGAAGAGCAGCTCGCCTCGCTCGATGATGCCCACCGTATTGCACAGCTCGGCGAGCTCGTGCAGGATGTGCGAGCTGATGATGATCGTCTTGCCCATCCGTTTGAGCTCCTTGAGAAGCTCACGGATCTCGATGCGAGCCCGTGGGTCAAGCCCGCTGGCCGGCTCGTCCAAGAGCAGCACCTTGGGGTCGTGCAGCAGGACGCGGGCCACACTCAGACGCTGTTGCATGCCGCGGCTGAGGGAATCGACGAGGGCATCCGAACGACTGCTCAGGTCGGTCAGCTCGAGCACGTCGCCGACGACGCCCGTCCGCTTCTTGCCCGTGATGTTGTACGCCGAGGCGAAGAACTCAAGGTACTCCTGGACGACCATGTCGTCATAGGCGCCGAAGAAGTCGGGAACATAGCCGATGAGCGGCCTGATCTTCCGAGACTCGTAACCCACGACATGCCCGCAGACCCGCGCCTCGCCCCAGGTCGGCTGCAGGAGCGTGGCGAGGATCTTGATCGTCGTCGTCTTGCCAGCGCCGTTCGGACCAATGTATCCGAAGCACTCGCCCTGCTCGATCTTCAGGCACAGGTTGTTCAAGGCGACGAGCTTGCCGTATCGCTTGGTCAGGTTGATCGTCTCGACGATCACGAAGGGGCCTCCTCCTTGTCAGCCAGCCACTCTGCGCACGGGGACGATGAATCGGAACATCGTATGGCTGTTTCGGCCGTCAGGCTCAACCGGATTCCAGTCGGTGTTCTCGTCGCCGCCGGGGCGGACCTCTAGGCGTGCAGGGCCAGGCGTGTCCGCGAATCCGATGATGACGGCCGTATCGCTCGTCAGCAGGTGGCAGCGATCCAGGTGCATTCCGTGTGAACGCTCGACCTCGATCTTGCCGCGTCCTCGATTGTCTCCCGTCTCGTCGTATTCGTCGAGCGTGGTCAGTAGCATCAATGCCGAGTGAAACTGGCCCATCTCGAACTTGGGCTTTTCCTCGTCTCGAGACCTTCCGCCGCCAGCCCAACCGCCCGGCAGCAACCTCCCGATGCTCCCGGCCCAGTTGACCTGCTCGTCACGCAGTGTACGCCATTGAGATTCAGGCTGTATCTCGTTGCCACCGATTAGGTACGGCTCTTTGCTGTCGGTAAGCGTCTGCTTGATCTGGAAGGCATAGATCTGCCCGGCTCTCCACCGGGGATCGTGCGCTCGGTTCGTCCCACCGATCCGATCCGTGGTGGAAAGGAGCAGCCAGCAATCCCTCAGATCGAAGCCCAGGTTGTTGCGGACCCAGCTACGCTCTGAGAGCCGCCCGTCCGCATTGACCTCGATCAGCGCGGAGAAGTCGCCCTCGAGGCGGCCGAACCAGCAGCCCTGGAGACGCTTCAGCGTGCCGCGGATCGGGACGGCCTCCATCATCGCGAGCCCCGGGCGAAGGTAGTACTGCTCCGGCGCGACGTAGCTCTGGGCGAGGTCCAACCGACCCGGCGGGAGCGGCTGCAGGTAAGGCCGCGGCCAGAGGGATTCCTCACCCTCCGGCGGTGGTGTGAGGCGAACGTCGAGCCGTGTATGCATGCTCGTCTTCAAGCCGAAGAAGGCCGCCGCCTGCGCATCGAGCGGGCCGCGATTGTCCGCCGGAACCGAAACGTCCACAATGCACATCTGGCGGAGATCCGTACCGACGCCCTTGACCAGTTGGACGGCCATGACGCTGAGGACACTACAGGCAATGGCGACCAGGGCGAATACCGGCCAGCAGTGCTGGAGGGCGTCGCGCCGCCGGAGCAACGCCCACGTGGCCGCCGAGGCGGCCAGGATGTAGCTCCCGACGAGCAACACCACGAAGACCAGCCGCGCGCCGCCCTCTGCCTCGAACCCGATGATACGGTGCATGTAATTGTACAAGTCGACACGACTGGTCATGGGGTTCTGCTCGTCTTCCTTGCCCCGGTCCGTCAGCCCAAGCATCTCCTTGTAGAACTTCGGGGCGTTCCCCCCCTGTTGAAACAGGTCACGCAGGTCAGCGGCTACGAAGACCACGAGGCCGCTGCCCCATCGGCCCCGTGTGACGGCGTCGATACCGACGCTGTCTTCCGGACACAACGGGTAGGCGTCACGCTTTGCCTTGGCGCTTGCCACTGTGATTCGCGGGCTATAGGAGGGTGAGATCTGGCTTCCCCATCCATCCGGCTTGAGGAGTCTCTCGAACGTCTTACCGAGTACGTCGACCGTCTGAGTTCCTTTGAGTGCAACGGGGAGGATCTCGCCGAGGGGCGAGCCCGCCAGTGCGTCAGCGGTCCGGCTTGCCGCCAGGAGGAGGATCCCACCGGCCTGCACGTAGTCCACGAGTGCCCGAACCTGCTGCGGGGCGAGTTCCGTGAGGTCAGGCCTGTCCCAAACGATGGCTTGGATTGACTGGAGGCTGTACCACCGGTCGGGGAGATACGCCGGGAGGATCCTGGTGACCGCCATTGATTGATTCAGGACCTTGGGCGAGTCGTCGGCCAACTCGTCCAGCCCCGCTACAGGGCGCGAAGACAGGTCGAGTATCAACGTTGTGTTGCTGGGCAGTTCCATCGCTTGTGGAGCGGGTAGCGCGTCGAGTGGCGTGCCGTTGGCGTCGTAGATCCTTATCAGCCGCCTGGCATCATCGTCGTGCAGGCTGACGACAAAGGTCCCTGCCCCCGAGGGCTGGTTCGCCACGAAATCGAGGCGATACACTCGGGGCTGTGCTCCTGCCGTGAGCGTGGCAACGCTTTCGGTAATGACCACGTCCCCGTCCTTGTCGCGCTGATGCAGGACGAGCCGGCCGTTCAGGTGTTCATCGCCGACGTTTTGGAGACTGACCACGACGGGACACCACATGCCACGGCGATAGCACTCCACGCCTCCTCGAATCGGGAATCCCGCGTGGATAACCTTACCCGTGACTTTCACCTCTGCTAGTGATATGGGGGTCACCGCTGCAGAAACGACGACGGCCAGGAGCGCACCGCATCGCGCGATGAGCCCGAGCTTCGGAATGTAAGCTGGGGTCCCCATTGGCTTGCCATCAGACGGGCGATCTTGCCCGCGCACTAGAATTCTAGGCGTCGCGCCCATGACAGACACCACCGAGGAGCAAAGACTTCTGATCCGCCGCGCCGTCCTCAGCGGTATACCTAACGGTGATACGACGGGTTGCGGCGTCTTGTGCTCCACAAAAAGGGAAACACACGTCTCTGGAGGGGACAATACAGTACAACTTCTTGGCAAACAAGTCGTTGTGACGCGCCTCGCAGGACTCGAACCTGCAACCTTCGGTTCCGTAGGACGCCCGGTCCCGTTTCTCCATGCGACTTTCCTAAGGAAATCAGCGTTTATCGGGGCGCCAAGGCCAGCTTTATGCCAGGTGACTGCCAGCGGCTGGCCAGCTACTACCCACCGTCATGCAGAAAGGGGGCGCACTTCAGCCTTCGGGCTATCGGTGCCATGAGGGAATCCGCCCGAATCGGGGCACGCGCTACGCGATGGTACGTCCCGGCCGCCAACGGAAAGACGATCGAGCCGCGTTCGTAGCGTTGGCTGATGATCTGGAAGAGCAGATCGGCCCCGCGTTTGTCGATGGGCAGATACCGGCCTATCCGCCGCAAGGGTCGCACGACTCCAGAAGCAACGCTCGGAGCACACAGATGATGATCCTGACGTCGCCCATTTCGTCCGCCAAGCTTGGACTTGGTGCGGGTGGATGGCAGCCTACACACCCTCGAGCGGGAAATCACGCAAGTCCCTTTTCATCAACGAGGACGAAGTTTTCGCTAGGGACAGGGCGAAGCCCTCGCTGTGTGACCCCTCCTCAAGATGGGTGACTGTTTTCTTCTGTCTCTCGTCTTTCTGTCTCAAGGGCGGAACCGCAGGGTCGCGCGGTCGGCAAGCAGAACCGGCGAGTCGTAGCAGGGGATCTGCCGGAATCGCCAGGTTGTTCCGTCGTGCGAATAACTCGTCGCGGGCACGACGAAGACCTTGCCGGTCCGCAGGTCCACATAGAGCGGATCCGAGAATGCGACGCCGTGAAACACGAGATCCACAGGGGTCTTGCTGTTCGCATTCGTGGGCATGTCGCCGCAGAACCAGAGCGTCACGATTGTGCCGCCGCTGGGCCGATGCCGGTAACCGTACACGGACAACGGCGGCTCGGCGGGGGCGTCACATGTGAAATCGCGAAGCCTGACCACCTGATTGTCAAAAACCGCCGTGAGATGCTGCACGGCGTAATAGGCCGGTTTGGGACGCGCCACTGTCATGTCGTCCCGGGCGTGGAGGAGTCCCTTTCGGTTCATCCGATCGGGATACTTCATGTCGACGATGGCAAAGCACGACGACTCCTTGTCGCGGCCGAGGTCGCCCAGCAGGCGTCGCAGCACATGCTTTGCCTGCATCAATTCGGTCCAGGAATACTTGGCCATGGCCCCTCTGGCATTTGGCTCGGAGGGGCAGCCCCCCTCGCCCTGGCGGATCACGATTCGATCGGAGTATTTGCGAACCACCGTCTGCAGTTCGATTTCGGCATCGACGACGTCGGGATTCCTTTGGTGGCGGTGGTGGGAGATTTGGTCGATCAGGTCCAGCTTGCCCTGCGCTTTGACGATGGCCAGCACTTTGTCGGCATATCGGTAGTCGACACGGCTTCCCAAGGCGAATGCCACGATCGTGGCCTTGGGTTGTACGGCACGCACCGCCTCCGCAGTGAGAACGAGCAGTCGGGCGTAATCGGCCGGCTGAATGCGGTAGTTGGGTTCGTTCCAAACCTCCCATTCGTCGATCACCTTCCGATATCGCTCGACGGTCACCCGCACCCATTTCCGCCAGGCCGCCAACGTGGCCTTCGAGGTAGGCACGCCGCTGCGCAGGCTGATGTCCCCGCCGCCCTCGTAAATTGGGTTGCCGTAGGATAGATTCATCCACGGCTCGACGCCCTGCTTCACCATGTCGAAGACGATGGCGTCCAACCAGGTGAAATCGTAGACACCGGGCTGCCGTTCGGTTCTTGCCCAGCCGGCTTGGATCCGCGCCTTCTTGACGCCCAGCGGCCCGAGGTAGTCCTTCCAGTTCTCATAGATGGTGTAGCCGCGGTCCATGGTCTCGGCGCCCACGGACCAGTTTGAGGCCTTGATCTCCCGGCTTGGCCGCGGTTGGATCGCGCCCTCCTCGGGATAGGCGATTCCTTCGTCCTCGGCGACGCCGACCGTGGCCAAGCCGGGAAAGACCACGGGGAAAAGGAACCACAGGCAACTCATGCGGCGCTCTCGTGCGAAGCCGCGGCATTGCCTGTTTGGCCGGCGAACTTGTTCGGCGTGAAAGGGCAAGCCTCTTCGATGAAGCCCGGGGAACGAGTTGACCGCTAGCTGGTGACGGGGAGCCAGGTTCTCCGCGTGCAGCCCATAGCGAGTGCGGAAAAGGGAGACGAGGCTAGCCAAGACGAGACGGGGTACGTCCTTCATGCGACAGCCCTCAGCAGGTGCACGAATTGAAGCCCAGAACAGAGCCAGTTGGCGGGTGGCAGATTACCAGAAACGGGTCAGCCCAAGCCACGAACAGCTCAGATAGGCATCGCGTGCAAGTCTGTGCAGTACAAGGCGCACGAGTTGTCGGGAAGGACACCGCTAAGATCAGATCACCCTCGTCCGAAGGTCCAGCTTGCACACGAAACCGCACACGAGGGGCGCAGTTGGGGTCACACTTCGCAAGAATGCCATTTCGTGAGGAATCGGAACGAAGAAACGCAGCCAGAAACATCTGCGGTGAAATGGCTTATGTAACGCGCCGCGCAGGACTCGAACCTGCAACCTTCGGTTCCGTAGACCGACGCTCTATCCAATTGAGCTAGCGGCGCTAGCGCCAACTCTCATTTTTAGCCGGGGGCATTCCGTGTGTCAAGGCGGATGGCTTCTCATATTGCCTCGGGCCCTGTACAGTACTGCCCAGTTTGACTCGCGAGCCGCTTTCTTCTGGAGAAACGCACGATGAGACGAGGTCTTCGAGTTGCCGTTGCGGGAGTGCTGCTGTCCGTGCTGGCCATCGGCGTCAGTGGCTGCGCCGGCCAGCCCGCTCCGGCAGGACAATGGTGGGAGGGACAGCTTCATTGCCATTCACAATGGAGCGACGGGGATGCCTACCCCGAGATGGTAGCCGACTGGTACAAGAGCCACGGGTATCACTTCCTGGCGCTGACCGATCACAACGTTCTGTCCGACGATGACGGGAAATGGAAGCCGATCGACAAGCGCGGAAGCGGCGAGGCCGCGCTCGCTCAATACGAGGCGAAGTTCGGCAAGGACTACATCGAGCGGCGAAACGTGAACGGCAAGCTGATGATCCGGCTCAAGACATTGTCGGAGATCCGCTCGATGTACGATGAGCCCGGGCGGTTCCGCATGATCCAGGGCGAGGAGATCACGGACACGTTCAAGACGGCCGGTCAGCGCAATGGAATTCCCGTCCACGTCAACGCCATCAACCTGAGGACCCTCATCAGGCCCAACATGGGCAAGGACATCCCCTCGACGATCAAGAACGACACGCTCCCGGTATGGCAGCAGAGCGAGAAGACGGGCGTGCCCATGGTGGCGATCCTGAACCATCCGAACTGGAAGTGGTGTCTGCCGGCCGAGGAGATCCTTGCCTCGCCGTGCGTTCGCTTCTTCGAGGTGTATAACGGTGGCCCGGACTGCATGAACCACGGCGACGACCTGCACGCCAGCACCGACCGGGTGTGGGACATCGTTCTGGCACACCGACTGAGCAAGGGCGACGGGCCGCTGCTCTTTGGCGTCGGGGCGGACGACACCCACGTTTACACGCGAATCGACGTTAGCGACGCCATCCCGGGCAGGTCCTGGGTAACGGCCCGAGCCAAGGAGCTGTCGCCGGATGCGATCACCAAGGCGATGCTGGCGGGGGACTTCTATGCCTCGACGGGCGTTCGACTCAAAGACGTCCGCTTCGACGGGCGGACGCTGCAGGTCGCGGTCGATCCGGCCGAGGGCGTGACCTACACGATCCAGTTCATCGGCACGAAGAAGGGCTGCGACTTGAGCAGCAAGCCCGTGACCGACAAGGACGGCAAGCCCGTGCGAGCCACGCGACGCTACACCAAGGACATCGGACGCGTGCTGCATGAGGCGCGAAATACCACGGCAAGCTACCGGCTGCAGGGAGACGACCTGTACGTTCGAGCGAAGGTCATCTCATCGAAGCCGACGCAATACCCCCACTACGACGGAGAAACCGAAGTGGCGTGGACACAACCTGTCTGCCGGAAATAGTCGCGCGTCAGCCGTCTTGTCAGGAGTGTGTCGATGCGTCTTGTCGCTTCCGGTATCGTTTGTCCTGGTCGGCAAGGAACCGCCCGATCGAGCTGCGCGTTCGCGAATATCGCCGTCCTTCCAAACGGGCGATGGCTCTGTGGATTCCGTGGCGGACCGACCAAGACGCAGACCGTCGGCCAACACGTGCTGCTGACGTGCTCGGACGATGAGGGGCGGTCCTGGAGTCCGCCCGTCTCTCCGTTCGTTCCCCCGCCGGTCGAGGGGCGTCCGGGACTCTTTCGAGCGGCCGTGCCGACGGCACTTCCCGACGGACGGGTGCTGCTGACGCTCTGCTGGGTCGATCACAGCGATCCGTCGTTGCCGTTCTTCAATGAGCAGACTGAAGGCCTGCTCGATACGCGTCTATTCCACGCGTGGTCGACCGACAACGGCGAGACGTGGTCCGAGCCTGTGCTGATGGACACCACGCCGTACAACGTGCCGACGCCGGTCACCGGTCCGGTCCTGGTGCTGCGAAACGGCGAGCTGGCCTGTCAGTTCGAGCTGAACAAACACTACAACGATACGAGCACCTGGCGGCATTCGTCGGTGCTGATGTTCTCCGGGGACGGCGGGACATCCTGGCCGGGACATGTGGTGGTGAGCAACGATCCGGCGAACCGGTTCTTCTACTGGGACCAGCGGCCTGGCGTGCTGGCGGACGGGCGCATCCTCGACGTCTTCTGGACGTACGACAACCAGGCGGCGGCGTATCTGAATATTCATGCGAGAGAGTCCGTGGATCACGGGCGGACGTGGTCCGAGATGTGGGTGACAAACGTGCCCGGACAGCCAGCCCAGCCCGTGTCGCTCGCGGACGGACGGATCGCGATGGTCTACGTCGACCGGACCGGGCGACCGACGATCAAGGTTCGGGCCAGCGACGACGGCGGTCATACGTTCCCTGCCGAGACGGAGGTTGTTATTGCGAGCGCGGACGTCGAGCGTCAAACCACGGCCAAGCAGATCATGCAGGACGCGTGGGCGGAGATGGAGGCCTTCTCGCTCGGCCTGCCTGCCACGACCCCCCTGCCCAACGGCGACGTGCTGGTCGTCTACTATGCCGGACCCGAGACGGACGTGACGGACGTCCGCTGGGCGCGACTCCGTCCGTAGCGAGACCTCAATGATGGGCATGACGATTCGAGACCGCATCCTGAGCGTGTATCGCGGGGAGACGCCGGACGTCGTGCCGTACATGCTCGATCTGTCGCACTGGTTCTATCACAAGCATCGGCTGCCGTGGGACCTTAGCCAGGTCTACATCGAACCGGAGCGCCCCCTCATCGACTACCACAAGAAGGTAAGCGCCGGGTTCTACGCGCCCAATCTGGCGGCTTTCTACTCGTCGAGTTATCGCGACGACGTACGCGTGACGGTCACCAAGCGGGACGACGGCCGGGAGATCGTTTGGCGCTACGACACGCCCCTTGGCAGCCTCGAGCGTGTCCGGCGTTGGGAGGAGGCGTCGTACGCGTGGGGGATTCCCCGGTGGCCGGTGAAGACGGAAGATGATCTCAAGATTCTCGGGCACGTGCTGGGCGAGGTGACGTACACGCCGCACTGGGATCGTTTCGATGCGTGGGCGGAATACGTCGGTGAGATGGGCGTGGTCAACCTGCTCACCGGCTACAGCGGCATGGGGCACCTGCTGAACTACTGGATGGGCATCGAGCAGGTGATGTACGCCACGGTCGACTGGCCGGAAACGATGCACGAGGTGATTGACCGGATCAACGCGAGTTGCCTGCGGCTGGTCGATTTGATCGCAGCATCACCGGCCGAGGTCGTCATCATGGGCGACAATTTCTCGGGAGACGTTCAGCCGCCGCATTTCTTCAAGGAATGGTCGCGTGCTTACTACGTCGAGGCGATCCGGCGGCTGCACGCGGCGGGGAAGTTCGTGGCGGTGCATATCGACGGGATGCTCCGCGGGGCGCTCGGCATGATCCGTGACGCCGCGGCCGACTGCAGCGATGCGACGACGCCTAAACCGACGGGCGATTTGACGCCGGCGGAGTGTCGTGCCGAGGCGGGTCCGGACTTCATTCTGTCGGGGGGCGTTGCGCCCGTATTGTGGCTTCCTTCCACGCCGATCGCGCGATTCGAGCGAGCGGTGCTGGACTGGCTGGAGCTTCGCAAGGAGGGCCCGCGACTGATCGCCGCCGCGGGGGATCAGGTGCCGCCCGGCGCGGACGAGGACCGGATCACCATCATGCGCGATCTCGTGGAAGAGTATGGTCGATACGATTAAGAGGGCGCGATCATCCGTCCGCACCGACTCAGGGCTCGCGCGCCCCCCCTGCCGAACCGACGGTGTGGCCGATCCATTCTCCTTTTACCGCGCGAGGCGTCGGACGAATTCGACTTGCAGGTTTCGACTGCGTCCCTGGTCTACTGCCGGCTGTAGCTCGAAGGCCTTGCCTCGCTTGAGGCTGCCGGCATACATTTCCTTAGAAGCCTTGGGCTCCAATGGCTTGCGGCTTGCGTCGAGCGAATTGACTATGAGCGTGGGCATCGTCAGCGACGCGAGCAACTCGGGGAGGTCGTAGTGCTCGAGCGCGTGCGGGAGGAAGTCCTCGTGGGACCAAGCATAGCTCGGTGAAGTCGCGAGGGACTCGAACGACGCGAGGCCTTCGGCGGAGAATACGCCGGCCACACCGCCGTCGATGGCGGCGACGTGCAGCGCGACGACGCCTCCCATGCCGTGACCGCCGATGACGATCTTCTTCGGATCGATCTGGCTGTGGGCTCGAAGATAGGCGAGGGCTGACAGCCCGTCTCGGATCCGCATCGCCAGGACGTGGTCGCCCATTGCGGCCGAGACGTAGGACATCCACCTCTGGCGATCACCCCAGCCGGCGATTTCGTACGGGACGTAGGCCGGCGTCGTGTCGCCCCACCCCCGGAGGTCAACGGTGAGGATCGCCGGGCCGTTGGTTTCCTCGTCGATGAAGCCGGTCATCTGGGCCAACATGCCCTGCCTGGCGAGGTCGGTCCAACGACCGCGATCGTCGAAGTAGAGGACGGCCCCGCCCTTCCAGCCCTTCCTGGCGGGGATCATCAGCGTGGCGGGCAGCTCGATGCCGGGCTCGGGCAGGAGCAGCAGTTCCTCCAGGTCGTGGAACCAGACGAGGGAGCGTCCGCCGCCGCGGTGTTTGGGCGCGACCGGCGGCTTTTCGATGTGGGCAACCCGCATCGCGGCATCGCGAACGGCGAGGCCGGAACGATGGGTTCGAAGGTGCTGGGCCAGGGCTTGGTTGATCGTGAAGATGTTGCCCTCTTGTCGCGGGTTACACTTGAGCATCTCCGGAGGGACCATCTCGAAGTCAGGTCGCTTGACCTCGGGCAGCTTGCGGCCGGGCTTTCCTCGGACCCACTTGTCCATCCACTTGGCGAATTCGACGGCCTGGGCGACCGTGTAGGCGTGTCCGCTCTTGTCGGGGAAGAAGCGGAAGCGGTCGGGGGAACCGGACTTCTGGTAGGCCGTCTTGACGTCGGCGGCGATGCGGCGTGACCAGTCGATCTTGAAGACCTCGTCCGTCTGGCCGGCCATGAGCAGGAGCGGGGTCGGCATGGCCGCGGCCAGGAGGTCGACGTCGTCGAGGCCCTCCGCAAAACGACCGGCCGCCAGGGTCTCGGCGCAGGGCGCGTAGCAGTCCAGAACGGGGTGGTAGGCATTCGGTACGGCGCAGCAGGAGGGGCCGGCGGCGCGGATTCGCTCGTCGAGGAGCGTGGCGAACATCGTCGTTGTGCCTCCCCCGCTGACCCCGGTCATGCCGACGCCGTGGCTCATATCGACGTCCTTGCGCGTGGCGAGGTAGTCGATGCAGCGGATCGCGTCGATGACGAAGTAGCGATTGGAGGAACGGCCGGTCAGGTAGCAGCGGACGCCGTCGCTGAAGTGATCGTTTCCGGCACGCTTCTCTCCGGCCATTCCGGGTGGGTCGAAGGTGACGGCGACGTAGCCGAGTCGGGCGAAGACCTGGGCGGGGACCTGATAGTTCTCGAACTGCTTGCCGCTGTGTCCGACGGGCACGACGACGGCCGGCCAGGGCGGTGGGTGGTCCTTGACGAGGGGCAGGTAGACGGAGGCGTTGACGTCACATCCGGGGAGGGATTCGAAGAGGACGTTCTCGATGACGTAGTTCTTGCGTTGGTGTCTACTGACGGGACGGACGTTCAGCGCTGGGCCGCTGGGTCCGAACGGCATCTCACCGAGGCCGGCGAGGACGCTGCGTCGGACCTGATC
>JAFGLZ010000065.1 GCA_016927755.1 Phycisphaerae bacterium
CTACGCCCCCGTCGGCGGTGGGTGTTCACGCGCCCCGCTTTCTCTACCCCTGCCAGGTGCGAGAAAACTGATTCGTCAGGGCTGCCGTATGGCATCGCGACGGGCCGACCTTGGGTGGAGCGGCACGAACGCCACCGGTAGAATGCCGCTTCGGTGCGAGAATCGGTAGAGGGCGACGCGTAACACCGGCAAGGAGACGTTATGCTCAACGTAGCCGTCGTCGGATGCGGTGGAATGTCGGGGGGCTATCGACGGGCCTTCGAGCAGCTCGGCTCCCGGGTCCGCGTCGTCGCCGCCGTCGACGTCGTCCAGGACAGGGCCAAGGCCGCCGCCGAGGAGCTCGGCGCCGAACCCGCCACCGACTACCGAACCGTCCTGGATGGCGTCGATGCCGTCATGCTGATCCTGCCCCACCACCTGCACCATCCCATCGCGATGGAGTGCCTCGCGGCCGGTAAGCACGTCCTGCTCGAAAAGCCCCTGGCCATCTCCGAAGCCGAATGCCTCGATCTGATCCAAGCTTCCGAGAAGGCACGTCGCGTCTTGATGATCGCCTACTGCATGCGGTTTCACCCGCTCGTCGTGAGACTCAAGGAACTGATCGACAACAAGACCTACGGCGACGTCTTTCAGCTATCCATCTGGACCGAGCAGCACACGCGGTATCCCCGCGACCACTGGGCCTCGAAGGCCGCGACCCTCGGCGGCGGACAGCTCTTCAGCCACGGCTGCCACTACATCGACCTGCTCCTCTGGTTCCTGGGCAGGCCGGTGGAGGGCACGCACATGGGAACGAACTACTGCACCCCCTGGATGGAGAAAGAAGGTACCAGCAACGTCGCCATGAAGTTCGAGAGCGGCGCGCTCGGCTACCACTTCGGGACGTGGGGGGCCAAGGGCACCCGGCTGGGGTACTCGTTTCACGCGCACTGCGCCGAGGGAATGATCGAGGCCCATGCCTCGATCGGCAAGCTCTTCGCCCACGTCGGCGACAAGGAAGAACTGCTGGAAGAATGCGAGCTGGGCAAGCACGTCGGCAACGAGATCGTCCACTTCATCGACTGCATCGAGACGGGCCGGCCGCCGCTGACGGACGCTCGCTCGAGCCTCCAAGGCCTTCGCGCCATCTGGCGGCTCTACGACGCCGAGCAAAAGGGCGTCGTCGCCGACCTCCGTGGCCTGGGTCTGGACGAGTCCTGACGGCGTCGACTGAGTCCCCAACACCGGAGAACCCGCGATGGTAACCCCACTGTGCATTGTCCTCCTCGGACTGTCCCCGGCGTCAACACCGGCGCCCGAGCTGGCCTGGGACCTCCAGAGCCCCAACGAGGTCTCCGGTGGCACGGCCCACTTCTCACCCGTGTCGGTCACCCAGGGCGTCCTCGTGGGCGTGACCGTGTGGGACCCCTACGTCTATCTTCGGATCCCCGGCGGCTCGCTCGACGCCAAACGCTACACGCGGATGATCGCCCGCATCTACTCGTCGGAGAAGGCCGACGTCCTGTCGGTCTACTACAACTCGCCCAACGGACAGTGGGGCCTGGGCAAGACCGTCCCGATCGAAAAGGGCTGGGCCGTCTACAGCGTCGATCTGACCAAGGCCGGCTGGGGCGAATCGGGCGGCGGCGCTTCCGCATGCCAATGGGGCGGGAGCACCGGAAAGGTCACCTCGCTGCGAATCGATCCCGGAAACCAGGCCGATCGCTGGGTCGTCGTCGATTCCGTCCGGCTCGTGTCCAGTGATGAAGCCTCCTTCAAGTCCGGCGTCCAGCGCGAGGCCCCGATCATAGGTCGACTGGCGGCCGTCCGCGCCCCCGCCGAGATCGTCGCGGGGGGGACAATCGACGTCGAACTGAAGCTAACCCTCGACCCGCCGCCGTCCACGCCGCTACCCGGCTTCATCTGCCTCGCGCCCGGCAAGCGGATCGCCAGGATCCACGGGTTCGCCATCGAGGCCGGGAAGACCTCGATCACCGTCAAGACGCCACTGCCCACGTCGCTCGCCGCGCCGCCTGGGACGCTTGGCGTTCGCCTCGTCGTGCCGGGCGTCGAGATCGAGCACGCCGGACCCGACGTCAATGTCGCCACGGTTAACCTGCGGAACCCTCGCGCCGGCAAGATGCGGCCGCCCCATACCACCGTCGAGCGACTCGGCGGCGACCCGGCGCTCCTCGTCGGCGGCAAGCCCGTCGCGTCGTTCTTCCTGGCCACCTTCGACCGCGGCTTCGGCCAGCGCGGCCGGTGGCACCGCCAGTTCGCCGAGTTCGACCTGCACCTGTACTCCGACTGGTTCGGCAGCTCCACCGCCGGTCGACTCGGACAGATCAAGCCCGGCGAGTACGACTACGGCGAGTTCGACACCTACTTCGCCGACGTCCTCGAGGTCGATCCGAACGCCTACTTCCTCCCCCACATCGGCATCACGGCCCCACGATGGTGGCAAGACGCCCACCCCGAGGAGCTGTGTCTCTACCACGACGGCACCCGCGGCCCACAATCGTTCGCCAGCCTGCCCTGGCGCGAGAATGTCACGGAAGATCTGACCCGCCTCATCAAGCACTTCGAGCAGACGCCATACGCCGATCGGATCCTCGGCTACATCATCTACTCGGGCTACTCGGCCGAGTGGCAGTCTTGGGGACTCTGGCAGGACAAACTCGCCGACTACAGCGCCCCGGCCACTCGGGCCTGGCGCGATTGGCTGAAGACACGGTACGGCAACGATGAGACGATCAAACGGGCCTGGGCCGACGAATCCGCATCCCTGGCCCAGGCCAAGCCTCCCTCGCCGGAGGAGCGACATCACGCCGAGCTGGGCGTCTTGCGAGACCCGCGACGCGAACGCAAATCGATCGACTACTACCAGTTCCTTGCCGACCTGACGGCCGAGGCGATCGCCACGTTCTCGAAGGTCACGAAGGAAGCCTGCGGTGGCAAGTCCATCGTCGGAACCTACTACGGCTACCTCACGCAGCACGGCGGACGACAGCAGGATTCCTCACACCTCGCGCTCGAAAAGGTCCTGCGCTCGCCCCACGTGGACTTCCTGATGAGCCCGCCGCTGTATACCGATCGGCAGATCCGCGGCACGAGCGGCTTCATGGCGCCCACCGAGAGCGTCCGCCTGCACGGCAAGCTCTGGCTCAGCGAGGCGGACTACCGAACGCACCTGAGCGACCTCGGCGCAGGCTACGGCCGCGCAACCTCCCTGGCCGATTCGAGGGCCATCTTGCTTCGAGAGATGGGCGATATCCTGACCCGCCGCGCGGCCGTGTCGTGGTACGACATGGTCGGCGGATGGCTGGCATCGCCCGATCTGCTAACCGATCTCCGGCGGATGCGGGACGTCCAACAAGCGTCCCTGGCGAGCCGCGAGCCGTTTCACCCCGACATCGCGGTGATCGTCGACGAGGAGAGCTTCACCTACCTGAAGCCGATGCATCGCGTCAACGCCCAACTGGTAATGCACCAGATCACCGCCATGCCCCGCGTCGGCGCGAGCTGGGGCTTCTATCTGCTGTCCGATCTGCCTCTCGAGGGTTTCCCTCCCCACAAGCTCTACCTATTCCTCAACACGGTCAAAGTCGGTCGCGAGATGAGAGAGACGATCCGCTCGAGACTTCAGCGCGAGGGCGCAACGGCCGTGTGGGTCTACGCGTCCGGATTCCACGGCGACGAAGGCTGCGGCACCGAGCAGATGTCGCACCTCACGGGAATCCAAGTCAAAGAGATCGACTGGGGCAAGCCGCTCTGGCTCGGCGAAAGCGGCGGCGCACTGGCCGGGTCGGACGTGGTGATAGAGCGCGTCTTCGTCATCGACGACGCCTCATCCGAGCCAATGGACAAGATACGCGGGACGGACCTCGTCGGCTTGGCCCGCAAGAAGCGTGACGGCTGGATGTCCGTGTTCTGCTCGGTGCCGACGCTCAGTCCGACGCTCCTCCGAAGGCTCGCTCGTCAGGCGCGCTGCCACGTCTACCTGGACTCCGGCGACGCCATCGCGGTCGACGACGCCTTCGTCTGCATCCACGCCTCGTTCGACGGCGCAAAGACGATCGTCCTGCCCCATGTCGCCGATATGGTTGACGCGATGACCGGGCAGGTCCTCGATCATGGCACGGCTCGGCTCACGCTCCCGATGAAACAGGGCCAGACGCGACTCATCGCATGCCGCCGGCGAAAATGACCGCCGCTTGCCGTCGCTTCCGTCCAGCGATTAGAATCCACTCTTTCGTGAACGGATAGTCTCACCAGGATACGTATCTGGAGGACGAAGTCATGCGGAGAAAGATGCCAAGCGCGGACGCACCCGGCGGCACGGGAATGGACCGCCGTCAATTCATCAGACGCGCCGCGGCGGGAACCATGGCCTCGGTGGGGATACCATACTTCGTTCCCTCTTCCGCCCTCGGCGCCGCCGGCCACGTCGCCCCGAGCAATCGAACCACGCTAGGCTTCATCGGCATGGGCAAGATGATGCGCGGACACCTGGGGGGTTTCCTGAACCGAAGCCGCTGCCACGTCGTGGCCATCTGCGACGTGGAATCCATCCGCCTGGGCCAGCAGCAACGGCGCGTGGACGACTTCTACGGCAATCGGTACGGCAAGGGCTCGTACAAGGGCTGCGCCGCCTACAAGAACTTCCTGGCGCTCTGCGACCGCGACGACCTCGACGCCGTCGTCATCGCCACCCCCGATCACTGGCACGCCCTGACCGCCCTGGCCGCGCTGAAGTCAGGAAAGGACGTCTACTGCGAGAAGCCGCTCACGCTGACCATCAACGAGGGCAGGTACCTCGTCACCGCCACCCGGCGATACGGCCGCGTCTTTCAGACCGGTAGCCAGCAGCGGTCCTCCTGGCAGTTCCGCCGGGCGTGCGAGATCGTCCGCAACGGGCGCATCGGCAAGGTCCACACCGTCCATGTGAACGTCGGCGACCCGTCCGTCGAATGCTACCTCCCCGCTCAGCCGGTGCCGGAGGGGTTGGATTGGGATTTCTGGCTCGGACCAGCGCCGTATCGACCCTACAACGAGGACATCGCGCCGCCCGTCACGTTCGGCGGCTGGCCGAACTTCAGATCCTATCGCGATTACTCCGGCGGCGGCATGACCGACTGGGGCGCCCACCACTTCGACATCGCACAGTGGGGCCTCGGCATGGACGACTCCGGGCCCGTCGAGGTCATCCCGCCGGACGGCAAGAAGGTCGAGCGGCTGACCTACAAGTACGCAAACGGCGTGACGATGTATCACGGCGGCGCGACGGGGCGAGCCGGCGTGGAATTCAAGGGCCCCAAGGGACGCGTGTTGGTCAACCGCGGCTACATCGAGACCGATCCTCCGAGTCTCCTCGACGAGCCGATCCGACCCAACGACCTGCGCCTCTACCACAGCGACAACCACCAGGACAACTGGCTCGACTGCCTCCATACGCGGAGCAAGCCAATCTGCGACGTGGAGATCGGACATCGATCGGCCACGGTCTGCCACCTCGGCAACATCGCCTACTGGATCAAGCGCCCGTTGAAGTGGGACCCGGTCAAGGAGCGATTCGTGGACGACGACGAGGCCAACCGTATGCTCCAACGGCCCATGCGAAGCCCGTGGCGGCTCTCCTAGCCCGTCAGGTGCAAGGAACGAACCGCCAGGAACCAACCGAAACCCGTGGAACAGAGGTCGCTAAGCCATGCATCGCCATACGCTGACAATCGTTCTCATTTCCGGTCTGGTCTTGCTGGGATGCCTGCCACTACCCGTTACCGCGGACGAGATCGACGAGCTCGTCGCCAAGATCGCCAAATACGAATACGGCCAGGACGCCGGCAACCTGAAGAAGCTCGACGACTTGGTGGCCGCGTCTCACGCCGATCCCGCTCGACGCAAGCAGATCGCCAAGAAGCTGGCCGACCTGTTGAGCACGGACGCCACGCAGGCCGCAAAGGAGTTCGTCTGCAAGCAGCTCTGGCGGATCGGATCGGCCGAAGTCGTCCCGACCGTGAGCCGGCTGCTCGACAAGACCGACACCGCCGACATGGCCCGGTACGTCCTCGAGCGGATGCCCGATCCTGCCGCCGGCGCCGCACTACGCGAGGCCTTGGGCAAGGCGCAGGGCACGATCAAGGTCGGCATCCTCAACTCGCTCGGCGAGCGGCGAGACCGGAAGGCGGCGGGCGCCATCGCCGAGCTCATCACCGATGCCAATCCGGTCGTGGCCGAGGCGGCCGTCATCGCACTAGGGCGAATCGGCGGCCAGGAAGCCATCGGCGCTTTGACCCAGGCCAAGCGCCGAGCAGCCTCCGGGCGCGTCGCCACGATGGACGAAGCGATGCTCCTCTGCGCCGCGGGCTTGGCCGCCGAGAAGGACCCCAAAGGCGCCGAGTTTCTCTACAGGGCGCTCTACGGACGTAATGAGCTGCCACAGACGCGCGCCGCCGCCCTGAAAGGGCTCGTTGACGTCCGCCAGGACGGCGCCGTCCCGCTCGTGCTGGCCGCCATTGACCGCGACGATGCGATCGTGAGAACCGCCGCCGCCGAAGCCATCCGAGGACTGAAGGCCCGAGACGCCGATCAAGCCCTGGCAGCGGCCCTGCCCAAAATGAAACCGCACGCGCAAATCCTCCTTCTCGACGCACTGGCGGATCGCGGCGACCGCAAGGTTCTCGGGGCCGTCACCGCCGCCGCCGGTAGCCGCAATGAGGACGTCCGCATTGCCGCGCTCCAGGCGATCGGAAAACTCGGAGACGCCTCGTCGGTGCCCGTGCTGGCCAAGGCCGCGGCCGGCGGACGAGGGGCCGAACCCGCCGTCGCCCGTGAGAGTCTTGATGGTCTAAAGGGCGCCGCCACCGACGGGGCGATCATCAGAGCGATCGGTGACAGCCCCGCCAGAGTCAAGGTGGAGCTGATCCGAAGCCTGGCCGCTCGATCCGCCACCGGCGCGCTGCCCACGCTGTGGACGACAGCCGTCAACCCGGACGAGTCCGTACGCGACGAATCGTTCAAGGCCCTGGGCGTGCTCGCCGGCGACAAGGATCTGCCCAAGTTGCTGAATCTGCTCGTAAAGGAACCGGCCGACGGCCCACGCGCCCAAGCCGAGGCCGCCGCCCTCGCGGTCGCCAACCGCATGAAGAAGGCCGACGACCGGATCGCCGCCGCGATCGCCGCCTTCCCCTCCAGCGCGCGCAGTCCCAAGGCCCGCGCTGGGCTGATCCGCATCCTCGGCAAGCTGCAGGGCGATCGGGCACTCCCACTCATCCGCGGCGCCCTTGGCTCGGATCAGCCGGCGGTAAGAGACGCTGCGATTCGAGCCCTGGCCGATTGGGATACCCCCGCGCCGATGAAGGAGCTTCTCGACGTTGCCGAGAAGAACAAATCAAAGGACCTTGGCCGCGTCGCGCTCAAGGGCTACCTCCGAATGCTGGCGATGCCGAGCGACCGTCCCACGGCCGAGACGTTGGCCATGTATAAGAAGGCCTTGACCCTCGCATCGAGCGTCGAAGAGAAGAAGACCGCGCTGGACGGCCTGGCTGGCGTCGCCGATCGCGGCGCCGTTGACCTCATCAAGCAGTTCGAGAAGGACAAGGACTTGAAGGCGGCGGTCGGCGCAGCCCTCAAGAAGATCAAGGAGCGGGCCAACAAGCCGAGCGCCTCGCACGGCGGGGGTAGCGCGGGGGCCGCCCTCGACGGCAACCTCGAGACCCGCTGGTCAACCGGCGAGCCGATGAAGCCGGGACAGTGGTTCATGCTCGACCTCGGCTGGGAGTCCGAGATCCGAAAGATCGTCCTCGACACGACGCCGTCGGCCGGCGATTATCCGCGCGGCTACGAGGTATACGTTTCCAACGATCCCAAGAATTGGGGCGAGCCCGTCGCCAAGGGAGCCGGCGACAAACCCGTGCTCGAAATCCAGCTCAAACCGAAGAAAGGACGGTACCTCCGAATCGTCCAGACGGGCAGCCACGACTCAAACTTCTGGTCCATCCACGAGCTCAAAGTGGATACGGCCAAGTAAGCCCATCGCCCGAAGTCTGAGGCCTGAAGCCTAGCGTCATTGCGGTCAGACCGATCGCCCGCGCCCAAGATCGGCATGTCGACGTTTCGACCTTGCGACTCTTCACTTCTCGTACGTCAGCTCCGTCGTTGACTCGAGGTTCTTCATCAGCTCGGCCTTGTTCTTGAAGTAGGTGCTCTTCATCTTCCGGTTGCTGACCAGCTTGATGGCTTGGTCGTCGAAGTGCGGAGACACGGGATCGTCAGACTGGCCCAGCGGCGCGGCCGTCCATGACTGCGGCGGCTTCGTCCAGACCACCACCTCCGGCGCGCACTGCCCGCCGTCCATGAGATGCTGTCCGTTCTTGTCCTTGCCGCCGAAGCCCAGCGACCGCGGCGTGGCGATCCCGTTGATGCCGCCGCCTTCCGCCGGCGCGGTCCGCTTCCCGCCGCGACGTCCGGTGCGGTAGATGTCGCCGTACTTGACGTCGATTCGACCGACGTCATCCATCATGGCCTTGTAGCCGTCCTTGACCATCTTGATTACGCCGCCGTCGGTTAGCAGGGCGTCCGGCGGGGCGCCGAGCCGGTTTCGCAGCTTGGCCATCGCGCCCTGCTGGTCCTTCCAGTACTTGTACGGCAGGATGCCCGTCGAGTCCTTGTCCGCCCGACCGTTCCAGGTCAGGATCTCCTTGACGAACTGGGCGAGCTTCTCATCGCCCTTCGTCTCGGCATCCGCGCCCGCCCACGCCTTCTCGAGCCGCTCCTGCCACGGCTTCACGCCGTACACGACCGGCGACAGGGCGATCTGGAGCCAATCCTCGATCGTGACGTCCTTGGCCTGATCCAACTCATGGAACGTCTCGGCCGCCCGCTGGTGCAGCCCGTATCGGATGCCCATGTACGTCGGTTCCTCATAGATGTACGACTTGTACTTGTCCTCGGTCAGCGGGCTGTCGCGGAACATGACGCGGGGCGAGACATTGCAGTTCTGCATCCAGCCGCACTCGGGATTAAGGATCTGCACGAGATCGCTCGTCGGGTGGATGCCCTTCCACTCGGTCGCCGACGTATCACCGGGAACGGGCCGGCTGTAGTTGTACCCGTCCGGGCGGATGGGGACGCGGCCGGTCCGCTGGTAGTAGATGTCGCCGTCGCGGCAGGTGACCATGACGTTCTGCGGCATGAGCTGCGCCATCGCCAGGGCCGCCTTGACCTCCTCGATGTTCTTCGACCGGAACACGCCATACATCTGGTCCGCCAAGCCGACCTCGTTCTGGTAGGCCAGCGCCATCGCGTAGCCCTTGCCGTCCTTCGTGGCGATCACCGGGCCGTGGTGCGTGTAGAGAATCTCCTTCGTCACGGTGTCGATCTTGCCGTCCTTGGTCTTGACGGCGATCTTCAGCGTCTCGATCTTGCCGTCGCGCCACTTCCCGTCGTACTGATACTGCGCGGGGTTGTCGGGATTGATCGTCTCGATGAACACGTCGGCCGTGTCCGGCCCGCCCGTGGTCATGGCCACCGAGATGTACGCGTTGTGCCCGAGAGAGATCATCGGTTGCCCGACGACGGCCGTCCCGGCGCAGGCCAGATCGCCCGCGTACATCCGGGCCTCATAGAACCGCATCGGACCGTAGAAGCCCAGGTGCGGATCGATCACGGCCATGGCGACCTTCTCCTTGGTCCTCGACGGTGAGATGGCCATCTCGTTCGAGCCGTGGTACTCGATCCGCGGCGGGTTCACGCCCCCCGCGATGAGATCCTCGCCCGCCTGCCCCAGGGGCCAGCCCCAAATCACCGCCCGCCCCAGGGCAAGGCACATCCACGGCTCGAGGTCCATGTGACTGGCGGTCTTCTTCTCCGGGTGCTTCTCGAAGTAGTGGCGAACGCCGTCCTGGAACGCCTCGATGCACGCGCGAACCTTCGGCGAGGCGGTGTTGTACCGCTCCTTCGACACCTCGGCGTGCCGGAATGCGCGCGCGACGAAGTCTTTCTCGAGCTCGCCGGGCCCCAGCACCTCGGCGGCCCGGCCGATGCCGGTGCGGTAGTTGTCGAAGATCTGCTGGGGTCGGTCCTCCGCCTGGGCATAGCCCATCGCGAAGCACGCGGACTCCTCCGAGTCGGCGTAGATGTTCGGCACCCCCCACGTGTCGCGATAGATCGTCGCCTTGCCCGCAAGGGCAACACCGGGCCAAGCGATAGCGACGAGCAGCCCGCCCACGAGCAGCGTCGAAAGTCTCACACGTGTCCTCATGCGTCGGTCTCCTGTCAAGACATGCCGGCCTCAACGGGCCGGAAATGCGCGGGCGGGGCGCAGCACCACCGCCGCTGAACCCCGACAGGTTACCCTCTGTCCCGGCGTGAGGGCGCGCGAAAAGTTGTCAGGACCTGTCGAGCCGGCCATGATGCTTTTGCGGCCGAAAGGCTTGGACTACACTAACGAGAGCCGGTTTGCGATGGATCTACTCGGTCGAAGACCGGGTAACAACCGCATCAGAGGCTTCCATGATTCCGAAATGGGTTCCTGACGTCGTCCTCTTCTTGGCGGTCTGCTCTTTCGCTGTGCTTGCCTTGCGGTCCAGGTGGATGCTGAGGTCGCCGCGCGGGTGGCCGCCGACACCACGGGACGGCAGGATAGCGCTGCGCTGGATGTCTCCGCTGTGGCTGGTTGTTCTGGGTTTCCTGCTCTACCAGATGATCCATTTTGGAGGATCGTGGTCGGCGTGGTTTGCCGCCGGCAGCGGCGCGTTGGCAGTGGTCCTAAACGGCTACCAGGCGTTCTTCTATCGCTTCGGCAACAAGGAGATCGCCGTCAACTACGGCCTTGATCCCGGGCACTGTGGGCGATGCGGATACGACCTCACCGGCAACGTAAGCGGCGTCTGCCCTGAATGCGGGTGGCGGCTCCCCGGACCCGATCATGTGTGGGAGCGACCGCTGGAGTACGTTAGGCTCCGCCCGTGGCGAATCCCATACCTGTACAACTGGCGGTGGGGGTTGTTTGGAACGGTCCTCCTTTCGGGTGCGCTCCTCTTCTGGGTTGTCGTCGCGTCGACACGCGGCTACTGGCACTTTGTCGCGGTTGTTGGCGCCTTGGCGGTCCTGCCGATGATCCAGGCCATTCGTGTCGCAGGCTACGGCCTAAGACATCGGCGCGGTTCCGCCCGCGAGTCGGCCGAGGTCTGATCCTGCCCGCCTTGGCGATCCCGCGGGGGGCTGTTATCGTAGTGGTTGCGTGCTGAAATGAGGCAAGGGTCAGGCATGTCGTTCATTCCTTCGGCGTCGCTCCGAATTGGGATACTCGTCCGCACACGCCTGGTGATGAGAGGCTCCTTAATGAAGCATCAACAGAAGACGCGCGGAGCGGACCTTCGGGGCGCGCGGCGCAGTGCTGTGATGGGTTTGGTCGCGATCGTGCTTGCCTGCTGCGTGTCGACCGTGGCCCGCGCCGAGACCTGGCCGACGCACCGCCATGACCCCCAGCGGAGCGGCGTGACCAGCGAGGCCCTCACCCCACCACTGGCGCAAGCCTGGATCTTCACCAGCAAGCACCGCCCGAACCCCGCCTGGCACGGCCCCGCGCGGCGCGATGGCTGGCACAAGACCGAGAACCTCAAACCCAAGATGGTCTTCGACTGGGCCTTCCACGTCGTGGCCGACGACGCCTCGGTCTACTTCGGCTCCTCGGCCGACGACAAGATCTACTGCCTCGACGCCAAGACCGGCAAGCAGCGCTGGAACTTCTTCTCCGACGGACCGATCCGATTCGCCCCCACGCTCGCCGATGGAAAGGTCTACGTCGGCTCCGACGACGGTGTGGCCTACTGCCTCTCCGCCGCCGACGGAAAGGTGATCTGGAAGTACCAGGCCTCGCCCAAGGACCATCGCCTCGCGGGCAACGAACGGATCATGTCGCTCTGGCCCGTTCGAAGCGGCATCGTCGTCGACGGACCCGCGGCCTACTTCTGCGCGGGGCTCTTCGCGTTCGAAGGGACGTACCTGTGCGCCGTCGACGCCCAGACCGGCAAAGAGCAGTGGAAGCGGCGATACACCGGCGTCTGTCCCCAGGGCTACATGCTAGCCTCAAAGGAGTGGCTCTATCTGCCCGCCGGCGGCAGCTCACCCGCCGTCTTCAAGCGAGAGAACGGCAAGCACGTCTACACGCTCGACGGGGCCGGTGGTGCCTTCGCCGTTCTGTCCGACGAGGCCCTCATCTCCGGGCCGGGCAACCTCGGCACGCTCGACGCCTTCAAGGCAGGGGGGCAGGACCACATCGCCTCCTTCGCCGGCAACATGATCGTCGTGACGCCGAGGATGTCCTACCTCCACACCGACACGGAGCTCAGCGCGCTCGACCGAACCCGCTACCTGGAGCTCTGCGACGAGCGGAACCGCCTGAACCGCCGGATCGACGCGGCCAAGAAGCAGCTCGCCAAGGCCAACCCCGACGTCGACTACGATCCGCGGAACGCCTTCCACATCGGCACGTACAAGGACGACAACGAGAACTACGTCTTCAAGGGCCTAATCGGCGAGGTCCGCGTCTGGAACGTCGCGCGCGATCCGGCCGCCATCAAGGCCGACATGATGCGAACGCTGTCGGACAGGCCGAAGGAGCTCATCGGCTACTGGCGATGCGACGAGGGCGCGGGCGACACCGTCGCCGATACGGTCGGCAAGAGCCCCGGTAAGCTCATCGACGCCCCGAAGTGGGTCGAGGCCGCCGAGCGTCCCGGCCCGCCGTCGGGCAAGGCCCTGGCCTTCGACGGCACGGCGAGCTACGTCGTCGCCGGCAAGGACGCAATCCTCCGCACGCCCCGGGACGTGACGATCGAGGCCTGGATCAGACCGCAAGAACGCGAGAAGTGGTCCGGCATCGCCGGCTGTATCTGGGACAGCGGCTCGACGGAGTCCGGCTACGGCCTGACGCTCGACGACGTGACCGGCGTCTGGTTCGGACTCAAGACCGGCGCCGGAGAGATCGTGTATCTCAGCACCGGGCCAGACACGATCCCGCTCGACCAATGGCGCCACGTCGCGGGCACCTACGACGGACGGGTCATGAAGGTCTACGTCGACGGCGAGCTGAAGGCCAGTAAGGAGATCTTCGGGCCCACGACGGAGTCGCCCGAGGAGATCACCGAGCGGATACGAGGTCTCGAGGCGGATGTCGCGAGGATCTCAGGCGAGCTGCCCAAGTGCGTCGGCTGGAAGCGGCACTGCAAGTATCCGTACTCGCTCGTTCTGGCGGACCAGACGCTGTACGCCGGCGGCACGAACGAAGTCGCCGCGTTCGACGCCAAGGACGGCAAGACACTGTGGAATGAGAAGGTGTCTGGGCGGGCGCTCGACCTGGCCGTCGCCGGTGGACGACTGATCGTCAGCACCGACCAGGGCGCGATCTACTGCTTCGCCAAGCAGTAGCGCCGCTTTCGATCGGAGACCTTCGTGTAACGCAGGCATCCTTGCCTGCTTGCGGTGCAGGCTGCGAGCCTGCGTCGCGCGGCAGGCTGGAATCCAGCGGAACGACGTTGGGTGGCCCACCTCTTCAGAGGTGGGGGACGCGGATTCGAACGAGGTCTCGTGTCCCCACGGCTAGAGCCACGGGCCGCCCTTCGGAGAGTCTTGCGTAGAGAGAGTGTGACATGCAGCGAACATACGTTGTTCCCATGTGCGTCTTCGTCGCGCTGCCCCTGATGCCTGCCGGCGCTCTTGCCGCCGACGACGGGCTCGTGGCCCATTGGGTGTTCGACCCCGACCACGTCGCCGGCCAGGTCGTCAAGGATCAGGTCTGCGGCAACAACGCGACCGTCACGGGTCCGGTCCGATTCCGGACCGATCCGACGAACGCATCGATGCTCCTCGACGGCGACATGGACAAGATCGCCCTGACCTACGACCCGGCGTCGCCGGGTATGCCCAAGAAAGCCATGACAGTCGAGGCCTGGATCTGCATCGAGAAAACCGTCGAGTGGATCAACCTCATCGGCGCCGTCGACGGCGACAAGGGATGGCAGCTCGGCTGTCGCCAGTCCAGCTTCAGCTTCGGCGTCGCCGGCAAGAAGGCGAGTGGCCTGACGCATCTCCGCGCCCGCGACAGCCTGGAGTGGGGTCGGTGGTATCACGTCGTCGGTACGTACGACGGCAAGCGGATCAAGGTCTACGTTAACGGCCGGCTCGAGAATACCTCCGAGGCGCAGTCCGGCGACGTCGACCTACCGGCCAAGGCCGACTACCTGATCGGCAGGTTCGGGCAGTACGCACCACGATGCTGGCTCCACGAGATTCGCATCTTCGACCGCGCCCTGAGCGAGCAAGAGGTCGCCTCGGCCCACGAGGCCAAGCGGGGGAACTTCCCGACCCTCTTCCTGCCCAAGGTCGGCCCGATTCTCAGAAGACTCGACGATAAGACCGTCAGGATCACCTGGCAAACCGATACCCCCACGCCGTCGATCGTGAGCTACGGCAAGACGCTGCCCGTGACGCAAAAGGCCCTCGACAAGACCCCAAAGACCCGCCACGCCGTCACGATCGGCGACGTCGAGCCGCAGAAGATGTTCTACTACCGCATCCTGCCCGCCGAGGAGACCAAGACGACGCAGTGCTCGCGGCTCTACGAGTTCGATGCGACGTTCGACTACACCCCCGCTCGAGTCTCGTTCGAAAAATGCCCGTATCCCGACGACGAGCTATCGGCCATCTACGCCGATACGGCCAAGCGCATCGTCGACGCGAGCAAGCTCGACAGGGGCTACTGCCTCGTCCTCGGCTGCGGCAAGGGCCGGCTGGCGTGGGAGATCGCCAAGCGCGGCGGACTGAGGGTGCTGGCCGTCGACGAGGATCCCGCCAACGTCCAGGCGGCTCGCGAACTCCTCGACTCGGTCGGCGTGCTCGGTGCGAGGATCCAGGTCCAGTGCGCCCCGCTCGGTAAGCTGCCGTACGCCGAGTATCTGGCCAACCTGATCGTCTCCGAGCAGTTGATGCTCGACGGCAAGCTGCCCGGCTCGGCCGCGGAGGTCTTCCGCGTCCTTAGGCCATGCGGGGGCATGGCGTGGCTGGGCCGTCCCGAGAAACTCGCCAAGAAGGGCGAGGCCCTCGACAAGGCTCGGCTCGAGAATTGGCTTAAGGAGGGCAAGGTCGAGAAGTGGACCATCCAGGACGACGCCGGACTCTGGGCCGTCGTCCGTCGCGATCCCCTGCCCAACACCGGCCAGTGGTCGCACCAGTACGCTGAGCCGGGCAACTCCACGTGCAGCCAGGACGAGCGCGCCTTCGGACCCATGCGCACCCTCTGGTTCGGCCGGCCCGGACCGAGGCCCATGACCGATCGAGGCACCCGTGCCCCCGCGCCCCTCTCGACCAACGGCCGGCTGTTCATCCAGGGGGATCGCTGCCTCTTCGGCCTGGACGCATACAACGGCACCATGCTGTGGGACGTGTGGATCCCCGACCTCCGCCGGGCCAACATCCCACGAGACGGCAGCAACATGGTCGCCACCGACGACGCCCTCTACGTCACCGTCCACGATCGATGCTGGCAGATCGATCCGAAAACGGGCGACGTCGTCACGACGTTCGGCCTCGGCGGTCCGTCCAAGCCGGGCGAGCACGACTGGGGGTACCTGGCCGTCAAGGGCGATACGCTCTTCGGAAGCGCGGTCAAGCGCGGCGGGCTCTTCGTCGGCGCCGACGGCGAGTGGTACGACCGACCCGACGAGGAATCCCAGAAGGTCGTGAGCGACTACCTCTTCGCCCTCGACCGTAAGACCGGCAAGACCAAGTGGACGTACGCCGGCGGCGCGGTCATCAACCCGACGATGGCGATGGGCGACGGGCGGCTGTTCTTCATCGAGTCTCGAAGCCCCGCCGCCCTCGGCCTCAAGGCCGGTCGGATGGCCGAGGAGCTGGCGTCCGACCGCTACATGGTCAGCCTCGACGCCCAAACCGGAGCCAAGCACTGGGAGCACTACCGGTACTTCCAGAAGTCCAAGTGGGTCTTCTACCAGTGCTACGCCAAGAACACGCTCATCGTGCTCGACACCTCGGACAAGTATCACATCTACGGCTTCGACGCCAAGTCGGGCGATCCCCTCTGGAAGACCGAGTACGACTTCCGCCGCAACCACCACGGCGGGGCGATGCAGCATCCCGTCGTCGTCGGCGACGCCGTCTACGCCGAGCCCAGCGCGTTCGAGCTCCGAACCGGCAAGCCCGTCGGTGTGGGCAAGCCCGCCAACGGCTGCGGGACGGTCTCGGCCTCCGCCAATGCCCTCTTCTTCCGGGACAGCGTCCACACGATGTACGAGATCAAGACCAAGCGCCAGCGAAAATTCCTCGGCCTGCGCCCGAGCTGCTGGCTGAGCCTGATCTCCGCCGGAGGCCTGCTGCTCGCCCCCGAAGGTAGCGCTGGCTGCCACTGCGCCTGGCCCATCCAGACAACGGTCGCCTTCGCCCCCATAGCCTCCTCCGAGCCGGATCCGCGGTAGGCGGCTCCGTCCCGGTCCGAAGCCCTTGCCGATTCTTGATTCAAGACCCTTGGCCTCATCGATCTACGTCTTTCCGACCCCAATAGCGCCCGAATTCCGCCCGATATTTTGACCGCCTCAAACCCAAATCGTACGTTCTTATCGGATGACGGGGGTCGCTGCCGAACCGGGCAGCATTGACCGAACAAGAGGAATCCTGATCGCGACGCCTGTGAGCCCAGCCGTCCAGCCAGGCCCCGACCTGGCCCCGCTCGCGGTGCGCCGTGACAGCAACGGGATCGTTCGAATCCCCTAAGGAGGTCCGACATGAACGTCCATGACCCGCGGGGCACCGCGAAGATGCTGTCGGTCGCGCCGCCGTACGACTGGGTCGTCGTCAACATTCGACAGCCGTATCCGAACGACGAGGTGTGGCGACACTTCGCCGATCGGGAGGAATGGGTCGATTACCTGTTCGAGCGGATCACGCGCGTTGCCGAGACCGCGATCTTCCTGAGCCTGAACACCACGATGTCAGGTGAGCCCGGGTTGAGCCTGAAGATGTCCAAGAAGGACGCCAAAGCCGTCCAGCAAGAGCTGCTCGGATGGCGACCGGTCTGAAGGCGGAGGGCCCTGCGATGAAGGGTCATTCCGGGACGCTTCGCCTCGTCGCGACCGAACGCCGTCGTGTACCGCAGGCATCCTTGCCTGCCTCCTATGCGAATCGAGAGCCAGCGGCGGGTCTTTCGGGTCCGCGCGGGAAGACCATCCTCGTTGAACGAGACACGGGCTGGCGGGATGCATTGTTCCGAATCCGTGCGGCGTTCCGCGAACCCGCCCTTCGTCCCACGCCCCTCTGACGTTGACCCGCGTCGCCCCGGCCGCGACGCGAGACCCCCTCGCCGAAGACCGCGCTACCGACGCCGCCCGCCTCGCTTGCCCTTGCCTTGCGATTTCCGCGGCGGGGTGCCGCTCCCCTTCCTTCCCTTCGTGGGTGGCCTCGACTTGCCCTTGTCGCGTCGGACGGCTTCGGGGGCCTCCCCGTCCTTCTCCTTGCCCTCCTTGGGCCGGCGAACGAGCGCCAGGTCCAGCTCCCGCGCCGGCACGTTCACCGCGATCACCTCCACCTGCAGCAGGTCCCCGATCGTGATCCGCATGCCCGTCCGCTCGCCCACGGCGCTGCCGCTGCGGACGTCGACGTCCCACCAGTCGTCCCGCAAATCGCCGAAGCGGATGAGTCCGTCGACCCCGTACTTGATGCACTGGACGAACACCCCCACGTTCGCCACGCCCGTGACCACGCCGTCGAACCGCTCGCCGATCCGCTCGGATAGCAGCTCGAGCACCTTCACCATCCTGGCCTCGCGCTCGGCCGCCTCGGCGCGACGCTCGGTCACGCTGCACTGGCTCCCCAACTCCGAGAGCCGCTTCTCGTCCGGAATCCCCGCGGCCGCCGGCGTCGTGCCCTTCTCCAGCCGACCGGCCACGTACAGATCGAACAGCCGATGCACGGTCAGATCCGGATACCGGCGGATCGGCGACGTAAAGTGACAGTAGTTGTGACTGGCCAACGCGAAGTGCCCGGTCCGCTGCGGCGAGTACGTCGCCGCCTCCATCGAGCGCAAGATGGCCATGTTCACCGCGAACGCCTCGGGACGACCCCGAACGCTCTTCAGCAGCGCGATCATCCCCTGCCGATCCAACGCGCCCGCCACCCGATGCCCGAGCACGCGGACGAACCGCTTGACGTCCGTACCCGACGTCATCGGCGGGTCCGGATGAATCCGTCGCAGGAACGGCAGGTCGAGTCGATCGAACAAGCGGGCGACCGCCTCGTTCGCCTCCACCATGAACATCTCGATGATCGTGTGCGAGAAGCTCGTATCCGCCGGATGCGCGTCCACCACGCGACCGTCGTCGTTGAGCTCCAGCTCGATCTCGGGCAGGTCGAGCACGATCATCCCCTCGTCCAGCCGGCGGCGCTGCAGCACCCGGGCAAGCTCCTCCATCTGCCGCACCAGCCCGACGACCTCCTTCCCGTAGTCGCCGGTCTTGCCCGCCAGGATCTGCGTGGCCTCGTTGTACGTCAGTCGCCGGACCGATCGGATCACGCTGTTGGCGAACCGCGCGTCGAGCACGTTGCCGTCCTTGCCGTAACGAATGAAGACGCTCTTGGCCAGGCGAGGCTCGTCCTGCTGCAGGCTGCACAGCCCGTTGCTGAGCGACTCGGGCAGCATCGGAACCACGTACTGCGGCAGGTAGACGCTGTTGCCCCGCAGCCGCGCCTCGGCGTCCAACTCCGAACCCTCCGTCACGAACGCCGCCACGTCCGCGATATGCACCCCGAGCTCCCAGTGCCCGCGAGGCAGCCTGCGCAGCGAGATCGCGTCGTCGAAGTCACGCGCGGTGTCCGGATCGATCGTCACGATGACCTCGTTTCGCAGGTCCTCGCGCCGCTGAAGCTCCGCCTCTAGATCGAACGATCGGATCGTCTTGAGGGCCTCCGTGCGGACCTCGTCCGGGAACTCGTCCGGAATGTGATACTGGCGAACGATGCTGCGGACGTCCACGCCCGGATCGTCCCGCCGCCCCAGACGCTCGACGATCACGCCCTTGGCCCGGCTCTCGGCGGAAGGGTAAGTCAGGATCTCCACGACCACCTGGTCGCCGAGCTTGGCGCCCTTGGCACCCACGTCGTCCACGAAGACCGGCACCCGCAGCGTCTTGCCGTCCGGCATCACGAACCACCGACCGTGCTCGCGGCAGAGCTGGCCCACGAATTGACTCGAGGCACGCTCCAGCACCTGGACGATCCGACCGTGGAAGATCGTCTCGTTTCCCCGCTTGCCGCGCTTGAGCACGCGGGCCACGACCGTGTCTCCGGTGATGGCGTCGCGCGACTCACCCTCGGGGATGTAAAGATCCCCGTGCTCCGTGAGCGACTGCGGCACCACGAAGCCGAAGCCCCGCGGGTTCCCCCGGTACGTCCCGACCACCTCGCGGCTCGGATCGGGCAGCATCACGGCGTTCTTGCTCCCGAGCACGATCCGACCCACCGCCATGAGGGATTTCATCGCTCGCCGGAAGTCGTTGTACTCCTGTTCGGCGATGCCCATGGCTTCCGCCAGCGCGCCGGTCTTCTGCGGGCGATAGCCGGCCTGACTCAGGTGATGCAGAATGCGATCGGGCATGTCGTCCGACATGGCATATCCTTTCGTGCGCTGCGGCACCCCGGCCGCTTGGCTGCGCTAGTGCCGTTTTCGGCTAGACAGTTTCGTGGCGGGTGGCATCGGTCCGCACAGGGGGACCATTCCGACCGAACAAGCCACGGGTCAGCGGGAGGCACCGTTCTGAATCATCGCGGCGTTCCGCGGACCCGTGTCTCGTTCCATGTCGCAAGGCCCGTCTGAACCCCACATCACCCCGAATGCGACGCGAAACTCGCTCGCCGAAGACACCGCTACTCGATCTCTCCGACGATCGCCGGCACCACCTCGGCCGCGGGGCCGACCACGATCTGGTTCGCCCATCGTGCCTCAAAACGAGGATCCAGCGTGACGACCACCACTTTCGCCCCGGAATCGTGCGCCACCGCCGGCAGCATCGCGGCGGGGTACACCTGCGCGCTCGTACCGACGACCAGCATACCATGACAGTGCATCGACGCCACCTGCGCCTGCTGCCACGCTTCCGCCGGCAGTTGCTCGCCGAAGAAGACGATGTCGGGCCGCATGCGGGACCGGCACTCCCCGCATCGTCGTAGAAGCGGCAGCATGAGACGAATCAGTCGCCTCCGCTTGGCCGGCATCGGCAACGGCTCGCCGAGCCGCTCCGACAAATCGCGGATCTCCTGGCGGGACAGGTCCACCCTATGCTGACATCGCGTGCACTTCAGGCGAAAGAGGCTGCCGTGGAGCTCGTGTACCGTCTTGCTGCCCGCGTCCTGGTGAAGCCCGTCGATGTTCTGCGTCACCACCGTCACCTGACGCCGCTCCTGCAGCTCGGCGATCGCCGCGTGCGCGGCGTTGGGCGCCGCACGCGCGGCGTCGCCGATGCCCTCGGCCACGAACTCTCGAAGCCGGTCCGGATGCGTTAGGAACGTCTTGATCAGGCCGGGGATCTCGGCGAAGTCCTCGGGCGGGAACCGCTCCCAGATGCCGCCCTCGTCCCGAAACGTGGGGATGCCGCTCTCGGCCGACAGCCCGCTGCCGGAGAACACCACCAGACGCTGCCCCGCGCTCAACCGTTCGGCGGCCTGCGAGATCGCATCGTTGTCCATCATCCGCTCCTGGCGATCGGAGCGACGTCTCGTAACCCGCGATCCGTCGTCACGACGCGTCCACCGTTGCGTCCCGCTTGTAAACTCGCGTCTCGATCGAGCGGACGTACGGCGTCCAATCGCTGCTGTCGTCGGCGTCCTCGCGGATCAGCCGGAACATGGTGTTCATCTTCGCGTCGATGTTGTCCAGGTGATGGATCAGCACCGCCTCCGGAACGCACGGCAGCTTCGGACTGCCGAACGCGTACGTCCCGTGGTGGGAGAGAACCACGTGCTGGAGCACTGCCTTCAGGTCAGGCGGGAACGGCTTGCCCGTCTTGGCCGCGGCGGACTCGGCCCGGCGGTCGATCCAGATCGTCGCCTGAACCAGGTGACCCACGAGCTGCCCCGCGTCCGTGTACCCGAAGTTCGTCTCGTAGCTCAACTCCGCCGTCTTGCCCATGTCGTGGAAGAAGATGCCCGCCAGCACCAAATCGCGGCTCAGGTCCGGGTAGCACGGGATCACCGCCACCGCCAGCTCCATCACGCTGAGCGTGTGCTCCAGGAGCCCACCGAGATACGCGTGGTGGAGCTGAGACGCCGCCGGCGCGCGCTTGAAGGACGCCACGAAGGTCTCGTCCCGGACGAACTCCGCCACGAGCGCCAGTAGGTGCTCGTTCTCGATCATCCGAAGGATCTCGAGAAGCCGGGCCCACATCTGCTCCACGTCCTTGCTCGTCCTGGGAAGGAACTCCTCGAGGTTGACGTCCTTCGTCTCCGCCGGGCGAACCGCATCGATGATGAACTGAAGGTTGCCCTTGTAGTTCTCCGCGCGCCCCCGTACGCGAACGAACCCGCCCTCGGGAATGCCGTCGAAGACCGTCTGCGTCGCCTGCCAGAGCCGAGCCGGAACCTGGCCCGTTCGATCCCGCAGCACGGCATGAATGTACAGCGATCCCTGCGTCGTGGTCCGGAGGTCCTTCGAGCCCACCAGAAAGATCTGATCCTCGATCAGGTCGCCGGGCTGCATATCCGTGATGTACACGCGAGCCATGTCACACTCCTTATCGCAGGCGAACTATAAGCCCCCCGGCGGCCCGAGGCAACGCGCCCGAGGTCGCCACGCCGTCCCGATCGGTTGACACCGTCCCGACAACGTCTTAGATTGCCTCACCTTCGGGGAAGAGGTGGGCACGTCGACGGGGTTCGAATGTCGGTGCCGGTAGGGCGCCAGCGCAGACCGCTTGCCCTGCCGCCAGGCGCCGCGTCGATCCATTGCATCTTGTTCCTTCGTTACGTAGCGCGGCTGCCGGCGCGGGTCGATGCGCGGATGGACTACGGATCAAGACAAGCCGGAACGGACACCGAGCGCCGTGTGCTGGCCGCGCTTCGCGGTGAGCAGCCCGATCGCGTGCCCGTGCTGTCCTACTTCAACCCCTACGTCGAGAACTGGTACACCCACGTGCCGTCCTATGCCGGCGTTCTCTCGGCCTCGGAGCGATACGCCGACGTCGTCTGCAACTGGAACGCCCCGGCGCCCCTCATGTTCACCGGTGGACATCGCTGGATCGAGCAGCGGGATCTCGGCAGGGGCCAGACCGAGCAGATCATCCACACGCCCGACGGGCCCATCACCGAGGTCGTCCGCACCGGCCTGAGAGCGCGAGAGGTCGTCAAGCGGTGGATCGAGACGGTCCAGGACGCCGAGCGGGCCATGTCCATCCCCTACGTCCCCATCAAGCCCGACCTCGAGACGTTCTTCGCCGTCAGAAATCGGCTCGCGGGTCGCGCCGTCGCCCAGGCCGCCTTCCGCGGACCCAACGCCCTCGTCGATTGGATCCATCCTCAGTCCCTGGCCAAGTGGTGCACCGAGGACGGGAGCCTGATCCATCAACTTCTCGACATGCTGTTCGAGCGGATTGGACAGGAGCTTCAGACCTGCCTGGAGGCCGGTGTCGGGCCGATCTTCGCCCTGAGCCGGTCGCGCCTCACCGGCGTGGAGCCGGACGTGGCCGACGAATTCGCCGACCGATTCGTGGACTACGATCGTCATCTCGTGGAACGGGTTCACCAATACGAAGGTCGCATGGTGACGTTGCGGGCCGTCGGGAAACTCGCGCCGATCCTCGACGGGTTGGCGACCATTGGCATGGACGGGCTGACCCTGACCGAGCCCCCCGTCGGCGGCGACTACAACCTGGCGCACGTCAAGGAACGCATCGGAGATCGCGTCTGCCTGATCGCGGCGTTTTCATACGAAGAGCTGGCCAGAGGCAGCACCGCCCACGTCGAGCGCCTGGTCCACAACGCCCTGGCCGCCGGGGCCGAGGGCGGCGGGTTCATTCTCAGTCCGTGTCCCGAGGCCGTCGAGCGCGACCTCCCGGAGCAGACCTCCAGTAACCTCGTCCACTTCCTTGAGACCGCCAACCAGGCCGGCAGGTATCCGATCAAGGCGTGAATCCCCGCGCGACGACGCGCCCCTCGTAGCACGGGCGTCTCGCCCGTGATGGTTCATGAGCAAGATGCCCATGCCCCCTCCCCACCATATGCCCAGCGCCTGAGTTCGCAAGGCCGTTCAGTCGCAGTCGGTCTCACTCCTCGCTACGAAGCTCGCGGACCATCAGCTCCGTGATCGCCTCACCCACGCTCCGCCGCTCGAAGAGGACCGCGTGGACCGCCGCCGTGATCGGCATCTCGACCCCGTGCCGCCGCGCCAGCTCCAGGACGCTCCGCGTCGTGGCAACGCCCTCGACCACCGAGCTCGTCGTCGCCAGGATCTGATCGAGCGTCTCCCCCCGCCCGATCCGCTCGCCCGTCGATCGGTTCCGCCCGACCGGAGAGATGCACGTCGTGACCAGATCGCCCAGCCCCGCCAGCCCGGAAAACGTCTCGCGACGCGCGCCGAGCGCTACCCCCAGCCGCGTGATCTCCGCGAGCCCCCGCGTCAGAAGCGCCGCCTTCGCGTTGCAGCCCGAGCCCAACCCGTCCAGCGCCCCCGCCGCTAGCGCGATGACGTTCTTCGTCGCACCAGCCAGCTCCACCCCGACCAGGTCCGTGTTGCTGTACACGCGGAACCAGTCCGTCGAGAAAGCCCGCTGAACGAACTCCGCGAGCGATCCGTCCTCGCTGGCCGCTACCGCCGTGGCGGGCAATCGCCGAGCCAACTCCGGGCCGATGTTGGGACCGCTCAACGCCGCTACCGGCGCCGACCCCAATACCTCGCGCAAGACCTGCGTCGGACGCAGCAGCGTCTCGTTCTCGATCCCCTTCGTGATGCTGCAGATCGGCACGTCCCGAGGCGTCGCCCCCGAGATCGGACCCCACCACGCGCGGATGAACTGGCACGGCATCGCCGAAAGAATCAACGTCGCGCCTCGCATCGCCCCGGCCGCGTCGCCGGTCAGCTCCATGCTCGCCGGGATCGAGACCCCCGCCAAATAACGCCGGTTCTCACGCGTCGAGGACATCTCCGACAGGTGGTCCGGGAACATGCTGTACATCCGCGCCTTGTGCCCGTTGTCGACCAGCACCATGCCGCACACCGTGGCCATGGCCCCGTCGCCGATGACGGCTACCGTCTCAGGCATCGCTTGCGACTCCACTACTCGTCGGAACCACCGGTAGCTTGAGCGTCAACGCCGCCGCCGGCAACAACGTCAGACCGACGCCCACGAACGCCCACTCGATCGGGTCGATCATCGTCACGACCAGACCCAACAGCCCGCCCACCCCCCACGACCATCCCATCACCAGCGACGAGGCCATCCGCGACCCCGACGGCAGAATCCGCTGGCTCATCGCCACGATGATCGGGTTCACCCCCTGAAGCGCCGACCCCGCGATGATCGAGCAAACCAGCATCAACGTCGGACCGCCCATCGGCATCAAAGCCACCGCCACGCAGGCCAGCAACGACGTCACGACGAGCACGCCCCGCTCGCGCCGCGGATGGAAGAACAACCCCGACGCCAGCCCCGTCACCCCGCCGCTGAACAGAAACGCCGACAGCAGCCATCCCGTCCACGTCAGGCTCGTATGCTGACGATCGGTCAGCAGCGTGATGCCCAACGACAAGCCCATCGTCGCCAGCGCCCGGATCGAGGCAATCGCCACCAGAATCGCCATCTCGCCCCGGCGACCCCGTAGGGCCTGGACCAGAGACCCCAACGACCGCGACTCGCCGCCCAGGTGTCGCGCCGGGCCGCAACTCGCCAGCAGCGCGATCGTGATGGGCGCGGCCACGATCAGGAACCACCACCCGCCGTCCGAGTCGAGGTGCTCGAGAATGTACGACACCGCGATCGGACCGATGCCCAGCCCGATCATCCCCCCGCCCAGAAAAATGGCAAGGGCAAGCGTCCGTCGATTCGGCCAGATGTCCCCCACCATCGCCGCCGGAATCGGGTGATACACCGCCACCGAAACGCCGCACGCCCCCAGCCAGACCGCCATCCAGACCGGACTGGTCGTGTCGATTGCCGCCGCCATGCCCGCCGCCGCCGTGAACGGTGCCATCAGCGCGAACCACCGCGCGCCCCAGCGATCCGACCACAACGCCATCAGCGGCTGGCTGAAAGAGCACGTGATCGTCATCACGATGGTGGCCATCCACGCGATCGACTCGACCGACATGCCGAAAGTCTCGACCCGGGCCCGGATCAGAGGGTTGATCATCGTCGCGCAGCCGTCCACGCACCCGTGGCCCAGGGCCAGGCTGATGAGTTGGACGAGCAGTCGAGCCATGTCCGGCGCACTCCTCCGCAAACGGGAGGTTCTACCGGCCGATACGCGTCACCGCAAGGTAAGGTGCAAAGGGATGTTCAGGAGCAGGGCGGCGCCCTTGGGTCAGGTCCTCTCAGGCTGGGGCGCTGCTAGCACAGCGCCGCGTAAGACATCACCGTTAGAAAGACGATACGAGACTTCCGCTGGAAGAACCAGGCGAGCTGTTCGAGTCGAATCTTGTAGGGCATCGCGCTTCTCCGTTCCGCTCCGCCAGTAAGACAAGCATGCCGCATTCCGGCGGGGCGAACTGAGGGCGCATGGAAAGTCTCCTTCATAAGCCATTGTTCGTTAAAAAGTTAAGATCGAGGTTGCCTCGATGCGACCGGGAGAGCGGGTCCGGTTGTGACGGCGCTGTTGCCTTCCGGCAACGTCGAAATACCACACGGAACGCCGGCTGAGATAGCTACTTATTGTGAAGTGACTTACGCGATGTTGGCGGCGGGCATCGCCCTGTTGATGCCTCGGAACACGCACTCGCGTTATCGGCCCTCAATCGGGCTCCTCCCCGATGGCCAAAATGCTGCACGCCAGGATCGGGTCGAGCCCCAGCGACCGGGCCTTGGCCACCAACTCCTCGCTCTCCGAGCCTGGATTGAGAAACACCTCCTCCGGCCCAACCGCCGCGATCTCCTCGATCACCGACATGCCCACCGCCGGCGGCACGTACATCGAGACGCGATGGACCGGCGGCGGAACCTCCCGAACCGACCGGACCGTCCGAAGCCCTTCAATCTCGCCGGCCTTGACCGACACCGGGTAGACCTGCCACCCCTGCTTCAAGTAGGCGCGGACGGCCTTGTTGCCGAACTTGCGCCGATCCGTCGACGCCCCGACGACGGCAACGGTCCGCTTCGTGGATTCCGACATGGCAGTCTCCTCCGCTTCCTGGTCTCAGTGACGACACACACGTTACCAACACTGACGCCACGCTCAAGTGATCCGTTCCTCCACGCGACGAGTCACTGGTCGCATGACGCTTCGCCCGAGCCGCTCTGCCCGAGCCGTGGCATTCATGCCGCACGCCCTGCTTGACGGTCCGATCCGACCCCCGTACCTTGCCGGAGCTTCACCGTCCGAACACGCACCCATGTGAGCAAGATGCCCGAGACCCCCATTCACTCGCCAAGGAAGTGGCCCGGCGCCTTGTTGGCGGCCCTGGCCGTCGTGCTCTCCGTCGTCTCGCTCGCGTGGTTCGGCCTCTTCATGCTGCTGGGCGCTTTTGACCTCGTCCCGCTGGACTTGAGTGAGCCGGCGCGCCTTGCCGCCAACCTATTGCTGTCCGTCGTCTTCTTCATACAGCACAGTGGCATGATCCGGGAGTCCTTTCAGCGATGGCTGGCGGCTCGCGTCTCACGCGAGCACACCAAGAGCGTCTACGGCGTCGTCTCCGGCGCGTTTCTCATCGCGGTGATCATCCTGTGGCAGGGCCCGCTGACCGAGGTCTGGGCGGCCCGCGGCGCGCTGTACTGGGCCATCCGAGGGCTGTTCGGCTTGGCCCTGGCCATCTTCGGCTGGTCGGCCCTCACCATGATCCGAGCGGACGCGTCCACCCTGAGGACGCTCGCCCTGGCCCAGCCAGTGGACATGGCCACGAAGCATCCGCTCATCTCGTCCGGACCCTACGGATGGGTCCGACATCCCCAGTACCTTGCCGCCCTGCTGATGATCTGGTCCGGTCCGGTGTTGACGACCGACCGAATTGCCTTCAACGTGATATGGTCGGCCTGGGTCGTCGTGGCCGTCCGGCTGGAGGAGCGGGATCTCGTCCGCCGCCATGGCCAGGCCTATCGCGACTATCAAACACGCGTGCCGATGCTGCTGCCGCTGGGCCGCGGAGGCGGCGCGAAGTCCGAATGAGTGCGTCTTCAGAGCAAGACAGAGGAGACATCCGATGCGGGTATCAAGCCACATGGTCATCACCGGGGCTGGCGGACATGCCCGGATTCTGATCGAGACGGTCCGCAGCGAGGGGCGATGGATCGTCGCCGCCCTGACCGACCCCGCCGTCAAGGGAGAGGTCCTCGGCGTGACCGTCGAGGGCGCCGACGACGTCCTGCCCCTGCTCCGAGAGCGCGGCGTCAGCGCGGCCCTCGTCGGTGTCGGATCGGTCGGCAAACCCACGCGCCGCGTTCGGCTCTTCCAACGCCTGACGGAACTCGGCTTCACCCTGCCGTCCGTGTGTAATCATCGGGCGCACGTCTCTCCGACGGTCACCCTCGGCGACGGGTCCGTCGTCTTCGCTGGGGCCGTCGTCAACTCGCAAGCCGAGATCGGGCGCAACGTTATCATCAACAGTGGGTCCATCGTCGAGCACGATTGCCGTATCGCCGATCACGTCCACGTCGCCCCGGGAGCCGTTCTGGGCGGCGCGGTCACCATCGAGCCGGAGGTCCACATCGGCATGGGCGCCGTCGTGCTCCAAGGCCGAACGATCGGCCGAGGGACCGTCATCGGCGCCGGCGCCGTCGTCCTGCGGGACATGCCGCCCAACTCGCTCTGCGTCGGCGTCCCCGCTGTGCCCATTCGCCAGCTCGACGACGATGACGAGACCGAGGTATAGAGCGTCTGGCCGGTCCCCCCGGGCCGCCGAGCAGGCGCGCCGCGTCCAATCCGAAGGAGGCTGCGGAATGTCCCACCGTGGGTCTATCGCTCTGACGTGTCTCTTCTTGGCTCTCGCATTCCAGACCGACGTCCCGGCCGCCGAGACGGGCCGCAGCGCCAACGTATGGGTCATGAACGGCATGGCCCGACTCGACCCGCTCGGCGCCAAACCTGGCGCCACCGCCATCCAGATCGCCGCTGCCCGAAGCGAATACGAGGCCATCCAGGTCGCCGTACAGGCCGTCGACGAACCGGTGACCGTCGGCGACGTCGCCCTGACGGATCTCGTCGGCCAAGCCGGTCACAAGATCCCAGCGACGAACGCCACGCGCTACCGCGAGCACTGCGTCTACGTCCGTCGACCGAGCTATCAGAGCGACGCCCGCGTCGGCCTGTACCCGGACGCCCTCGTCCCCTTCGTCAGCCCGATCGACGGCGCCCCACTCACCGAGTGGAACGAGCGGCGGAACCCGAAAGGGGCCAAGTACGACGCCATCCCCCGAAAGATCGCCCCCGGTTTCACCGAGACCTTCTGGATAGACCTATGCGTCCCCGGCGCCACCGCCCCGGGCGACTACAAGGGGCATGTCCGCGTCACCCTCGCCGGGCGAAAGCCGATCCTCATCCCCGTCGACCTCCACGTCTGGTCGTTCGCACTGCCGGATATCCCCACGGTGAGATCGCACTTCGGCGCGTTCCAGCGAGTCGCGGCCGCGCACGGCGTCAAGCCGGACAGCCCCGAATACGTCGTCATCGAGAAGCGGTACTGTGCCGCGATGGCCGAGCACCGAATCACGCCCGACGTCCCCAGACACCTGCTGCCCAAACGCAACCCCGACGGCTCGATCGACCCCTCACAAACGCACGAGAAGCTCGCCGATTTCATGAAACGCCACCGCGTCAACGCGATCCAGGTCATGCACCTGTCGCGCGTGCCCGCCGGAAAGGATCGCGAGACGACGAGACGATACCTGGCCGAGATGCAGGCATATCTCGCCAAGCACGGCTGGATCGACGGCGCCTACATCTACGTCCTCGACGAGCCCAACGACAAGCAGGCCTACGAGACGGTCCGCCAGCTCGGCGCGTTCATCCACGAGGCCGCCCCGAAGATCAAGGTCCTCTGCACCGAGCAGACCAAACCCAGCAAGCCCGACTGGGGTAATCTCAACGGCGCGGTGGACGTCTGGGTGCCGCTCTGGCCCCTCCACGACGAGCCGACCGCGCAAGAGCGCCTCGCCGCCGGCAACGAGCTCTGGAGCTACACCGCGCTCTGTCAGGGCGGAAAGGACCCCCTCTTCTGGCAACTCGACTTCCCGCTGCTCGACTATCGCGTCTGGGCCTGGCTGAATTACCGCTATCAAATGACCGGCCTGCTCTACTGGGCCAGCGTCTACTGGGGCCACGTCAAGGACCCATGGCTCGATCAGCCGAGCTTCCGACTGGCCTACAACGGCGAAGGAATGCTCTTCTATCCCGGTCGAGACGCCGGATTCGACGGCCCCGTCGTCTCCATGAGGCTCAAGCAGATCCGCGACGGAATGGAGGACTACGAGTATCTCCACATCCTCGCCCAGCGAGCCGGGCGCGACAAGGCAATGGCCTTCGCCCGCCGAATCGGACGAACCTGGCGCGATTGGGAAAAGGACCCGGAAAAGCTCCTGGCCGTGCGAGCCGAACTGGCCCGAGCCATCGAAGCAGCCAAGTAGCCGGCAATCGGCGACGAGGCATGAAGCACTACCATATCAACATCTTCTATGGCGACGATGACGAAGGCTACGTCGCCGATATCCCCGACCTGGAGGCCTGCTCCGCATTCGGCGGCACACCGGCCGAGGCGCTCGAGCAGGTGCAACTCGCCAAGACAGCATGGCTGGAGGCGGCTCGCGCCGAGGGTAAGCCGATCCCCTCTCCCCGCTACCGACCCGCGATCTATCAGTCATCCCGCTGAATCGGACCCCGACCCCTGACCGCCCGTCCCCTCCCCGGCCGCGACCGTGTGCTGCTGTAGTTCGCCGATACCTTCGTCGTTGACGTCGTGCGGACCGCTGATCTCCAGGTCTCCCCGCTTGTTCAAACGCCACGCTTCGTACACCGCGAAGCCGATGATGAACAGCCCGATGATGCTTTCGGACCCCGCCAGGAACGGTGCCACATAAGCGACGACCAGCAAGAGCAGGACGAACAGAAACAGTGCAACGATCCTCTCGGCGGGGCTCATCTCGTCGAAGTCCGGCGGCTCGTCCTCGGCGGCAACCGCCGCGATCTGCCGCGTCGTCGCTTCGGACGGTCGGCTCGCGGCCCCGGTCGTTACCGGCGCGATCCCCGCCTCCGCCATCGCTTCGGCACTCGTCGGCGAACGGGTCGTCGTGGGGGCGCCCTGCGAACCCTTGTCCCCCGCCAGCGCCGGTTTCCCCCCCGCGTCCATCTCCCCGAGCCCCTTGATGATGATCGGCAGATACGTCACCACGATCGCGCTGTACGTCAGGAAGATGGCCATCGTCTGGTAGAACCAGCCCCCGCGAGCGTCCGATCCCCATCGAACCGCTCCGCCCACCATCAGACCGACGACGATCGCCACCAGGCCAATCTCATACCCCGTCAACGCCGCAATCGCGTAGTAGATGCCAGCCCCCAGCCCGGCGGCGACCAGCCCCGCGCTCGACGCCAGCAGAAAGCGAACCAGCCTGGAGCCGCCCGTCAGCTTGGCCTCCACCACCGGCAGGCAGACCGGGCAGACCACGCTCCCCCGGCAGGTGTAGTAGGCCGACTCGATCGGGCGGCGGCACGCGTGACAGGCGAGCTGAGGCCGCACCGGCTCCGCCACCGTCACTCGCGCGCCCTGATCCTCCTCCGGCGCGTCGTGTTGTGCATCGTACTCGCCTTGAGATACCTCCGACGGATCGGACATGCCTAAACCCTCCTCCTTGACATGAGTTGATCTGCGATGGCGCTATACCCGGCGAAGTCACGGAACTACACCACACCGGCTCACAAGCGTCAAGGGCGTATCCCCAGACCACCGCGCGGCAAGGCTATTGACTGATCCCGCTCCGGCGATAGAGTGACCTCCGGCGCGGCTCGGGCTGTCCGTGCGACGGGAAACGA
>JAFGLZ010000066.1 GCA_016927755.1 Phycisphaerae bacterium
GCCCGCACTGGCAAGGGTCCGGCAGTTGGCCTTCCGGCTGACCTGCGGGACGAACCTGGCGGGGATCGGCAAGGCCATGCTGATCTACGCCAACGACTACGACGACGAGCTGCCCCGCGCCGGCGGACGGCTCTCGACGTGGAACGGCCCGGTCGTCTGGAACGCCAACAATCGGTACACCGCCTACGGCGTCAATCAGGCGGACGGCACCGGCGGCAAGGCCAGCATCACCTCGTGTTTCTATCTGCTGGTCAAGTACGCCGAGGTGACCCCGAAGTCCTTCGTCTGCAAGGGCGACACCGGGACCACCGAATGGCAACTGGCCCAGGAGACGAGCGTCCCGGCCGGCTTCGAGATGATCGACGCCTGGGACTTCGGCGCCTCGCCCTGGGACAACTGCAGCTACTCGCTTCACCTGCCGTTCGGGACGTATGCCCTGACGTCGTCGAGCGAGCCGGGACTGGCGATTGCCTCGGACCGCAACCCGTGGATGAAGAGTCCAGCCGGTGAGCCGGGCGCCTTCGCCGAGTTCACCCCCGATGTCCGCCCGTTCACCGGAACGACGGAAACGGCGCTCAAGGGCAACGCCATCTCCCATCAGGGAGAAGGCCAGAACGTGCTGTTCCTCGACAGCCACGTCGAGTTCGCCCGGCGGGCGTTCTGCTCGCTCGAAGACGACAACATCTTCACCAAGTCGCGGAATACCGCCACGGGCGATGCCCTGGGCACGGCGGCCGCCTATTCGGCCAACTACGCGCCCGCGAACCGCAAGGACAGTCTGCTCGTCCACGACCCGGAAACGTGGGGCCAGAGGCCGACCAAGTAGCGCCGCCAGAATACAGTCTCGTCAGGGTGCCTTTTCTTCCATGACAGGCGGCCTCGCGCTGCGGAGCGCGGGGCCGCCCTTGCCGAAGACGCTGGGGTGCGGTTCGTGTGTACTGAGCACGCAAGCCGTGTTGTCGTGTCGAGCGGAGCGAAGCACAGTCGAGACATCCGGCTGCGAATGGGATGGGCACCCGAGCTTGGCCAGATTCCTCCGCTACGGGCTGCTTTCGCAGCCCTCCGGTCGGAATGACACGTTCACAGACACTCTCTGCAAGCTGCCTGCAAACGTCAAGTGCGCCCATGAGGGTGGCGAATCGCGTGGAGGATTTGTATCGAGTCGGGATTTCTGGTAGAGTATCGGCTTTGGATCTATCAGGAGTACCGACATTGGGCAAGACACTGATCTACAAGATACTTGAATCGCACCTGGTCGAGGCGTCCGCCGCAGGCGGAGCGCCAGGCGAGCCGATCGCGATCCGGATCGACCAGACGCTGACGCAGGACGCCACCGGCACGACGGCCTTTCTGCTGTTCGAGTCGATGGGCGTGCCGCGTGTGCGGACGGACCTTTCCGTCAGTTACATCGACCACAATATGGCCGGGTTCGGGCCGGAAAACCATAACGATCACCTGTATCTCCAGACCGTCGCGGCCAGGAGCGGCGTCTACCATTCCCGTGCCGGCAACGGGATCTGCCACCAGGTGCACCTGGAGCGGTTCGGAAAGCCCGGCGCGACGCTGCTGGGCAGCGATTCGCACACGCCGACCGGCGGCGGAATCGGCATGGTCGCAATCGGCGCCGGCGGCCTCGACGTCGCGGTCGCCATGGCCGGCGGGCCGTTCTATCTGGCGTGTCCGAAGGTCCTTGGCGTCAAGCTGACGGGCCGGCTGAACGACTGGGTCGCCGCCAAGGACGTGATCCTCAAGCTGCTGAGCATCCTCTCGACGAAGGGCAACGTCGGCTGGGTGGTCGAGTACTTCGGCCCGGGCGCCGAGACGCTCAGCGTGCCGCAGAGATCGACGATCACGAATATGGGCGCCGAGCTGGGCGTCACAACCAGCCTGTTCGGAAGCGACGAGCAGACACGGGCCTTCCTGGCCGCCCAGAAACGCGAGCAGGACTACCGACCCTTGCAGGCCGATGCGGACGCCGAGTACGACCGCGTCATCGAGATCGACCTCTCGAAGCTCGAACCGCTGGCGGCCTGTCCGTCGTCGCCCGACAACGTCAAGGCCATTCGTGAGATCGCCGGGACCAGGGTGGGCCAGGTCGCGATCGGCAGTTGCACCAATTCGAGCTACGCCGACCTGATGATGGTCGCCGGGGTCCTCAAGGGCCGTCGCGTCCACCCGATGGTCGAACTCGGCATCTCGCCGGGCAGCCGGGAAGTGCTCGAGATGCTCGCCCGCAACGGCGCGCTTGCCGATTTGATCGCTGCCGGAGCGAGGATTCTCGAATCGGGCTGCGGCCCGTGCATCGGCCAGGGCTTCTCGCCGGCCGACGACGTGGTGAGCCTGCGGACGTTCAACCGCAATTTCGCCGGGCGCACCGGAAGCAAAGGCGACCGCGCCTATCTCGTCAGTCCCGAGACGGCGGTCGCCGCCGCCCTGACGGGCGAGATCACCGATCCGCGAGACCTCTCCGAGCGGATGGATATTGCATTTCCAAGGATCGAGATGCCGTCGCAGTTCCACATCGACGACAGCATGATCGAGCCGCCCCTGGACGAGGCGCAGGCCAAGAAGGCCGAGGTTGTGCGGGGTCGCACGATCGTGGTGCCCGAGACGCCGCCCGCGCTTCAGAAAAGGCTCGACGGGCAGGTCCTGCTCAAGTGCGGCGACAAGATCACGACCGACCACATCATGCCGGCCGGGACGTTCCTGAAGCTGCGTTCGAACGTGCCCGAGTAC
>JAFGLZ010000008.1 GCA_016927755.1 Phycisphaerae bacterium
AAGAACTCGCCGGCGCTGCGGGGCGTGTCGAACAGGTCGAAGTTCCGGTTCTCGATGGAGAGGCTGCCCACCACGCCGCTGTTGCTCGTCACGCCCACGCCGATCAGGAACGTGATCGTCTCGGTCTCGCTCACCTGCACCAGGGCGTCGCGGACGTCCTCGGCGTCGCCGACGGGCTTGATGCTCGCCTCGCTGAAGAGCCGCGTCTCGCGGAGTCGCCGCTCGGCGACCTCGGTCTTCGTGGTGTCGTACAGCTCCTCGGGATAGAAGCGAAGCTCGCGGCGGACGACCTTGTCCTGGGTCTTTTCGTTGCCGCGGACGACGATCCGACCGATGCGGTACTGCTTGCCTTCCCGGACGTTCAACGTTACGTGAATCTGACCCTTGGTCTCGGAGTAGACCCACTTCGGCGTGCAGGTCGCGTAGATGTAGCCGATCCGACCGTATTCCTTCTCGATGTACTTGACGTCCGACTTCATCCATTCGTTGACGTAGGGCGAGCCCGGCTGGATCTTGAGCGGCACCAGGGTCGCGTCGTCGTCGAAGACCACGTTGCCCTCGACCTTGATCGTCTCGACGTGGTATCGAATGCCCTCGTCGATGACGAACACGAGCGTCACGTCGCGCCGATCCTCGCTGGTCTCCAAGCGGTAGGAGACCTGCGCGTCGAGGTATCCCTCGTTACGGTAGAAGTTCCGCAGGTCGGCCGCGTCCCGATCGGCCCGCTCCTCGTCGAGATCGCCCGTCCGGAAGATCCAGACGTAGGTCTTGGTCTTGACCTCTTTCTTGAGTCGGCGGGCAGTGTAGTTCTCGTTGCCCTCGAAGAGGATCTTGCGGACGCGAACGCGGGGTCCCTCGACGATCTCGTAGACCACCCGTCGTTCGTTCTTGAGGACCTCTTCGTCGACGGTCACGGTTGCGTAGAAGTAGCCGGCCTCCTTGTAGCGTCGCTCGATGTTGTCCCGCCCCCGATTCACCGCGTACAGGTCGAGCGGCGAACCCGGGCCCAGGTCCACGTCCTCGTGGAGCTCCCCGGCCTTGAACTTCTGGTTCCCGACGAACTCGACGCTCTCGACCTCGGGCTTCTCGGTCACGTGGAACGTGACGATGACCTGGTCGTCGGACGGTTCCCGCGTGGCGTAGACGTTGGCGAACTTGCCGCCCTGCAAGAGCGCTCGGACGTCCTCCTGAACGGTGCTGTTGCTGTAGGGCTCCTCGACCTTGGTCCGGAGCATGGCGCGGATGGTGTCTTGCGGGACGAGATTGGCGCCCTCGATGCGTATCTCCTTGACGGGCCGGCCCTCCTCGGGTGAGGCAGGGGGCTTGCCCGGCGTCTTGGGCTGTGCCTCGGCCAGTTGAGGTCCCGCGGGCTGCGTCGCCGTGGCGGCATCGCCGTTCGGCGCCTTCGGCGCGGCAGGTTCTCCGACGCCGGCTCCGAGTCCCGCTGAGGACCCGACTGCCAGTATCAAGATGGCCGAGATGATCCGGATGGTCCCGACGAGGTGGCCGCCCCGTTGGGCAGTGATAGCTTGGTCACACACCCCTGTTAAGCCTCTTAAAATCAAGCGAGAGTTACGGTCCGATCCGCGCCGGTGGACCGTAAGGCGACCCGTTATCATACAGATCCCCCCGCCCTTGTCGAGCCCCGACATGAGAATTTCACAGGTTATTTGGCCTCGGGCCCCGGCCCGCACAGACGCCGAAGCCGACAGGGACGCTGGCATCCGTAACCACTGCAAGCGGTTATGGGGGGCGTGGTTAGATGTCGAGGCTAGAACGGGGCCCCGCTGGTGTCAGCGGGGGCGTAGTCCGCCGCGGGGCTCGGGTAGGGCTCGGACTGGGCCGAGAGGTTCCTGAAACGCGTGAGCCTGCTGTCCCAGAGCAATTTAATCAGCCCCGTCGGGCCGTTCCGCTGCTTGGCGATGATGACCTCGGCCGTGTTGTCGGGCACAAAGTCCGGCTGGCTCTGCCTGTAGTAGTCCTCGCGATGCAGCAGAAGGATCACGTCGGCGTCCTGCTCGATGGCGCCCGACTCGCGGAGGTCGCTCATCCGCGGGCGGTGTCCCTCGCGCCCCTCGGCCTGGCGGTTGAGCTGGGCGATCACGACGACGGGAACGTTCAGCTCGCGGGCCAGCGCCTTCAGGGCGCGGCTGATCTCGGAGACCTCCTGCTGGCGGCTGTCGATCCGCTTGGCCACGTGCATGAGCTGCAGGTAGTCGACGAAGATGGCCGATAGGTGGTGCTTGAAGTGGAGCCGGCGGGCCTTGCTCCGCAGCTCCAGCGGCGACATTCCCGGCGTGTCGTCGATCAGCAGGGGCGCGTGCTCGAGCTCGCCGCAGATCATGCCGAGGTGCTGGACGTCGTCCTCGCTGATGCGGCCCTTGCGCAGCCGATGCGAATCGATCGCCGATCGTCCACAGAGAATACGCTGGGCCACCTGCTGGGCGCTCTGCTCCATGGAGAAGAACAAGGCAACTTTTCCCTCGTCGGCGGCGATGTTCTCGGCGATGTTGAGACCCAGCGCGGTCTTGCCCATCGAGGGACGGGCCGCCACGACGATCATCTCGCCGGGCTGGAGTCCGCTGGTGATCTCGTCGAGCTCGTAGTAGCCCGTGGGCAGCCCGCTGACGTAGTCGTCGCTACGATCGGCGAGCTGATCGTAGATCTGTTTGAGCAGGTCCTTGAGGCTGTCGGCGTGCCCGGTGATGCGCTGCCCGGCGACGTCGAAGATCTTCTGCTCCGCCTGGTCGAGGATCTGCTTGGCCGACTCGGCCCCGGCGTAGGCGGTTTCCATGAGCTCGCCCGCGGCGCGGATCAGGTCGCGCAACAGGGCCTTGTCTCGGACGATGTGGGCGTAGTGCTCGAAGTTGGCGGCCGACGGAACGGACTGGACCAGATCGACGATGTACTGGATCCCCCCGATCTCCTCGAGCAGCCCCCGACGCGCCAACTCCACGCGGAGGCTGACCGCGTCGATCGGCTGGCGCGAGTCGTACATCTCGACGAGCGTCTCGTAGAGCAGCCGATGATCGTTGCGGTAGAAACGCTCCTTCCCCTCAGGCCCCATGACCCGCAGGACGTCCGCGACGACTTCGCTGTCGAGAACGATCGACCCGAGCAGGGACTGCTCGGCCTCGATGCTCTGCGGGGGAACGCGCTGCAGACGATCAGGACTCGTATTCGTCGGTCGGCTCGGTCCCTCCATGGCCCACTCCCTCATCCATGTCGTCGTCGGATTGCCTCTTGCCCGACGCGTCGCCTTCCTCTTCGTCGAGTTGCTCGCTGGCCCGCTCGCGGACCACCCAGACCTTCACTTCGACCTTGAGATCCTCGGCCAGGACCACGGGCACCATGACGGAATCGAGCTGACGGATCGGGTCGTGCATCGAGACCTGCGCCGACTCGATCGCGTGCCCCTCGTCGCGCAGGGCCGCGGCGATCTCGCGAGGCCCCACCGAACCGTACAAGTGTCCTTCCTCGTTCGCGGCCGCGGCGATAGTGACTTCCACCCCGGTAAGGGCCTCGCCGCGGGCCTCGAGCTGCTTTCGAACCTCGAGTCGCTTGGCGGCGGCGGCCTTCTTCTCATCCTCGATCGCCTTGAGGTTCGCCGACGTCGGCTCGACGGCCAGATGATGTGGAACCAGGTAGTTCCTCGCGTATCCGTCGGACACCTCGACCACGTCACCGACGTGGCCGAGCTTCGGGATGTCCTTGCGAAGCAGTAACTTCTTCATGAAACGTCGCTCCCAATGCCGGAGCCGTCCGGTTTCGGGCTGAATCCCTCTCGATCGTGACGGTTTCTCACGCTCCCGGAAACGGTTCGGGCGATGTTGATCCTTTCTCGTGAAATCCTCAGTCGCCTGGTTGGGCGATCCCTACGCGGCGTTAACCCTGATAGGACAGCAGTCCGATGAAGCGAGCCCGTTTGATGGCCCGCTGGGCCGACCGCTGGTGATACGCGCAGTTGCCGCTCCTCTTGCGAGAAAAGATCTTGCCCCGGCCGCTCAGCAGCTTCTGGAGCGCCTGGATGTCCTTATAATCGATCTCGCGTACCTTCTCACGGCAAAAACGGCAACTGTCCTGTTCCCGCCAACGCCGACCGCCTTTTTGCTTGTGCATCGCCATCGATTTACGCCCTCACAATCCTATGTCCCGTCCCCGCTTACACGAGGACCGACCGACATATCACAACGCGTCACTGATACGAATCACAGGACAAGATTCTTTGCCTTGTCTCCTCGTTCATCTGTACCGCCCCGTCAGAACGGGATGTCGTCATCAGACGGCGGCGGGACCTCGTCATCGTAGCTCGGCGGTGCTTGATTCGCCTGTTGCGCCGGTGCGGCCTGTCGCTGAGGCCGGGGGGGCTGTTGCTGACCGCCGCCGTAGTCGCCTCCGCCGCTTCGCCCGCCGACAAACTGAAACCGCTCCGCGACCACCGACAGCTTGCTCCGCTTCTGCCCCTCGGGCGTTTCCCACTGATTCAATTTGAGACGACCTTCCACGAGCACGGGCTTGCCCTTGCTCATGTATTGATTGAAGGTCTCGGCCGATCGACCGTACAGTGAGCAGTCGACGAAGCACGTCTCCTCGCGATCCTGTCCGTCCGGCGTCCGCCATTTGCGGTTGACGGCCAGCCCGAACTCCGCTACCGGCGTGTTGCTGGGCGTATACGTCAGTTGGGGGTCGCGGGTCAGGTTCCCCATCAGGATCACGCGGTTGTAGTTCGCCATCGTCGTCTCCCTTCTCGTCGTGACCGGACTCGGTCAGATTCCTCCATGGATCCCCCGATCCGAACGGGATCTACCGGCGCTGCGCGTCCGGAACTCTTGGCGCCGGAGAAGGTCCGCGCCAGCCTCCGGTTCACTCGCCCGGCTTCTCTTCGGTCGATTCCTCAACGACGGCCGGTTCGGGCGATCCCTCAGGCGTCTCCGTCCCTGCTTCCGCCGGCTTGGTCTCGTCAGCTTCCGCCACGGCGGTCTCGACCGGCACAGTCTCGACCGGCGCGGTCTCAGTCGGCGCGGTCTCAGCCGGCGCGGGCTTCTCCTCCGCTTCCGTGGACGGTTCCGGCTTCGATTTCAGCAGGGTCGACTGCTCCGCCGACTTCGCGCGGAACTCCGCCAACTGATCGTCGCCCAGGGCGCTGCTGACCACGAGCAGCCGGATGATCATCTCGGAGAGCTGGGCGTCTCGCTCGATGCCGGTGATGCTCGAGCAGGGCGCCTTGAAGTACGTCAGCGCGTAGCACGCTCGCTTGCGGTGCTTGATCTCGAACGTCAAGCGTCGCTCATCCCACTTCTCGATTCCGATCAGCTCGGCGCCGGCACGCTTCATGATACGCCCGACCTCGTTCTCCACCGTCTCCCATTGGGTCGCGGCGGAGGGGTCAAACAGGAACATCCCTTCATAGGTATTGGCTTTCAACGCGACGTCTCCTCTACTCGTTCCTTCGACGGGCCTGCCGGTCGTTGTCACGACTCATCCCGACGGGCGGGCGTCGGCAGACCGTTGAACTCGTTCATCGCACGCTCGGTCCCGCCCCGGATCCAGCACGTCACCGCGTCCGCGGCGGCACTGACTCCTCCCGCTAGCAGGGCCTCCTCTTGCTCGTCCGCTCGCCCGAGCACGTAGTTCACCGTGTCTCGGTCCGATGTGGACCCGATACCGATTCGGACCCGGGTGATCTCGTCGCTCCCGAGGCGACGAATGATGTCGCCGAGCCCCTTATGCCCTCCCGCCGACCCGTTTCCGCGAACGCGAACGCGGCCCACCGGTAGGTCCAGATCGTCCATGACGACCAGCAAGTCCTCCAACGCCAGCTTGAAGAACTGCCGAACGGCCAAAACCGACTCGCCGCTTCGGTTCATGAAGGTCGTCGGCTTCAGCAACACGACCTCATGCTCGTCACAACGGGCACGGCCCAGCAACCCATTGAACTTCTGTTGCGTCACGTCCGCGCGCCATCGTTCGGCCAGAACGTCGACCACCTGATAGCCGAGATTGTGACGCGTCTTGGCGTATCGCCGACCCGGGTTGCCCAGCCCTACGACCAGTTTCATGCGACGCGAACTCGCTCTGCCGCCGCCGCACGAACGCTCCGACACGGTGACGACACGGTGACGATGCGCCCCACGGACGCCACGGACCGCTCTCGGTTAGTCGCCGGAATCGGACTCTTCTTCCTTCTTCTCCCGGCCGATGATCTCGGGCTCGGCGCCGCCTTCCTCCCCTTCGGCCTCTTCGGGGGCCTCGGCGGCTGCCGCAAGCGCCCGGACGACCGCAACGACGTCGTCGCCGTCGTTGACCGCCTCGACGCCATCGGGAAGCTTCAGGTCCCGCACGTGCAGGCTCTGGCCCAATCCCAGGGCCGCCACGTTCGGTCGGACCGACTCCGGGATCGCCGTGACCAGACATCGAACCTCGAGGTCCACCATGACCTGGTCCAGCAAACCGCCGTCGCTGATGCCCACCGGAGTGCCGCGAAGCTCGATGGGGATACTGACCTCGACGACCTCGTGGATGCCGACGCGGGCCAGGTCCATGTGAATCGGCGTCGTGCCCAGGTAATCGTACTGCACGTCCTTGATGAGGTACTGGTCCTGTTTGCCGCCGAAGTCGAGCTTGAGCAGATGCGTCCCGTGCTCCAGCGCCACCTCGACCTCGTGGTACGGCAGGGCGATCATCTCCGGCGCCTCACCGTGCCCGTACACGATGGCCGGCAGTTGGCCCTGCTTGCGCAACCGGCGGGCGTCCTTCGTGCCCGACTTGCCTCGCTTGGTTGCCGTGATCGTCTGGGTGTCCATGTATCACATCTCCTTCGACCGCCCGACCCCGCCTTGGCCGAGGTCGGCTGAATCTCACTTCAGGAACAGACTGCTGACGGACTCATCCCGGTGGATTCGTCGAATCGCTTCGCCCAGCAGCTCTGAAACAGTCAACACTTCGATCTTCTTGTCGCCGAACGCCGTCTTGTCTCCCAACGGAATCGTGTCCGCCACGACCATCCCGTCGATCGGGGCGGTGCTCAGCCGCTCGATCGCCGGCCCGCACAAGACCGGGTGCGTCGCGCCGACCGTCACCGACTGGGCCCCAAAGCTCCTAACGAGCTTGGCCGCCTCGCAGATCGTTCCGGCCGTGGCCACCATGTCGTCCACCATCAGGACATGCTTGTTCCGAACGTCCCCGATGATGTTCTGAACGACCGCCTCGCTGCCCGAGACGCGGCGCTTGTCGATGATGGCGATGTCGCCCTCGAGATGCTGAGCGTACACCCGGGCCCGCTTGACGTTTCCGACGTCCGGGCTTACCAGAACCACTTCCTCCTGGATCGTCTTCTGGAAGTAGTTCGAGAAGACGGGCTCGGCCAGCAGATGATCCACCGGGATGTCGAAGAACCCCTGGATCTGTGCCGCGTGTAGGTCGATCGTCAGCAGCCGGTGCGCCCCGGCCTGCGTGATGAGGTTCGCCACCAGCTTGGCCGTGATCGGAACGCGACCCTCGTCCTTGCGATCCTGCCGGGCATACCCGAAGTAGGGGATCACCGCCGTGATCCGCCGGGCCGAAGCGCGGCGGAAACAGTCGATGAAGATCAGCAGCTCCATCAGGTTTCGGTTGACCGGATGGCACGTGCTCTGAATGACGAACACGTCTCGACCGCGGACGTCGTCGTCGAGCTTCACGATCAGCTCCCCGTCGGGAAACTGATCGACGCGCGCCCGGCCGAGGCTCGACCCCAGATATTGCGCGATCTTCTGCGCCAGGGCCGGATTGCTCGATCCTCCGAAGACCTTCAGGCCGTTCATCGTTCGGTCTCGCTTGCGCTTCTCTCGCCGCGACCGTATCAAGGACGCGGAACTCAAGAACCTACCCGGCCTGGACTCGAACCAGGAATGGAGGCACCAAAAGCCCCTGTGTTACCGATTACACCACCGGGTAAAAACCACTCTGTTCGAGCCAGATGGCTACCTCCAGAGTGTCGGACACGTCGGCAAAATGCTCGCGGTCACGCTGACTGCCGCTGAGGCTCGAGTTGGACGCCGCGAGCGCCAACCCACTATCCGACGCTCGCCGACAGACCTCTCGGCCCGCCGAAACCACGTCAGACGGCCCCGCTTGGCAGCAATACTGGAACATCCGCCCAGCGGCGATACTACAAGGTACTGATCGCCCCTAGCCCTGTCAAGCGTGCCCTCAGCGCCCCATCGCCCTACAGGATCAGCATGGCGTCGCCGTAGCAGTAGAGCCGGAATCGCAACTCAATGGCCTGACGGCAGGCGGCCAGGATCCGCTCCTGCTCCGCGAACGCCAGCACCATCGCCAGCAGGTGGGGGGACAGGCCGATCGAGATCGCGGCAAGCATGGGCTCGCGCGAGTCTTCAGAGAGTGCAACGGCTGGGCTCAACGCGGCCCTCAACCGGACCGGGCGGGCTTGGGAACACGGCAGGCCGGCGCGGGGACGACAGGAATACGAGAAACAGATGATTTCCCCCTATTCGCCCCCTTGGCGAAACAGCTCCGGGTGATGATGCATCAGATCATCGCGGATGGCCTCGGCGGCGATCCGGCAGGCCAGCTTGCTCGGGTGCTCATCGTCGGGATGGAACTTCAGCCCGTCGGCCGGATGGGATCTGAGCGTTTCGCGGAGATCCAGCAGCGGGATTCCGTCTTTCTCGCAGGCCTCAGCGATGGCATGGTGGGCGGGACCGAATGGGTAGCTCGATCCGAGATCGGTCAGCACGGGCCAGAGCACGACGTGAAACGCGGCCCCGCCCAGTCGGGAGACCTCGGCCATCCGGTAGAGCAACTGCTGTGTCTCACCCCAGCCCTCCTTGTTGTCCGGTCCATACATCTCGTTGCCCCAAGCAACGAAGGCCCGCCCTACCTCCATACTGTTCAGCTTGCTCCAGGCTAGATCGTATACGGCGGACCATCGTCGCAGGCCCATAACCCGCTCACCGCCATCGCTGATGCAGTGATCAGGGACATACGTCGCCTGCGCGTGTGCCTTCCTCGTCTTGGCCAGACGCGTGTCGTTGAATTCCTTTGACCGTATCCCATCATTTAGATACCACGCGTAGATCACCACGTCTGGCTGGAGAGGAAGCAGCCTGTGAATGAGCAGTGAGGCAATCCAATCGATGTCCTTGGCCATCACGCCGCAGTTGAGGACCTCGAAGCGACCTGCCGCTTGGGCGTTCAGGAGCGTCTCGAGTTGTCGGGGCCAGGGGTCGCCCGGCTTGAGCCCCTGCCCGTAGGTGAAACTGTCGCCAACCGCGATGACGCGGATTCGGCCGGGGGCCTTGGGACGCATCTGGCCCGGACGCATGCCGTGTTCATCAGCGGGCGTGACCACCCCATAGGGCGTGTACTGATACGTCTTCTCCATATCGATGATCCCGTACTCATCGTGGAGTCTCTTGCGGACCCGCGGGTCGGTCAGGTCCACATCCAGGTAGCCGGTGGGGTTGCGGCTCAGGCATATGAGGCGGATGCCCCTGCCAAAGAAGCACTGAAAGCTCGGCTCCCGATCCCTTCCGTAGCCCGCGATGCGAAGCCCGACCTCCGCCGCCAGGATTGTCAGCGAGACGGAGCCGACGAGGACCAGCCATCTTTTCCGCCGGACAGGGCTTCGCACGAGGATTCCCTCAGCGGGGACCGGATCGCTCGGATCTGCCGTCATGGTGTTTGTACCTCAAGGGCAACATCTCCGATTGGGCTGCCGTCAGCGAGGCAGCTTACGCAAATCAGCGGGTCACCTCAAGGAATAGGACAATCATGGGACAGTCGCCCGTTCCTTCTTCTCTTTGGCGACAGCTCTCTCGGCAAGTCGGAACGCCACTTGGGCGCTTGCGTCCACTGCCGGTGAGGCGCCCGAGGAGAAGGGGACAAAGAAAGAACGGTCGCGGCGAAAGGCAGCCAAGACAAGTGACCATTCCGCGACATCAGCGCACGTCCACATCGATGCCCAGGATCCTGGTGCCGACTTTTCCCGCACGTATGATGAGTTGGTTGCTTCCATCCTGGATGATGCCGGGCGGCACCTTGAACACCGCGATCTTGCTCTTGTGGCTGGATCCATCCTTCGCGTCGCCTTCGGACTTCTCGTCTGCGAGCCCTTTTCGGATTTCGACAGCGTGACTGCCGGAATGATGATTGATTCTGAGCCACACATCATCCGGGCTGTTTTCGCCGTCGAAGTACACCAGCACGGTCACTTGGGTGCCCTTATCCTCCGCGGCCAGCAGCATCTCGAATTTCCGCTCCCGCCCCGCGCGGATCATCACGGGCACTTGCTCGGGCATATCGCATTCAGGCAACCAGAAGCCGGCGGTGAGTACGTGAATCCGCGGTTTGCCGCGGGCAAGCTTCAGTGAACGCATCTCTCGCAGTCCGCCGTAGAACTCCGCGGCCGTCACGGGACGGTGCTTGCGGGCAAGGAAGAAATTGAACGTGTTGATGCCGTCGGCGCCTGCGGCAAGATAGCCGGCGGCGAACCCTCGGAGCATCTCGTAGCTCTCCGGAAGGTAACGTACTGGCAGGCCTTCGCGTCGATCCGCCGCCACCTCTGAGCTTGCGTAGACGGCAATCCGCGGGCCCACAAGCTTGCGGAAATCCTCAACGGCAAGGTCCCAACAGGTCGTCAGGAAGTTTCCCGCCGTGATGCCATCGACAATTCCCTCCCGGGCCCAGGCTTGCACGTCAAAGCCGAGCTGTCGAGCGGCACCCGGGCTGGAAGCCACTCGTGGAATCAGCGCAATGTGCCGGCCGGTGCGGTCGAGGACCTGACGCACTTCGCGAATGAAACCCGTCATCGTGTTACAGTGCTCATCGATATTGCCCCGCTCGAAGTAATAGGGGAAGCGCATGAAATCGAGTTCCAGCACGTCAAAGTCGTATGATTCCGCCAGTTCGCGGACCAGGGCCAAAAAATGCCGGCGCACCTCCGCATGAGCGTAGTCCAGCCCGGCCGCGCCCCAGCTTCGTTCGTCCAGAGGCCTGAGGTGAAGCCGCGGATTCTCCTTGTAGAACCGGCTGAACAAGTGCGAACCGGGCCAGGGCGCGTCGTGCATGTCGTTCATCCGCAACGTGATCCCGGGCGCAATGTTCCTTTCGCGACAGCGCGCCAGCGCCACGGCCATGTAGTCGCACCGTTGGGCTAGCTGCGCCATCTGCCCGACCCATTGTTCCCGTCTCTTGACTGATTCGTCCGGCACGTTGCCAAAGAACGAACGGTCGCCTTTCGTATACCCCTCCCAGAAAGTCTGCCAGACCTTGCTCGGATAGTTGACACGCTGGGAGTTCGGGTTCACCAGCATCACGTCCGCGCCGCCCTGAGCGACCTCGTCCACCATGCGCTGAACATCTTGCGGCGCAAGTGGTCCCCCTCGATCGAACAAGTCAGTGCAATCTTGGTTGTACAAGACGCGGTACTGACTCCTGACCGTTGTTTCGGCCGGCCCGTCTTCTCCTGCGGCCTTGTCGGTCGGCCAACTGACTACGAATCCCAAGATCAACAAGGCCACCGCAAACGGCCGAGTAGTGCGGTGTGTCCGGTGATCGTAAGGACAAGTCATCGGGTTTCCTTTCCGTCGTATTCTGCACCATGCTGCATTCTGTTGCATCAGCCACCCTCGCCAAGCCAAGCCGCTGATCGTCGGCATCGACGCGCCGCCCGGCCCTTCAACCTGCAAATCCTCCCGTCGCTCACAGGATCAGCATGGCATCGCCGTAGCTGTAGAACCGGAACCGCAACTCGATGGCCTGGCGGTAGGCGGCCAGGATCCGCTCCTGTCCCGCGAACGCCAGCACCATCGCCAGCAGCGTGCTGCACGGCAGATGGAAGTTCGTCAGCAGAACGTCGACCGCCCGAAACGTATAGGGCGGATAGATGAAGATGTCCGTCATGCCGCGCCCGGGACGGACCGAGCCGTCCTCGTCGGCACAGCTCTCCAAGACCCGGGCGCTCGTGGTCCCCACGGCGATGACGCGTCCCCCGCTCGCGCGAGCGCCCGCAACGGCCTCGGCCGAGCACGCCGTCAGCTCATACCACTCCGCGTGCATCCGGTGATCTTCGAGACGTTCGACCTTGATCGGCTCAAACGTCCCGAGCCCCACGTGCAGCGTGACCGGGGCGATTCGCACCCCCGCCAATTCGAGACGAGACAGCAGTCCCTCGGTCAGATGCAGCCCCGCCGTCGGCGCGGCGACCGCGCCGGGCTCCCTCGCGTAGACGGTCTGATAGCGCTGGCGGTCCAGACGCTCCCTCTCTCTGGCCTCGGGGCTAAGCGCGGCGTCCTTGGCTTGCGTCGGACGCTTGATATACGGCGGCAGGGGTGTCCAGCCGATCCGCTCCAGCAGGTCGGGAGCCGGTTGCGGCGGGTCGATGCGGACCTCCCACTCCCCGCCGCCGAGCGCTCGCGATAGATGAAGCTTTGCGTCCGTGCCGACCAGGTCGATCGTTTCGCTTTGGCGGAGTCGGGCCGATGGCTTGAGCAGGGCCGTCCACGTGTCCGCCGTTTCCGATCGGAGGTAGAGTCCTTCCACGCGCCCGCCCGTAACGCGCCGCGCGGCGAATCGCGCCGGGACCACTCGGGTGTCGTTGATCACGAGACAGTCGCCCGGGCGGAGATACTCAGGCAGGGCCGCGGCGTGCGTCGGTTGTCCCGGGCCATTCTTCGCGCGATCGATCACCAGCAGCCTTGCATCCTCCCGGCGCTCCGTCGGCTGCTGGGCGATGAGATCGGGCGGGAGATCGTATCTGAGATCGTCTATATGCACGCGTCTGCGACGCCAGAGGGGCGCCCCGTCAGTGTCATCGGCCTACGCGAATCGCGCTCGGGTCATCCGGGCCACTTTGAAAAACCGCCTGGCCAGCCCGGAGGACTTCAGACGCTCGGCCCCCTTGATGTAGGTCAGGACGTCGTCGCCCAGCGGCTTGGTCCATCGTGCCGGCAGCTTCTTGGCACCCAGCATGGCCCCACAAATCGAACCGGCTGTGGCGCCGGTACAGTCGTTATCATAGCCCATCGACACCGTGACGCCGATGGTCTTGGTGAAGTCCCCCTCCCCGTAGTAAAGCCCCGCGATCGTCAGCACCGCGTTGTTGATCGTGTGAACGTGGTGCATGCCCGCGAATCGCCTATTGACGCGCGCCAGCGTCTTACGCCAGTCGCCATCGGCCTTGATCCACTTCTGCCCTAGTCGAACGGCTCGGGCCAGACGGCATTGCCTCGGTATCTCGCTCAACCCGATCCGCACCAGCTCGTCCACGTCGTCGACCACGAAGGCCGCTGAGATCATGGCCGAGAAGAACATCTCGCCGTAGATGCCGTTCTTGACGTGGCTGAGTCGCGCGTCCCGGTGGGCCATCTCCGCCGCCAGCTCCGGCAGACCGGCCGCGGCGTAGCCCCAAGGATCGCTTCGGATGTCAGCCCCGATCCACTCGTTGTACGGGTTGTTCCGGACGGCCGTTCGCGGCGGTCGGACGCCGCCTCGCAGATTCTCCAGCGCCACGTGCTCGGCCGTGCACGCCATCGGCAGGTGTTTCAGCCACGCCCGTCCGACGTCCTCCGTCGTGAACTCCGGACCGTTAGCCTCCAGGATCAACAGCCCCAACACCGTGTAGGTCAGGTCGTCGTCCCGCTCGATGCGCTTGAGATGCGGCTTCGTGTAGACGCGAACAGGTGCGCCGTAGCGAATCTCGTCCGGGGTGGCACACGCCTTCCAGTAGTCCTCCAGCGGCCACTTCTGCCCGATCTGCTTGGCGTAGGCCTCTATTGCCGCTGAGTCATGCCCCTCAACCGGGCAGCCGAGGATGCACCCCGCCGCTCTACCCAGCCACGCGCCGAGCAGTCGATCGTGGAGCTGCTCGTCGGTCATCGTCAGCTCGAGCTTACGCGGGCCCTTGGGCCGCAAACGCCGGATTCCCCGCAGGTCGTCGGGCTCATTCTCCCGAGAGTCGCGACCCGGGCCGGCGCTTTCCAGCCGCTTCCGCCACCGATTCAGCGCGGCGGACATCTCTCGCCGAACCGCCGAAACCTGCGACGAGCACTGCTCGTGGCGGACGTCCAGCCAGAGACGCAGTTGATCGAACTGTTGCTGTAGCTCCGGGAAGTACGACATGTGCTTCTAGCCTCCTTCAGATGGACTCATCGACTCGGCCTCGGCGAGACACTGCTCGAAGGCTCGACGCTGCCGAAACTGGCTCGGCTTAATCCCCAACAGCGAGGCGGCCAGCCCCAGCATGCCGCCGCTCGTGGCAAGGCGATCGACCAGCCAAGGCCCATGGCGGAGCTCGGCGGCGGAACCGGCCCCCATGAAGGCGGCCACATACCCCGCCTCGCGAACCAGTTCCCGGGCCGACACGCAGAACTGCGGATCGCCGAACGGGTACGAGAAGTAGCCCACCGGTTGCCCCGTCATCTCCTCCAGCGTCCGGCGGCTCCCGGCGAGTTGACGAGCGTACTCCTCGGGCCCGTCGGCCGTCAGCGAGATGTGCCATTCCGTGTGGGAGCCGATCGTCATGCCGGCCTCGGCCAGTCCGCGGACCTGCTCCGGCGTCATCATCGCGGGTAGCGCCAGCGAGCCCCGATCCACCCCGAATCGATCCGCCAGATAGTCGATCACCTCGCGCCGCGCCGTGTAAGGAATCTGGTTCTTGAAGATGCCGGCCACCTTGAAGTACCCGAAACGCCTGTCCGCCTCCTCCGAGTACGAAAGCTGAAGAGGGGAACCGCCCCAGGGCCGCAGGTCCAGCTCGACCTGGGCCTGCGGTGGGGCTAGGCGCAGAATATCGTGCAGGGCATCCGCCTCGTAGGGTCTGCCGGCCGCGACGTATCCGCTGGCCACGAAGAAGGTCGCCGGCACGCCGAACTCTCTCAGTACTGGCAGGGCCACCTCGTAGTTGTCCCGAAAGCCGTCGTCGAACGTCAGCACGCAGGCCCGCGAGGGCAGGCGCCGTTCGCTAAGGGCTGCGAGAAAGGCGTCCAGCGCCATGACGCGGCAAGTCGACGTGATGAAAGCGAGTTGGGCTCGGAAATCGGCCAGGGTCATCTGGGTGGACGTATGGGGGGCTCGCCCGCCCGGCGGCAGGATCTCATGGTAGACCAGAACCATGCCGCGCGCACGCCGGTAGAGGAGCGACAGGGCTGGTACGGCGAGCGTTCGTATCGCCAGATTCGTCACGGGAGGTCTCGCCGGTCTCCTGAGAGGGCATTCGTGCCGCATTCAGTGTAGTTGTATCGCCGTTTTCGCCGAATGTATAATAACGGTTTGTAAGGTCCTACGCACCGGAGGCGGAAGCACTACCTAAGGAGTACGTCTGATGGCGGTTGAAGGGAACGGGGAATATCCGACGATCATCGGGCCCGATGCGAAGTTCAAAGGCGATCTCAATTTCGAGAAGGGCGTACGCGTCATCGGTCAGTTCGAGGGCACCATCAGCAGCAAGGGGCAACTCCACGTTGCCGAAGGCGCTCGAGTCAAGGCCGATGTCGCTGCCGGCAATATCGACGTCGAAGGTGAGATTCAGGGCAACGTGACCGCCGCGGGCAAGGTCGTCCTCAAGACCTCGGCCAAGTTGGAGGGCGATCTCCGCACGGCACGACTCGAAGTCGCCGACGGGGCCACCTTCATCGGCAATTGCGTCGTCGGTCCGATTGACGGGTCCAAGCCCCCGGCCGCCAAGCCGGTCCCCCCGCCGGCCCCGGCCAAAGAGCAACCGGCAAAGGACGAGCCCGCGCACCAGCCCCAGGGCAAGAAAGGCTGACGCGCTCCGTTCGAGACAGACCATGCTGACCGGAAGCGCCCATCCTCACCGACGATGAGGGGATGGGCGCTTCGCGGCATCAGCCGAGTAGCGGGACGGCATCGTCCGAGCGATTGACACATGGCCAAGACCAACATCACGGGTCACAAGCGAGACGTCTCCTGCACCTACTGCGGGCGGGAGATCGAGATCTCGACCAGGGCCATGTCCGTCTTCTGCCCCCATTGCCAGAAGCGGGTCGTCTGCGAGAACTACACCATCAAGAGCTATCACGCCGTCCGCAACATCGCCACCTGCGGCGACGTCATCATCGAGAAACGAGGGCACGTCGTCGCGCCCATCCGGGCCGAGTCGCTCATCATCCGGGGCCTCGTTCGAGGGAACATCATCGCGCGGAACCGCGTCGAGATCGAAAGCACCGGCGTCGTCCAGGGCAACGTCGAGGCCCGCCGGCTCATCATGCGCGACGGCGCCAAGCTGATGGGCGCCTGCAAGATCTCCCGAAACGGCGCGCCGCCCAAGCCGCAGCCTCCCTCCGCCAGTGCGGCCCAGCCCTCCGGCCGGACCCCGACCAATATCCGCCAAGCGACTCGCCCCGCCGCCCCCAAACCAAAGGGCGCATCGACCACGACGAACACACCGACCTAGCCCGGCGAACCCCATCTCGCTTGATCCGCCCGCCGCAGCACACGGGCGTCTCGCTCGTGATGGTCCAGAACGGGTGCCCCGTCGCTTCGGCGGCGGGGGACACGAATTGTCGTCGGCGATCATGTCCTCGATGGATGAAGCCATGGACCCGACGCCGAAGGTACGGGAGAAACACGCCGCTCATCACATGGCCAAAGGGCGCCTAGCTTGAAGACCCCGCCCCACACACGTGCACCCCCACCACGCCCTCAAAGCTGACCGCGCGGTTTGACCCCGGATCTCTGGCCAACGAACTTGGCGATCCGCTCCAGATCCCCCCGATCACAGTCGTCCCTATCCGTCCTCATCAAGACCATGTCGCCGTCGGTGAAGCGGATGCAAAGGCAACCATAGGACCCTGTACTGAAGAGACCCCTCTGCGGCTTTCGCTCGAGTGTGACCTCTGCCACCTCCTCAAAGGAACGCTGCGCGACCTGGTAGATGGCTTTTTCACTACCGATGCCCTGCTGATCGATCAGCGTTACCTGGCGCCATGGTAGCCCCCCGCAGAACAGCCCGAAGAGGCCGACTATCACGGCCAATACCAGGTAGCCTTCCGACTGGGCGCGGCGTTCGGTATGGACGAAACGCCTGTACACCGACCAATCCTTGCCCAGTCGTCGCTTGGTGCGGAAGTGGACAGACGCCAGTGCCACCGAGAGCCCAAGGATGATGCCGACGATCAGCCAGCGCGCCCACCCGCGACTGTCATAGACTGGCTCGATCGCCTGGACCTGCAGATGCTTGACGGCCGACCAGAACGCCACTGCCAACGCAATACTCGCCACCAGCCAGACCGCAAGAAACGCCCGACCGCGATTTCGCAGGGCTCGCCGGATCCGCGGCGCTGCCTCGGCCATCTCCTCCGGCGTCAGGATGTCGTGGAGTCGGGGCAGAAGGCATCGAGGCGTCGGACCCTTCTCTCCTGGCATCAGCCAACCGATCATGTTCCAGAGCGCGGCGTATCCAGCGACGAACGCGACGTAGCACCACATCAGAACGGCAAACAACACGAAGGCCCACTCCGACCAGGAGAGATACCCCGCAAACTTCAGCGGGATGATGATCGCGGATACGAACAAGGCGGCCAGTGGCGGGGCCACGAGAAGGATCTGGTAGCCCCGCTTCTCCGCGGCCTCCCACACTCTCGCTAGCCTGGACACCTCCCTCAGTCGCCCGATGACCCCCTCATCCTTCCAGCGGATGGCCATCCTCCTTGGCCAAATCGACACAGCGTAGTAACCAAGTGTCCCGATGAGCCAGAAGCCGGCAGCAACCGTCGGGGGCAGAAGCGTTTGGAGCCACGTGGGCTGTGGACCTGGCCCACCGGTCAGCTCAACTCGAAGTAGGAGGTTCAATCCGTAGACCGCCGCCGTTACGCATCCCCCAATCACCAGGCATCGTAGGACGGAAGGGGGAGGCTGCACCGGACGAATTGCCGCGCGTTTATCCGGCCCCAGTCTCTCCACATTCACGATGTCGCCGCGGGTCCAGTACTTCCTGACAAGATCGCGGGTCGGGCGGCGGCCGTCGCGCAGGCAACGGTCAATGATCTCGCACACGCCGTCGGTGTGTTCGAAACAGAGCAGTGCAGGGGAGCGTACGCCTTGCCATAGCGTGACGCGACGAATGTTCGACCATGCAACTCGCCGTGTCCTGAAGAACGACCGAAGCACGATCCCGTGGCGGTCGATCGACCTGCCGCATGTCATGGTCAGACACCCATAGATCCCCAGCAGCCCCATCCAGACCGCCACGTTGGCTATGCAGGCCTGCGGCGTGAACCAGACCATGAACCGATGAGCGCCCTCGATCGGGATCACCAGCCCCGCCGCGACGCACGCCGCACAGAGCACTGCGGCCAAACGGCCACCGACTATGTAAGATCCGGGATCAGGCGGCACGGTACCCTCCCTCCCTCAAGCGGTTCTCTTGCCGTTCAACTCCTGACCTCTGTCTCTGTCCGAAATGCCACGTCGATCCATGCGAACCACGGTCTCCAGTCATTCAGAATAGACCACGAAACTCGACCATCGGCCATTACGAATTGCTCTCGGCTTCCGAATCACCCCGAGTTATCGGATCCCCGGAACGGACTGCCCGGCCCGTGGGCGACATGGTGCCCCAGGTCCGGGCCAGCCCGGTCGCGTCCGGAAAGCCAAGCTCAAAGACTCACTTGCATGCCGCTAATGTGCGCATATTCACCGGCCGATGAAGACCAGGTCCTATGTCCTGGCAAAACGCACTTATCGACCGCCTGCGATCCGGCGCAAACACCTCTGGTGGATGGGGTTATCGACCAGAATCCTCGCCGAGCGCCGAGCCCACCGCCATGGCCTGCATGGCCTTGTGGGCCTCGGGAGACACGCCCGACCGCTGGCAGCAGGGCCTGGCTTGGCTGGCCGGCGTGGCCGCCAAGGACGGAAGCGTGCCGATCACCTCAGCGGTGCCCTCTGCCGCCTGGCCCACGGCGATTGCCGCCCTTGCGTGGCTCCGCGCCGGCCGTCAGCTAGGCCACACGTACAACGCGCACGTCGAACGTGCCCTCGCTTGGCTGCTCGCGCTCAAGGGCCTCATCATCCAGCCCGACCCGACCGTCTACGGCCACGACACAACCCTTCAGGGCTGGCCCTGGATCGCCGAGACCCACTCCTGGGTCGAGCCGACCGCCTATGCCATCCTTGCTCTGCGAGCAGCCGGCAAGGCCGATCACCCGCGCGTTCGAGAAGGCGTCAAGCTCCTGCTCGACCGGGCACTGCCGGGCGGGGGATGGAACTACGGAAACAAGCGAATCCTGGCCAATGAGCTGCGTCCCTTCCCGGCCACCACGGGGATCGCCCTGGCCGCCCTGGCTCCCGAGCCGGTCGGCGAGCAGCTCAAGCCCTCAATCGACTACGCCACGCGAGAGCTGGGCCGCATCCGCGCCCCGTTCACCATGGCCTGGGGACTCATCGGACTGACCGCTTGGGATGCCCGTCCCCCCGCGGCTCAGGAATGGCTGCAAGCATGCGCCGCCCGTTCAATGAAAGGGCAACCGAATATCCTGCAGGACGCGTTGCTGCTGCTCGCCGGTATGGAGAAGGACCGCAACCCCCTCGTGTCGGCGGTAGGGGAGCAGACACATGCCTGAGAACCCGACCGAACAACCGGAGCAGCCCCAGGGATGGAAGCCGTCGCGGCGGGAACTCCTCGGCATCGGTGGCGCTGCGGTTATCGGCGGAGGCGTGTTTGCGGGCATCCGGCGTTGGCGGCGAAACGAGAACGGCCAGCGGTCGGAGGTCGCCATCTGCAAGGCCTCCAGGTACGACGCGAATCTGGTCGCCACGATCCTCGACGGGCTCAGAGAGCTGGGCATCGACCGCGCGGCCGTCCGCGGAAAGCGGATCCTGCTCAAGCCGAACCTCGTCGAGACCGACCTGGGGCAGCCGCACATCAACACCAGCCCGGCGGTCGTTGCGGCCGCGATCGAATCGTTTCGCCGCCTCGACGCCGCCGACGTCGTCGTGGCCGAGGGGCAGGGACATCGTCGCGATAGCTGGCTCGTCCTCGACGAGTCGGGCATGGGACGCGCGATCGAGGAGGTTGCAGCCACCTTCGTCGACTTGAATCACGACGAGTTTGCCGCCGTCGACAACGCCGGGACATGGACCTCGCTCGAGAAGCTCCACCTGCCGAAAACGCTGCTCCAGGCCGATTGGGTCGTCTCGATGCCCAAGCTCAAGACGCACCATTGGGCCGGCGTGACGTGCGCGATGAAGAACTTGTTCGGCGTCATGCCCGGGATCGTCTACGGCTGGCCCAAGAACGTGCTCCATCACCAGGGCATCAACAAGTCAATCCTCGACATCAACGCCACCGTCAAACCCTCGCTGGCAATCGTCGACGGCATTATCGGTATGGAGGGCGACGGGCCGATCATGGGCACGCCCAAGGCCGCCAACTGCCTGATCCTGGGCCGAAACGCCGCCTCGGTCGACGCGACCGCGACCCGGATCATGGGCCTCAATCCCTACGCGGTCGGCTACCTGATCGGCGCCTCGGGACGGCTCGGGGCGATCCACGAGTCGAACATCAGTCAGCGAGGCGAGCCGATCGACGCGATGAAGACTCGATTCGGCGTGCTTGACGCGCCGCACCTGCGTTCGATCGTCGTGTAGAGATCGGGCTTCGTCTCGGGCAGATCCCGCCGGGCCGTGCCGCCAGGGGAGCGGACAACGATGAGTGAAGAGATTCTGCAAGCCCCTCGCCTACTGGGTGATTCCAATCCCACTCCAGCCGTCGGTGCGTCACGCGACGCCGCCGGTCGCGCGGAGGTCTCCAGGCTGGGCCGTGCCTGGAGCACACTCGCGTGGTCCGTCTGCGCCGGACTGATCGGCGGCATGCTATTCGGCGCCGTCCTGGCGGTCGTGGCGGGCTGGCCGTACCGCTTCGCGATGCCGCTCCGCCAGTGGTCCGACGCGCTGAGCTACTCGGCGCTCGTTCACGGCGTCATGTGGACCCTCCACGGAGCCATCGCTGCGACGCTCTTTGCCGCGGTCATCGTCGCTAGCCGCCGCGTCCGAGCCTCCACGATCCCCGGCGCGCTCGGGCTCGCCTTCCTGATCGCAGGTGCCACCGGATTCCTCGTATGGTACGCCGCTGCGGATGCCGGCGTCGTCGCCGCCAGCGAGTTGACGCGAGGCTGGTGGGCGTTCCTGCTCGGTTACTGGCTGGTCATGACGGCTGCCTGCTACACCGTCATTCATCTGGTTGCGCGCACGCGCCTGGCTGGCGGAGCTCGGCGCCTTGGCCGCATCGCGTTTTGGCCCGCGGCCGGACTGCTCGCGATCTGCCTGGCGATCCAGTGGTTCGAGCGTCCGAGCCTGGCTTCAGCAAGTCCCACCTGGTCCCCGGCTCCCGCCGCCGCGACGCAATCGCCTCCCGATCGACCGAACGTCGTCCTCGTCGTGCTCGATACCCAACGCGCCGACCGGTTGGGGTGCTACGGCTATCCGCGCCCGACGACGCCCCGACTGGACGCCTTCGCCAAGGATGCCGTCGTCTTCGAGAACTGCGTCTCGCCCGCGATCTGGACGCTGCCCTCCCACGCCTCGATGTTCACGGGACTGTTCCCCAGCGAGCATGGCGCGAACTGGCACCACCTGTGGGTCGACGGCAAGTTCCCGACCGCCGCCGAGATCCTCAAGAAGGCCGGCTACCAAACCATGGGGCTGACGAACAACACCTTCATCGGAACGCTGACGAACCTCTCACGCGGATTCGACGGATTCATCCAGCCCTGGGCCATTCAGTGGGTTCGGGGGAACCTCCTTTACGACCTCCTGGCGCGAGCGCTGTACCCCGGGCACCACATCGGGACCTGGCTCGGCGTGGCCACACACCAGGACAACGGCGGTAAATACACGAACCAGCTCGTGGCGCGCTTTCTCGAGCAGCGAGATCCGGCGCGTCCGTTCTTCATGTTCATCAACTACATGGAGCCGCACGAGCCATACCGCCCTCCGCTTCCACATCGACGCGTCTTCATCAAGCCGGAGGAGATCGAGAATTCATATCGATTGGCCTGGTGGTACAAGCGGTTCCAGTACTCGCTGTTGAAACGCGACGATTACACCCCCGCCGAGCTGGACCTGCTCAATCGAACCTACGACGCCGAGACGAGATTGCAGGACGACTACGTCGGCGAGCTCCTCCAGATGCTCGCCGCGCGCGTCCCGCTGGATGATACGTTGATCATCGTCACCGCCGATCACGGCGAGAGCCTGGGCGATCACCACATTATCGGACACGGCTGGTGCGTCTATGAGACGCTGACCCACGTCCCGCTGATCGTTCGCTATCCAAGACGTCTCCCGCCCGGGCGGCGGACGGACCTCGTCCAGACCGTGGACGTCTTCCCCACGATGCTCGATGCCGCTAGCGGCCGGGCGGTCACCTCCCAGTCCACGTTCGGGCGGTCGCTGTTATCTCCGCCCGGCGAGGCACCCGTTGCCGCCATGACCACCGCCTCGTCCCCCTCGACGGCCGCCTCGGGAGACCTCGTGGGCCGTGTCGTCGTCACGGAGCGGACCGCCCCACAGGACCCCGGCCTCGACGAGGTCCAGCGGATCGACACGCGCTTCAATCGAGTGCCATACGAGGGAAAGATCCGCGCGGTCCGCCAGGGGCCCTGGAAGTACATCGTATGGGACGATGGCAGAGAGGAATTGTATAACCTCGCTCGCGATCCCGGAGAACTCACGAACGAAATCGACGCGCACCGGCCCATATCCCAAAGGCTGGCAGAGCAATTGCAAGGCTGGCTCGGAAAGAGCAAGGCCTTCAAGGACGCCACGCCACTGAAGGGCCAGCGCCGCCTGGACGATGAGTCGCGTAGACGGCTTCGCGCCTTGGGGTATCTCTAGACGACTGGATTCGGACCGATTCCAACGCCCGGTAATCTCCTGATTGACCGGGCAGGCAGGGGATCGACTTTACTCATGTTTTCCAACTTGCCTATTTTCAAGAAAAACACCGTCTCCAGTTTGCCCAGTCGCTAGATGTTTCTTATGTTCTCACTGTGCCATCCGCAGCGGCTTGATGAGGGTGGCCGTCAGGAGAGTGAGACTCAACGGCGACGGACGCCGTTGATTAGAAACGGCTGGAGCCGATCGGCTCCACGATCAAGACAACCGCTCGTGGCCCGCGACGGAACGCGGATCGCGGCGAAATAGCGGATTGCTACGGCAATCACATGAAGGAGAGGTTAGTAATGAAGGCCCTTGTCAATCGTGCGAAGAGCTTCCTGGTCAGCGAAGATGGCCCGACCGCGACGGAGTACGCGGTGATGCTTGCCCTGATTATCATCGTGGCGTTGGCCGCCATCGGGACTCTGGGCCAGAAGGTCAACAGCATCTTCACGAACGTCGAGGCCGCGCTGCCTGACGGCTCCGGCGGTGGCAGCGGCAGCTAAGCGTCGCTGGGGAGTTTCGTAGGTGACTACAAGGCCGTGGGTGTCGCTCGTCGGGGGGATGCCCACGGCCTATTCCTTGACACTTCAAGGAAACGCAGGCAACGGTTCAGGGCAAGGCGGAAACGCCGATCACTCCAGGGGTGAGCCGCCTGCCGACTGAAATCCCAAATGAATGAGAAGAGAGGCAGACCATGCATTGGGGCTATTGGGAAACCACGTGTCTGATCCTGGTTCCGGGGGTCCTGCTCGCCTCGTGGATCGACTACAAGGCTCGGAAGGTGCCGAACTGGCTGAACGCGGCCTTGGCTGCCAGCGGGCTCGCGGCGCAGTTCTTCTATAACGGTACGGAAGGCTTGGCGGCCGGCGGGCTCGGACTGCTCGTCGGCTTTGGCGTCTTGATCGTGCCCTGGGCCATGCATGGCATGGGCGCGGGAGATGTCAAGCTAATGGCCGCGATTGGGGTGTGGTTTGGACCTTGGATGACGCTCGTGGCGTTCTGCGTCGGCGGCGTGATCGGCGGCATCGTCGCCGTCATCATGATCCTGTCCAGCGGACGGCTCTGGAATGCGATGGCCAACATTCAAATCATCCTCATCAAGGTCAGCAATACCAAGACCGCCTTCAGCGAGTTTGGCGGAGCGAGGACCTTTGGCAACAGCTCACAGTTGCTGCCCTACGGCGTGCCGCTGACCGCGGGATCGCTGATCATCCTGTGTGGTCAGTGCATGGGTTGGTGGACGCTGTAAGGGATTGGGGAAAGAAGCGAGGTGTGATCGTGAGGAACCGAACAATGCCCAAGGACAGGTGCCCGAGATCGAGGCGACGGCGAGGTACGGCGGTGGTCGAGATGGCCGTCGTCTCACCGCTGTTGCTGACGCTCGTCTTCGGCATCATCGAGTTCAGTTGGGCGATGTCCGTCAATCAGACCTTGACGCAGGCGGCTCGGGAGGGGTGCCGCACTGCAATCATCAAGGGAACGACCGATTCGGACATTACGTCACGGGTGGCGACCTTCATGTCCGCATCAGGCCTGACCGGGTACACCGTCGACCTGACGCGAGCGACGGTCGACGACCCGACCGAAACGGTTCGCGTCTCCATTCCCTACGGGAACGTGTCGTTGATCTGCGGCTATTTTCCAATTCTGGAGAGTAAAACGCTGACTTCGGCATGCTCAATGCGTAAGGAAGGGAGCTAGGCTCGGGACCGTATGCTTTCCGAGAGGGGAAGGAAGCGATTGGGAATGTCGCGATAGGGGCTAAGGCCTCAAGCGATGTTCGGCCGATAAGGGAAAGGCCGGGTCAGTGCGCCTTCGGTTCGCCGATGAACGCGCTGTTCTGGCAGTCGCGTACTCCCCGCCAGGGGGACACGAGGTGTCGTGATGAAGAGCAAAGCAATCGTCCCGCTAGCCGTTGGGCTCATCGTCGGGATTTTCGCGGTCAGTCGGGGGCTGAACTACGTCAAGTCAGTCAAGGGTGCCGCCAGGAGCGTGGCGACCGTCCCCGTGGTCATGGCCACCACCGATATTCCTCAGGGAATCAAGGTCGCCGAGACCATGTTCAAGGTCAAGCAGGTGGCCAAGGACGTGGCCCCGGCTCGGCGCTTCTCGAAATCCGAGGAGATCTTGGATCGCGTGACCTGCATGATGGTTCCTAAGGACATGCCGATCATGCCGACGATGTTGGCGCCGGTCGGCACGGCCCCGGGGCTAGGGGCAAAGATCCCTGACGGGATGCGGGCCGTGGCCGTCAAGGTGGACGAGTGGTCCGCCGTCGGCGGATGGCTCAAGCCTGGCGTTCACGTGGACGTCGCGGCCGTCTTCTCGGTCAAGGTCGAGAACAAGACCAAGACGATCAGCAAGATCATCCTGCAAAACATCGAGGTGGCGGCGGTCGGCGCCACCATGGGCCAGAATCCCCAAGAGACCGGCGCGAACGTCAGCCGGTCCGTGACGCTGATCGTCGAGCCGGACGACGTCGCCAAGCTCCATCTGGCCGTGTCCAAGGGCAAGATCAGTCTGGCAATGCGGAATTCGCTGGACGATCAGAATGAGAGAGTCAGCGCCGAAGACGAGGACCAACTGCTCGGCACGGGGCAGGATTCGGCCAAGAAAAAGCAGCAGATGGCCGCGGCCGTCGGCGGGTTTTTCAAGCAGATCTTCGGCGGTGACGAGAAGTCTGAACCCGTCCAGGTGGCCGAGGCCCCGCAGCGATGCACGGTGGATCTGGTTCACGGGAGCAAGCAGGTGCGCCGAGTCTACGCCTCGCAGAGCTCGATGGAGACCGTCGGAACCGACGGTTCCGACGAGTCGATGCTTCAAGGACGAGGCGCGCCCTATGGAAGGAACCAACGGGGAAGGTCTGTGGCGACCTTCAGGCAAGGGGGAGATTCGGACCAAGATAGCGGGCCCGTCATCGTCGGAGAGTAGACGTGGTCTCCACGCCACGGACGGCGCCCGGACAAGTCAATAGGCAGGGAGGTCAGGGATGGCTCAGGGCACGGATGTTCTGAAACGAACGCGCGCTGGTGAGAGACTCGCCGGCCCTCACAGGAACCCGCATGCGATCATCGGTCTTGTGGTGTCGGTCTTCGGCTTCGCCGCCGAGGGCCCGGCACTGCGCGCCGAGGAAGCGACGCCGCAGGCCAGTGCGCAGAGAATCGTCATCTTCAAAGGCTCGGTCCAGACCGAACCGGTCAGGAATCTCGGGCTGACCGTCAAGGAGTCCGTCCTCATCAGGACCGACGTGGCCTGTCAGAAGGCGGACGTCACGCCGGACGGCATCGTCCAGAGCACGATCCTCAACCCCTATGAGATCTTCCTGATCGGCAAGGCCGCCGGCAGCGCCGAGCTGCGGTTGAGGACCGAGGACGGCAAGACCCCCGTCTTCAAGATCACCGTTGCCCCCGCTCCGCCCAAGCCCGCCAAGGACGGCAAGGCAGAGCCCTTCAAGGCCTCCGTCCGCGTCGCCCCCGTCCAGCGCCTAACGCTCAAGATCAACAAGAGCATGTTGATCCAGACGAACTCCCCCTGTCGCCGAGTCCAGGTCCTGACCCCGGGTGCTGGCGCTAAGGAGGAAGCCGCCGGTCCGCCCGCCCCCGGGACGCCTAAAACCCCGGCGGTCCCCGCCAGGCGGCAGGCCCAGGATCTCACATCGGGCGGCGAGGCCGATAAGGGCAAGGAAGTCGTCCAGGCCGAGATCATCACGCCGACCGAAATCCTCGTCGTCGGAAAATGGTTCGGCATGACGCAACTCCTGCTCTTCACCGCCGAGAACGAAATCCAGATCCTCGAGATCACCGTCGAGGCCGACGTCGAGCAACTCAACGAGGTCATCGCCGGTGAAGTACCCAAGGCGACGGTCCGGGCCAAGAGCGTCCTCAAGGCCATCGTGCTCGAGGGGGAGGTCCCCGACGTCGAGTCGAAGGATCGGGTCCTCGAGATCGCGCAGGTCTTCGCCAAGGGCGAAGGCCAGGTCAAGGACCACATGAGGGTCCGCGGCCCCGCGATCCAGCCGGGCGGGTCGGCCGCCGACCAATTGGCGGCCATCCAGCTCGATCAGCTCAATCAGGTCGTCAAGGAGCTTTCACCGCAGGCGGACGTTCGGATCAAGAAGATCCTCGGAACCTTTGTGCTGCAGGGACGCGTCCCCGACGTCGAGACCGCCGAGCGGGTCCAGGAAATCGCCGAGATCTACGCCGCCAAGGACCCCACGGGCTCCGGCGAGGTCAAGAATCACCTGCAGGTCGCCGGCGTCCAGCAAGTCCTGCTCCGGTGCACCGTCGCCGAGGTCAGCAAGTCCGCGATCCGAGAGCTGGGCGTCAATGGGTGGCTCGCCGGAGATAACGTCCGCGACATGTTCGCCGTCAACCAGATCGGCGAGATCAATCCGGCCAACATCGGCGCGGCGGCGGACGCACTGGTCGCGCCCGCCTTCCCTGGCCAGATTCCCCCCCGCGTCCCGTTCCTGACCGATGCGAACGGAATTCCGCTCCAGCCGAACGTGCCGCTGTCACTGGGATTCCCAAGGATCCAGATGCAGCTCTTCATCCGAGCCCTCCGCCAGAACAGCCTGCTCCGCATTCTGGCCGAACCCAACCTGGTGGCCATCAGCGGCGAGACGGCGACATTTCTCGTCGGAGGCGAGTATGCGTATCCGATTCCTCAAGAAGGCGGCGTTCCGGCCGTCGATTTCAAGGAATTCGGCATCCGTCTGGCCTTTACACCCATCGTTCTGGCGGGCCAGCGAATCAGATTGCGAATAATGCCGGAGGTCAGTCAACCCGATGATACTATTGGCACCGTGATCCAGAACACGGCCGTGCCGGGAAAGTCGACCCGGCAGTTGGAGACCGTCGTGGAGGTCGGTAATGGGCAGACGCTGGCGCTGGCCGGCCTGCTCAACGACCAAGTTCGCGGTGTGGCTCAGAAAATCCCTGGGCTGGGAGATGTTCCGGTTCTCGGCGCACTCTTCAGTTCCGTTCGGTACCAGCGGAACCAGACCGAGCTCTTGGTCATGTGCACGCCGGAGCTGGTCGCGCCCATGAACCCCGATCAGGTGCCGTCCGTTCCAGGGGAAGAGATTACCACGCCGAATGACTGGCAGTTGTTCGGCCTGGGCCAACTGGAAGGCGAGAAACGTCCCGTCCCAAGCGCTCCAGAGCGGGCGCTGAAGACGGCTACGCCGATCAGGACGTACAAGCAGGGCTCTAGCGGCTCCGGGGGCGTGGCGAAGTTATCGCTCCATGGTCCCTGGGGACCCGCCGAGGGGAACGAAAACTACTAGTCGGGCGTCGTCCCGGCCGTTCCACGAGACGGGCCGAGATCGCCCGTCGAGCGTTGAAGGCGCCTGCAGAGCAGGCGCCCTGATACGAAGTGTCGTGGGAGCGGCCAACCAGCACGACGGATCGACCGCTCGCGCCCACTGGGGGGCCCGCGCCAATTCACCCGCCAAGGAAGGCTTGCCGGCTGGGATGCTGGCTGTTCGGGGGATTCCCAGTCACGGAGGCTAACTGCACGTCCCGCGCAGGACGCCGAATCGTGCGGACACTTCGTCACGGAAGGCGGAAGTTGCTTTGAACTGTGTGCCGTTGCGCGTCAAGCGAACCGGTTCGACGACCGGCGTCGCGCCGGGGTTTGGGACGCCAGCGGCGAGCAGCCAAGGGGTTAGGCAGCTCATGGCAAGCGGTACGCGTCTGATTGTCTTCAATGCCGACGAAGACTACGCGACCAGTCTGCGCGCCGAGTTGCTGGGCATCGAGGGCGTCAAGATCGTCGCCGAGGTGGACGAGGTCGGGCTGCTTCCCGCGGCCGTCAACCAGTTCGCCTGCGACGTCGTCGTCGTGCACCTCGATCCGCAGCCGGACGTCGTGCTGCACGTCGCCAGCCAGGTTCTGGCTGACCGCCCCGGACTGGCCATGTTCGGGATCAGCGGCTCCCAGGACGGGCAGATGATCCTGTCGGCCTTCCGGTCCGGCTTCCGCGAGTTCCTGGTCAAGCCGTTCGATACGGAGCAACTCGCCGAAGCCCTGGGCCGAGTCGTCCAGACGCAGACGACGGGCGGAAAAACCGGCAAGCTGATCGCCGTCATCAACAGCATCGGAGGGGCCGGCGCGACGACCGTGGCCACGAACCTCGCCGTGGAGCTGGCCGATCTGACCAAGACGCAGGTCGCCCTGGTCGACATGGATTTCCGGTTCGGTCAGATCGCCACGTTCCTCGACGTCCAGCCAAACTACACCGTCGCCGATCTATGCGATACCCCGGAACAGTGCGACCAATCGATGATCGAGAAGGCGATGGTCAAGCACGCCAGCGGCGTCCACGTCCTGGGAAGACCGAACCAGTTTGCCCAGGCCGAGCAAGTGTCCGCCGCGCACTGTGGCGGTGTCCTGAGCTCGTTGCAGGAGCTTTATGATTACGTCGTCGTGGATGGTCCTTGCCGTTACGACAACGGGGGAAAGACCATCTTGGACATGGCGGATGTCAACCTGCTCGTCGCCCAGCTCCTGGTCACCAGCATCCGTAGCATCGATCGCATCCTGTCGGAACTGGCAAAGGCCGGCTATAACCTCGGCAGAATCAGGCTCCTCTGCAACAAGGTCGGTCGAGACTCGGGCCATCTCACGCTGGAGCACATCGCGGCCACCATCGATCAGCCGATGTTCCACACCATCGTCGATGATTGGAAGTCCGTCAGCGGCGCCATCAACATGGGCGAGCCGCTCATGACCCACGCCGGCAAGAGCAAGGTTCGTCAGTGCTTCCGGGAACTCGCCGAGAAGCTGCACTCGCCGTCGGGGGCAGCGCAGAATGCAAGCGGAGGGAAGAAGACGGGTGGATTGCTCAGCAAGATCTTCAGCGAGTGACGCCGCGCTTGAGGGTTGCTCGCCTGTGCCTCGACCTGATCACGAGTCGGGCGCCCAGATGCCGTGCGACGTGCTCGTGGCTGTGTAGGAAAGGAACGAAAGCGTGTTCGGTCGATTCACGAAGCCGATGACCTCGAAAGCCCCCGTGGCCGAGAAGGCTCCCGACGCCGATAAGGCCTCGACCGCGCCCACCCCCCTTACGGAGTCGCCCGCTCCTCTGCCCAAGAAAGCCGCAGCGCCCAAACCGGCGCCCCCCCACGAGAAGCCTGAAAAGAAGAAGGACGATAAGGCCAGCAAGGAGAAGCGGGACCTCTGGAACAATCTCAAGACGAGCATTCACCGAAAACTGGTCGACAAGCTCGACCTGGCCCGAATGTCGGGCGACGACGAGACCATTCGCGAGCAGGTCCGCGAAGTCGTCACCGAGCTGAGCGAGCAGGACGACGCGCTCCTGAACTTCACCGAGAGACAGCGCCTCGTCGAGGAGATCCTCAACGAGACCTTCGGCCTCGGACCGCTGGAGATCATCCTCAAGGACCCGGCGGTCAGCGACATCCTCGTCAACGGGCCCAGACAGGTGTACGTCGAGCGGGGCGGACGCCTGCAGTTGACGGACGTCCAGTTCAAGGACAACTCCCACCTGATGCACGTCATCGACAGGATCGTCAGCCAGGTGGGGCGGCGATGCGACGAAGTCAGCCCGATGGTCGATGCGCGTCTGCCCGACGGCAGTCGTGTCAACGCCGTGATCCCGCCGCTGGCCATCGACGGACCGTCCATGAGTATCCGCCGCTTCGGTGCCGACCCCGTGACCTGGGACGACTACCTGAGGTACAGAAGCTGTACGCCCGAGATGATCAAGTTCATCGAGGCCTGCGTCCACGGGCGGCTCAACATCATCATCGTGGGCGGGACCGGCTCCGGTAAGACGACCCTGCTGAACAACTGCAGCAGCTTCATCCCGGAGGACGAGCGCATCGTCACGATCGAGGACGCCGCGGAGCTCCAGCTTCGTCAGCCCCATGTGGTGCGACTCGAATCCAGGCCGCCCAACATCGAGGGCAAGGGACGAATCACCATTCGCGACCTGCTCGTCAACAGCCTCCGTATGCGACCCGATCGCATCGTGGTCGGTGAGTGCCGTGGCCCAGAGACCCTCGACATGCTGCAGGCCATGAATACCGGGCACGACGGATCGCTCACGACCATTCACGCCAACAACACGCGTGACGCCGTTCAGCGTATCGAGACCCTGGTCATGATGGCGGGATTCGAGCTGCCGCTCCGCGCCATTCGTCAGCAGTTTGCCTCGGCCGTCGACCTGCTCGTCCTGGCGAACCGTCTGACGGGCGGACCCCGAAAGATCGTCACGGTCACCGAGGTCCAGGGAATGGAGGGGGACATCGTCACGATGCAGGACATCTTCAAGTTCGTCCAGGTGGGGATCGACTCGGATGGCAAGGCCTACGGGCACTTCGAGGCGACAGGGATCCGTCCGAGTTTCCTGGACCGCCTCAAGGCTCACGGGGCCGAGCTGGACCCGAGCATATTCGAACGGGCCGTGCTCGGGGCGGACACGGACGAAAACTGAGCTCGAGCGCGGGTCGCCCGAGCTGAAGTGTGCCACGCCCTGCGGCGTTGGAGGATAAGCGATGTTAGCGGCAAGCATGGCCGGTAGCCTTCAAGGCGCGATCTTCGTGCTGGTGCCGATCGCTGGCTGCGTGCTCGTCACGTTCGGCATATTCCAGTTGATCCGAGACCTTCGGTCGGCCGGCGAGAAGAAGATGCTCGGGCGACTCAAGGAAGGCGGAACCGCGAGCGCCAGCCAGGAAACGCGAGAGAGCATCCTCAGACGGCGGGCCAGAGAGGTCCGAGAGAGCTCGCTGGACTCCGCCGTGGGCAAGCTCGCCGTCGTGCCCAAACTCCAGCGGACATTGGATCAGGCCAACGTCGATTGGGACGCCGGCAGGATGCTCATCAACCTGTCAGGGGCCGCCCTCATGACAGGGCTCGGAGTGTACTTCGCCAACGCCGGGCTGATCGCCACAACGGGCACGATCGTCGGCGTCTTCGTGATGCCCCTGCTCTGGCTCGTCATGAAGCGCAAACGACGCATGAACAAGCTGGTGGAGCAGTTGCCCGATGTCTTCGAGCTCACCAGCCAGGCGCTGAGGGCGGGACATTCGCTCGCAAGCGGCATTCACCTGGTCAGCGAGCAGATGCCCGATCCGGCCGGCACCGAGTTCGGACGCGTCTTTCACGAGCAAAACCTGGGCATCCGCATCGAAGAGGCCCTCCGCAATATGGCCGATCGCGTCGACCTGCTCGACGTTCGCTTCTTCGTGACCGCGGTTCATATTCAGCGCCAGACCGGTGGCGACCTTGCCGAGGTCCTCGACAAGATCGGATCCGTCATCCGAGGACGAATCGAGCTGTACGGTCAGGTCCAGGCCCTCACGGCCGAGGGGCGATTGAGCGGCTACGTCCTGCTGGCCTTGCCCGTGCTCGTCTTCTTCGCCGAGCTTCAGATCAACCCGAAGTACGCCGGCATGCTGATCTACGACGACACGGGAAGGTTAATGCTCTTCGGTGCGGCTATCCTGCAATTGATGGGCTACGCGATGATCAAGAAGATCGTCAATATCAAGGTGTAATGGAGTGCTCCGAACGGTCGGGCGCCGTACGCCTGGCTGCGGGAGTCTGAATGATGAATGAGCTTGGATTGATATGCGGCCTGGTCATCGTCAGCGTGGCGATGATCGTCTATTCGCTCTGGCCGAAGGGGGATGAGGAAGAAGAGGCGGTCCTTCGCCGGATGAAGGGCCAAAAGGCCTCCGACGACGACGTCGGTCCGAGGAAGACCTCGCGAACCTCGGCCGCCACCGACTTCGTCAGGAAGGTGGCCCCCTTCGCCGTCAGGCCCGTCATGCCCAAAAGCGACGAGGAGATGAGCAACCTGCGGGTTCGCCTGTCGAACGCGGGCTTTCGCCATGAATCGGTCGTGACCTTCTTCCTGGCCAGCAAGACGTTGCTCGGCGTCGGGCTGGGCGCCTTGGCGCTGTTCTTCACGTGGAGCAGCGGGCACGAGACGCAGCGAATCTTCGGCATCAGCGCGTGCTTGGCAGGTGTGGGGTTCATGCTGCCGAACATCTGGCTGTGGCTGGCGACCAAGGAGCGAAGCCAGAAGATCCGTGACGGCCTTCCCGATTCCTTGGACCTGATGGTGATCTCGGTCGAAGCGGGCCTGGGGCTGGATGCGGCCCTCCAACGCGTCGGCGACGAGATGGCCGCGGTTCATCCGGAACTGGCCGAGGAATTCACCATCACCACGCTCGAGACCCAGATGAGCGTCCCGCGGGCAGAGTCGCTCGAGCACATGGCTACGCGAACCGGCGTGTCACAGATCAAGAGCCTGGTCGCCATCGTCACCCAGGCCGAGCGGTTCGGTACCAGCGTCGCCAAGGCCCTGCGGAATCAGGCCGACACCATGCGGACCAAACGCCGCCAGGCAGCCGAAGAGCGGGCCCAGAAGACCGCCGTCAAGCTCATGATTCCGTTGGTCGTGTTCATCTTTCCGGCGATGGGCGTGGTCCTGGCCGGGCCCGCCGCCCTGCAGATGATACGGACCCTCAGCACCACCCCGGGCCTGCAGTAGCGCGCCGCCCGAGCCGCTAACGTCAGGACGGACCGCAATCGCGCCCTGTCGGATACTCCGTGCGACGAGGGCCAAACCGATCTCGTGGTCTAGAGTCGAGTGGATCGCCGTCGCATGACGAATCCGAAGATCGACAGCCCAATGACCAGCAAGGGCAGCGCCTGACCGGCGCCGCTGCCGCACTTGAAGACCGCCGTGACTTCCCGATCCGTGTCCAGCACCAGCGTTAGGGCCTCATTGCTGTCCAGAACGGCGTGATTGGCATCTCCCGCGTGGTTCGGGTCGAAGATCTCCCAGTGTCGAAACTCCCTCCCCTCGACGGGCTCGGCCGTGAGCGTTACCTCGGTCCCCGTGTCGAACTGGAGCGTGTTGGCGTCATCGGGAGGCGGATCGATGCTGACGCTGCCCCATAGCTCGTTGACGATATTGAGAGTGAGCGTGACCGGTGCGGGGGGGGCGTTCCATTCGTAGTAGAGCGGGTGCTCGGCATAGCCGAAGTCCATGTAGTAGAAGCTGGGAACGTAGATCGTCTCCGGAATGTAAGGAGTGTAGTTGGCGTCTGACGGGTTCGTGAAATCGTGCCAGGCCGCGCAGTCGAAGATCTCGTAGATACTGAAAACGCCGTCGCCATTGAAGTCCGTCGGCGTGATGCCGCCCTCGATCGCGTTGAGCAGTTGCACGCCGAGAAAACCGGTCGTGATGTCGAAGCCGTCTCCAGCGGTGAGCGTACTCAAGTGGACCGCGTTGGGCCACGTCGAGCCTCTCAGATTGTGGAAGTTGTTCCTCATGTCATCGATCAGCCCGCCGCTGTAGCACATCGTCATGATGACGTCCAATCGCTCGATCGGGCTGCTGCTGTATCCGTTGTTGTTGATCTGGTTGAGGCAGTTGGACACGAATGCGTAATCCCACACCAGACCGTCGGCGAGCTGCACCCTCATGCTGTTCGGGTCCGACGACAAGCCCCTGGCGCCGTGACCCCCGAAGATGATCATCAGGTTCTTGGGCGTGCTCGGATCGTTCCACATCCGCTGACCGATGGTCTGGAACACGCTCGAGACCTGGGCCTGCGTCGCGGGCAGATCGTCGAACAGCCCCTGTGTCCAGTTGTCCACGTTCAATCCTGAGTCCACCAGGATCCAAACGTTGTTCGGATCGAAACCGTACGTCTGCGTCAGCGTGAGATAGCACTGGCGGAGCATCGTCTTGATCGTGTTGTCGATCAGGCCGTCTTCCACGTGACTGTTGCCGCAGATCACGACGCCGTAGCCGTCGGTTGGGAACTCCTGCGAGGCGTTCGGGTCCAGGTCCGCCCGTGCACCGGCCACGCCCACCACGCCGAGAGTCAAGACGATCGCTGCCGTCCGCGCCAAACTTCCCGTCATCTTGAGACCATGCATGTCCCATACCCCTGTTAGCTTCTGCTAACTCTTCCGTTATACATAAACCTGTGGAAAACGCCGGTGTGAGGATCTCCCTCCTGCTTAACAGTATGCTCGCCCCGGCCGCGTTTCCACATCATAACTGAAACGGGCCTAGCCGCAAATGGGTATGTTCGTGGTCTTGGATGCCCTCCAGCCCAGCGCCGGTACGCCAAAAGCAGACACCCTCACGATCCGCCGGCCGCCTTGAGCAGGCTCTTGGCCTCCTCATCGCCGGGGTCGAGCTCCAGGGCCTTCTGATACTGCGGAATGGCCTCTGCTTGTTTCCCTTGTGCCGCAAGGACTTGTCCCAGCTTGCAGTACGCCTTGGCGAACCGGGGGTTCAGTTCGATGGACCGTCGGAGAGACTTGATCCCCTCCTCGTAGGCCCCGAGGTTGGCGTAAACCAAGCCGAGGTTGTAGTGGTCCTTGCCCGAGTTTGGACGAGAGGCCACCGCGCGTCTCATGACTGGCAGAGCGGCCTGGAACTGACCGGTCTGCGCTAGGAATAGGCCGGCTCGAGACAGGGCATCCGCGTTGCTCGGATCGAGCCGCAGGGCCTCCATGTAAGCCTTGGCGGCATCCTGGACCTGACGCCGTGCCGCGAGCGAGGTCCCAAGCTCGCAGTGCAACTCCGCCGAGTTCGGCGAGAGCGCAATCCCCTGGCGAAGGTAACGCTCGGATTGGTCGTACTGCTTCTCCTGGTTGAGCAAGCGCCCGAGCTTGAGCAGGAGATCCGCCGAGGGCTTCTCCGCGGCGGCCTTGCGGAGTCGCTCGATGGCCTCGGTCGGATTGCCGGTCGCCTGGCTGAACGACGCGGCGACCTCCGCGATCACGGGATTCGTGGGATCCGCATCGAGCGCCTTGGCCAGATACTCCCCGGCCTCCTTGACGCGACCCGCCTTACGGTGAACGTTGCTGATGCCCAGGTACGCCATCCCCGCGTTGATGCCTCGTCCGCATTCCAGCGCGTACCGGAAGCGCTTCAGGGCCTCGTCCTCTCGGCCTTCCTGAAGATCGACGCTGCCCATGCCGATCAAGGCCGTCGTGCTTCGCGGGTCGATGTCGAGCGCTTGCCTGTACGCGGATCGACCCTTCTCGAGGTCCCCCTTGAGCACATGGATCGAGCCCACCCCCGCCCACGACTCCGCCGCCTCGTGGCCGTACGTCGCCGCCTTCCGGAAACACGCCAGACTCTCGTCCAGCTTGCCGAGCTGGCGGTAAATCTGACCGGCGACGTGAAGCCCCTCGGCGTCCCTGGGACTCAGCGCCAGATAGGCCCGAACCTGCTCCTCGGCCTCGGCGTACTGCCTCTCGATCAGCTTGTTCTGTGCCGCGACCAAGATGAGATTGGCCTTGATCATGTCTTTCGGATCCGGCAGGGGTTCGGCCCGCGACGTCGTCGGCCCGGACGTCGCCCAGGGACCCGACGTCGGACCCGATGTCGCGCCGGAAATGACGTAGCCTAGCGACAAGAGCCTGGCGCGGGTCGCCGCATCCGCCGTCAGCGTCGGCTTGACCGATGAGACCGCCGACGGGTCGTTCCCCAGCACCGCCCTGAGCTCGTTGAATATCGTGGACGCCAGTCTCCGCTTTGAGTCGTACAGGTTGTTCAACTCCCGAGGATCCGCACGAAGGTCATACAGCTCCGGCTGCGGGGCGTGGATGTACTTGTAGTCTTCGTGGCGGATACCCAGCAGCGGCGACCAGTTGTGTGAGAACTTGGGGTAGAGCGTCTCGATGTAGACCGACCTCGTCGATCCCGAAGGAACGTCGAGAAGGCTCGTGCCGTCCGCGCCCTCGAGCGCCGGCAGTCCCAGCGTGGCCAGGACCGTCGGTACGATGTCGACCGTGCCGACCTGACGCGACACGACTCGATTCTGCGGGAACGGCGCGGGACCGCTGAAGATGAGCGGTATGTGCTGCGTCGCGTCGTAGATGAACATGGCGTGCGTCTTCTCGCCGTGTTCGCCCAGGCTCTCGCCGTGGTCGCTCGTGAAGATAACCAGCGTTCGCTGCCGAACCCCCAGCTCCTCCAGCGCCGAGAGGAGGCGGCTGAGTTCGGCGTCCACGTACGCGATCTCGCCGTCGTACGGGTTGGACGCGTACTGCTGGCGCCACGGCTCCGGCGGATCGTAGGGCAGGTGAGGGTCGAAATAGTGCACGAAGAGGAAGAACTTGCCCCCCGCATGCTCGCGCAGCCAGGCGATGGCCGGCTCGTTGACCTGCGCCGCGCGTCGCTCCCGATAGCCGAACTGTGTCGGGGAGTCGCCGCCCGATACATCGTCGTTGTACATGTCGAATCCGCGGTTCAGCCCGAACTTCGTATCCAGAACGTACGCGCCGATCACCGCGCCCGTCGCGTAACCGTGACGCTTGAGCCGCTGCCCGAGCGTCTCCACCCCGTCACGAAGCCGGAACAGCCCGTTCGAACGGACGCCGTGGTGGGGGGGAATCAGGCCGGTCAACATGCTCGTATGCCCCGGCAGCGTGATCGGAACCGGCGTGATGGCCTGCTGGAAGAGCACCCCTTGCCGCGCCAATCCGTCGATGGTCGGTGTTCGGATCTGGGCGTTGCCGTAGCAGCCGATCCGGTCGGCGCGGGTCGTATCCGCGCTGACGAGCAAGACGTTCCAGTCCTTGAGCGCTCCCGGTTCGAGTTGGATCCGATTGGCGGGAGTACCACGGAACACGACGATGCCCGGTAGGCTCGGCTGCGACGGGGTGATCCACCAGTAGATCCCCCCGCCCACGAGAAGTGCGACGATGGCGACCGCGATCAGAATCGCCACGAGGCCCAGCACGCGGTTCGGGCGGTCATCGCGATCACCTGATGCATCTTGTGAAGCGTCTGCGTTCTGGTTCATTGGGGCTATCCCGCGATCCTCCGGCACGCCGCTCCGCTTGCCGATCCGCTTCTGCCCAATTCTAGGGCCCGATGCTCGCTCCCGTCCCGGGGCCCTCGCTCGGCGAGCGGCTACGCCCCGCTGGCCTGCCACTGCATCACGATCTCCCTGAACGCCGCCCCGCGCGCCTCGTAGTTGGTGAACATGTCCCAACTGGCGCACGCCGGCGATAACAGCACCACGTCTCCGCGCCGGGCCGTTCTCCGAGCCAGATCGACCGCCTCCCCAAATGTGTCGGCGTCGAACACGACCAGATCGCTGTCCACCTCCAATTTCGCATCGATGGCTTCATGGATCTGTTTGCCCGTCGCGCCGTAGCAGATCGCCGACCGGGCCCGACGCGCCACGCATTCCGCCAGGGCCTCATAAGAGGCCCTCTTGTCGTAGCCGCCCAACAGCATGACAGCGGGCCGATCGAACGACGTCATCGCCGTGATGGCCGCTTCCGGCGTCGTGCTCTTCGAGTCGTTGTAGTACCTCACCCCGTCCACCTCGGCCACGAACTGAAGACGATGGGGCAGGCCCTCGAAGGTCCGCAAGGCCGTCTCCCACGTCTCGCGCGGCAGCTCCAGTGCCTGTCCCACGGCGAAAGCCGCCGCCGCGTTCATGACGTTGTGCCGACCTGGAAGCCGCAGCGCTAGCCCCTCCCACGTCTCGACGCGCGTGTCGCCCTCCGCATCGTCGCGCGTGCCCTGTCGGATGACCGTGGGCAGACCCTCTTCATCCAGGCCGTAGAGCCAGACCCCTTTCAGCCCCCCTAGGATCTCGGCCGTCGCCTGGACCGCCGCCGCGTCTTCCCCGCAGACGATCGCGTGGTCGGTCGCCGGATCCTGCCACTCGAAGATGCCGCACTTGGCCTGTGCATACGTCTTGAAGTCGCCGTGTCGGTCGAGATGGTTCGGCTGCAGCGACGTGAGCACCGCGATACTCGGGCTGAGCTGAAGTGCCGCGAGGTCCTCCAACTGGAAACTGGACAGTTCCAGGACCACGAGGTCCTCGGGCCGAATCCGTGGCAGGTCGTCCAGAAGGCTCCGCCCGATGTTGCCGCCCACCCACACTCCAGGACGCTCCTCCGGCGGCATACGCTCGAACGCCGCGCCGAGCACCTCCCCGATCATCGCCGTCACGGTGCTCTTGCCCACCGAGCCCGTCACCCCGATGATCCGTCCCGGGCACCGCGGGAAGAATAGGTTCATCTCCGTGGTCCAAGGAATGTTCTGCAGCATCGCCCGCGTGAAGAACTTGCTCTTGCCCTTGTCGACGGCCGGGTTGACCACCAGCAGATCCGTCTTCCTCAGCAACGCCAGGTCGTGCCCGCCCAGTTGGAACTCCACCTCCAAGCCGGAGAGCTCCTCGATGGATTCGGCGAGATCGTCGGCGCCGGCCTTGTCCGTGACCGTAACGCTCGCGCCTTGTCCGCGGAGCCACCGCGTCACCCCCGTGCCCCCGCCGAAGCGTCCCAGTCCCATCACGGTCACATGCTTGCCGGTAAGCGGTTTGGATTCGGGCATGTCTCGCTCTGTACGTCCAATGGGGTCACGGGCCGTCCGGGCCTTGACGTCCAGGCCGGTAGACTCATCTTACATCATGATTGTTTACGATACGACAGACGGGGCGGTTCGCGACGCCTCCGGGGCCCCCCACGCGATCAATCCTCTTATCGGACGGGAAACATGCAACGATCGCGCCGAACCCACTCGACGTCGGCATCTCAGGCTGTAATGGGAGCTTCTGCTCCCTCTGGGGACGGATGAACTCACCCGGGCGAGGGCGCGACCTTGGCGACGTCGGCGACGAAGTCCTTGCAGGCCTGCTCGACGCACTTGGCCCACTCACTGGGATACATCTCGAGGTACTTCATCCCCGCGATTTCCTGGTCATAAGCGTAGATCACGCTGCGAGACGCGGAAACCAGGGCGCCGGTCCCGTCCGACTTGAAGCATGCCGCTACGTTCTCAGCCGAGGCCCCCTGCACGCCCCAGCCGGGCACGAGGAACAGACAGTGCGGCATCATCGCTCGAAGCTTGATGGCCTGATCGCGATCCGCCGCCCCCACGACCGCCCCGACCGAGCTGTAGCCGGATTCCCCCACGAGCCCCTCGCCCACGGCCCACTCTTCCACCTTCTGGCCGAGAAGTTCATAAACGGTCCTGCCGTCGGCCAGCGCCGCGTCCTGCACTTCTGCCGCCGAGGGATTCGTCGTTCGCACGAGGACGAACACGCCCTTGCCCTGCTCTCGGGCCACGTCGATGAAGGGCTGAACGCCGTCCAGACCCAGGTATCCGTTGACGGTCACGGCGTCGGGGGCGACCAGTCTATCCAGGTCGGCGAAGTCGGGATCCCCGAGGGCCGAGCGAGCGTACATCTCCGCGGTGCTTCCGATATCGCCGCGCTTCACGTCGCCGATCACGATCAGGTTGACGTTCGCCGCTTCCTCGATCAGCTCGTAGTACGTCTCGATGCCCTCATGATAGTATCGCTCGAAGAAGGCGATGTTCAGCTTCACGGCCGGTACATAAGGGGCCACGATCCGGATGATCTGTCGGCAGTACTCTCGCACTGCGTCCAGCGCGGTCTCACTGTCAGCCTCGTCGTTCATCTCCGGGTCTTCGATGATCTCCGCCGGGAGTCGAGCGTAGACCGGATCGATCCCCACGCAAACAGGCGAACGCTTCTTGGCGATGGCCTCCAACAAGTTGTCCGCGAAGTTCTTGGCCAAAACGCAGCCCCTTTCATCATCCCTTGAATATCATGATCAGACATGCCCGAGAGAAGGACATGCCTGTCTCGACCCGCAAACGTAAAACGCCATCGTATCGGTCACCCACTGGGGTTGCAACCAGAAACGCACATCAATTCCGCGGAACATGACGCGCTGGCGGCTGTGGCCGGGCGGAATTGCAGTCCTGTGGCGGGTTCCGCTAGAATGGGGGCAACACAGGGGTCCGTGTATCGATGAGCCGCCTGTCCTGGCCGAACCGAGTCACGCTGGCGCGGATCCTGCTCATCGCCCCGTTCGTGATTGCCCTCATGAGCATTCGCGAATCGACTTGGGCGCGCTGGGCCGCGCTGGGCATCTTCTTCTTGATGGCCGTCTCGGACGCCCTCGACGGGTGGCTCGCAAGACGGTGGTCGAGTGAGACGCCCCTTGGCAAGTTCCTTGATCCCCTGGCGGACAAGGTGTTGATCACGTGTGCCGTCGTCTTGCTGGGACATCACGCCACATGCGTGCCGGGCAAGGCCATTCCCCACGCGGTGGTCGTCGTGGCGATCGGCAAGGACCTCTTCGTGGTTACCGGCTTCCTGCTGGTCTATCTGGTGACGGGGCGCATCTACATCGAGGCACGCCGAGCCGGCAAATGGTGTACCGGCCTGCAACTGGCGATGGTGGTTGCGGTTCTCCTCTGGCCGGAACTCGAGCGGCTCGGTGAGCCGCTCGGCCGTCTGCCCGACTTGCTCTGGTGGTCGGCGACAGGGGTCGCCTTGATAGCGGCCGTGGACTACTACCGCCTGGGAACGGCCTATGCCGCCAAAGTCGGCGAGGCGACTGCCGCCGACTCGGATTCGGCGAACTCAGAAGGGAAGACATGAGCAGCCCATTATGCACGATTGACGAGGCGATCAGCGAGCTCAGACAGGGACGAATGATCGTCCTCGTGGACGACGAGGACCGAGAGAACGAGGGCGACTTGGTCTGTGCCGCCTCCATGGTCACGCCCGAGATGATCAACTTCATGCTCAAACACGCGCGAGGCGTGCTTTGTCTGGCGATGACCAAGGAGCGGTGTGACGCCCTGAACCTCCATCCCCAGGCCCCGGAGAACACCGCTTCACTGGGGACCGCCTTCATGGTAAGCGTCGATGCGCACCCTCGATTCGGAACCTCCACCGGCGTCTCCGCCTCAGACCGGGCCACGACCATCCGTACCGCCGTGGCTCACGACGCGCGCCCGGGCGACCTGCTCAGACCCGGCCATATCCACCCCCTCCAGGCTCGCGACGGCGGCGTCCTCGTCCGCGCGGGACAGACCGAGGGAAGTGTCGATATCTGCCGCCTGGCCGGGCTGCCCCCCGCTGGGGTGCTCATTGAGATCATGAACGAGGACGGCACGATGGCGCGCGTGCCCGAGTTGACCGAATTCTGCCGCCGGCACGGTATCAAGATGTGTACCGTCGCCGACCTGATCGAGCATCGGCTGTCGCGGGAGCACTTGGTCAAACGTATCGCAACCTTCCCGATGGACACCGAGTACGGACAGTTCCGCGTCGTGGCCTATGAGTCGCTCGTCGACAAGGACGCGCAACTCGCCCTCTGCTACGGTGACGTCGGTCAGTTCGGCAAGGATGGCGCCGCCAAGGACATCGACGAGCCCGTCCTGGTCCGCGTCCACTCCGAGTGCCTCTTCGGAGACGTCTTCGGATCCATGCGATGCGACTGCGGATCCCAGCTCCACACCGCGATGAGACAGATTGCCGAGGCCGGCCGCGGCGTCCTGGTCTACCTCCGACAGGAGGGCAGGGGGATCGGACTGGCCGCCAAGTGCAAGGCCTACGCGCTCCAGGACGAAGGACTCGACACCGTTGAGGCCAACGAGGCCCTGGGGCTACCGGCCGACCGGCGAGATTACGGCGTCGGCGCCCAGATCCTCCGGGACCTCGGGCTCAAACGGCTCCGCATCCTCACAAACAACCCCAAGAAGATCAATCGATTAGAGGTATACGGCATTCAGATTGCCGAACAGGTGCCGATCATCATACCCCCGAACGAGGTGAATCGCCGCTATCTCGAGACAAAGCGGGATCGCATGGGGCATCTGCTCTAGGCCGGCGCGGTGGATTGATCGCCATAACACACGGTCGAAAAGCAACATGAACCGTTGCCACGGCCTGCGAGCCCGTGGTATACTCCTCGACTGTCTTATTCGGCGGATGCGCGGGGTGGAACTGCGCCCGGATGGACAGGGTCTCTTTATTTCGTCACTGGCTAGATGGCAGCACCGCGGCGATGCGGTCTGAGTTGACCTGGTGGCCGGCCGAGACGGCCAAGTTAAGACATGGTAAATCAAAACCTCATCAACGAACTGGATATCACAGACGCGAGCCTCGACAACGAACTGACTGCCGCCTTCGGTGAAGGCGCGGACTGGACCACGATTGCGGACGAGATCGATCGGTCCGTAAACCAGTTTCAGCCCAACAACGTCCTGACCGGTCGCATCGTCAATGTGATCGGCGACGACGTCGTCGTTGACGTCGGCCTCAAGAGCGAGGGCGTCATCGGTCGAAACGAGTTCGCCGATCCCAGTGCGATCGACATCGGCGACGAAGTGCAGGTCTGGCTAGAGACGGTTGAGAGCGACAGCGGCGTCATCGTGCTCTCCAAACGCAAGGCCGACCGAATCCTCAACTGGCAGCGCATCATCGAGACGAGCAAGGAAGGCGACGTGGTCAAGGGTAGGGTCACCCGCAAGATCAAGGGCGGCTTGCTCGTGGATATCGGCGTCCCCGTCTTCTTGCCCGCCAGTCAGGTCGACACCCGTCGTCCGGCCGACGTGGCCGAGTACATCGGCCAAGAGATCGAGGCCAAGATCCTCAAGATCGACACCGATCGCCGTAACATCGTCATCTCACGGCGAAAGCTGATCGAGGAAAAACGCACGGCCCAGAAGACAAAACTGCTCGCCGAGATCGAGGTGGGCCAGATCCGAAGGGGCGTGGTCAAGAACCTTGCAGACTTTGGCGCCTTCATTGACCTCGGCGGAATCGACGGCCTGCTGCACATCACGGACATGAGCTGGGATCGAGTCGGACATCCCAGTGAGATGCTCAACATCGACCAGGAAGTCGACATCAAGATTCTCAACGTCGACAAGGAGAAAGAGAAGATCGCCCTCGGAATCAAGCAACTCCACGAGAATCCCTGGGAGAAGATCGAGGACCGATACCCCGTCGATACCAGGGTCCAGGGCGAAGTGGTCAACATCATGAACTACGGGGCGTTCGTCAAGCTGGAGCCCGGCGTCGAAGGCCTCGTCCACATCAGCGAAATGTCCTGGACGCGCCGAATCAACCATCCCTCCGAAGTAATCAAACCCGGCGACATGATCGAAGTGGTCGTCCTGGAAATCAACAAGGGAAAGCAGGAGATCTCCCTCGGGATGAAGCAGACCGAGACCAACCCCTGGATGAAGGTGGCCGAGAAGTATCCGCCCAACACGATCATCAAGGGGCGAGTCCGCAACCTGGCGAACTACGGCGCCTTCGTCGAGATCGAGGAAGGCATCGACGGGCTGCTGCACGTATCGGACATGAGCTGGACCAAGAAGATCAGCCATCCGAACGAGGTCGTCAAGAAGGGCGACACGGTGGAATGCGTCGTGTTGTCCGTCGACCAGGAAAAAATGCGTGTCGCCCTGGGGCTCAAGCAGCTCCACGAGGACCCGTGGCTGCGAGCCGTGCCGGAGAAGTACCAGTCCGGAATGATCGTCAAGGGAACCGTGACCAAAATCACGAACTTCGGCGTCTTCGTCGAGCTCGAGCCCGACCTGGAGGGGCTGCTTCACGTCTCAGAGCTGGCCGATCACAAGGTGGACGACCCCCACTCGGTCGTCAAGATCAGCGAGGAGATCGAGGTCAAGATCCTACGCGTGGACGTCAACGAGCGAAAGATCGGTCTGAGCAAGAAGCGCGCCGAGTGGGCGGCGGCGGGCGAAGAGGGGGAAGAGGGCCGAGGGGAGGCCCGTGCGAGGCCCCGTCGCGGCGGGCTGGTCGGGCCGGGAACCGACTCCGCGATCTTCGGCGAGCCTTTGTTCATCAAGCCCACGGCGCCGCCCGGGAGCGCGTCGACGGACGCCGAGACGATCGCCCCTGCCGAGGAATCCGACGCCGAGTCGAAGTCCGAGGTAGACGACGACGCCGGGGACGCCGACACCGAGTCGAAGTCCGAGCCAAACGACGACGCCGGGGATGCCGAAGAGAAGTAGCGGGCGGGCTGATCGATCCAGTAGAGACAGGGCCTGCGAAGGGCTGATTCAGCTTGCACCACTCTCCGTAATCAGGACGTCGAGTCACGGCCTAGGCCGTTCTCGTCTCCATCGACGGGGGCGGGGTCCGCCTGGCTCGTGTTTGAGGCCCTTGGGGTTCGGTTCGCTGACCTGGAAGGAGTCGGTGCCATCGCTGTCGAGTCGGGCTTGCATGTATACCTGAGGCAGATCAACGAAGTTCCTCTGCTCACCGCGGATCAAGAAAAGGAGCTCGCCCGGACAATCCGCGCGGCCCAAGAGGCCGACGATGACTTCGGCAAGGGGACCATCACGATCGCGGAGAAGGAACGCCTCGAGGTCGCGGCGAATCTGGCGCGGGATCAGATGGTTCGGAGCAACCTCCGCCTTGTCGTGAATATCGCCAAGAACTACAACAACCGGGGACTGCCCCTTGCGGACATCATAGAGGAGGGCAACCTCGGGCTTCTGCGGGCGGTGGAAGGATTCGATCCCGACCAGGGCAGCCGCTTTAGCACCTACGCCTCCTGGTGGATCAAGCAGGCCATCAAACGCGCGCTGATCAACTCGGTTCAGCCCATCCACATCCCCGCCTACATGGTGGAGATGATCGCCAAGTGGAAGCAGGCCTCCCTCCAACTCGAAGAAAAGCTCGGCCGGACACCGTCCATCGAAGAGATGGCCGTACAAATGAAGATGCCTGAGCGGAAGGTCCGCATCATCCGTCATGCGGTCAAGGCCTTCAGCTCGCCAACACAATCGGGCTCGGATGACACGGATTTCACGTTGGGTGAGATGCTCGCCGACGAAAAAACGCCGGCGCCGGAAGAGGCGCTCTTCTCAGAGGCGGAGTCTCACACGATCCAGAAGCTCCTGGATCAGATTGACGAACGGGAAGCCAAAATCCTGCGTCTCCGGTTCGGATTGGACGATCGAGAGCCGATGACGCTCAAGGAGGTTGGCGAGGAAATCGGGCTGACGCGCGAACGCGTCCGCCAGATCGAGCACGAGGCCTTGGCGAAGTTGAGCGCCATACTAAACGAGGAGTGAGAACACCCATGAGACTACTGGTGACACGCAGGATGATGGTGACGGGAGTGTTGCTGACCACGATGGTCGGCGTCGGAGGCTGCAGCGCCTTCGATCTGATCAGTCTGCTGGGCGGACTGGTCGGCATCGGAGGTAGCAGCAGTACCTCGGACACGGACAGCGTCTACTTCTCCGTCTACAACTTCCAGAAGGACGCGGACGTCCGAGCCGAGATCACGTATCGAGATCGCGACGGCGTGGCGCACACCAGGACCGTCGTCACGGATGCCGGCGCTTCGCCCATCCCCGAGTTGGGCCGGGGCGCCCTGGATCTCGCCGTTGAGGACCTGACGACCACGCCCGATGCCCTGATCAACGTGACGTTGACGTTCCCGGACGCCGAGAACGTTGAGGTCACGCTCGACATCCGCCGCGAGTGGGTGCCGACGAACGCGCGCGTGCGTGTCGGCGTCGTCGGCCCCGATGCCGACTCCGTCGGCTGGTTCGTGGACGGCTAGAAACCGACGAGTCAAAACGTCGGAAAGTCGAGAAACCCACATCATGAAAGCGGACACGAGGGCTCACGCGGTTGCGTGCGCCCTCGTGTCGTTCTTCTGCCCTTTTCGGTCAGACGGTCTCCTCGCGCGGGGCATGGGTCCGCGCGCCAAGACCCTTGCGACTGAACAAGTGTTGGCCCGGCGACATGCAACGCCCCAGATCACTACGGTGATCCGCGGACCCGTGTCTCGTTCCACTGCGCAAGGCCCGTCTCATGCTCGGCCATGCCTCCCCGAAGGCGGCGCGAAACTCGCGCGCTGAAGACGGCACTGGCCCGGGCCGCGCCCACGCGACGCCTATTCATCCCTGTCGCTTCGGCGCCTGCCAGTGCGTCCCCGCCACGTGCGTCACGCCGTCCGCCAGCGTGATGTAGTAGATCGTGAAGATCTTGCCAGGCTCGAGCTCGACGCTGATCGGGTAACCCAGGTCGCTACCGGCCCCGACGTGGTCGTCGCGAAGGACGATGAGGTTGTCCAAGTCCCACGTGTGCCCGCCGTCGTTGCTCAGGATCGCCCGGACGCCCTGCGGATGACGCCGGTAGCCGTAGCTGCACAAGAGTCGCCCGTCATGAAGTCGGATCAGGTTGGCCGGATAGCCCCAGATCTTCGTCCGAACCGGCCTCGACCACGTCTTGCCCCGGTCCGTGCTGATCGTGTGGAACAGGTGCCCCCCAGCCGGCGGCTCCGAGCGCGACATCGCGATGACCTCTCCCCGATCGTTCTCGATCAGCGCGGTCTCGTTCAGCCTCGCCTTGCCTTCCGGGTCCGCCGCCAGCGAACCGAAGGTCCAAGTCTTGCCGTTGTCCTCCGAGCGCAGGCAGAAGGCTTGCCCCAACTCCTGTCCCTTGAGCTGCCCGTAGGGGGCCGCCAGCAGGACCCCGCACTTCATCATGCAGTTCTGACTACGGCTGTGGTTCATGAGCGACCGGTGAGGCGGCAACTCGAGCTCACGCTTCGTCCAGGTCTTCCCGCCGTCGGTGCTCCGCCGGGCATACGCGCCCTGCAGATAGGCGACCACGCCCGGTCTGACGTCACGGACCACGATGTCCCGCTTGGCGAACTCCTCTCGCCGGGATTCGGGGACTTCTCGCCACCCGTAGGCGCGGGCGTACGCCAGTGAGCCGTCTTGGCACCGCCACCCGGGGCTGATCGGCGTCTCGCCCGTGTACGGCTCCCACGTCCGGCCGCCGTCCTTAGAGAGGTATCGCGCGCTCCCCCCGGTGCCGTCGATGTGAGACCGTCGCACGCGCGTCCCGAACGACGTAAGCAACGATCCGTCATCGAGCCGAATCAGCGACGGGAAACACGCGTAAATGCCCTCCTTCTTGTAGATCACCACGTCCCGGGCGCCGGCGATCCGAGGCGGTGCCGGCTTCAGACCCAGAATCGCGTAGCGGACGTCGTCCCACAGCGACTCCGACTTGGCCTTGCTGCTGATCGAGCCGAACGTCACGACGTTCCGGCCCCTGTAGGCGGGGTGCGTGTGCTTGCCCGTCCCGTCGATGACGAGCTTTCCGTCAACCCAGACGCAGTAGTCGTTGCCCCGCATCGCGAGCCGGTACACGTGGAAACCGTCCCTCGTTGACATCGCGTATGTGGGCCCGTCCTCGCCGATCGCGATGCGGTCGGGGTAGAGCGTCACGCCGACCTCGTGAACGCCGTCGGCCCCCAGGATGCACACCCCGGATCGCGAATCGTTGTCGATCACCTTGACGCGGACCTCGATGACCCCGCCGTGCTCGGGCTCGATGTGCCAGGCGCGAGAGTAGCAGTGAAGAGCGCCCTTCTTCGTTCCCCGATCGGCGATCCGCAAGACCCCCTCTTCGAGCGTCCGCTCGGTGTCGGGGGCTCCGCCGCCGCTCCAGTGTGGGCGGGCCTTGTCCGGCTCGACAGAGGCGTCGTAGTGGCACGACCACTGGACCTCGCCGCTCGGCGGCCAGGGCTTCTCCGCCGAGGCGCGCCCGTGCCCGGCGAAAGACAGTCCGATCAGGCAAACGACCATTCCGAAGGTTCGCATGAGCACTCTCCTCGCGATGGTGGCTGAATGACCGTGCGAGATCTCAGACGCCGGGCACGCGATGGGTACGTAGCATGGGCATCTTGCCCATGAACCACCACGACCGAGACGCCCATGCACGGTGGTGCGGATTCACGAACGGTACCTTGGACAGGAGATGCTACTCGATCTGAGGCGATGTTTTAAGCGTGTTCTGTGACAGGAGAGATGCCTGCCCCGTGCGACGAGGCGCAAACTCCGTCCACGCTCGCCCGGACGCCCCCCACGCCACGTCCCGGGACCTCTAGAACAAGGTGTACACGAAGATCCCACCGCCGCTGCCGCCGATGAAGATCAACGCCACCAGAAGTCCCATCACGATGAGGATGGGCAGGAGCCACCACTTCTTGTTGTGCATCAAGAAGTCGATGAACTCGCGAACCAGCGAGCCCCGGGCCTCCTGCGCCTGCTGGACGAAGTCTTCGGCGGTTTGGTCTGGCTTGGTTTCCTCGGCCATGAGCGTCTCCCGGAGACCGACCGGTTCGATGTCGGCCACAAGACTCAATGGTCTCTCGAACCGCGGAGAAAGGCAAGAGCAGCCAGGCGGGCAAGATGAACCCACCTCGTCACTATTGCCGTCGGACACTTCTGTGTAACGCAGGCATCCTTGCCCGCTTCCTAGCCAGGCTGGAAGCCTGCCCTGGCGGCACGAGACTCGCCTCCGCAAAACGGCACTATAACCATATCGACGGCTCGTCAGAACTGCCTGAAGTATCGCTCCCTGTTTCCAGCGTCCGGTAACGTCTTGGGTTGCCAGTAGCTGGGGGCGCCCGGTTCGAACTTCCGCTGCAGAGGGTCGCGGCCGACCAGCCTGAAAATCAGCCCCGTGCCCGTGATGATCACGTAGTAGAACACCGCCAGAACGACGTGCGAGACGACGTACCCGATCGGCCAACTCACCACCGTCAAGAGCAAGTAGACCGGCTTGACCAGCGGCGGCGCCGCCAGCCCCAGCACCCCGATGCCCGCTCCGACGGCCCAGACGATCTTCCCGGCCGCCGCCAGATCGTACGACCTCAGCACCGCCCCGACGATGCCGCACCCGATCAGCATGATCACGCCGAACACGCGTAGATCGCGCCGCGTGGGTGTCCAATTGATGTCGATCATCGCCATCGTCTCTGCTTCCCGAATGACCGTACGTCGGTCTCCGCCATCGTAGCACGGGCGTCCCGCGTAGCACGGGCGTCCCGCCCGTGACCTCTCGCGATGCCCCACGCGGCCACCTAGTCCAACGCGAACTTCGCCAAATGCGATTCCGTATCCACCCGCCTGGCCTCCGGCTGCTCTTCCTTGAGCAGCAGATGATTCTCCAGCACCAGAACGTCCATGTTCGTGGCCATGAAACACCGATAGGCGTCCTCCGGCGTGCAAACGATCGGTTCGCCCCGGACGTTGAAGCTCGTGTTGATGATCACCGGACAGCCCGTTTTCGCCTCGAACCGCTTCATCAGTCGGTAGAACCGCCCATGACGCTCCGCATCCACCGTCTGAACCCGGGCCGAGTAGTCCACGTGCGTGATCGCCGGCACCGTCGACCGCTTCAGCTTCAGCTTCTCCAGGCCCCGGAGCCTCTCGGCCTGACCGTCGATGTCCAGACGTTGGTCCTTTCGGACCGGCGCGACCAATAGCATGTACGGGCTGTCCTCCTCGCGCCGCATCTCGAAGTAGTCCTCCACCCGCTCCCGCAGAACGCACGGGGCGAACGGGCGAAACGACTCGCGGAACTTGATCTTCAGGTTCATCACCGTCTGCATCTTCTCGCTACGCGCGTCGCCGATGATGCTGCGGCTCCCCAGGGCACGCGGGCCAAACTCCATCCGCCCCTGAGCCCAACCGACCACCTTCTCCTCCGCCATGAGCGTCGCGACGCGCTCCAGCAGTTCGTCCTCGTTGTCGACCACGTGGTACTTCGCGCCGACGGAGTCGAGAAAGACCCGGATCTGTTCGTTCGTAAACGCCGGCCCGAGCAATGAGCCGTGCTGGAAGTCGCCGCCTCGAACCTCCCGCGGCTTGTCCAGAAGTTGGTGCCAGATGAACAACGCCGTGCCCAACGCGCCCCCGGCGTCGCCGGCCGCCGGCTGAATCCAGATGTTCTCGAACGGGCCTTCGCGCAGAATCCGCCCGTTCCCGACGCAATTCAGCGCCACCCCCCCGGCTAGGCACAGGTTCTTCATGCCCGTCTGCTCGTGGATGTGGCGGGCCGCCTTGAGCATCACTTCCTCGCACACCTCCTGCACGCTGGCCGCAAGGTCCATGTCCAGTTGATCGATCTTCGTTTCCGGCCTGCGCGGGCCCCGGCCGAATAGACGATGAAACTTCGCCCCCGTCATCGTCAGGCCCTGGCAATAGTTGAAGTACGACATGTCCATCCGAAAGCTGCCATCGTCCTTGATGTCGATCAGGTGTCTTCGGATGGTCTCGGCGTGCCTCGGCTCGCCATAGGGCGCCAGCCCCATCAGCTTGTACTCGCCGCTGTTGACGCGAAAACCGGTGAAGTACGTGAAAGCCGAATAAAGCAGCCCCAGCGAGTGCGGGAACCGGATCTCATGCGTCACCGTGACGCGGTTGCCTCGCCCGTGGCCGTGAGTCGCCGTCGACCACTCCCCCACCCCGTCCAGCGTCAGGATCGCCGCCTCCTCGAACGGACTCGGGAAGAACGCGCTGGCCGCGTGAGACTCGTGATGGTCCGTGAAGACGAACCGCCCCTTGTACTTGCCGTCCAGACCGCGATCCATCTCTCGCGGCATGTGTAGCTTCTGCTTCAGCCACAGCGGCAGGAACCGGATGAACGACAGAAACCCCACCGGAGCGTAGGTGATGTACGTCTCGAGCAGCCGATCGAACTTGACCAGCGGCTTCTCGTAGAACCCCACGAGGTCGAGCGCCTCCGGAGCGATCCCGGCCTGACCGAGACAGTACTCGATGGCACGCTTGGGGAAATCGGCGTCGTGCTTCTTCCGCGTGAAGCGCTCCTCCTGTGCCGCGGCCACGATCTCCCCGTCGCACACGAGCGCCGCGGCCGAGTCATGGTAGAACGCCGATATCCCCAAGATGTTCATGGTAAAAGGATAGCAGGCGCGCTCGTGGGGTTCAAACCGCAGGCCTCCCTCATTGCGGATTCTTGTTCGACGCAAGACGGCGCCGGGAGTGGGAGGGCGAGCGTCCCCGCGAGCCGAAACCCGGGGACGCTCCCCGTCCCACGAGACTCGTCACGACGCGGAATCTTGTGCCGCCTCAAAACAATAGCAGCACCGCGACACCGAGGATCGCCAGCAAGAAGCCCGTCAAGAGGGCCATGGCTCCGAGATCGATCTCCCATGGCTCGAACTTCCAGAAGAAGACGGAGTGAGGGACGTGTATCGCCGCCCTCAACATCATCAAGGGCGCCCAGACGACAATGGCCAAGCCCGCGCCCCCCAAGTGAGTCACTATCATGAGTGTGCCGAAGCCCCCCAGAATCCCCGCCGTGATCCATCTCGACCACCGGGCCCAGTCGAATCCCGTATCCTGCAATCGCCTCCGCCTGGCTCGCAACAGCTCCCGCAGGTCAAACCACGTCCCGCACTCGGGGCACGCCCGCGCTGTCAGCCCCGTCAGCGCGTACTCACACTGGGGGCAGCGCAGCCCGAACTCCTCGGGGATCGGCAGGTGGAGCTTCTTCCCGCAGTCCGGGCAGACGCGCCGCTCGACCCCCGACAGATCCCGCCCGCAGCCCTCGCACGTCAGATGCATGTGCGGCGGAACCGGCAGCTCGTCGTCCCAGTAGAGTCTCTCGAAATGTAGCGGCGACAGCGGATTGCCGAATCGGTCACATCCGAGATTCGTGCCGGCCCGTCGTCGTTTCATCCGCTCGTCCCCTCTCCCGATCGACTCCAACAGATCACGCATTCGGCCTATGTGAACACCAACGTCATCACGCCGACGATCGCCCACCAGATGCCCACCGTCAAGGCGATCCTGGGCCACTCGAGATTGGCCCGGTAGCTCGCAATGGCGACCCCAGGGCCGAGCACCAACGCGAAACAGAATAGCGGCCCCCGAAGAAACGTCACGACAAAGCCGAACCCTACCAGCACGGACGCGATGAGATACTCGATCAGATCGTACGAGGGAATCCGCTTCCTGAGTTGATTCCGCCCCTGCATCCGCTTGGCGAACCGCAGGCCCCGCACGTCGAACCCCGTCCCGCACTCCGGACAGACCCGCTTCGTCAGACCCGTCAGGTTGTACCCGCACTCCGCGCAAGTCAGGTTCAAGTCCGGCGGGATCGGCAAATGGAACCGCCGTCCGCATTCCGGGCAGATGCGCCTATCGAGGCCCGTCAGATCCTGGCCGCATCCCTCGCACTTCAGGTGATACTCATAGGGCACGGGAATGCTATCGTCCCAGTCGAGATGACCAGCCGTCGGGATCTTCCCCGACACGCTCCGGCGGCCAACGGCGCGGCTCGATGACTTCGGCTTCTTCTTGCTCACGGATAACGCTTCGCTTACGCCAGGTCTCTCTTCAGTCGGACGCCGTCGTGCACGGCACGCAACAGCACGATCAGGCAGTTTGAACCGCACGGCCGTGCGTCTCCAATCCCGCAGCCTGATCCGGGTGTTTGGACTGCGCGTCTTCGGTCCCGCGGCCTGATCCGGATGTTTGGACTGCGCGTCTTCGGT
>JAFGLZ010000067.1 GCA_016927755.1 Phycisphaerae bacterium
GGTTTGCCCGGCGACGATGACGGCTTGATCGGTGTGCGTACCCGTGCCGAAGGCGTGCATGATCATGAAGAGCTTGCCGAACCGCCTCCTGCCGATGATGAAGTCGCCCATGGTCTTGACCTGGGTGTGGGCGCGGAAGCCAAAGTAGACGATGACGGCCAGGATGGTCGTCAGGGTGATGACGTCGATGATGTGCAGTCCGTAGATCCGCATTCGGCCGATTCTCCTGACGTTCGCCGAGGGGAGCCTTTGAGGAATCGAGGCCCATCCGGGCTCACAGGGGCCCCAATAGTCTCCGGAGACGGGGACGTGTGCAAGGGGTCGCGGGGGGATCACTCGACCGGGGTGGGGCTGTCCCGGCGGCGGTGTGCCCCCGAGGGCGTTGCACGCGGGGGGTTTTGGGCATAGACTGCCCGTTTGCTTGTGGTCATCCTGCGCTTGGAAACGGCGCGGAAGTCGCGGAGAAGGTGAGACATGTCCGGGAAGAACATCCTGCTTATCATCCTGGTACCGCTGGCCCTGGCCGTGCCGGTCATTCTGGTCAAGGTCGTGGTTCGGGACACGGACCCGACGATTCCCGAGGAGTTGCTCAGGAACTACAAGGTCGGCACGGTGGAGTACTACGGCGTTCGTCTGGACGAGAAGGCGAGTCCTCGGGACGTCGTGTACGTCCTGCTCAGCGCGGTCAAGGACAACTTCGAGGCCGCCAAGGCCCCGACCCGCCAGGAGCAGAGTGAGGGCGTTCGGAAGGCCCGTGAGATCCAGTTGGCCGTGGCCGCCCCCACCGGCATCATGGACTTGTTCCTGAAGGGCGGAGCGGTCTTGCCCGGAAAGGACCCCGAGAAGGAGAGGGAGAAGCTGATTCTGCGCACGGTGCTGGGGTGGGCCCGGACGGTGGGCTTCTACGTCGATGGGATCGACCTGTCTCGGCGGGACACCTGGCTGGAATCGATCGACAAGTCCAATCAGGGCGGCCCGGAGCGGGCGACGGTCCGGTTGGAGGCCAGCAAGGGTCGATTCCAGACGGTGATCGTCGTGCAGTTGATCAAGGAGTCGGCGCATTGGCGGATCTATCTGGTCACGCTGGGCTCGAAGATGCCGCGGATCATGAGCAAGCCGATTCAGGCACCGACGTCGGCGCCCAAGCCTGTAGTAAAGAAGCCAGTCGACGTGCCGTCACCGGCGGCGCCTCCGGCGGCCAAGCCGTCGGTCCCGAAAGCGGCGCCCCCGGTGCCTCCGACGCCGCCGGCAACGAAGCCTTCGACACCTGAGATCAAGCCGGCGGCAGCGCCGCCGACGCCGAAGCCCGCGCCTCCGGCGGCACCAGCGACCGCGCCGGCCGCCGTCTCGAAGCCGGCCGTAGCGCCACCGCCGCCACCGCCGGCCAAACCCGTGGCGAAACCCGAGACGTCCAAGCCAGCGACGCAGCCTGCCGCCAAGGCGGCCCCGGCGCCGGCGGCGACCGCTCCGGTCAAGGCACCGGCATCGAGCGCGGCGAAGCCGGCCACCACGTCTCCGGCCACGACCAAGGCTTCAGGATAGCGGGTCCGGTCGGCCGTCGTCGCGGGCCGGTTGGACCACGGATCGGCGGGTTACCTGATAGAGCGATTTGGATTGACGGTCCGAGCGTGCCGGGGCTTCGAGCCGCGTCGGCGCTCGGTGGAGGAGTTGGCAAGACATGTCCGATGAGACGGCATCAGATCGGGACGCGGGGGAGACGCGACCCGAGTCGCGAGACGACGAGGCATTCGCTCGCTCGGCGAGGCCGCGCGGAATCCAAGAGGTTGCCGCCGGGATCGAGCTGCAGGCGGACGAGCTCGAGCTGTACGGACGCCACGTGGCGAAGGTTTCCCTGGGCGCGCTGGACCGGTTGGCCGATCGCCCGAACGGGCGCTATATCCACGTGACGTCGATGACGCCGGCGGCGGGTTGGGAGGATCCGACGATCACGGCGATCGCGCTGGCCGAGGGGTTCCAGAAGCTGGGCAAGCGTTCGGCGTGCTGTCTGATGCAGCCGTCGCTGGGGACGGTCCTGACGGGCGGGTCCTTCGGCGCGGGCGGGGGGCGCTGTCAGGTCGTTCCGCGGGACCGCCTGGCCCTGCATCTGACGGGCGACCTGCACGCGGCGTCGGCGGCGCACGCGCTGTTGAGCTCGTTGGCCGATGCGGCGCTGGTCAAGGCCGGTCCGGACGGGCTGGACACTCGGCGAATGGTCTGGCATCGGTGTCAGGAGGTGGCGGACCCGGCGTTGCGTGACATCGTGGCGGGGCTGGGCGGCGGCGGGGTTCCTCGGGAGAGCGGGTTCGGTTTGACGCCGTCGAGCGAGGTGATGGCCGTGTTGACGTTGGCGTCGTCGCTTTCGGACTTGCGGCAGCGGCTGGGTCAGATCGTAGTGGGCTATTCGCAGCGAGAGCTGCCGGTCTTCTCCAAGAGCCTTCGCGCCGACGGCGCGATGGCGGCGCTGATGCGGGAGGCGATCGAGCCGAACCTGATGCAGACGCTCGGCGGGGCGCCGGTGTTCGTCCACGGGGCGACGACGGTGGACCTGAGCCACGGCGGATCGAGCGTTCTGGCGGATCGGATCGCGCTGAAGTGTTGCGACTACGTCGTGACCGCTTCGGACGGCGGCGAGGAGTTGGGGCTCGAGAAGTTCTGCGACATCAAGTGCCGCGCGAGCGGGCTTTCGCCGGACGCGGTGGTATTGATCGCGACGGTGTCGGGCGTGAAGTATCAGAGCGGCCGGTATCGCGGGCCGGACGACGCGCGCCTGGCCGAGGCGAGCGTGCAGGCGGTCAAGGAGGGGGCGGCGAATCTGGCCAAGCATCTGGAGAACGTGCGGTATTTCGGCTTGCCGTGCGTGGTGGTGATCGACCGGGGCGTCAGCGATACGGACGAGGAACTGTCGACGCTCTCGTCGGTGGCCAAGGTCAGCGGCGCGAGCGAGGTGGTGATCGGCAACTATCCGACGGAGGGCGGGGACGGCGCGGTACCGCTTGCCGAGGCCGTCGCGGCGGTGTGCGACGGCGGGGCGGCGAAGTTCAGCTACCTGTACGACGCGAGCTGGTCGATCACGAAGAAGATCGAGACGATCGCCACGACGCTCTACAACGCGGGTCAGGTTGCGTACTCGGTGCGGGCGAGCGCGTCGATCGAGCGGTACACGCGTTTGGGGTGGCAGGATCTGGCGGTCTGCATGGCCAAGACGGTGTACTCGTTGTCGCACGATCCGTCGATGCTGGGTCGGCCTTACGACTTCGTTCTGCCCGTGGAGGACGTCTGCGTGGCGGCGGGCGCGGGTTATCTGGTAGTCAAGACGGGTCCGGTGCAGTCGATGCCGGGGCCGCGGCGGCATCCGCGGGCCACGGCGTTGGACATCGCGGAGGACGGGCGGATCGAGGGTTTGTTCGCCTGAGTCCGGGTTTTGGGGAGCGTGAGAGCATGGCGCGTTCGACGCGCAAGAGAGAGGTCGATTCCGGCGGGTTTTCGGAGATCTCCAAGACGAAGGCCTTGGCGTTTGCGGCGGGGCTTACCGTGTTGGCGGTGCTCGGGGTCTGGCTGATCAATAGGACGACCCGAGGCGCGCGGATCCTCGACGTGGAGGCGCTCGAGCGGGAGCAGGCGGTCCGCACGGCGTCGATGGAGGCGCTGACTCAGAGCGAGGAGTTGATTCAGGAGGGCAAGCTGGCCGAGGCGCAGGCGTTGGTTGAGCGGGTGACCGAGTCGGACCCGAACTTCTACCTGGGGCATGTGATGCTCGGGTACCTCTATATGCAGATGGGCAAGGCGCCTCTGGCGCTTCAGGTGACTCAGCGCGCGCTAGCGCTGGAGCCGGACGATCCGACCGTCAACTATCAGATGGGGCAAGCAGAGTCGTTGATGGGCAACCTGGATTCGGCGATCGACCACGTGGCCAAGGCGATCCGCGTCCGGGAGAAGCTGAATCTGCCCGGGGCGCCGGAGTATCACATCACGCTGGCGGATGCCTTCGCGCGGAGCGGCCAGCCGCGTCTGGCGGCGCAGCAGATGGAGACGGCGTTGGAGGCGGATCGGTCCGGGGCGATCGCCGCGGCGGAGGCGGCGGGTCCGGAGGCGCAAGCGGCGCTGGCCCGCGTGCTGCTCAAGCGGCAGGAAGTGGCCGAGGGCGCTCGGCTCTATGCGCGGATCGCGATGGAGCGTCCCGATCGCGCGGATTGGCAGTATCAGGCGGCTCGCGCGTACATGGTCCTGGGCCGATTCGACCAAGCCGAGACGTTCATCGAGAAGGCGGTCGACCTCGACCCGTCGAACGCGGCGTACGTGCAACTCAAGGGACAGATCGCCAAGAAGGAGATCGGTCCGTCGCTGGAGCTTGGCGAGGAAGACCAGACGGAGGAGTCGGAGCAGTCGATCGAAAACCTGTTCCAACCATAGGAAGAGCGATCATGTCATCAACACCCGGGTTCATCATTGTCGGCGAGAACATCCACTGTTCGCGCAAGGTGAAGCGCGGGGGCAATCGGACGACCAAGACCGAGGACGGGCGCGAGGCGATCTCGTTCATGTCGCCGACGGGCACGCCGCGGGCGCTGCCGATTCCCGAGGCGTGGACGAAGGAGGGCGCGCCGCCGCTCGTGGCGCACGTTCGGTGCGCGGTGGCGCTGGCGCTCGACGGCGACGGGGACGGCGCTGCCCTGGCGAGCGAGTTCGTGCAGTACGAGGCGAAACGCCAGGTCAACGCGGGGGCACACTTCATCGACGTCAACGTCGACGAGGTCAGCAACGACATCGACAAGCGCAACGAGGCGATGCGATGGGTCGTGTCGGCGGTACAGGAGGTGAGCGACCGGCCGCTTTCCGTCGACAGCAGCTCGATCGACACGCTACGGATCGGTCTGGAGGCATACGACGCGGGGCGATCGGGCCGGCCGATGCTGAACTCGGTCTCGCTGGAGCGTCCGGAGGCGATCGATCTGGCGGTCGAGCACCGGTGTCACGTCGTGGTGCTGCCGGTATCGGAGTCGGGGATGCCGTGCGGGGTGGAGGATCGGCTGGCGAACATCGACGCGCTGGTCGAGAAGCTGACGGGCGCGGACGTGGCGATAGAGGACCTGTACGTCGATCCGCTGGTTCTGGCGGCGTCGACGGACCCGGCGGCGCCTCAGAACGTGCTGGAGACGATCCGACAGGTTCGGAGCCGCTATCCGGGCATTCACGTGGCGGGCGGTCATACGAACATCAGCCACGGGCTGCCGATGCGCCGGCTGCTCAACGCGGTGTGGATCGCGCTGGCGATGGAGGCGGGTTCGGACGCCGGGATTCTCGATCCGATCTCGATCTGTCCGTCGGAGCTGGCGAGCCTCGATCGGGACGGCGAGTCGTTCAAGATGGCCGAGGCGGGGCTGTTGGGGCGGGATGAGTTCTTCATCGACTTCATCACGGCGGCGCGGGAGGGCAAGCTGGAAGATCCTTGGGGGTAAGAGCGCCCTTCTCGCACGACGACGGAGAGGCGACGCATGGTTCGGCGAGGTCTGACGGCAGCGGCGGGGATCTGTTCTCTCTTGGCGGCGACAAAGCCGATGCTCGGCGCCGAGCGTCCACTCAACGTCATCTTGCTGCTCGTGGACGACATGGGGTGGACGGGGGCGTCGTGCTACGGCAGCGATCTGCACGAGACGCCGAGCATCGATCGGCTGGCGGGGCAGGGGGTGCGTTTCACGAACGCGTATGCGGCCGCCCCGGTCTGCACGCCGACGCGGGCGTCGATCATGACGGGCAAGTCGCCGGCGCGGCTGCACATGACAATCTGGCGGGAGTCCGCCGTCAATCGCGTCAAGGACCGCAAGCTCTTGCCGCCGGATACGGTCGCCGATCTGCCGCAGTCTGAGGTGACGATCGCCGAGGTCCTCGAGGCGGCGGCGTATCTGACGGCGCACGTCGGCAAGTGGCACCTGGGCGACGGGGCGGACTATCCGGAGAACCACGGATTCCGCGTGAACGTCGGCGGGACGCTTTGGGGCTGTCCGGCGACGTTCTTCTATCCGTTCGCCGGGCCATTCGGCGGGATGAAGGAGATGCGGTACGTGCCGGGCCTGGCGTGGAGCAAGTCGGGCGACTACCTGACGGATCGGCTGACGGACGAGGCGCTGGAGGTGATCGACAAGGCGGGGGATCGGCCGTTCTTTCTTAACGTGTGCTTCTACACCGTTCACACGCCGATCGAGGGCAAGCGGGAGTACGTCGAGCGTTATCGCAAGAAGATCAGGCCGGGGATGGATCACGACAACGCGCATTACGCGGCGATGCACCAGAGTCTTGACGAGAACGTCGGGCGGATCCTGGCGAGGTTGGAACAGCGGGGGCTGGCGGATCGGACGCTGGTGATCTTCTCGTCGGACAACGGGGGATACGTCAACGCGTATCGCGGGAAGCGCGTCACGGGCAACAGGCCGTTGCGGTCGGGCAAGGGCTCGCTGTACGAGGGCGGTCTCCGGGTGCCGCTGATCGTCCGCTGGCCGGGGGTGACGCAGGGAGGGGGCGTGTGCGACGAGCCGGTCGTCTCGACGGACTTCTATCCGACGCTGCTCGACGCGACGGGACGGCGGGATCAGGTCAAGCACGCCGCCGAATTGGAGGGGGTCAGTCTCGCGCCGCTGCTGAAGGACCCGCGCGGCAAGCTCGACCGCGAGGCGTTGCACTTCCACTATCCGCACTACTATCCGACGACGACGCCCGTGAGCGCCGTCCGCGTTGGGGACTGGAAGCTGCTGCACTTCTACGAGGACGACCACGTCGAGCTGTACAATCTGAAGGACGACATCGGCGAGACGAAGGACCTGGCCGGGGTGATGCCGGAGAAGGCGAAGGAGCTTCGGTTGCGGTTGGAGGGGTGGTTGAAGCGGACGGATGCGCAGGGGACCAAACCGAATCCTGATGCCAAGAAGCGGGGAGTCTAGCCCTCGGCGCACTTGGCATGGTGAATCCGCCGGTAATCATGGCAGCGGAGACGTGCCGAAAATAGGGTGCGTCCCTATTTAGGGGTTACGACATGCTTTCGAGAAGCCTTGACCTTCAGGAGCTGGGCGCTGCCCAGCCCGGGATCAATTCCTCTGTCGGCGGGTTGTCCATCCGGAGGCGCGCCAGGCCCCGCGCCTGTCCCGCGTTTTTGCTGTTGCCTGTTATGCTGCTGGGCTTATCGAGCGGGTGCGGCTACCTCTTCCCTTCCGATGTTTTTGCCATTCGGACGGAGTTCTGGGTCTCCCCCGACGGCGACGATGCCTCGCCCGGCACTCAATCCGCGCCCTTTCTCACGCTGGAGAGGGCCCGTGACGCGATCCGCGCCCTGGGCAAGGCAAGGAGAGAGGGCGAGATCGTGGTCTACCTGAGAGGCGGCACGTATCCCCTTACGCAGGCCTTTGCGCTTGACCCGAATGACTCCGGCCTTAATGGCCATAAGGTGACGTACCGTGCCGCGCCAGGCGAGCGGCCGGTGATTACCGGCTCGATCCGCGTGGAGAACTGGTCGTTGCACGACCCGAATCTTGGGATATACCGAGCTTGCGTGGACCCGTGCGAGACACGCCAGCTCTACGTGAACGGGCAGCGAGCGGTCAGGGCGCGGACCAGCCTCTATCCATCGGCGTTCCGCCCCGCCTACTTCTACGTTCTTGGTATTCCGGAGCCGATAGGCATTCTGTACGAGCCGGATGAGCTCAACCCCAGCAGGTGGAGAGATCCTTGGAAGTGGTCAAATAAGCAGGACGTAGAAGCGGTGATCATCACACAGTGGAAGATGATGACCGTTCCCGTGGAGTCGGTCACGCCCTATCCCAACTACGTCGTTCCCGAGTTGGTCCCAGACCCAACCATTCGCAATCGCGCGACGGGGCTCCTGAAGATGAAGGAGCCCGCCTGGACCAATGCGAACGTCTTTCTGACGAGCGAAGGATCGGACCCCAATTGGGGGCCGCAGCCGGGAATGTGGAGCTTCTGGCAGGTCACCTGGTTCGAGAACGCCTATGAGTTCCTCGATGAGCCGGGCGAGTGGTACCTCAACAAGGCGGAGGGCTGTCTCTATTACATCCCGCGTCCGGGAGAGAGCATGGAATCCGCCGACGTGGAGCTCCCAGTCCTGGAAGTCCTCGTGAACGGGCAGGGAAGCCGCGGCCAGGCCGTTGAAAACATCTGCTTCGAGGGTCTGACCTTTTCGGGCGCCACATGGCTCGGCCCGGCGGGCGATGACGGATACGTCTCGGACCAGAGCGGCTTCCACCTCGTCGGCCCCGGCCACGAGACCAACACCAGTGGACATGATCCCAACGTGGTCCGAACGCCGGGCAACGTGCGGTTCCAATATGCCCACGGGATCGAGTTCCGCCGCAACGTCTTCATGCATCTCGGGGGAGTAGGTCTCGATTTCGATACCGGCAGCCAAGGAAACACCATTGAGGACAACCTCTTTACGGACATTTCCTCGGCGGCCATCCAGCTCGGCGGGGTCTCGATCATCGACCACCACCCCGCTTCTACTGAGGAGACTACGCGGGACAATGTGATCTCCAACAACCTCATTCGCAAGGTGGGCCGGGAGTTTGTTGACGCTGCGGGGATCTTCGTGGGTTTCACGGCGAACACGCTCATCAGCAACAACACCATCGTTGACGTGCCATGGTCGGGAATCGCGATGGGATGGGGATGGGGGCTCCTCGATGAGGGCATGTTCCCCGGAATCGCCGGCGCCGAACGGGGTGACTGGGGAACGTACACGACGCCGACCACCAACAGCGGCAACAAGATTCTGAACAACCGCATTCAGCAGTTCTTGAACGTGGTCTGGGACGGCGGCGCGATCTACACCACCGGCCAGCAGGGGACATCGAGGGACGATCCGCTCCTCATCAAGGGCAATGTGGCTAGCGGTAAACGCCTGCTTGCCGGCGGAAACACCTTCTATACCGATGGGGGAAGCCGCTATATCGTGCTGACGGAGAACGTCTCCTATGACAATCCTCAGGGCGTGACCGACTTCGGCCTTCCTTCAAAGGCGGGCGACCCGCTTCCCTATCCCGCTTACAGCGAGCTGAACGGTATTCCTTACGGCGACGAAACCGGCGGATGCAGGACGTACGGCAACATCAGCTTCGTCGGCAATTACCTGTTGAGCAGTCCGTTCTTCGATATCTGTCCTTACTCGGAAGGCCGCGTGTCCTACCCCGTCAACATGGGCTTCATCAACAACCATTACATCCAGGGAGCCGGCCAAGTACCGCAGTCTCTCCTGAATGCCGCGGGGGTGCAGAACTTCCCGCAGGACGTTCTTGACGCGGCGGGGCTGTAGCGGAAGAGGGGATCGCAGCTCCTTCTCTGTTCTCTCAGCTCCGCCGGTCCCCTGAGAAGAAGTCTGCCGACCCGTCCGCGCCGCGCTGGAACGGTAGACAGTCGCCCGAAAGCAGCACGAGACACTCAGAGACCCGCCGATGCGGCATGGGCCGGTCTCACTCATCCAGGGACATCGACCAGGCTCTCACATTCTCGAATAGGCCCTGTCCGTTCTCCGCGATGAACCCGAGCCGCTGAGGCGTGCGGCCGGTGCCTCCGGGTTCGTGGGTCGTGTTGAAGGTCTGAACGAGCATGTCGTCCAGATAGAGCTCGAACATGTTCCTTCTAATCAGGAGGCGGAAGGCGTGGTTGGTGTGTGGCCGGATTCCGGCCGGGGCGGCGCAGCCGGGGGCGATCGTATCTTCCGGGTGGAAACTGGCGCGGTCGGTGAGGATCATCTTGCCGATGTCCGTCCGGCCGTGGCCGCGAAGCAGGATCGCGGTACCCTCGCCGGGCTTTTCCTCCAGGTAGAATCCGGCCGATGGGGATGCCGTTCTGCGATCTCGACAGGTGGCCTGAATCGTCCCTTCGATGACGACGCCCTTGCTGCAGTCCAGAGTGCTGTCGAGAACGGCCACCGTGGTCGGTGCGTTTGTCCGGTCAATGGAGCTCCGCTCGGGTTGTGCCTGGATGTCGAGGCGGTTGGCGGTCGCGCTGCAGAGACAAGCACGATTGGCCTGGCCCGGGTATACCTTCTTGCACGTGCTCAGATCGACGCTCACGGGCGCTGCCTTGAGGGCGTCATTGCCTTTCCAGTATCCCAGGCGCAGATGCCCGCCGGAGTCGACGACGGCCGTCTTGAGGGGGGGCAGCCACGTGCCGCCGGTTTCATAGGTATAGCCGTCGTACATGTAGCCGTTGACGAGCAGGTCCTTGTCCGTCCGGCAGAAACGGGCCCACAGGGCGACCCACCGCGTCGAGTTGCCGCAGAGCCGGTAGGCGGCCGCATCGGCGCGAAAGGGACCTCCCGGGGCGCTGGCGATGAGCGTGTAGACGCCGTATCCGGTACTGCCCATGTAGTTGAACCAGCCCCCGACCAGATAGTACCTGCCGTCGATCTCGTGGCAGCCGCCGACCTCGAATCCGCCTTCGTCCGGCGGCGTGGGAGGAGGTGCAGCGGTGTCCCAGTCGATCTTCGGTTGGGGCTTGCCGGTCCAATGGATGCCGTCCTCGGATTCGAGAAAGCCGCCCGGACCGGTGGCGAAGCCGTAGTACCTGGTCCGGCCGTCCTTGGCCACGGGCACGACGCTCATGCAGTCGAGCCGGCTGTCGCGATGGTAATAGCGAGTGTCGGGAAACAGATCGGCCTCGTGTCCCATGAACTTCCAGTGAAGAAGGTCCGTCGATTCCCAGAACCGTATGACGTTCTGCACGCCGGGACGGCTGAAGCTTCCGTGGTTCATGATGAACCTGTCGCCGACCCTATGAACGGCCATGGCCCAGATGTTGAAGGGGGCGTCCTTGATGACCGGCCCGACGTGCTTCCAGTGCACGCCGTCGCTCGACGTCGCCAGCCACACGTTCCGGCAGTCCGCCTCTTTTCCGGTCGTGGTGTACATACTGAAGAGGTAGTACTGGTCCTTGTGCCAGAGAACGAAGGCGTCCTTCATTCGACCGACGTCCGGCCGGTAGATCATGGCGGCACAGTTCGCACTGAACAGACCCACCAGCGTGATCGCCGCTATGACGGATGCACGTGTTCGGAAACACGAGCGATTGCTGATCGCTGACATACAGACGTACTCCTTTGCTACCTGGGCGTGATCTTGCCCGCGTCTAGCCCCAACCTGATCTCCGCTCCTCACGGGCGGTTCCCGCCTCCATCCACGTCGCGAAAATAGGGTACGTCCCTATTTAAGCGCGGATGTGGCGTAGGACGGTCTGGCAGATTGCGTCGAAGTGCCTGAGCCAGAAGCGACGCCCTCGCACATTCTGCGGTTCAAAATCAACAGCACAGCGGGCCAGGCCGTTTGATCGAGCCCAGTCGATCGCGCTGGCGAGCAGAGCCGTGCCGATTCCCGAACCGCGCGCCTCCTCCCGTACGAACGCGCGGTAGACGCTGACTGTCCCGTCATCGTGAATCACGTTGCATGCGGACGGATTCGCAGGCCCGAGCCCGAGCAAGGCAACGGCCTGGCCGTTCTGGTACGCCAGCCACGTGGGAGATCGCCCACTGCGTATCTGACTCAGCACATCTTCGTAGTTCGGCCCATCGTCCTGGTGCAGAAGGATTGGGGGCTGCGTCAGGTACATCTGCAATTCCCCTGCCATCTGTTTGACATCCCCTGCATCTGCCTGCTCTGCCAAACGGATCTCCACGGACGTCGCGCCAGGCGGCACAGGCGTCAAGCCGCGAAGGGCGTCTGTTGCGACGAGTCCGAACCCGAACCAGAAGTATGCGTCAAGGACGGGCCGCTCATTCGCGAAGGTCGTGAGCAGATGGGTGACACAACCAGCGGCCATCCACCGTGCTGAGGCTTGCGCGTACATCTCACCATGAATGTCTCTCTGCTGATCGGGTGCTGCAGCATTGGCCCATTCAGGGCTGTAGGCCGTCCTGTGTCCCCGGAAGGACGGGAGCACCTGCGCCAGAATGAAACCCACAAGCCGACCGTTTTGCAGTGCCGCTACGCCGCCGTTCCGTGTTGACAGCTCCCTGAGGCGCGGAACCAGAAGATCGTGGCCCTGATACTTCTCCGGGAGCGCTGGGACGAGCTTCCGCTGCGTTTCGTAGAGCGAGTGAGATAGGCGCGCCGCGTCGTCTAGGTGTTCATCGCCGAATGTGATGATCCGTATGCCCATGCTTCTTCCAATAAATAGGGACGCACCCTATTTTCTCCTGCGGCGTTTCGCTGTGGGCTGTTTGCGGGGGCGGCCGTGGGGCAGCGGACGTAGTCTGCGGCCGATGAGGACCTCCAACTTGCTCACGAAGGCGTCGCTCCCCAACGGACGCCCGCGGCTGGTCCACAGCCGAAGGCGCTCGACCGTCTGATCGTCCTGCGGCTGCGTCAAGGTCTTTCGCCACCGGCTCGGATCCACATGCCGTCGCCATGCCGTTAGATTCAGCAGCCCGCTCGTGTCCGACTCGCCGCCATGCGCGGCCGCGCTAGACCACGCCCATGTCCACGCCCGGCGGACCAGACGCGCGCGGACCGGGTTGCGCTCCACGTACGCCAGCGCCGTCCAGTAATGGGGCTCGTCCAACGCGCAGGAGAAGAAGCGGTCCTGCCAGAGATGCCCGCTACGGCCGTGAAGCCGGTTTACGTACTGGGCGTAGAGCTGGTTCGTCCGTTTGAGGGCGCCGGCCATGGAATCGTCGTCCGCGGGCGTGGCCACCAGATGCACGTGGTTGGTCATCAGGCAGTAGCCGTCGACGGTCAGACCGAACCGATCGCCGGCCTCGCGGAGGATCTGCAGGAACACGCGGCGATCATCGTCGACGAAGAAGACGTCCTGGCGGTTGTTGCCGCGCTGCGTGACGTGGTGCGGACGTCCCGGAATGACGACTCTGGCTGCCCTTGGCATGGCGTAAGACCTACCACGGGGAGCAGGCCCTGTCAAGAAAATAGGGTGCGTCCCTATTTTAGTATGGCGTCACACCTACCACCGGGAACGATCTGTGTCAAGAAAATGGGGTGCGTCCCTATTTGAACACGGCGATCTCGGCGAGGCCGATGTTGGGGGAACCTTCTTTGGCGGCGGTGGTGGTGAACTTGAGCCAGGTGATTGATCTCGGGCTGAAGCGGATCTCGAGGGGGCTGGTGGCGTCGTCGGGCAGGGGCATCTCGAGGGCGATGCGGGTTCCATCACTGAGCTCGAGTCGGCCGTGGGTGAGCTGGTCGAGGTCGTTGGGGCGGTCGAAGAGCCAGACGCGGTCGATGGTCTGGGGACGGTCCCAGGTGAGCTTGATCCATGCGCCGGCTTGCTGGCCCTTGCTGGCCCACTCCTCGGCGGGGTTGCCAGGGAATCCGCCGACCTTGCGGTCGACGGCGCCCTCGGGGCGGTAGCCTTCGTGGGTGGAGCTGGCGGTGACCTTGGCTTGGGGCGCGACGTTCTCGGGCACATCGAGCGGGTTCGGGGCGGGGGGCGGTTGCTCGCCGGGTGCGAGCAGGCGGACCTCGTGCAGGCATAGGCCGTAGCGCCCGCCAGGTGGGTTGAACTCGAGCTTGACGCCGTTCCAGCCCTGGCTGAAGTTGGCCGAGTAGCAGAGCCAGAGGGTTCGGCCGTCCTTGGCGATGAACTTCGAGGGGAAATTGAGGAAGTACGCCTGCTGGCCGAAGTCCTTCATGTAGACCACGAGCCGCCACGGGCCGGTGATCGCGTCGGCCTCGAGGATGTACGAGCTCATCTTGGCGACGGTTGGCCAGCCGTCGGTCACGCACATCAAGTACTTCTTCATCGGCGCGTTGTAGGTGATAGTCGCGCAGCCCATGTTGTTGTTCCAGTCGAGCAGGGGTTTGATCCTCGCGAAGTCGCTCGTCCAGACGGGCTTGCCCGTGTCGTCGTGGCCGGCGAAGAACTCGTACTTGCCGACGTCGTTGATGGTCTCGACGCGGGGCGTGACGCGGGCGAGATAGACCTGGTCGCCGGTGATCCAGCTCAGGTTGGCGTAGCGGGGCTTGGGGTCGTCGGCCTCGGCGCCCATGCCGACGAGGTAGGCCTTGCCGTCGGGAGAGTGCTGCATGTTCTTGCCGAAGTCAGCGAAGTGCGGGCAGCCCATCTTGACCGGACCCATGAACTGCTTGGGCTCGGGGAAGAGCGGCTTGGACGGCGAGAGCGGCGAGGGCGTCCAC
>JAFGLZ010000068.1 GCA_016927755.1 Phycisphaerae bacterium
CGGTCAGCACGAGCGAAGACACCGCCGTCACCACCGCCAACGTCCTGACCAACGACACCGACCTCGACGGCGACACCATCACCGTCAGCGACTTCGCGCAGCCCGAACACGGCACCATCGTCTACAACGGAGACGGCACCTTCACCTACACCCCCAACGCCAACTACCACGGCAACGACGCCTTTACCTACACCATCACCGACGGCAACGGCGAAACCGCAACCGCAACCGTCAGCGTCACCGTCTCCCCGGTGGACGACCCCACGCCCGAACCCGACGACTTCGGCACCGGCGACACCAACGGCGATGCACCGCCGGACCCTGACGCCAACGCCAATCAGCCACAGGCCGACGGCGGCGGCTCCGCCGATCCGCTGGCGGGCGAGTCCGACGCCCTGCCGCCTCGACAGCCGCAGAACGGCCCACACCGATCGCCCTCCCGCGAGCCCGCCGATGACCTCTGGGACGGCACCGAGGACCTCCGCGTGCTCAATCCCCTCGATGACGTCGCCGGCACCGTTCAAAGAGTCACCAGCCGACAGGAACTCCCCTCCCTCCGACCCACGTGGGACGAGCCGCGGATCACGCACACCCGCCCAGGCGAAATCGAGTTCGCAAAGGGAATGGACCTCCTCGACCTGTTCTTCCCACGTTCGACTCACCAGGAGGGCGACCTGCCCGACACCACCGGACGCTCCTTCCACGACCTCTACGAGGAAGCCGAACGCCACGAACGCCGGCAGGACTTCGCCGACCCCGCCGGCGACCACCCCGACGCCGGACATCGACGCCCCGACGACGCCGCCCCGCCACCGACCCAGGAGCACGAACACGCCGCCCCCGAACCGACCGGCGCCTTCGCCAAGATATGGGCCCTCTTCAGGGCTACCGGCGGAATAACCAAGTCCTCGGCACCCCATGCCGCCACCACCGGAAGGGAGAAGGGCCGATAACACGCCCTCCCGGCGAATCCCGCACGCCGTCAAGTAGAGTCCGCCACCCCGTCAGCCGATAGCTAGCAACAGAAACATTCTGCGCTGCGCTAGCTGTCCCTACTGGGTGGTGAACATGGCACAACCGAGCTCACACGTACATATCAGTATCACGAGGCGGATCCCTTGCGCCGCCGCGATCGTCCTGATGATCCAGTCCTCACCCGCAATCGGCCGGGAACCCGCGCAGAAAGGCACACCCTCGCCCCCCGCGGTATCGGACGCTGACACCGTCACCGGCATCACCCTCCCATGCCGCCAGGTGACGCTCGGACCCGTCGTCTCCGGACGGATCGCCCGAATCCTCGTCGCCGAAGGTCAGGTCGTCACGAAGGACACCCTGCTCGCCACCCTCGACGACGGCGTCCAGGCCGCCCGTACCGAGATCGCCAGACTCAGCGCCGAATCGAACGTCGATATCGAGCTGGCAAAGGCACGCGTTCGAGCCGCCGAACGAGAGCTCGACCGAGTCAGGCGGCTGATGAAGAGCAACGCCGCCTCCGATAAGGAACTCGACGATGCCGAACTGGCCGTCGAGGTCCGCCGGCTCGAGGTCGACAAGGCCAAGCTCGAGCACGACCAGTCCATCCACGCCTACAACCTCGAGAAACGCCGCCTGCTCGAAATGCAGGTGCCCGCGCCCTTTGACGGATGCGTCACCAAGATCATCAAGCACGTCGGCGAGACCGTCGACGAGCTCGAGCAGGTCCTCTCGATGGTGCAGACCGACCCGCTCGAAGTCTCGATCGACTGCCCCCTCCGGCTGGCCGGTCATGTCCGAGTCGGCGACGCCGCGAGAGTCCGCCCCGTCGACGCCAAATGGCCCCCACGCACCGGAAAAGTCGAACTGGCCAGCCACGTCGGCGACGGCGCCAGCCAGACTTTCAAGGTCAAGGTGATCGTCCCCAACCAGAACGCCGGCTGGATGTCGGGGCTGAAAGTCCGCGTGGACTTCGTCCAGGCCCAAGCCCGACGACCGACGTCCCAACCCGTCGCGCTCGGCACGACAGACCGCTAGCCCGACAACGCATGAGGATCCGCCAGCAGGAGCCTATGGATGTTTGGAGACAAGGACCACAAACAAGGGTCGCTCGGAGCCGATGACGGCTTCGAGCTCATGCAGGAGCTCGAAAAGAACACCCCGGACGAGATCGTCCGCCAGCGCGCCGGATACCGCCATCCGGTCAAGGCCAGCCTGACGCTCCAGTCCGGAAACGCCAGCGAGCTCCTCGACTACAAGATCCAAGGCGTCACCGGTGACATCTCCACCGGCGGCGTCAGCGCGATGTTCCCCTTGCCGGTCCGAGTCGGGGACGTCTACCGTTTGGAGTTCGACAGGCAGCAGCTCGATCTGCCGCTGACCTTCGCCCGATGCGTCATGTGTACGCTCGTCCGCGAAGGTGCCTACAAGTGCGGCTTCAGGTTCTTCGCCAGCGTCTGCCTGCCTGAGAACATCAAGACCGCCGCCGCCACCGCGCCCGTGGTCCAAAGCTGGTCCTGAGCGCTCGACAGAAGATCTCTCGGGGGGTTCCGATGCCCGGCTGGGTGTCATCATCATCGAAAACCGAACCGTCGGCAAAGCAGGCCAAATCCGCCGGACGCGACCCGTACGCCGAAATCCTGACCGCCGCGAGCACCTGCTCCTCGCAGCAACGCTTCTTCACCGACGTGCTCGGCATCATCACCCGCGCCTTCAACAGCCCCTACGCCGCCATCTACGTCGCCCGCGCGTCCGAGGTCATTCAAGAGAGCAGCCACACCGGCCCCACCGACCCGGACTTCTGGAAAGCCGGACTCGAGGACTTCCTCACCGAATCGCTCGCCAAACCGAGCGCCCGAGGAAAACTCTACAACCCCAAACACGGCGGAACCAAAGCCGCCTTCCTCTCCTCGCCCATCCTCGACGATGCCGGACAGGCCGTCGGAGCCCTCGCCCTCGTCGATACGCCCATCGAGCCGGACGACCTGCCGCTCCGACTCGCCATGCTCGAGTCCCTCACCGCACTCGCGTCCCACATCGCCCCGACCATCGGCAGAGAGTCCAAAAAGGCAAGCTCCCCCGGCCTCGTCATGCCCGACGCCTCACTGGCGGACGTCTCGGGAATCACGAAGCCCGAACAGCTCGCCTTCGCCGTCACCAATAACCTCCGCAACCGGCTCGGATGCGAACAGGTCGCCATCGGGCTCGTCAAAGGAAACGCCGTCAAGATCCTGTCCATCTCCGGACTCGACGACGTCGCCAGCCAGACCCCCGGCATCGCCCCCCTCCTGGCCGCGATGGAAGAGTGCCTCGACGCCGATACACCCATCGTCAGCCAACGAAATGACGATGAAGACGACGAGCGCCACCCCGGACAGTATCGCCTGCACGGACAATGGCGCTCCGCCGCTAGCGGCGACGCCGTCGCCTCCATCCCCCTCCACGCCGGCGGACGAACCGTCGCTATCCTGAGCGCCAGACAAAGCTCCGACCAATCCTTCACCCAGGAACGGATCGAGAAGATCCGGGCGCAGGTCGAACCCTTCGCGCCCGTCCTCGTACTGTCTCGCCGCGCCGCCCGAGGCCTCCTCCGGCACGCCGCCGAATCCGTCGCCCACGTCGCGCGCGTCCTCACCGGGCACGGCCGGCACACCACAAAGCTCGTCACCGCCCTCGTCGCCGCCGCGACCCTCTGGCTGGCCTTCGGCAAAATGGACTACGAGCTCACCGTCCCCTGCACCGTCGTCCCCAGGCAGATCCGACACGTCAGCATGCCCTTCGACGGCGTCCTCGCCTCGACCGACGTCGTCCCCGGCGACCGCGTCAAACGCGGCGACGTCCTCTGCGCCATGGACAAGGAAGACCTCACCGAACAGCGAGCCGAGCTCCTGGCGGAGATCGCCGTCCTCGAGCATGAGCTGAACAAGGCCCTCGCCGAGGACAAGCCCGTCGACGTCCAATTGAGCCGGGCAAGACGGAAGCTGCTCGAAACCCAGCTCGACATCCTCGACAACCGAATCCAACAGGCCGTCGTCCGCGCGCCCATCGACGGCATCGTCGTCGCCGGCGACCTCCGACGAGCCGTCGGAAGCGTCATCCCAAAGGGCCAGCCCCTCCTCGAGGTCGCCCCACTCGACGACCTGACCCTCGAGCTCAAGACCCCCGAGGGCGAAGTGGACGACCTCGCCGTCGATCAGTCCGGCGAGTTCTCACCCTCGGCCAGACCCGAGGAATCCTACGCCTTCCGCATCGAGCGGATCCGACCCTCCGCCGAGCTCCATCAAAACAAGAACGTCTACGTGGCCGAGGCCCAGACCGATCTCGACATCGACTGGATCCGCCCCGGAATGGAAGGAACGAGCAAGGTTCACGTCGGCAAACGCCGTGTGTGGTGGGTCGTCTTCCACCGCGTCGTCGACTCCGTGCGATTGAGACTAGGCCTGTGACCGACCCCCAAGCCCAAACCAAACCCGCAAAGCAGCCGACCCTCGCCGATCGGCTCCGCGACGTCCACCTCGGCACGCGCCAGGATCTCGAGGTCAGCCGCCACCTCTTCCAGGATCGCCCCTCCTACGTCATCAGAGACCCCCTCACCTTCGAGAGCTACCGCCTCGACGCCAAGGGCTACGCCATCTTCGTCGCCCTCGAGAGAGACGTCCCGCTCGGGGCGATCTTCAGCCGCCTCGTCGAGCGAGGCTGCCTGACAAAAGCGGACGAGGAGGCCTTCTATCAGACGATCCTGAGCCTCCACCGCCTCAACTTTCTCAACCTGCCCATCTCCGACGACAAGCTGCTCTACCAACGCCACCTGGCCAAGCAGCGAGCGCGCTTCAAGGAAAAGGCCATGGGGTTCCTCTTCCTACGAATCCCCCTCGTCAATCCCGACGCGTTCCTCAACCATACGATCCGCTACGCGCGGTTCCTCTTCACCCAATGGTTCTTCGCCGTCTGGCTACTCGTCATCGCCGCGGCACTCATCATCGCCGTACGCCGCTTTGACGACCTCATCCAGCCCATGCAGGGCATCCTCGTCCCGGCCAACCTGCCCATCATGTGGGTCGCCCTCATCGCCCTCAAGGTCCTGCACGAGCTCGGCCACGCATACGCCTGCAAACGACTCGGCGGACACGTCCCCGAAATGGGCGTCTACCTCATCCTCTTCACCCCACTCGCCTACGTCGACGCCACCAGCTCCTGGGGATTCTCCCGAAAGCGCGACCGCCTCATCGTCGGATTCGGTGGAATGTACTTCGAGGGCTTCGTCGCCGCACTCGCCCTCTTCGTCTGGGCCAGTTCCAGCCCCGGCCTCGTCCGCGACCTCGCCTACAACCTCGTCTTCCTCGCCGGCGTCGCCACCGTCCTGTTCAACATCAACCCCCTCATGCGCTACGACGGATACTACATCCTCGGCGACCTCGTCGAGATCCCCAACCTCCGGCAGCAGGCTACCCAGTACGTCACCAACACGCTCAAACGCGTCTTCCTCGGCCTGCCCAACGGACAGCAGACCGTCGGCATCGGAACCCGCGTCTTCCTCTTCGTCTTCGGCGTCGCCGCCAGCCTCTATCGGATCAGCATCGTCCTGGCCATCAGCATCGGCATCGCCTCCAAGTTCCTCCTCATCGGAATGGGCATCGCCGTCCTCTACGTCGCCAACGTCCTCATCACCACCGTCCATAAGCTGGCCAAGTACCTCTGGTTCTCCAAAGAGGCCGCCCCCGTCCGCGTCCGAGCCGTCGCCGTCAGCATCCTCCTCCTGATCGGCCTGCCCATCCTCATCGCCACCGTCCCCGTCCGCTCACCCGTCCTCGTCTCCGGCGTCCTCCGGGCCGAAAGGGAAGAGGTCGTCCGCGCCCGCGTCGACGGCGCAATCCAGCAGATCGACGCACCCGCCGACCGCCAGGTCACGCCCAAGAGCGTCCTCGTCCGGCTCGACAACGACGCCTACCAGGAAGGCTACGCCGACGCGACCGCCAAGCTGGAAGCCGCCGAGATCCGAGCCGGCGCCTACATGGTCCAGGACCCCGTCAGAAGCTTCCAGGAAAACGAACGCGCCCACGCCTACCGCCAGGAGCTCAGCCAGCGCCGCGCCGACCTCGACGACCTCGTCGTCCGAGCCGGCATCGCCGGCCAGGTCCTCGAATGCGTCGGCGTCAGGGACCTGGGACGATACGTCAAGAAGGGACAAGAGATCGCCCGCATCGGACAGGGCGCCTGGCAGATCCGCGCCATGCTCACCCAGGAAGAGGTCGCCGACTGCCGGCCCGCCGTCGGTCAGATCGTCGAGGTCCGAGCCGCCGCAATGCCCGGCGTCCGCCTCGACGGCCGAATCTCCCGGATCGTCCCCAAGGCGACCACCCACATCGACTCCCCCTCCCTTACCCAAGTCGGCGGAGGCGCCATCGCCGTCGACCCCAGAACCCAACAGGCCGCGCAACCCTACTTCGAGGTCGTCATCGACCTGGCCCAAGCCCAAAACCCCTGGCTAACCCACGGCATGACCTGCCGAATCTGGCTAAGAGCCCAAGCCGAAACCATCGCCGCCATCCTACACCGCCGCCTAACCCGACTAACCCACGGCCTACTCCGAGACTACCAATCCTAACCCCCATCTATGGACCGCAGCGGCTTCGACGCCGCATTGGCTTCGGACTGGATGACACCCGGCGCTCGACAGGTGGCTGCGATTCTGAGTGGACTGCCATGATGAGCGACTGAGCGGTTCTTTGGAGATCGCCAGCATCACTGCGGCCATAAGTAATTTGTGAACAAATAGATGCCGACTGAAAGGCCCCTGTATCGGCTAGGGCAAGGTCGGAGGTACACTCTGATCCCCTTATCTGCTTTGAAAGAGGGGGTTTCGCCCGGCGGCCCCTTCTCAGGGGCAACTGGGCCTCGGCCTGTGTGACGAGTGCAGCGGCACTGTCAGCAGGAGCCCCGGCCTGCACTGCCCATTCGCTTGTTGGAATGTTTGGGTCCTGTTAGGATAGGTTTCGTTCGGGGGTTGGGTATGTCCTCGGCTGTGGCGTCGCCGCATGGGGCGGCCTTCTGGATTGTCAGCGAAGGCCCCGCCGTCCACGAGAGCCTGACGCCAACGGTGAGTTCGATGGGGCGCGACCTGACTGGCGCGGACTCGGCGGAAGCTTACCGCCCAAGACGCACGGCCCTCTTCGAGCCGGAGCGGATCGTCTTGGCCAGGGGGAGCTGTGACGGTCAGGAACGAGAATCGCTGATTCGGCGGATCTGCGGGCTGTATCCGCGGGCGGAGGTAGTCGAGCAACTGGATACGCCGCACAACCGCATCGACCTGGGAACGGGCGATCGGCTGGACGTTCACTATCGAGGCAAGCGCACACTCGTCTTCGGCGAGCATGGCAGCGCCGTAAGGCGGGCCCGGGAATCGGGCAACACGTGCCCCGGATACTGGCACTTCTCTCCGTACGGCTTCTGTCCCTACGACTGTACGTACTGCTATCTGGCGGCGACGAAGGGCGTCGCGTTCTCGCCGACGGTGAAGATCTTCCTGAACCTGCCGGAGATGCTACGGGACATCGATCGTATCGCGACAAGGATTGGCCGGCCCACGGCCTTCTACGTGGGCAAGCTCCAGGACGCACTCGCGCTCGATCCGCTGACGGGGTACTCGCGCAAGCTGGTGCGATTCTTCGCGGGGCATCGCTTCGCGAGGATGACGCTACTGACGAAGGCGGCCGACGTCGGAAACCTGCTCGATCTCGACCATCGCGCCCACACGGTGCTGTCGTGGAGCCTGAATCCCCCCGCGATCTGCGAGGAATACGAGGCCAACACGCCGCGGCCGGACTCGAGGATTCAGGCCATGGCGGCGTGTTCTCGGGCGGGGTATCCGGTTCGCGCGGTGATCATGCCGGTGATCCCGGCCGAGGGTTGGCAGCGGATATACGGAGAGTTCCTAACGGAACTGGTCGAGACGGTCGACCTCGACCGGATCACGCTCGGGGGCATCTGCAGCTATCCGGGCGCGCTGCATCTCATGGAGGCGAAGCTGGGGCGTGATAGCGCGGTGTCGGCGGCGATCCGCGCGAATCGGACCAGGTCGCGGGACGGGCGGATGCGATATCAGTCGTCCGAGCGAGTCGAGATCTACGGGCATCTGATCTCGGTCATTCGTGGGACGAGGCCGGGCCTGGCAATCGGTCTGTGCCTCGAGGAGTTCGGGGTGTTCGAAGCGCTCGGTATCACGTCGAGCATCGGGCGCTGTAATTGCGTGCTTTGATTTGGGGGGACGGGAATGGGAGCGATATGTCGAAAGGTGGAGATGGGGGTGCCTAGGCTGTTGGATGATAGGGCAATCTCGTCCCGGGCAAAGAGCGATGCGTTTTCCCGCCTGCTACAGCAGCTTCGCGGAGAACTCTTTGAAAGGCTGAGGAGCAGCAGCCGGTCTCGCGTAGCGAGAGAGCAGATTCTCGCGACAACGGACCAACTCATCGAACTCCTTCTGCTGGTCGATTTCGTTCGTCAACGGGATCCTTCTGGACTTCCCTCGCTTGAGGAAGTCTTGTCCGAGAGTCGCCGACCCTCGATCCGCGAGCTAAGTGAGAGACTCGCCTCAGCAACGAAGGACGTAGTGCTAAGCCACATGTTTGCGCGGTACCCGTTCTCTGATGAAAGGAGAATACCGAAATCAGTATTGAACTGTCGAGTCGTAAGCCGACTGGCCGAAGCCAGCAGAAGCACGTTCGGATGGGCACCACCAGTTACCGTGTTCGGGGACTTCCATCAACGTTGCACCGATTCCCCCCTGCTTGCCGGCTCCGATATCGGGCGGAGAAGAGCATCGTCATCGCGCCAGGCGATGGGCATCTACTATACTCCTCCTCCTGTGGTGGACTACCTTGTTCATCGGACGCTTCGGCAGGTCTCTGCCGTCAAGCTGAGATCCCGGTCAGCTCGCCTTCGAATTCTGGATCCGTCTTGTGGGTGCGGCAATTTCCTCATCAGCGCCTACAAGTATCTCCTGACGTATCGAAGCATGTCGATCGAGGGAACGCCAGTTTGTGCAAGAAACATCCCGCTGCTTTCGTTGCAGGCAAGGCTGGACCTCCTTAGATCGGCCATCTTCGGCATTGACGTTGACTCAGGAGCCGTCTCCTGGACGATTCGTGGATTGCTCCTCGCTCTGTGGGAATCGGTCGTCGTGGACGGCGTTAACACCAGGAGCACGCAAGGGATATGCTTCCCCAGTCTCAAACACAATATCACCTGTGCCGATTTCCTGGACGGGAATGCGGCACGCACCGCAGCGTCACGTGCGGGCTGCGAGCCCTGTTACGATGTTGTTCTTGGAGGCCCTCCTTTCGTTCGACTGCAGCGGCTCAAGCAACGGAGTCCCGAGTTGGTCGCTCGCTATAGGGAGAGCTTCGCCACCGCGCGTGAGGGGAACTTCGACCTGTACATGCCATTTGTCGAGGAATCTCTTCGAATCCTTGCGGACACAGGATACCTCGCTTTCAGTTTGTCGAGTAGCTTCCTCCGCAATGAATCAGGTCGCGTCTTGAGGGAATTCATCGCCAGCAACTGCAGGGTACAGGAGATTGTGGAGTTCGATGATGCCCAGATATACACGGACGCATCGGTCCGCATAGCCCTGTTATCGGTCAGAAAGCAACGCAAACCGTGCCGCACAAGGTACGTGGTCATGCGGGGAAGAGGATCGTTGCGTAGGAACCTAGGTCGGCTGCTTGCGGAAACCCCTGGATCGAGTCGATACGTCTCTGTCCGCAGTCTCTCGGCGAGGGCGTGCTCAGGTTCCGACTGGCTTCTGGAACCTGCCAGTGACAAGGCAAGCTGTACGAACCTGAAGCTTGTCGGCGCAAGGCTCGCTGACTTGAGCATCGGTGTCAGGTTCGGCGTTCGTACGGGAGCGGATGATGTGTTCCTGCTATGTCCACTATCGCATTCTCGCGGCGGCAATCGGGTCCTTATGCGGACGCAAGGCTCGGGGAAGACGATTGAACTTGAGCGAAGCGCTGTCAGGCCAGTAGTCCGGAGAGGCGACCTTGACGATGGGAGTATTGGGGCGCAACGCTGCCTGTGCGTCTTCCCATATGATCAGCAAGGCCGTCTCCTTCCCGAGCGGGTCTTCCGCCGTAGGTTTCCTCTCGCATACTCCTATCTCAGACGCTCTAGATTGGGGTCCGCCGGACAGCACGCGAAGTCGCGCAGAGCCTGGTATGCCTTCCGAACACGGAACATCGGCGAGTGCCTCGCAGCCCCTAAAATCGTCTGCGGTAGGATCATGTCGAGGTTGCAGTTTGCCTTGGATAGGGAAGGCCTGCTCTGCCATGAGAATATGCTTCTGCTTCTGCCTGATCCGAATTCCATTGCCCCGTTCCTCTTACTGGGCCTTCTCAACAGTAACGTCATTCAGCGTCTATTGGCCCACCGCATGCCTCGCGCTCGAAGTGGATCGCTCACTCTTCGTCTGAGAGCCCTTCATGAGATTCCCATACCCATGCCTCGATGTCTCGGCGAGAAGATGCTATGCACAAAGATCGAGCGCCTCGCGAAGCAGGCTTCCAGCCGAAAGACGAGCACCGAAGATCGCCGGAGGATCCAGAGACAAATCGACGAACTCGTTCGAGAATTGCTCGAGTCTCTCCTACTTGCACACGATACCGCAGCGTAGACCCGAAACTCATCCAACGGCCCCCACCGCGTCCGAGGGACGACTGGAAGATGCTTCGGCGGAACCTGGTCAGGAATCATCACCGCGCAAGAGAATGGGCTGAATCGTTCTGCGCAGGCCGCAGCGAGAAGTAGGCGCATGTTGATGCTCTTCTCTCACCCAACTAACCGAGGTAACTCACGTCGCCTGACTACGCCGCAGCCCACGAGCCGAATGGGTGAGAAAGGGGTAATGCCCTAAAGAGAGGGCAATAGAAAGGGTAATGTCCGCCATCGGGCAGGAGGTCACCGACACCGGTTACTGCCCCAGGCCCTCCAAACCCAAGCCCCGTCCACCCCCTCGACGCCGGGAGCATGAACCCACCTCAGGTTCGTTCTTTCCAGTGCCCCGGACGACGATGCAGGTGCGCAACCGCGATGATATGGACCGACTCCATGTCGGCGTAGTAGATAATCCCGTATGGAAACCGACTCACAAGACATCGACGTGTCTTGGCCGACAGCCTTGGCCAAGCGTCAGGATACCGAACGATGCGATGGAAGCCGCTTGCACCTCTTCGGCAGACTCCAGCCCGAGACCCTCCCTGCATTCATCGTAATACCTGACGGCCTCGCCGAATTCCGCCTCCGCCTCCGGGTGGAAGAAGTAGGTCATTTCCGTCGACCGCCTCGAATCTTCGAGAACACCTCTTCCCCCGCAGCCGCCTTCACCTCCCCACGCTCCAGTTCCCCCACCCGCCGAGCCGGCACCCCGAGCCGCGGGATTCATCCCGCGCCGGACAAGCCGCCCCAATCGCCAAGAAGCAGCGTCGGAGTCTGGGTCCGCCCCATGACCGCGACGCCTCAGTCCTTCATACGTCGCGCCTCCCCCGTCGCTTGCCAACGCGCCCCCCGCTACACCCTCACCCCCCCCCCCACCCCCCACCCAACCCCC
>JAFGLZ010000069.1 GCA_016927755.1 Phycisphaerae bacterium
ACAGGCGCCTCGCGGCGAGTTGCGGCTGCTGACGGGCGCGATGGTCAAGAGCCGCGCCGGCAACCCGTACTTCTTCACGGGTCGACGGCTGGACGTGCTGGACATCGACGACAACGGGACGCCCAACCACTTCACCGACGACCGCGCGGGGCTGCAGATCTACTACTACCGCGCGCGGACGATGCATCCGGTGATGGGGAGATTCCTCCAACGGGATCCTCTGACACACACTGACGGCGCCAACTTGTACGAATACACAAGAAGTGCCCCACACCTCAGAGCAGACCCCAGCGGCCTCATGAGCATTTCGTGCTGCAACACTGCCCTCCAGAATCTGGGAGGCGATCCTCAGATCGCTGGCCCCCTCTATGATGCATGGACCAAGAAGGATGCTTTCGGCCGAAGCTGCCTGAACGCCGTCAGCTGCAAGAACTGCAACGATCCAAACCAGGGGGGGCACTATGACCCGATCTCAAGAAACATAACCTTGTGCGCGGACAGCCTTGGAGCCAGTCCTCCCCTCGGGAACATCAAGGTTATCATACACCATGAGTTGATACACGCAGTGAGAACCTGCGGTAGCCTTGAGCACGTCGGATCCTGCTCGGCATGCATGAGGGAGGAAATCCAAGCCTACTACTGCTCAGGTGGGTGCACTGGCCTGGACAGGTACGAATGTGTGAAGAGAGCGTGGGCGTCCTGCCAGCACAACCTGTTCTCCCCGTGCAGAGGAAAGAACCTTGCCGACCATATGCCTCCTCGCCATCGATGGCCCCCTCGTTGCTAGGGAAGTGGTGACAACCGAAGTCTCAGGAGAGGTGAAATGAGAGGTCCTTCCGCAATAGACCTAATGCCGTCCTTCGACGGACAGTTTCACTCACCACAATCTGTATGCCCCGCTACCTGCGCGAGCTGGAAACTCGCGACTCGACGTCCCGGCACGCTCTCGCCAGGCAGTGCCCTACCATTGGCCACGATGCTCCTTGCTACCGCGTCAGGTTGTACAGGGCACCCCTATCAGTTCCCCTGGCGCGATTTCCATATGAAGATACGCGTGATTGACAACGCAGGCAGACCGATCCAAAGAGCAGAAATATGGGTTGACGACGGACGAGAGGTGGCTGTGCTGCGCGTACTTCCCGATTCATACGCGTGCCGGCTGGCGAACGGAAGCTGGGCCCACACTCCATTCAAACCCGGACGGGGATGTGCGCCCGGCGAGGTCCCGTGGCACAAGTACTATGAGCCGGCCAGTCCTCTCCCGGAGGAGATACGGATTCTGATCCTGAGAGATGGACAGGTTGCCGCGTTCCTCCGACGTCCGCTTGGCCCGAAAGACAGTTGGCAAGAAAGGCGATCCTGCGTAGTTGAGACCGTGACCGTGAATGGAGCTGATGCGGCGACTAGGCCCAGCTCTACTCCTCGCGGCAATCACTGATTGTCTCGTCAGACGCCGGCCACCGAGTCGCCGCTAAGGTCTTGGGGATCAGGAGGCAAGCAATGAGTCAAACGGAACCACGGTTGCCAGATTCTGAAGAGCGACCCGCAGGGCAGTTCTGCCGATGGCAACTGCGCTTGATTGTCACATTTCTGAGCGCGCTGCTGCCTTCCGTGGGTCGCGCGTCCGGAGTGACCGTCAGGCTCAACGTCTTGACCGACGATCCCAACGACCCGAACGTCCTGTGCGATCCGAACCACCCCGTCGAGGCCGACGCGAGTAGCTCGCTCAATTACTACATCACCGCCCGCGTCGAGCCCGGGAACACCAACGTCACCAACGGCCTCGACGCGCTCTACGTTACGCGAAAGACCAGCTTCGCGGTAGATGCGAACCGGGTGCAGAGCGACTTCGGTGGAAGTGACACGGCGTGGGTCTCGGCACACGCATCTGATCCCGCAGATGGGTGCTGTCGTTTCCCGATGCAGTTCTGATAGACAAGGGACAAGAAGCCCGGTGCGCCAGGTCGCACCTCATGACATAGGGAGAAGCGTGTGATGACCGATGGAAACCTGATGCGGAAGCTTGCGGGGTCGACGCTTGGCGTCTTGTTGATCGCCGCGGCGGCGCGGGCCGGTGCCGTGACGGTGACGCTGGACGTGGTGGCGGACGATGCGAACGCGCGGATCCCTCCGGTCGGTTGCGGGATCAATGACAGGGCCCATCGGGCACCGAGTGTGTTCGTCAGGGATCGTTCCGCAGGCTGATGGAGTGAGAATGAAACAGACACCGCTCCAGTTTCCGGAGTACGTCACGCGACCCAGCATGCTTGGCAAGTTCTTCTTCGACTTCCCACGCTGGGGCGCTGGTGCCAGGGCCTACCGCGATATCCAGCGGCAGATGGCGGAACGATCGGAGGATTGTCTGACCGCCTGGGGTGCGAACGCTCAGCGGAATGCCGTTCGTGACGAGGTATCGGCGATCATCCAGGAGTGGATGGAGTGGCCTCATCGATTCTACCTTCCGAACGATCATCTTGGGGCGTTGCTCTTTTTCCCCTGCGATATGTCCGGCGAGCAAGCCCTGCAGAGCATTGCGGATGCATTCTCCGTTCCTGATGACCTTGTGTTCGGCTTCGAGGAGAGAACGTACGGTGAGTTGGTTGACGCCCTGGTTGAGGTGAGGGATAGGCAGAGAACTGGACATCCGATTTCGGTTGAGGAGGCGCCGAGTGGTTGGGCCTCGGAGTGATGCATCGCCAAGGCAGATCCGATAGGGATAGGCGGGCGATGATTCATAGTGATCTGATGCCGAAGATCGGCTCTCTAGGGCCGTTGTCAGCCATTGCAGGAGCGTGCGCGTGTGCCCTGTGCGGCACAGGGCAGTCGATGAACGGGGGGGGCGGCGACGTCTCTCCCGAGGATGGACGGCGTGTCCGTTCGGCGCGGACTCGTGTGCTGTCATTGGGAGGGGAGGGGATTGGGGTGGGAATTCGCGCCGCCCACCGCTGAAGCGATGGGGCACCCGGTCACGGGCAAGATGTGCGTGCCACGACGCGGATGGGGCGCCCGGCCACGGGCAAGATGTGCGTGCTACGACGCGGATCGGGCACCCGGCTTCAGGGCGAATGGAGGCAAGTAAACGGGCAGCGATCGGGCCTACTCGGCCTGATCGCTGCCCGTTGTGCTTTGGCTGCTCGGTTCGCGGGACCCGGCTATGCGGGGTCGGTCGTCGTTCCGAGGTCTTTCCACTCGATGACGCGCTCGTCGAACTTCTTGGTCGACGGGTTGAACATCGCCTGGCGGCCCATGATGCTCATGAGCGTGGCGGTTCGAGCGGTCTCGATGTTGCTTGCGGGCAGGAACTTCTCGGTCTTTCGGCAGCCGTCGGCGAAGGCGAGGATCTGCCGGGTGACGCCTTCGGTGTGGTCGCACGTCTTGTCAGTGATGGGCATCTCCTTGCCGCCCTCGTCATAGGCCTTCCATCCGCCGGGCCGGCCGTAGTCGAGCTTGTTGATCTCGGCGCCGGCCTTGCTGCCGTAGACGCGGAGCATTTCGCCGATGAAGCGGCGGGTTCCCGCGCCGAACAGGTGCGAGTACTGGAAGAGGATCTCGTTGGGGAACTCGAAGGTGGTGAAGGAGTGGTCTTCGCAGGTGCTGGCGCCGGGGTTCTTGCGCATGATGCCGCCCATCGAGACGCATCGCTCGGGGTGTTGGCCCTTCATGATCCAGGCCATGACGTCCATGTGGTGTCCGGCCTGTTCGACGAGCTCGCCGCCGGACATGGCGACGTCGGCGACCCAGCCGCCGCCGGGGAGTCTGGGCCACTGCCAGTAGCCCTGGAGGTATCGGATGTCGCCGACGAGGCCGGCATGGATCTTCTCGATGGCCTCGACGTAGCCGGGCTTGTAGTGCCGCTGGAATCCGATCTGCGTGATGCCCTTGGCGGCCCGGGCGGCTTTTACGAACTTGTCGACGCGTTCGACGTCGGCGTCGACGGGCTTCTCGCAGAAGATGTTGAAGCCGGCCTCGAGGACGGGCACGGCGACCTTGGCGTGGTTGCCGACCTCGGTGGCGATCATGATGCCGTTGAGCTTCTCCTTTTCCATCATCTGCTTGAAATCGGTGTACATCTTGGGCTTGGTCGGCTGCTCGGCGAGGATCTTCATGGCCTCGTCCATCGCGGGCTGCTTGAGGTCGCAGATGGCGCCGAAGCGGATGCCGGGCAGGTCGGCCGCCTGCTTGAGCAGGAACCGCCCGCGACCGCCGGTCCCGATGAAGCCCAACACGACCTCGTCGTCCTTACCGAGGGCGGCCTGAGCCGACAGCCCCAGGGCCAGCGCCGCTCCGCCGACGGAAGAGGTCTCCAGGAATCGCCTGCGCGAAAGCTCGCCAGTTGTCATCGTCCATTCCTTTCCGGATCTGGCCTTGTCATACAAGTCTGACGTCATACCACCCACGGACGCCGACGGCGTCCGCGCCAAAGGGGATATGCTACCACCCGACGGGTGGGGGCCACAAGCGAGCCGGCAAGCGCTTGCGGCGGCCGGCTCATCCCACCCACCTTCCGCATGCCCGAGCCCGCTTTAGCGGGCTTTTCGCGACGGGTGGCAAAGCCCGTTGAAACGGGCTCCGTGTCGGTGGCGAGAACAGGAGGAGCGTGCGTCCTCCTCGGGCAACCAGCCCTAGAAGGGCTGGCCTATCAGCCCGCCTACGGCGGGAAAGCCCCGTGAACGGGGCTGGGGCCGCGCGCGCCGCTTCGCCTCGGCACCCGCCGATGTTGTCACGGACCCGCGGCGGTATCGGTTAAGATCCATGCTCGCGGGACGCACCTGTTGGCGTGGTGTTTATCGGACGGACAACGGCATGATCCTGCGCGATCGCTTGGGCAGTTGGCGCCAGGTGGGTGGCCCACCTTTTGGGAGGTGGCCGGCACGAATTCGATCGGGAATTCGCGTTCCCCAAGGCTGAAGCCATGGGCCACCCAGACCAAGCTCGTCCCGTCCTCCTATCCTTCGACGACCTCGCGGAGCTTCTCGATCAGTTGAGCCGCCTGGTAGGGTTTCTGAATGAAGCCGGACAGCCCCTTTCCGGCGAACCTCTCGGTCGCGTCCTGTTGGCTATATCCGCTGGAGAGGATCACGGGGACCTCGGGCCGAATGCGGCGGATCGCGTCGAAGGCCTCGACGCCGCTCAGGCCGGGCATCGTGAGATCGAGCAGGACGATGACGACGTCTTCGGCGCGTTCGCGGAAGACGTCGACGGCGGTTCGGCCGTCGGCGGCGGTCAGGACGGTGTATCCGGCCCGTTCGAGGACCTTCGAGGCGAATCCGACCACTTGATCCTCGTCGTCGGCGACCAGGATCGTGCCGGCGCCGCGGAACTCTCGGGGCTTCTTTGGACCGGGGGGCGGGTCTTGTTCGGCGGGTCGCTCGGTTGCGGGCAGGAGCACTCGGAAGGTCGTTCCCTTTCCGGGCTCGCTGTCGACGCGGATGGCGCCCTTGTGTCCCCGAACGATGCCGAGGACGGCCGCCAGACCGAGGCCGCGTCCGGCGAACTTCGTGCTGAAGAAGGGGTCGAACACCTTGCTCTGTGTCTTGGCGTTCATGCCGCACCCGGTGTCGGTGACGTCGAGGCAGACGTAGTCGCCCTCGGGGACGTCATCGGCAAGGTAGGCGGCCGAGAGCCACTCGCGATCGGCTCGGATAACGCCGGTGCGGATCGTGATAGCGCCGGCGGCGTCTCCGACGGCCTCGGCGGCGTTGGAGATCAGGTTGAGGACCACCTGACGGATCTGCGTGGCATCGGCGGTGACGAGAGGAAGGTCGTCTCCGAGGAGGTAGCGGATGGCGACCTTCCTGGAGATGCCTGAGGCGATGAGGTGGGCCATCTCGCGGATCAGCCTGGAGACGTCGAGGGGCTTGACGATGAAGGCGCCTTTGCCTGAATAGGCGAGCATCTGTTTGGTCAGGTCCGCTGCTCGCTGGGCGGCTACTTCGATCTTCTCGATGGTTGCCCTGACCGGGGAGTCCTCGGGGAGGTCCATCAGGGCCAGTCCCGCGTTACCGAGCACGCCGACGAGCAGGTTGTTGAAGTCATGGGCGACGCCGCCGGCCAGGACGCCGAGGCTCTCCAGCTTCTGGGCATCGCGAAGTTGGGTCTCCATTTGACGCCGCTGCTCCTCGGCTTGTTTGCGTTTGGTGATCTCGATGACGGCGGCCTGGACGGCGGGCCTGCCCTTGTACTCGATGAGAGCGGCATGTATCTCGACCCAGCCGACGGCGCCGTCCTTTCGTATCGCGCGGTACTCGTAGCGGTCGGGGACGGGCCTGCCCATCAGGCGGTCTCGGAGTCGTCCCCAGACGAGCTCGTGGTCCTCGGGATGCACGGTCGATCGCACTTGCTCGGGCGGCAGGGCCAGCAGCTCCTCCACCGTATAGCCGAGGCCTTCGGCGAAGGGGCGATTGACGAAGACGAAGCGTCCGTCTTGGACGATGCCAAGGCCTTGTAGGGAGTGATCGACGATGGCGCGGTAGGCCTCCTCGCTGTGTCTGAGCTCGGTGATGTCGCGGGCCACGTGCACGCTGCCGGTCAGGCGGCCCTGGGAATCGCGCAGGGGGGAGGCGGTGACCAGGAAGTCGCCGCCCAGTCTCTTCTCGTGGATCTCGGACGTGTGCGCCTTACCGTCTTCCAGCATCAGGGCGTGCGGGCACGACGGAGGCGGGGCGTCCGTACCGTGCATGCACTGGCAGCACGTCTTTCCGACGACGTCTCCCGGGGCGACTCCGAGGCGCCCGGCGACGGCCTTGTTCGCTCGGACGATTCGGTACTCCGCGTCGACGATGGCGACGAGGTCTGGGAGGGTATCGAACGTTCGTTCCCATTCCTCTTTGGCCCGAGCGATCTGGTCGGCTGTTCGTTTGCGCTCAGTGACGTCCTGGCCTATGGTGAGGACTCCGACGATGTTGCCGTCGGCGTCCTCTAGCGGTTTCTCATACCATTCGATTTCGCGCTGGCGTCCGTCCTTGGTGACGATTGGACTGATGCAGCCGTGGTTGTAGCCGCCGGCGATGACTTGTTCGAGGAGCGCGCGGACTCGCTCGCGGTCCTTCTCCGGCACGAACGTTGTGAACCAGTCCTCGCCGCGCACGTCCTCCAGGGCGTGGCCCGAGATTTGCTCGAGGTAGGGGTTGAAGCGGATGATGTGGCCTTCGGTGTCCAACACCAGCAGGATGGCTTGGGCGGCTTGGATCAGGTCCTCGGCGGCGTCCCTGGCCTGACGGAGCCGGTTTGCCGTCTGCTGGAGGTGGTCGGTCGTCTGTTCGAGCTCCGCCACGCGGGCTTGCAGACGGCGCACCTCATCCGTGAGTTCGCGTTTGGATTGTCCGGACGCGCTCATCAGTCGGCTTCCCGTCCACGCGCAGGCATTCACGGCCCGGTCAGGGCCCGTCAGTCTCCCATGGCTCGTGAGTCCTTATCGCGGGCGTCCGGCGGGACATCCGCATGGGTGACGCCTCCGACTCCGTGCGTGCGAGAAGACGTGCTCGCCGAGGAATGGCACGCACACCACGAGAGCCAGGGGAGATCTCGATATATGGGCATTATCACATGCGTGAGGATGCGAGGCAATATCCTTTCATAACGGCGGGTGATTACCCTAGTGTATGTGACAGATATGGGTGAGAGGGGTGGGATAGTGGCAGAGATGATCGGCTTCAGGGGCTTGCACACGCTGGATCGGGCGCACCGACCTGTCGTCGTCCTTCAGTTGGAAGTGGGCGTCGTGGTTGAGGAACCATTCGACTGACTCGGACGCTCTCGTTCGCATCGCTGGTACTCCGGTGAGCATTGTCCGCCAAGTCCCATGCGATGCCAAAGGAAAAGGTGGGAGGAGTGCTCGGTTCCGGTACGTTTGATGGTGGACTATACTCCTTGGGCATGGATCCGATGGATGCGTGAGCGATGAGGGTTTTCTCGCTTGGCTTGGCGCCTGCTACTGGGGTTGAATCATGCGTATGAGGATCGCTATCGACGAATCGCCGTCAAGGTCGATCTGGGGTTGTCTCCGGACGGTGTCTCTGTGCGTTGGGATCGTTGTCTGTGCCGCCTGTCCGGCGATGGCCGGCGAGGCGCGTGGACGGCCCAACATCATCTTCATCATGGCCGACGACCTTGGTTACGGCCATTTGGGCTGCTACGGGCAGAAGCTGATCCGCACACCCAGCATCGACCGCCTTGCCGAGCAGGGCATGCGGTTCACGCAGTGCTATGCCGGGGCGCCCGTGTGCGCGCCGAGTCGGAGCGTCCTCATGACGGGGCTTCACGGCGGGCATGCGTCGGTTCGTGGGAACACGGGGGGCATCCCGCTATTGCCCGAGGACGTTACGGTCGCCGAGGTGCTCAAGCAGTCCGGATATACGACGGGGCTGTTCGGCAAGTGGGGGCTGGGCGAGCATGGGACGGCGGGGGTGCCGTACAAGCAGGGGTTCGACGAGTTCTTCGGCTACCTGCATCAGATCCACGCGCACTTCTACTACCCGGAGTATCTGTGGCAGAACGACCGGAAGTACCCGCTCGAGGGCAACGACGGCAAGGGCGGCCGGTATACGCACGACGAGATCGTGGCCAAGGCGCTGGAGTTCATCCGCGGGCACAAGGACGGGCCGTTCTTCCTGTACGTGCCGTTCGCGGTGCCGCACTATGAGCTGCTCGTGCCGGAGGACTCGCTTCGTGAGTATCGGGGCAAGTTCCCCGAGACGCCGTATCGCGGGCGCGACAAGCGACGCGCGGGGTATCCGAGGGACTATGCGGCCCAGGAGACGCCGAAGGCGGCCATCGCCGCGATGATCACGCGGATGGATCGCAGCGTGGGGCGGATCATGGCGTTGTTGAGCGAGTTGGGCATCGGCGACAACACGATCGTGTTCTTCACGTCGGACAACGGCCCGTCGTACGGGCCGGGCGATCCGGAGTTCTTCAAGGCGGCCGGTCCGCTGCGCGGCGTGAAGGCGTCGCTGTACGAGGGCGGCATTCGCGTGCCGATGATCGTCCGCTGGCCGGGCAAGGTCGGGGCGGGATCGGCCAGCGATCATGCGTGGTACTTCGCCGACGTCATGCCGACGCTTGCGGAATTGGGTGGGGCCAAGTCGCCCGAAGGGGTCGACGGGGTTTCGGTCGCCGCGACGCTGTTGGGTCGGGGGGTGCAGGGGAAGCGCGAGTACATGTACTGGGAGTTCGACGGCGGCCGTGCCGTCCGCGCCGGGCAGTGGAAGGCGGTTCGGGGTCCGAGGCGGGGCGCCAAGCTCGAACTCTACGACCTGAGCAGCGACATTGGCGAGACGCGCGACGTTGCCGCCGATCATCCGGACGTTGTAGCGAAGATGACGGGGTACATGAACGGCGCTCACACCCCGTGCAGACCGCAGATCGAGCCAAAGAAGCCGAAGGGACGCCAGTATCAATGAACCGGGAACGTAGACTCCAGATCGTGCTACTCGCCGTTGCCTGTTGCCATGTGGCGGGCAGCGCCGTTGAGGCAGCGGCGGGTCGGGCCAGGCCCAACATCGTCTTCATCATGGCCGACGACTTGGGGTATGGCGACCTGGGCTGCTATGGGCAGCAGCAGATTGTCACGCCGTGCATCGATCGGCTCGCGGCCGAGGGCGTGCGATTCACGCAGGCCTACGCGGGGTCGACGGTGTGCGCGCCGTCTCGCTGCTGTCTGATGACGGGCGTGCACAACGGCCATGCGCGGATCCGCGACAACATCCCGCACGGCACCTTCTTGGCGAAGGAGGACGTGACGCTCGCCGAGGTTCTCAAGGGCGCGGGGTATCGCACGGGGGCGGTCGGCAAGTGGAGCCTGGGCGTGCACGGCTCGGAGGGCAAGCCGAACGATCAGGGGTTCGACGACTGGCTCGGCCACCTCGACCAGGACCAGGCGCACTTCTATTACCCGCACTATCTGTGGGAGAACGACCGCACCAAGCTCCTGTTCGGCAACCGCGGTGAGCAGAAGGGCGAGTACACGCACGATCTGTTCACGGAGCGGGCGCTGCGGTTCATCGAGGAATCGAAGGATGGGCCGTTCTTCTTGTATCTGGCGTATACGATCCCGCACTGGTCGGACTATCCCGCGCACACGCCCGAGTCACAGATCGTGCCCAGCGACAAGCCCTACCGCCAGAAGGACTGGCCGCAGGTGGAGAAGAACTACGCGGCCATGGTGACGCGGATGGACGGGGACGTCGGGCGGATCATGGCCCTGCTGAAGCGGCTTCGGCTCGACGACGACACGATCGTCTTCTTCACGAGCGACAACGGCCCGTGTGGCGGCAAGGACAGGGCGCACAAGCCGGCGTTCTTCAACAGCGCGGGGGGTCTTCGCGGGCTGAAGCGCGAGCTATACGAGGGCGGCATTCGCGTGCCGATGATCGTCCGCTGGCCGGGCAAGGTGCCGGCGGGGCGGGTGAGCGACGCCGTTTGGGCGTTCTGGGACGTGATGCCGACGCTGGCCGAGCTCGCCGGGACGAGCGCGCCGAAGGGCATCGACGGCATCTCGGTCGTGCCGACGTTGCTGGGGCGCGAGCAGAAGAGGCGTCACGAGTACCTCTACTGGGATTACGGCCACTCACGCGGGAACTTCATGCAAGCGGTTCGTTTGGCGAACTGGAAAGGCGTTCGCGGTGGGCCGGGGGCGGCGATCGAACTCTATGACCTGACCCAGGACGTCGCGGAATCCAAGGACGTCGCCGCGGACCACCCGGACGTCGTCGCGCGGATCGAGCAAGTCATGAAGGAAGCGTACGTGCCCTCGCCGGCGTATCCGGTTCGGGCACCGGGGGAGAAGCCCTAGAGTCCGTCCGCAAGGCGTGTCTTGGCGCACGTGTGGAGTGCGACGGCTCGACGTCGCTTTGGATTGCCCGCGGAGCGGGGGAGGGTCCTTCTCATGCACACCGCGTTTAGCCTGACACTGCAGGTCCTGCTCGCGGCGGTCCCTTTGGCCGAGGTCGCGCCGGCGCCGGCGGATCCGACGAAGAGCTACCTCGAGGCCAGCGCGAAGATGATCGACGACTGGCGCGGGATGAAGTTCGGCATGTTCGTCTGCTGGGGGCCGGTGACGCTGACGGGCCGGGAGATCGGCTGGTCGCGCGGCGGCGAGCGGCGGGGTCGCAAGGGCACGGGGCCGACGCCGGTCGAGGTGTACGACAATCTGTACAAGGAGTGGAAGCCCGAGAAGTTCGACGCCCGTCAGTGGGCGCGCGTGGCGCGGGACGCCGGCGCGAGGTACATGATCTTCCTGGTCAAGCACCACGACGGCTATTGCCTATACGACACGAAGCTCACGGACTACAAGAGCACGAGCCCTGAGGCGGCGTGGCGGCACGACGTGATGGCCGACGTGGCTAAGGCTTGCCACGAGGCGGACCTCAAGCTGTTCATCTACTACTCCCAGCCCGACTGGCATCACCCAGACTACCGGACGGAGAGCCATGCCCGGTACATACAGTATCTGCACGGACAGATCCGCGAGCTGCTGACGAACTATGGTCACGTCGATGGGCTCTGGTTCGACGGGCTCGGCGGCAATGCGGAGGACTGGGACGCGGCAAGCCTGTTCCGGATGGCGCGCCAGATCCAGCCGCATCTGATTATCAACAACCGCTGCGGCCTGCCGGGCGACTTCGACACGCCGGAGCAGCGGGTCGGCCACTTCCAGTCCGGCCGTCCGTGGGAGTCGTGCATTACGCTCGGCACGCAGTGGTCGTGGAAGCCCGACGACAAGATCAAGTCGCTCGACGAGTGCATCGAGACGCTCGTGCGATGCGTGGGGGGCGACGGCAACCTTGCGTTGAACACGAATCCGATGCCCGACGGGCGGATCGAGCCGCGCCAGGCCGAGCGGTTCCGTGAGATCGGCAAGTGGCTTGGGCAGTACGGCGAGAGCGTCTACGCCACGCGCGGCGGCCCGTTCAAGCCAGCGCGGTGGGGCGCCGCCACGCGCAAGGGCAAGACGATCTACCTGCATGTGCTGAACTGGCCGGGAGAGAGCCTGACGCTGCCGGCGATCCCGAAGTCGGTTGTCACCGGCTCGCTGCTGACCGGCGGCGAGGTCAAGGTGAGCCAGGACAGCAAGGGCCTGACGATTGCGGTCGCGCCGGAACACCGGCACGCGATCGACACGATCGTCAAGCTGGGGCTGGACGGTCCGGCCGGTGACATCGCGCCGATCGCCGATCGCTCCGGATCGGTGGCCGTCGGCAAGTCGATCACGGCCTCGAGCGTTTGGCCCTCGCCGGGGTACGAGCCGATCCGGGCGATCGACGATGATCCGAGCACGCGCTGGGGGGCGGGCCAGGGCGCGCGAAGCGGCTGGCTGGAGGTGGATCTGGGCGAGCCGATCACGATCGATCGCGTGGAGATCTCGGAGGCATATGATCGAGTGCGCCGGTTCGTGCTGGAGATCAAGGACGGCGATACCTGGCGGACGTGTGTGAAGGGGACGAAGATCGGCTCGGCGTTCGTGAAGCGTTTCCGGCCGGTGGCGGCCAGGCACGTTCGGTTGAACGTTCTGGAGGCCACGGACGTGCCGACGATTTGGGAGTTGCGGATCTTTCGTGCAAGCAAGTAGAAGGTCGGGCGGGCTCCGCCCGCAGGGATGAGGTCCCAAGTGGGCTGGAGCGGCCTTCCCACGCCACCGAGGCGACTGGCATCGACCCTCTGTGATTGATACACTCGCCCTGGATCTGAGGCATTGCCTCCCAGACGCTGTTCACGGCCTCCGCGGAGTGATTCCCGATGAGCCACCTACCGATCCGAAAACGTCGTCACGCGTCGGCTCTTGCCTTTGGCATCGTCGCTCTACTTGCCCCGATGACCGCAGCGCGAGCCGCCGACAGACCCAACGTGCTCTGGCTGATCAGCGACGATCACGCCGCGTACGTGACGGGCTGCTACGGCAACACGATCGTGCGGACGCCCAATCTCGACCGGCTGGCGGCGGGGGGGATGCGGTTCGATCAGGCTTACTGCAACGGTCCCATTTGCACGGCCTCGCGCGCGGCGTTCATTACGGGGATGTACCCGCGCTCGGTGGGCGTGACGGTGCTGCAAACGCCGCTGCCCGCCTCGGCCGTTACGCTGGGGGAGGTGCTCAAGCAGGCCGGGTACGATACGGCGTGGTACGGCAAGACGCACTTCAACAGCGGGCTCAAGCACGGGTTCGACGAGGTCATCTTTCTCGGCGAATGGCATCGCTGGCTCAAGGAGCAGGGCCAGAAGGTCGACACGACGAGCCCCGACGTCCTGCCGGTGTGGAAGCCGTTCAAGGATCCGGCCCGGCTGTGGATCAACGGCGTGTATCGCCCGTTCGGGCTGAAGGACGCCTACATGTGGGACACCTGGTTCGCGCGCCTCGGCATCGAGTTCATCACGAGGAAGCGCGACCGCCCTTGGTGCTGCGTGGTGAGCCTGACGGTGCCGCACTCACCGTTCAGATTTCCGCTGGAATACCGCGACCGGCACGACCCGTCTGAGTTCACGGCGCCCAAGATCGGTCCGGAGGACGATTCTCAGATTCCGGAAATCTTCCGCGACCTGACCGACGACGAGAAGCGGAAGGTCCAGGCGTCGTACTACACGTCGACGGAGTTCATGGACAAGAACATGGGCTTGGTGCTCGACGCGCTGGCCAAGAGCGGCCAGGCGGACAACACGATCGTCGTCTACATCGGCGACCACGGCTACATGCTCGGGCATCACGGTCGGTTCGAGAAGCACTGCTCGTATCAGCCGGCCATCGGTTCGCCGCTGCTGATCCGGTATCCGAAGCGGGTTCGCTCGGGCAAGAGCACGCGGGCCCTTGTCGAGTTCATCGACATCATGCCGACGATCCTCGATCTCTGCGGGCTGCCGACGCCGAAGTGCGTCCAGGGCAAGAGCCTCGTCCCACTGCTCGAGGGTAAGACCGACGCGCACCGCCCGCGCGTCTTCGTCGAGTACGCCTGGGCCGACGAGGCGATGGTCCGCGACGAGCGCTGGAAGCTCGTCTACATCCGCGGCAAGCGGCGCCGTCCCGACGGCTACGATCCCGGCGAGAAGTATCCCTTACCGGGCCCGACGCTCAAGCTGTTCGATACCCAAAAGGATCCGGGCGAGTTCACGAATTTGGCCCATCGCCCTGAGCAGAAGGAGCGCGTGGCCCATTACGTGTCGCTCCTGGTCGACCACCTCAAGCGGACGAGCCGTCTGCCCGACCAGATCCCCAAGACGGACGACCCGATGGTCATCCTGGATCATTGCGTCCAGCCGCACGACGTGACGAAAGAAGAAGCGCTGGCCGGGAAGTGAGGCCGTCCGACCGACAGAGGGCGTGATCGCCTGGCAGGACAGGATTGACGGGCGGATTGGGCGGCGATACAGTTAGGCCATGCAACAGTTAACCAATGCAACTAAGGGCGCTTCGTCGCCGGAGGAGTGCGCGGGCGACATCATCACGGGCATACCGGCGGTGTTCCGTTTCATGGTGGATCAGGCTCGCCGGGACCGGCACTGTGACCTGACGCTGCCCCAACTGCGCGTGCTTGGCTTCGTTTTCCATTATGACAAGGCGTCTCTCTCCGACGCGGCCGAGTATCTCGGCGTCTCGGCCCCGGCGGCGTCGCGAATCGTCGATCTGCTGGTCAAGCGGGAGCTGCTGAAACGCCGCGTCGACGCGAAGGATCGACGTCGAATCTCGCTATCCCTCACGGCTCGGGGCAGGCAGGCGCTCGAGGTCGCCCGTCAGGCCACGCAAGCGGCATTGGCCCAGCACATCCGCTCACTGTCGCGGCAGGATCTGGCCCAGATCAGCGCGGCCATGCGGGTCCTGGGCCGGGTGTTCGCTCCCAAGGGCGGTCCGGCGAGTTCCGACGAGTGATGCGCGAGATTACCCTCCGCGGCATCATTCGATTCCCAACATGGTCGTTTCCTCGAGAGATGTTGCCGGGAGACATCGCGATGCTCACGACGATCACGTTCTGTTTCACGTTGTTGACGTCCGGCTGGCTTGGCGCCGACGCGCCGGCCTCGCAGCCTGCGGGGATGATCTGTGTTCGAGCCCACGGCGCCAAAGGCGACGGCGCGACGGACGACACCGGCGCGATCCAGTCGGCCCTCGATGCGGCCGGCAAGACGGGCGGGCGCGTGCAGGTGCCTCCGGGACGATTTCTCGTAAAGGACAGCCTGAAGGTCCCGCCGGGGGTCGCGCTCGAGGGCGTGGCGGTCTGTCCGCAGTGGAGCGATCCGCTCGTCGGCTCGGTCGTCCTGGCCACGGGCGGCAGGGACAAGGAGGACGCACCGGCCCTGTTCGAGATGGGCAGCTCCTCGGCCGTGCGCGGCGTGACGGTCTACTACCCGGAGCAGAAGGTCCGCGATATTCATCCGTACCCGTGGACGTTCCACCTTCAGGGAATGGACAACACGGTCGAGAACGTCACGCTGATCAACAGCTACAACGGCATCCGAACGGGTCCGGAGGGCAACGTTCGTCACCGCATCCGAAGCGTCTACGGCTGCGTGCTTCGGCGCGGGATCTTCGTGGACGCCTGCACCGACATCGGGCGGATCGAGAACGTCCAGTTCCACTGTCACTGGTGGTCGTCGCCGGCCGTCCAGGGCGAGTGGGCGCCCGTCCACGAGTTCATGTGGAAGAACTGCGAGGCCTTCATCTTCGGGCGGACCGACTGGGAGTACGTGAACAACACGTTCGTGTTCCCGGTGAACGTCGGCTACCGGTTCATCGCCACGAAGCACGGCGCGGCCAACGGGCAGTTCTGCGGGATCGGCGCCGACGAGGCGCAGAAGTGCGTCATCGTCGACGCGATCCAGCCGATGGGCCTGCTCATCACGAACGGCCAGTTCGTCTGCATGCACGGGGCGGAGAAGATCGAGGTCCTGATCAACAAGACCTGCAACGGCTCGGTCCGGCTGGTGAACTGCGCGTTCTGGGGGCCCTCGCATCAGAACGTCGTTTCACACGGGCGGAGTTTCGTCTCGCTGTCGGACTGCTACTTCAGCAGCCTGGGCCGGGCCAAGAACCCGGGCAAGGCCCTGGTCGAGGCCGACGGCGGCAAGCTCCAGGTTCGCGGCTGCAGCTTCGGAACCACTGAGCCGAGCATCCATCTCAAACCCGGGCTCCGGCACGCGATCATCACCGAGAACAACGGCGTCCGCGGCGTGGAGATCATCAACGAGATCGGCCCCGCGGCGATGATCGCGAATAACGAGCCGGCGGCCCGATGACCGCTCGGCCCACTCACTCGATGACCAGCCAGGTGACGCCTCGCGGCGCGATCTCGACCGGCACCTGGACGTTCCACTTCCGGTCGAGCCGCAGTTGCCGCTTCTGGCCCTCTCGCTCTCGAACCGTCGCGGTCTCCGTCAGGCCGGTGTAGTACAGGGGGAGCGTCAACGTGCGCTGCACGGCTCGGTCGAGGGGGTTGTAGACCATCGCCAGGCCCTTCTGCTCGAGTCGCGGGTTGACGTGCAGGATGCAGTCGATGTCCCTGCCGTCGGGGCGTCGGACGTGGATGATGTCGGAATCGAGGATCTTGCGGTACTTCTTGTAGAAGTCGGCCCACTTCTTGACGACGGCCTTGGTCTTGTCGGTGTCGTAGAGACGGGGCCCTCGGTAGCACGCCTGGACGCCGCTGCCGAAGTTCTGGGCGAGATGGGCTTCGTAGGCGTCGAGATGCTCGGAGAGCGGCTCGAGCGTGGCGGCCGCGCCGCCGCCGTGGTACTGGACGAGCGGCACGAACATCCGGCCCATGCTCGGCGTCTTCTCCCACGTGCCGTCATAGATGTTCTGCCGGCCGAGGATGATCTGTCGCGCCCTCGGCAGGGACCAGTTCACCTCGCGGTAGCCCATGCCGTTCTTGTTGGAGCCGCTGAGGAAGTACCAGTCCGGCACGCTTAGATAGACGCCTCGGCCTCGACACCACTTGTAGAAGTCGGTGATCGTCCGCCACTGCATCCATTGAGAGTCGGCCAGCCCCCGGTGGCCGGTGTGTTTCGTTGAGGCGCAGAGGTCGCCGGGATACGAGCCGTCATGCTCGAGCAGGTCCATCCCCGTCTTCTCGAAGAGCGTCGTGAGCTTGCGGAAGTACTCCTGGGCCCAACGGCTGCCCAGGCAGGGGGAGTTGCCGAAGATGGCCCCGCCCGGCTTGCCTGTCTTGGGGTTGATCGCGTCGTCCTCGTCGCTGATCCGGCGACTGGCCAGCAGCGAGTAGCCACCGAGTTCCACCTTCTTGCCGTGGGCGTAGTCGGCCAGGCTTTTGAGTTGATCGAGATAGGCGGGGCTGGTGTTCTCTGCATTGAAGCCGCTGCCGAACGTCATGATGACCATCTCGAAGCCGACCTCGGCGCATTGATCGACGGCGAGCCGAACCGATCGGGAATCGGCCTGGCGGACGTGCATCAGGATCGGATTCTCGGTGACCCAGGGCGCGATGGTTCGGTACATCCGGCGGAGGGCCAGGCCCTTCCGTTCGCGCTCGGTGCTGTCGTGGATCAGCACGAACGTTCGGAACGTCTCGAACGTCTCGCCGGGGGCGATGACGGCGTCGGGGCCGATGGGCGGGCGGCATTCCAGCATGACGGGCATTTGCAGGCGGTAGTTGACCTGGGAGGTGTACTGCGGGTCCGGCACCCAGTGCGCGATCTTGTTGGCGGTTCGCGGGGTCATGCCGTGAAAGGCGTAGTCGCTTTCCACGTGGATGTTCGGCGTCTCCCAATGCGGGGGCGACTCGACGGCCACCTCGTATTCGACGGCCGCGAGGACCTCGCTGATAAAGGTGTTGAGCTTCACCTGACGCGCGCCGGCGTTGCGGATCGTGAGCCATTTGCAGAGGAGGGGGATGCCGTCGTACATCTCGTAGTGGACTGACACCGTCACGTCTTTCAGCGGCTCGGGTACGTTGGGCGGGGCCTTGAAGTCGAGCGCCAGGCTTGCGCCGGGTGGCGGCCAGGGCAGGTCGGCGGCGTATCGCTTGCGCTTCCAGGCGAATCGAGCCTTCGTCTTGCCGACGCGGCAGCCGGCAAGCTGGAACGCATTCGGATCGCTGGTCATGCCGTCGAGCCATTCGGGCCGGAGGTAGCCGTACTCCACCTGACCACATAGGCCGCCGACGCTGAGCTTCGTGCCGTCGAGCTCGACGACGGCCTCCGGCTTGACGCCGCGGATGACGGACGCGCCCGTCATCAAGTTGTCGAACCCGACCGTCGCGGCGTTGGGGCAGAGTCGCAAGACGCGACGGATCAGCCCGTTCGTCATGACGATCTCGCGTTCCTGCTTGCCGCGGTAGACGCCGGCCTTGCGCGCGGTCGGGACGACCAGCCAGTCGGTCTCGACCGGCCGGGCGAGGTCCTCGGTGAGTTGCGGCACGGTGTCCGGGAGTAGGTTGGCCGGGTCCGCCGCCTCAACGGCTGTTGTGAGGAGTAGGCAGGCGCTGAGGAATCGGCAGCTTCGACTCAGTGGCGAGGTCTCGGTCATCGTCTCTCCTTCCCGTTCTTCGGCGGACGCCGGGTGATGGGCGGCACCATTCATGTGTCGGCCCACGGTGTCCGCCGTCATTGAGGGTACGTCAGGACATCGACCGCGTCGAGTCGCGTTGGCCCTCGTGGCGAAGGCACGGCCTTGCTGCCATTCCGGGGGATATGAACATCCGTAGTTCCTCGAAGTCCTTCTGTGAGATCGATCTCCGGCTCTTGCTGGCAGGGCGCGGGAGAAGATTCTCGGGTCTTGCTGAAAGATCTCCCGGCTCATTCAGGATTCTTGCATAGGGCTTGCTGTGTGAGACTCGACCCGACTCTAGGTCGCTCGGAAGCTGCCAACTTGTGGGCTCACACATGTTGACCGGGTGGAGGGGGAACCACGGCGGGCAAGCATCCCTTGGGGCTTGCGGGCAAGACCGTCCGGGTTCCGGAGCGTGTCCGAAGCTCGGTGGGCGTGTCTGGTAATGCATACCAGGTGACAATCAGTACCATCTGTCAGGTATTCTCTTGACGCCCGCTATCGATCGAATGAGACTCAGGCAGAGATAAGGAGAGGGGAGCGGCGACCCACATCGCAATCGAGTCGTCCATTCTCCACATGCGCTCACGGGCGTTCATTAGCTTAGGGCGGGAGGACAATCATGGCGAGCAACGATCCTCAGGGGTTCACGTGGAAGAGGCCGCTTGCCCGAGCACGCATGCTTGGGCTTGCCGTTGTGGCCTTCGGCCTGGTCGCGCCGGCGCTCCTCGCGCAGCAGGCGGGCGGACGGCAGTGGCTTTCCTCGGGCAAGGGCAAGGCCGGCGAGGCGCCGGGCGTCTCGATCCGGTCGAAAGCGGCCGGGGGGATTGAGCTGCTGATGACGTGCGGCGGCGCGTACACGTCGGAGTTCACGGCTCGGGACGGCAACGCGTACGCGCAGCTTTCCGCGCCAGGTTGCGGGGCCGCGGCCGAGGGGGTGGGTCAGCCGGAACTGCCGTTCAAGGGGTTCTTCCTGGAGGTGCCGCACGGCGTCGACGTGGGGCTCCAGATTGGCGAGATCAAACGGGTCTCGCTGGGCAAGGGCTACAAGATCCATCCTCAGCAACCCGCGGAACCCGAGGGCGGCGACGCGCCCCGGCCGGCGTTTCAGCTCGACGCCGAGGTCTATGCGCGCAACGCGCTATGTCCGGCCAGCCCGATCAAGGTGGATCCTCCCGGCGTGATCCGAGGGCGACGCGTGGTGTTCGTCCAGGTCTTCCCATTCCAATGGAACCCAGCCACGACGGAGCTGTCGATGATCACGTCGGTGCGGTTCTCGGTGACGCTGGCCGGTGCGGTGGACGCCGCGGCGGAGGCACGAAAGTCGCGGCTGGCCACGCCGGAGTTCGAGAGCCTTGCCAGTCGGATGCTGCTGAACTACGAACCTGCGGCGGGGGCGAAGGGCGAGCCGGAGGGTGAGGGTGTGCAACTCGCACAGGGGGACGGCGCAGATTACCTGATCATCGTCGCCGACGATTTGTACGAGGAGATACTGCCGCTGGCGGAGTGGAAGCATCGCAAGGGGTTCAGGACGCACATCGCAACGATGACGGAGGTGGGCACGACCAACTCGGACGTTTTGAGCTACATCGAAGATGCGTACACCACTTGGGATCCGGCTCCCTCCTACTTGTTGCTCGTGGGTGACAGCGAGGATATTCCTCCCTGGAATCATCTGGGCGAGTACGAATGCATTACGGACCATCGCTACGCCTGCATGGACGGGGACGCCGACTATGATGCCGATATGACGCTGGGGCGCTTGCCGGTTGCCACCGAGCTCCAATGCACGACCGTAGTCGACAAGATCCTTACGTACGACCGAACGCCTGACACGGGTGATTGGTATTCATCCTTCTTGAGCGCGGGTTACTTCCAGGATACGGACGACAACAATGGCTACGCGGACCGCTGGTTCATGGAGACGTCCGCGCACGCGACGGAGTTCCTCGATACGACGGTCGGGATGACGACGTACACGGCCTGGTGCGCGGGAACCACGGCACTACCGCCGTACCACTACCGCACGACCGATTACCCTCATCGGTTTCCGCACCCCGATCTCGTGCCGGAGTCAGTGGTGAACGCATGGCTAGCGCCGTTGCTGGCCAGGGTGTCCATTACGTTGGCGATCAACGAGGGGGTCGGACTGGTCCTGCACCGCAATCATGGCTTCGAGACCGGCTGGGAGCACCCGCTTTTCAATACCACCGACATCAACGCGCTGGCGAACGGAGTTCGGACGCCGGTCGTGCTCAGCCTCAACTGTCTGACGGGGAACTTCGCTGTGGCTTGCTGCTTCTGCGAGTCGTTCCTGCGCCATCCTTACGGCGGCGCCGTGGGCATCGTCGGCGCGACGCGCACCAGCTACTCCGGATGGAACGATCTACTAACCCACGGCATGTTTACCTGTTTCTGGCCAGCGTATGATCCGGCGCACACGGATGCGACGTATCCGTACTCGTGGCGGCCCGCAGCGGCGCTGGACTACGGCAAGCACTACATGCGGCTGTATAAGACCGATTCCTCCCAAACCAAGGGCGAGATTCGGATGTTCCACTACTTCGGCGATCCGGAGATGATGCTTCGGACGCAGACGCCGCGATCGCTCAACGTGACCCATCCGGCCGAGGTGCCTGGAGACGTTCCGACGGATCTTACCGTGACGGTTGTTCTGGCGGAGGGCAGCGTGCCCGTGGAAGGCGCTCACGTGGCGCTCTCGAGCCCCGACGCCGATCTATACCTCTCGGGCGTCACGAACGCCAACGGAGAGTGCTCCTTTGTCGGCGTCGTCTTCCCTGCGGCCTACTACGACGTTGTGGCGACCGCCCATGACTGCATCCCCTACGAAGGTATGCTGTCCGTGGCCGGATGCCCGTCGGCATCGGACGATTCGGTGAACATACCGGCGGAGGCGCCCGCCGAGGTGACGCTCGTTGCGACAGACCCCGAGAGCGATCCGCTGACGTATACGATCACGGCGCTGCCGAGTCACGGCACCTTGGCGGATCCCGGCGGCAATCCTGACCCCATCGTGATCGATCACGTGCCGTATCAGCTCATCGGCAATGACGGCGTCGTGATCTATACGCCGGAGACGGGGCACGTCGGGGCGGACAGCTTCATGTTCGAGGCGAGCGACGGGACGTGCGTCACGCCCGACGTGACGTTGACGGTCAACAGCTACTGCACGCTGACGCTGACCGTCATCGGCCAGGAGTACGGCAGCGTCACCGTCGATCCGGATCTGCCGATCTACGAGCCGGGTTCCACCGTGACGCTGACGGTCGAGGCCGTTGTCGGCGGGGCGTTCTCGCGCTGGGAGGGCGACGTGCCCGCTGGGCACGAGCATGACAAGATCCTGACGATCACGATGGACGCCTGCAAGCAGATCCAGGCCATCTTCGCGGTCAACCAGTGTCCGATCGCTCGGAACGGCACGGCCAGGATGGTCGTGGATGGGTCGGCGGAGATCACGCTGGCGGCCACCGACGCCGATCAGGACGACCTCGTGTACATCATCGCCTCGTTGCCGGCGCACGGCACGCTGTCCGACCCCGGCGCGGGCGCGATCACCGAGGCGGGTTACGTGCTGGTCGACGGCGGCGACACGGTGGTGTACACGCCCAGCCCGGGCTATACGGGTACCGATAGCTTCACGTTCAAGGCCGACGACGATTCGTGCGGCGAATCGAACGAAGCGACGGTGATGGTGCTCGTGACATCGCAGTTGCCGATGTACAACCCGATTGTGTTGTGGGGTCAGGTGGGCTCAGACTACCTGACAACGGGCGCAAGCGCCATCAACGAGCAGGGGCACGTCGCCGGTGGGTGCTGCTGGTGGGGGCTGCTGTGGCGAGACGGAGTGACTACGGAGCTTGGGCAGATGATCTCAGCTCCTTCGCTGTGGGTATGTGCCGAAGGGCTGAATGACCAGGATCAAGTCGTCGCTTGGGAGATAGCGATGATGGTTGGTGGCGAAGGGGGTGAGAGCGAATCGGGGCACGCCTGCGGCGCCATCTGCACGCGCTGCGCCTTCCTGTGGGAAGAGGGCGAAATGACTGCCTGGGGATACCCCTGGAGCGTTGCCAAGGACATCAACAATTCCGGCAAGGTTGCGGGTTTCTTCACTGATTTCGGGTACAACATCTATGACTACGTCAGAGCGGACGACTCCGCCCGTTTTTGGGACGGGGCCACGACGCACGTGCTCGCCGTCGGCGCGAGCCGTGCCTACGGCTTGAACAACGCCGACCAAGTCGTCGGCGTCACAAACGGGCAGGCCTTTCTCTGGCAGAACAGCGTCATGACGACGCTCGGCACGCTCTCCGGTGGGGAGGCCACGGCTTGGGCCATCAGTGACACCGGGAAGATCGTCGGCGGTTCGGATGGACACGCCTTCCTGTGGGAAGACGGCTCGATGACGGATCTGGGCACGCTGACTGGGGGAAGCAGTGTCGCGCTGGGCATCAACGAGGTTCGTCAAGTCGTAGGTATCTCGGACGAATGCGGGTTCCTGTGGCACGCCGGCACGATGATCGACCTGAATACGCGCATCCCTGCGGGCACCGGGCTGAACATCGTGGACGCGAGGGACATCAACAACGCGGGGCAGATCGCCGCGAACACTGAGTGGAGCGCCGTACTTCTGAATCCCGGCTACACGCTGAAGGTTGACGTCAGCGATGAGGAGCTTGGTAGCGTGGACGTGTGGCCGAACTGGCCGTTCTACCCGGTCGGCGAGGACATCCAGGTCACGCTGACGCCGGCGCCGGTTCAGTATTTCCAGCTCGATCACTGGGAGGGCAGCGTGCCGGAGGGGCATGAGACGGACGACCCGCTTGTCATTACGATGGACGCGGACAAGCACGTCACGGCCGTCTTCTCGAGGATCCCCTGTCTCTATGCGCGCCCGGGAGGGGCATGCACTGAGCCCGAAACGCCCGTGGACATCCCGTTGCTCGCGACGGACCCCGACTGGAATCCGCTGGAGAATACGACGTACATCATCGTGTGGCTGTCCAGCCGTGGCAGTCTGTACGATCCCGTGGCCGAGCGACAGATCAACTCCAGCATGCTTCCGTACACGCTTGCCGGTGCCGGTAACGTGGTTCGGTTCACGCCGGGTTCGGGGTACCAGGGCGTCAACACCGGGTTCGGATTCATGGCGAACACTCCCGAGTGCGGCGACTGCGATCCGGCTGCCGTGACGGTCTATATCAAGCCGCTGGTGCCGTACTACCACGTGCTGACGTTTGGCGACACGATTGGCGGCAACGGCGCACAGGCGAAAGGTATCAACGATGCTGGCCAAGTGGTCGGATGGGCGAACACCTCGGGTAGTCAACTGCCACACGCATTCCTTTCGGGCGACGGGATCATGACCGACTTGGGCACGCTCGGCGGCAGCGAGAGCGTCGCCTTCGATATCAACAACGCCGGTCTGGTGGTCGGGTGGGCCCACAACCCGGGCGGTGTCCGGCGGGCCTTCTTGTGGCAGGACGGAGTCATGACCGATCTGGGGGCGCTTGCCGACGGTTGGAGCGAAGCCAGGGCGATCAACAACGCCGACCCCGTACAGATCGTCGGCGTCTCGAACAACCACGCGTTCCTCTGGCAGGAGGGGCAGTTGACCGATTTGGGCACGCTCGGCGATAGGTCGAATAGCATCGCACACGACGTCAACATCCACGGACAGATTGTCGGCGAGTCGTATTCAGGATACGACTCGCTTCGCGCCGTGTTGTGGGACGGCGGAACGATCACTGATCTGGGTACTCTTTACATGTGGGGCTCAGGCATCGCCTACGCATCGGGCATTAACGATGCGGGCCAGGTCGTCGGGGAGGCATACAAGTACTCGAGCATCCCGCTGTATCCGTTCCTGTGGCAGAACGGCGTCATGACGCAGCTACCGGAGCTGGACTCTTCCGATGCTGATTACTACAGACGTGGCTATCCGAAGATCAACAACTCCGGTCTGATCGCGGGGGCGTGGTGGACCGGTGGGCTCGTCCTCTATCGACGTCCCTACGCTTGCAGGAACGGGGTGATCGAGGACCTCGAGGATCGCGCGGACGCTACGCTGCCGTATGACCCATCGGTGAACGCCGTCAACAACCTGGGCCAAGTTGCGCTAGGGTGGTCGATGTGCTGCTACGCCTGCTATCTGCTCAACCCCGGCTACACGCTCACGCTCAATGTCACGAATGGGCCAATGGGGACAATCGAGATCGTTCCCGACTACGCGTTCTATCCAATAGGGTGGAGCAACCCGCTGGTACGGCTGACCGCCTATCCCAACACGGACCGGCTGTTTGATCGGTGGCTCATCCACGATCCGGAGCACCCCGATGACGCCAACTACGCGACGCAGTTCACGGACAATCCGCTGACGCTCACGATGAACGAAGATACGGAGATCACGGGCATCTTCAAGTGCGGCAGCGCGGCCGCGCCGCTGCTGCCGATGGTCGTGATTCTGCTCGGTGTGGCCAGGTTCGTCTCACGAGCTGGACGGCGGCGCCGGGGCATGCGGTAGTCGGAGGTCGATTGATGGGCTCGAGCAGGGACGAGAGGCTCTACCGAGCCAGGCCGGCGAGCCACTCGTCGATGCCCGTCTCCGGCACGCGCAGAGCGTGCCGCGTCATCTGCTGCTTCGGATAGCCGCCCACGTCATCCTGACTGTCGATGATGCGGCCCTTGCGCTCGCGGAGGTCGCGGATGATCCGTTTGTCGACGTCGTCGCGATCCTTGGGGCGGGCGCCGACGTGGGCGATGACGTGCTCGAGCACGTCCTTGGCCGGCAGCGGATCGAGCCCTTCGGGCCAGACGGGGGGGCGATCGAGGAGGTTGACCTTGCCGGCCGACAGCGGCGCGTGCGCGCCGTCGCGACGGGTGGCGATGTTGTCCTTCATGTAGACGTCGCCTCGGCCCGTGACCAGGGCCAACCCCTGACGCGTGTCGGCCCCGCAGATCAGGACGTTGCCGACGACGCTGATCCGGCAGTTCCGGGGCGTGATCCCCGAGCCTTTCCACTCGCTATCCGCGTAGTTGACCTGGACGCCGACACTGCCCGGGTTGTAGATGACGTTGCCGACCACCACGCCGGTGGTGAAGGCCTTGAAGTAGGGGTTGCGCTGCACGTTGTGGGCATACAGGTTGCCGATGACGGCGATCTCTCGGCAGTTGTCGTGGATGAGCGAGCCCTTCGAGTGTGGGCCCTTGGAATGGGACGAGTTGTTGAGGCCCTCGGCGATGATGCAGTTGCTGAACGTGATCTTGTGCGAGGTGGCCTCGGGGCCCTTGCTCCGCGGGCCCGAGGCGCTGAGGTTCTCGTCCACCGCCCATGTGATCGAGCAGTGATCGATCACGACGTTGTAGGCCTCCGCGCCCGACGTCGAGATGCCGTCGGGCTCCCACCCGCTCTTCTTGGGCCTGCCGGCGTCGCCCGGCCGGACGCGGATGTGCTGGATCAGAACGTCATGCGCCGAGATGCTGATCCCGCCCCGGATGAGCGTGATGCCCGGAGACGGCGCGGTCTGACCCGCCACGGTTAGGAACGGCTGGGTGATATCGATGCCCTTGCCGTTGAGGTCGATGACGCCGCCGACCTCGAAGACGACGATCCTCGGCCCCTTGGTCCTCAGGGCATCTCGAAGCGAGCCTGGGCCCTCCGCGTTGAGGTTGGTCACTCGAACGACCTTGCCGCCCTTACCGGCGGGGGTGTGGATGCCGAAGCCTTTGGCGCTCGGGAAGACGAGGGTCTTGTCCTCCGCCCCGGCCGCACCGGCACACATGACCAAGAGCACGCTCGTCGATGCAAGATTGATCTTCCTGTTCATTCGCTATTCGCTCCGTCCAGCGCCACACGTTAGTCCCCGGGGCGGTGACCTGCGGGGAAGCCAGATCATAGCCCTCCGGAGCGACGTGTGCCAAACAGGCCGAGTCACGAGCCATGGGTCAGGCAGGGGGTCAGGCACCTTCTTTCGTGCGACTCGGCTTCGCCTTCGCGGCGGATGGTGTCTGGGTTGAGCGCTTGTCGTTTGGGAGCGGTCTAGGGGGTCAGGCACCTTCTTTCGTGCGACTCGGCTTCGCCTCGTTCGCACCGAAAAAGGTGCCTGACCCCTCGCCCCTGACCCTCATCACCCAGAGAGTTCGAAAACCCCCCGACTGGTCATTGAATCCCGTTTGCCATGGCGCCTATATGATAAAGGCCGCGGCAAATGGGAGACGTCATGGCGCGACGGGCCGTGACCGTGTGGATAGACCGCCCCCGGTGCTTCACTCTGGTTGAGCTGCTGATCGTCATCGCCATCCTGGCGCTTTTAATCAGCATCCTTGTGCCCTCGCTGCGGGCGGCGAGGCGCTCGTCTCGGCGGGTGGTGTGCATGAGCAACCTGCACACGCTGGGGATCGGCGTTCACTGCTACCAGACGGAGTTCGGGGGCATTCTGCCTTGGGAGGGCTATGCCGAGGGCGACCGCCCGATCCGGCACCTGGGCCCGTGGGAAGACCCTTGGCAGTGGTTCAACGCGTGTCCGGCCTATGCGGGCTACCCCGCATACTGCAAGCTGCAGCAGGCCGAGCTGTCGGGCGGCAGGCCCTTGCCGCGCGACGGCGATCAGTCGCTCTTCGTCTGTCCGGAATCGGCGCCGGCCGTCGCCGGTCGCAGGGACGATCTCGTCGTGGACGGTTACTTCATGCTCTGGGGCACGAACGCCGCCGTAACGCAGCTCGAGCGGCGCAAGACCTTCTGGTCGTACGCCTACAACACCAAGCTGGACGGCATGGTCGAGGACCGACACTCCAGGGATCGCGTGTGTCTCCTGATCACGAAGGTCCAGAGGACCTCGGAGGTCCCCATCCTCGTCGAGAAGCTGATGCGGCCGGACGAGCACGACCCGCTGTTTCCGACCAGCGTCGGCCAGGCGGCCACGAGCTGGAAAGAGTTCACCACGCGGCACGACGGAGGAGGGTTCCTGCTCTTCCTCGACAACCACGTGGGCTACTTCACGCGGGAGGAGCTGATCAAGGCCCCATTCGCCCCGAACGACTACAACCAGCCGGGCAAGGTCATCTGGAACCCCGGCGGCGTCGCGAATTGAGATCGATCGAGGGTCGCGTCGGCCCTCAGGACCCTATAGAGAGGAGAAGCCATGCGAGCCGTTTTCTCCCCGCGCGGCCGGGTCGCCGCGCCCCTGTTCGTTCTGATCCTGTGTCACGTTGTTCGTGCGGACTTCACTTCGGGCAACATCGCCATCCTGCGCCTCGGCGACGGGACCTCGGCCGTCAGCGACGTCGCCCAGGCCCTCTTTCTCGACGAGTATGACAGCGTCACCGGCAGCCTGATCAACTCGCACGCGATCCCCTCCACGGGCAGCACCGCGTTGACGCTCAGCGGCAGCGGCAGCCATGACGGGCACCTGACCCTCTCGTCCGACGGGCGCTATCTGCTGTTCGGCGGCTACCGGGCCGACGCCGGCGCGGCCAACCCCGTCGAGCAATCCTCCAGCGCCGTCAATCGCGTCATCGGCAGGGTCGATACTTCCTGGACCGTCGATACCTCGACGGCCCTGACCGACGCGTACGAACGGTGCGACATTACCGCCGTCGTGTCGGACAATGGGGAGCGCTTCTGGACCGTCGGCGAGGGCAAGTACTTCGACCTGGCCACCGGACGTCCCGAAGACGACTGGAAGGTTCCCACGACCTCGGGCGGCCTGCGCTACGTGACCGGGCTGGGCGAGTCGACGTCGACCAACGTCAGCCAGACCCAGACGATCCCCGCGGACCTCGATCTCGGGCTCTGGCCCGACAGCATCCGAAGCGCCCGCATCGTCGACGGGCAGCTCTACATCACCACGCCGGCGCCGGAATCGTTCGTCAACCGCGGCTGCTACGCCACCACCGATCCGCTGCCGACGACGGGTCCGCAGACGATGATCCCCGTCATTACCAACGTCGAGGGGCAGGACCCCGACCCCAAGGGTAAGGCCGTCCCCAAGAGCGACATCATCCTGCTCGACCTCGACGCCACCGTGCCCGGCGTCGACACCGCCTACACCACGGGCGGCAAGGACGACTACGAGAAGTGGTCCCTGGTCGGCGATGAGTGGATCAAGCACTCCAAGCAGTTGCTCCCCAGCGGCGAGGAGATCAACGCCTTCGACGTGATCCTCGACGGTACGGACGTGACGCTGTTCGCCTCGACCGATCAAGGCATCTATCGTCTCGTGGACACGGGCGGCTACAACGCCGACTTCAGCGACACGTTCTCACTGACGCCGTTCATCATGGCGCCGGCCAACGCGGAGTTCCGCGGGATCGCGGTCGTGCCCGAGCCGGGCGCGCTGGCGCTGCTGGCGCTCTCGGGCTTGGCCCTCCTGCGTCGCCGACGGTAGTTGCCTGGTTACTACAGCACACGAGGAGCGATAGATGAACTCGAGTACCACCCGCGCACGCCTTCTCGGCCTCTGCCTCGTCGGATGTCTTCTGCCCTCGGGCTGCCAGCAGCCCGAGGGTCTGGTCGTCTCGCCGCGGGCCAAGGCCGTCAGCCAGCCCGTGCCCGTCAACGAGGTCGACGACGCGGCGATCTGGATACACCCGAGCGATCCGTCCAAGAGCCTCCTGCTGCTCGCCAACGAACGGCGAGGCCTGGAGGTCCATCACACAGACGGCCTGCTGCTCAAGCACCTCGACGACGGCATTCGCGCCAACAACGTCGACCTGGTCTACGAGTTCCCCATGGGCCCAGCGACGGTCGACCTGGCCGTGGCCAGTTGCCTGGCCCCGCGGTTCGCCGGTGTGAAGGTCTGGAGGATCGACCCCTCGCAGCGCAAGCTCTTCGACGTCACGGCGGGCTCGGTCATCAAGGTGTTCGACAGCGGCGCGCCGCTGGGCCTTTGCACCTATCACAGCCGCAAGACCGGCAAGAGCTTCTTCTTCGTGACCAGTCGGGCAGGGGGGATCGAGCAGTACGAGCTGTCCGTGGCGGCGGACGGAAAGATCGGCGCGCGTCGGGTTCGTGCGTTCGGCAGGCCGTCCAAGGTCGAGGGCTGCGTCGCCGACGAGGAGCGCGGCGTCGTCTACTTCTCCGAAGAGGACACGGGCGTTTGGCGCTACCCGGCTGAGCCGGACGCTCCGGCGGATGGAACGTGCGTCATTCGCGTCGGCGAGCACGGCCTGATCTCGGACGTCGAGGGCCTGGCGCTCTACTGTGCAGCCGGGGGGCGGGGCTACCTCATCGTCGCCAGCCAGGGACCCAAAGGCGGGCACACCTGTCTCAAGGTGTACGAGCGCCAGGGCGACAACCGCTTCGTGCTGACGATCGACCCTTCGCCGGAGGGCTTCGGCAAGCTGGAGCGAATCTCCGGCGTGGCCGTGACGAACCAGCCGACGATTCCGATGTTCCCCCGGGGCCTCCTAGCCGTCAACGACAACATCAATCCCAGCGCCAGCGAGGATTTCAAGCTCTACTCGTGGCAGGACGTCGCCCGATCCGGCGGGCTCCAGATCGATACCACATGGTCCCCGCGTCCCAGTCGGGCCAAGTGAAACTGAGCAGGGCAGGGGGTCAGAGCAGGGGAGGGGGTCAGGCACCTTTTTCGGTGCGAACGAGGCGCAGCCGAGTCCGCACGAAAGAAGGTGCCTGACCCCCTAGACGCTCACCTGCAATACTACTCCTCGACGACCAGCACTCGAATCGGGTTGAACCGCGCGCGGACGCTGGTGGCGACGCCCGCGTCGTCGCCGGACGTATCGCCGATATAGGCGAGCCCGCCCACCGGCCGGTAAGGCGAGAAGCCAAAGACGTCAAGCTCGTGATCGTCGTCTTCGTACGAGTGCCAGAACGCCGTCTCCTGGCCCTCGGCCAGCCCGACGATCTTGAAGCCGGGCGGCGACTTGACCGGCAGCCACCAGCTCCATCCGCGAGCGGTGGTATAGTCCGACTCCGGCGCGCCGCCGGCCCACTCCTCGGCCTTCATGTAGACGCAGACCTCGACGACGTTACGCTCGGTATTGACCTGTAGTTGAGCTTTGAACGTCACGCACGGGCCGTGACCTTTGAAGTCGCGGTCGCCTCGGACGTGCGGCGGGCAGAAGTCCAGCTCTCCCACGCAGAGCTCGATCTCCTCCGCCTCCGGCGGCGGGGTCGGCGGGGTTTCGGGCCCGTGGATGGTCACCACGATCGGGCCGCCGACGAGCTCTTCCAGATCACATCCGGCGCACAGAATCACCGCCAATACGGGTAAGAGCAGGAGATAGCATCGCATGAGATCAGCCTCCGCGCGAGGCGAAGGCGGTGGAGAGTCGCGGCGACTGACTACTCTATCAGAAGGGCCGAGCGGCTTCCAGTGCTTGGGCGATAGTACCCAGACCCACGAGATGATGGGCACGGAAACCCAGTGCCGATCGTGTCACCCCTGGCGTCAACGCGGACTGTATGTAGACTATAAGTCATTGTTGTGACTAACCTTGCCGTTCATCCGGCCGGTCGCAATCCCATAATCGCTCTCCTGGCACGCGTTCTGTAGAGTGTTTCACCGCAGGGACAGCGTTCCTCAACAGAACGCGTCCAGTTTGTCTCGAGGAGGCCTACCGGCGGAGGCAGCCCCGATCCACCGCGGGACTCAGAGCCTGCCTTTGCAGCGAGGCGAACTCGCACATGGTCCGGCGATTCTCCCCCAAAGGCCGTACGGCTTCAGCCGTCGCCACGGCGCCCGGTCCCTTTGATCTCTAGCTTGGCGAGCTTAATGGAGCTGTAGGATGCCGCGCATCACTGTCGAGGAGGCTCTGACAAGGAGCCAGCGGAAGGCGTTCATGCGTTTTCCGATGACGCTATATTCGCAAAGCCCGCACTATGTCCCCCCGCTCGTCTCGGAAGAGTTGGCCGCCTTCTCGCACCGGAGCAATCCCTCGCTTGACCACGCCGAGGCGAAGCTCTTCCTGGCCTATAAGGACGGCGAGGTCGCCGGTCGGCTCGCCGCGATCCTGAGTCGAACGGCCAACAGGAAGTACCAATCCCGGGATCTGCGTTTCGGCTGGTTCGACAGCGTGAACGATCCTCGCGTTTCGGGTGAGCTGTTCGACGCGGCCGAGGACTGGGCCAGGGAGCTGGGCATGCGGACGCTGACCGGTCCGCAGGGATTCACCGGACTGGACAAGATCGGCATGCTCGTCGACGGGTTCGAGTCGCTCCCGACCATCGCCACGTACTACAACTACCCGTACTACGCCGACCTCCTCGGGCGATACGGATTCGTCAAGGAGATCGACTACATCGAGTACCGGCTCGACGGCTTCTGCCTGAAGGACTTCCCGCCCCGGGCCACCGCCCTGGCCGAGAAGGTCAAGCGGCGTCGAGGCTACCGCGTGCTCGAGTTCTCGACCCGCAAGGAGCTGCTGCGCTGGGCCGACCAGGTCTTCGAGCTCCTCGACGAGGCCTATGGCGACCTGCACGGCTACACCCCGCTATCGACGCCCGAACGCGATCACTACATCCAGCAGTACTTCCCCTACGTCAACAAGGAGCTGGTCAAGATCGTCGTCAACGATCGCGACGAGGCCATCGGCTTCTTCATCGCGATGCCGAGTCTGTCCGATGCGTTCCGCAAGGCCAAGGGTCGGCTGCTGCCCTTCGGCATCATTCATCTGTGGCGGGCGATGAGGCCCGGCAACAAGATCCTCGACTTCTACCTCATGGGCGTCAGCAAGCGGTATCGCAACCGAGGGGTCGACCTCGTGCTCGCCTCCGAGATGCACAAGAGCGCCGCGAGGCTCGGGTTCGAGGAGGGCCGGGCCAATCCCATGCTCGAGACGAACATGCGGATCCACGGCGAGTGCAAGCACTTCGAGCGCGTCTTGCACCGGCGCCGACGCGTCTACACCAAGGCGATCGCGCCTTGCAGGCCCAAGGTGATCGCCTTCCCCGGGATCGGGAGCGAGCGAGCCAATGGGACGAACGGGCACTCCCGCCTTCGCTCCCTCGTCTCGAGCGTCCGAGCGGTATCGTCCCGGTTCTGAGCCGCGCGATCTCCTGATCCACGCAAGCGCATATGAACCGGCGATCTCGCCGGCGCCCCGAGCGCGGTTCCATTCCCCGCGATCTGCCGCTATTTTGGAGGGACGCGCGATGGGGCGGATCCGCGCCGATTCGGACACGGCGAGTCTTGATGCCGCGGACATCGCGTCGAGGAGGTGTCGTCCATGGGCGCGCTTGCGGGTATCGTTTCTCTTGCCGTGATCATCATCGCCGTACCGTCGGAGTCGTCGAACCGCGGCGGCGAGTGCATCATTCCGCTGCGTTTCGGCAGCGGGTCCGATGCGTCTCTCATCCGCCGACTCGACTCGACCGGCCTCAACGAGAACGCCGAGATCGTCACCACGGATCGCAAGACGGGGCTGGCCGTCGCCCAGCGCTATCGGTGGCTCCCCGGCCCCAAGCTGCTGCATATCGAGAGCACGCTTCGAAACGCCGGCAAGGGCGTCGCCACGGCGAGCGACGTTCGGCTTCTCGACTGGGGCTTCCGGATCGGCCAGGGCCATGACGCCGGCCGCTACCGCGCCCTGAGCTACCGCGACGAGGTCTGGTACGACTCGACGTACTGGACGGGTCCCGACTGGACGCGTGTCGGGAAGAACTGGCACCATCCTGGCACGGACACGCCCAGCGTCCGCCGCTTCACGGCCCCACGAGACGGACGCATCACGATCGTCGGACGGGTCTACAAGGGCGACACCAAGAACGGCGGCGGCGACGGCGTCCGCGTGTTCATCCGCCACGACGCCAAGACGGTCTGGGAAGGCACGCTCGACGGCGACGACGCCAAGGGGCTCGAGCCGAAGCTCACGCTCGACGTCCGCAAGGACGATGCCCTGCGGTTCGTGGTCCACAAGCGGGGCAAGATCTACTGCGACACGACGTATTGGGACCCCGTCGTCACCTATGCCGACGGCGACCGATACCAGGCCTCCGAGGGGTTCGCGACGAGCAAGCAGGGCGCGGGCGGTTGGTCGTATGAGATGGAGACGGATCCCAATGCGAAGGCCCAGTTGCCCACGCTGCACGGCTATCGCACGGATCTGTCGCTCAGCGAGACGACACTGACGATCGGGGCGCCGGCTCGTCTGACCCAGGATACCGCGCTGCCGCTCCTCGTCCTGACCGACGACGCCGATCGAAGCGGGATCGTCGTGGCGCTGTCGCACGCGGGACCGTGGCGCGCGATTGCGGACTTCGGCCGCGACGGCCGACTCGCGCTCTCGCTCGTCGCGGGCAATAGCTCGGGCGGCTTCGCGCTCGAGCCGGGCAAGTCGCTGCGACTGCCCGACGTGGTTATCGCATCCTACGAAGGGCCCTGGCTCCAGGGCATCGCCGAGCTCGATCGTGTCCTGAGCACCGGCCAGGACGTTCCCGGGCTCGCGCTACTCCGCGAATCCGTCACGGCCGGCTTCCGGCGTCTCTCCGCCCAGACCGGTTCGCCTCGCCGGCCGTCGCTGATGCTCTGGACGCTGATCCAGGCCGACTGGCGTCAGCAGGACAAGCTCACGGACCAGCCGGACTCATACACGGCCGCCGCCGCACGACACCTCGAACGCGCCGGAGCGTTGCTCAAGGACCTTCGAAACGGCCAACCGTCCGACTTCCTCGCCGAGGAAGCCCGCGAGATCGAGCGGCTGGCATCGGATGAAGGACGGAGCGGCGATCTCGACCGGCTCCGGTCGCGCTACCTGCGCGTCCGCTGGCTCAAGCGGCGGATCGCCCTGTCGAATCCCCTGATGGGGTTCGAGCGGCTGCTCCTCTGCAAACGCGTGCCGACGTCGTACAGCCATCTCGTCATGCAGTACTACGGGTGGCGGGCCCGTCCCGGCGGGGGGATCTTCGTCCTGGACGACCCGGGCTACTCGCTCGACGCGCGCGACATCCTGGCCGGCAAGCTCGAGGACGGCAACGTCCTGGAGCCCCGCCTGAGCTACGACGCCAAGCGCATCGTCTTCTCCTTCGTCAGGAACGCCGGCAAGGAGTACGACTACAACAAGCTCGACAACACCACCGACGACGGCTTCTACCACATCCATGAGGTCAACGTGGACGGCACGGGTCTGCGTCAACTCACGAGCGGACCGTACGACGACGTCATGCCGACCTGCCTGCCCGACGGCGGCATCGCGTTCTGCTCGACGCGCCGCCGCGGCTACGCCCGCTGTTTCGGCGCTCAATTCAGCCGGCGCTGGCACGTCTACACGCTGCATCGCGTGGACGGCGACGGCACGAACCTCCGAACGATCTCATTCAACGACGTCAACGAGTGGTTCCCCACCGTCTCCAACACCGGGCTGGTCTTCTATAGCCGCTGGGACTACATCGACCGCGACGCGGTGACGCATCAGAACCTCTGGGCCACGCGCCCCGACGGCACGAATCCGATCGCCGTCTGGGGCAACGCCACGTCCACCCCGCACTGTACGTTCCAGATGCAGCCGATTCCCCACAGTAGCAAGATCGTCTTCACCGCCTCCGCCCATCATTCGGTCACGGGCGGCTCGATCGCCATCGTCGATCCGGACCTCGGCGTCGACGGTCAGCAGGCGATCACCCGCATCACGCCCGAGGTCCCGTTCCCCGAGGCCGAGGGGCGAGAGATCAACGAGTACTACGCCGCGCCCTGGCCCCTATCCGAGAAGTACTTCCTCGTCGCCTACAGCCCCAGGCCGCTCGTTTGGGAGCCCGGCGCGAATCATCGAGACGCACTGGGAATCTACCTGCTCGACGCGGCGGGCAATCGCGAGCTGATCTACCGCGATCCGGACATCGGCAGCACGAACCCCTGTCCGCTCGCGCCGCGGCCGTGCCCGCCGGTGATCAAGAGCGGTCTCCCGGACGAGCCCGAGCCGACGGGCGAGATGGTCGTGCTCGACGTCTATGAGGGGCTCGGCGACGTCCCGCGCGGCACGGTCAAGGAGCTACGAATCGTTCAGATCTTCCCGAAATCGACGCACGTGGCGAACACCCCGCCGATCGGCATGGCCCGCGAGGAGAACGGTCGCGCCGTGCTCGGGACCGTCCCCGTCGAGGCCGACGGATCGGCCAGATTCCTGGTTCCCGCGCGAAAGCCCGTCCTCTTCCAGGCGCTCGACAAGGACGGCCTGGCCGTCCAGATGATGCGCTCGCTGACCTACGTCCAGCCAGGAGAGCGGGTTTCCTGCATCGGGTGTCACGAGCGCCGGACGACGGCGCCCGGCGCGGCGGTCGCGCTGAAGCGACCTCCTTCGGAGATCAAGCCGGGGCCGTTCGACGGTCAGCCGTTTTCGTACGTCCGCGTCGTCCAGCCCGTGCTCGACAAGCACTGCGTCCGCTGCCACGGCGGCGACAAGCCGAAGAAGGGCATGGATCTGACGGGCAGGCCTCACAAGGAATTCACGCGCTCGTACCTGTCCCTCTGCGGCAATCAGGATTTCATAGGCGACGGCACGAACCCGAAGACCGCCGCCGAGGCCCTGGTGCCTCGATTCGGCGCGCGCAATCAGATCCAAGTGACGCCGGTCGGCGGGATCTACGGCGCGCGGGGGAGCCGCTTGATCAAGATGCTCCGAAAGGGTCACCAGGACGTGAAGCTTACGACGGAGGATTTGCGTCGCCTGGCCATGTGGATCGACTGCAACGCGATCTTCTACGGCGCGAACAAGGTCGAGGAGCAGGCCAGGCAGCTCCGCGGCGAGATCCTGGCCATGCCCGAGATCCAGTGAGGCCTCGATCCCCGGGCGGCTCTCCGCGAGATCCGCGCCGGGTGTGAAGCCCGTCGCAAGACGCCGTCGCGCCCGGTTCATCCAACCGCCGGGGCGTGACGACAATCGAGCACGCGATGCGAGTCGGGAGTGCCAAACGATGAAAGTCCGCACGTCGGCCGCGTTTCTGCTGACCTTGCCGATCTGCCTCGGCTGCGGCGATAAGCGATACGACCATGGCGGCCCGGTCCAGGCCGGCGCCGTCGTGGCCGAGATCGACGTCGGCGAGATCGAGCTCCACCCACCGCACGTCCGAGGCGATCGCGACTTCAAGGCCCACGGCCCACTCGTTACGTTCCGCGCCGAAGCCGGCGTCGATCGGCACTCGGGCACGCTCGCCGTCCGCGTCTACATGCGGGCCGAGGAATGGGAAGGCCGTAAGCCCGAGCCCGATCACACCACCGTCGAGGGCTGGACCGACTGGCAGCCCGTCAGAAGCCCGAGAGGCCTGCGGATCGTGGCGCTCGCCGACGGCCAGCCCCCCCGGTTCGAGCATTCCTACCTGGACAAGAACCACGAGCCCGACATCTTCGAGTTCCCGCCGGACGCCCTCGTCGCCTCGCTCGCCTACATCGGCGACACGCCCGGCGAAGAGGCCGGCGACCGAACGGGCGTCCGCGTCCGCTTCCATCCCGTCCGAGTCATGGCCGTCCCCCACTGAGCCTGGGGAGCATCGTCAACCGACGCAATCACCCAAGTACCAAGACAAGCGAACGCGGTTCGCTTCTCGATGTGCACGGCGTCCGTGACGCCGAGGGCCGACGACGACGAGCGTCGCTTCGGACTGAGTGGCGATGATGTGGCTTCGCGAGAGACGGACTGTGACGCGTGTGTGGTACTCCCTGGACCTGAGCAATGCCGTCGAATACCTTCCCCTTATGGGAACCTGGGCCGTGGGGTGACGTGCTGCTCGTGGCAGGACCGGCCGCGCTGCGGTGTCGCTTGCCGCCGCAATCGCTCCGGATAACGTCTTCGTTAGGGACGGCTCCCTATGTCCCGCGGTCTTCGGCTGAAGGATCGGATGTGCAATGGCAGCGCTCACCGAAGCGGCCTAGCACTACTGGAGGGATGACAACCGATGACGACAATCCTACTGATCGCAACGATGTGCTTGGCCGTGGGCGCGACTCCCCAGGGCGTGGATCTCGCCGCCATGCAAGGATGGGACATCGTGGTCGCCCAGGACGCGATTCCCAGCGAAGTCTATGCGGCGGAGGAGTTCCAACGGATGTTCGCCGAGGCAAGTGGGGTCAAGCTCCCCATCGTCAGGACCATTCAGACTCGTGGGCGGCACCTGTTCATCGGTGTCTCTCCGGGAATGAAGGCCAGCGCCGCCGGGTTCGATGTCAGTGGTTTTGGCCCTGAAGACCTGCGCATCGTCATAAAGCAGGACGTCATCGCCGTCGCGGGTGGGCGCCCGCGCGGCACGCTCTACGGCGTCTACACCTTCCTCGAAGACTACGTGGGCGTCCGGTTCCTCACTCACGACCATGTCCACGTGCCCCCGTTGGGCAGATGGCGCATCGTCGGGCCGGTGGACCGCTTCTACCATCCGCCCCTCGCGTTCCGTTGGAGCTTCTATGCCGAGACCAACCGGCACCCGGCCTTTGCCGCGCGGAACAGGACCAACACCGTCCCGACCGAAGCGCGATTGGGCGGCAAGACCGGACTCGAGAACATCAACCACACTTTCCGGTTCCTGGTCCCATCGAAGGAATTCGGCGAGAAGCATCCCGAGTACTTCGCGCTGATAGACGGCAAGCGTTTTCCGGACGTCGCCGGTGGTGGACTCCACACCGAGCTCTGTCTGACCAACCCGGATGTCCTGCGCATCGTCACGGAGCGCGTCCTGGCGGCCCTGCGAGCCCATCCCGGTCAGGAGAACATCTCCGTCAGCCAGAACGACAACTCGGCCTATTGCCGATGCCCCCGGTGCGCCGCCATCGACGAGCGCGAAGGGACCCCGATGGGTTCGTTGCTCACCTTCGTCAATGCGGTGGCCGATGAAGTGGCCAAGGAGTTCCCAGATGTCCTGGTCGGCACGCTTGCCTACTCATACTCGCGCAAGCCGCCCAAGACCGTCAGGCCCCGCCCAAACGTGCAGATACACCTGTGCAGCGGCGAATGCTGCATCCTGCACCCGATCGACGACCCCGACTGCCCCATGAACACGAACTTCTGCCGGGACATGACCGAGTGGGGCAGTATGTGCAAGAACGTCTCCATCTGGAACTACAACACCAACTTCGCCGCCTACCTGTTGCCCTGTCCCAACCTCCGCGTCATCGAACCCAACATCCGCTACTTCGTTGACAACAACGCCATGGGCGTCTTCATGCAGGCCGTCTGGAACGGCCAAGGCGGCGAGTTCTCCGACCTCCGCAACTACATCATCGCCAACCTCCTGTGGGATCCCAACCGGAGCGGCGAGGCCCTTCTAGACGAGTTCCTGCGCCTGCACTACCGGCGATCCGCGCCGCCCATACGGCGGTACATCAACCTCGTGCACGACAACGCCCAACGCCTCGGCCTCCACAGGGCGTGCTCGGGCTGTGCGGTCGACTTCGGCATCGACGACAGGATCGTCAAGGCCGGGCTGGCAGCCTTCGATGAAGCGCTCGAACTCGCCGACGACAAGCTCGTCCGCGCCCGTGTCGAGAAGGCGTCCATGTGCGCCTACCGGGCGGCCCTGGAGCCGATCTTCGCGCTAGGCGATGATGCCCTGGCCGATCCGGACGTGATCGCCAAGACGGCGCCCACGCTGAACCGATTCATCGCACTCTGTGAGAGATTCGGCGTCGAGAGACTGTCCGAGGGCAAAGCCTTCAAGGCATTCGGAGCGCTAGGACTCCCCGTCGAAGCGCTGGCAGGCCGGCGCGTGCTCCAACTGCCAAAGACGTGGCGCTTCAAGATCGACCCGAAGAACGTTGGGCAAGAGCAAGGGTGGTATCGTCAAGCGTCCGACGAGAGCTGGAGGCCGCTGTCTGTCCATCAAACGTGGGAATCCCAAGGCTATGACCGGTACGATGGTTACGCCTGGTACAGCGTGGACGTGGACGTCCCGCAGGTCACCGCCAAGACCATCTGGCTCCTCTTCGGGGCCGTGGACGAGACCTTCGACTTGTGGATTGACGGCGAGCCGGCCGGGCAGAGCAAAGGCGATCCCACTGCGCTGTGGGACAGACCCGTCGCAGTCGACGTCACCGGCAAGCTGACACCCGGCCGGAAGAACCGCGTTACGGTGCGCGTGCACGACTCTGAATACGCCGGCGGCATCTGGAAACCCGTATGGATCACGGCCACCGACTGAATGGCAGGCAGTGCGACGACCGATCCCATTAGTGGCGACGAACCAGGGAAATCGAGGACCACAGCCCACCGGAAGCCGCCCTCAATCCCAATAGAACCCGCCTGCATTTCCGTCGTCCATGCAGGCTGCCTTCAAGGGCCTAGCAGGTCCGGAGCCGAAGCAGGTGTCAGCTCCCCGCGTCTCCCAACCAACACCCAAACAGGACCACCCAACGCGTGGTGCGGGATTCGGGGGATGGGTCCACGACGGCAACGTCTATGCCGCCATGCATATCACGGCAACCCAGGGATAGTAACAAGCTACAAACCCCTGGTTCTCTCCGTTTACCCCCTAGCCGCATCGAGACAAAGCGCTACAATTCGATACATGGGGGCAGATAGGATCTCTTAGGAGTCGCGGCGATGAGGTCCTCTACATTTCACGTACTGCAACCTCCGTTCGTGGGCAGCTCAGTCCGTTGGTCGGCGATCTTGTGCGCCGGCCTTGCTACAGCGAGCCCTGGGTACATTCATATCGATCATCAGGGCAGTACGAGCCCAGCCAGCGAAGGTTGGACGAGCTGGATGATAGGCATTTCGGAACCAGTAACCGGCGGGCCGGTCACGGACGACTTGGGGCTAGGCATCGATGCGTGGTACGTAGATGACGATGGCACCGATTCCAGGTTTGGGTGGGGTCACTACTATCAGTACATCCCATGGGCGCAGTACGAGGAGGTCCAGACTGACGGCTGGAAGTTGACGGCACGCGTCCGCGTCTCAGAGGCGCCTGATGATCCGAACGGGGCGTCGGTCTTCGTCGGCTATGTTGGAGACGGCGCACTATATGCCCTTTCTTTGGGTACGGATGCCTCCGGCAACCAGACACTCAATGCTTGGGAAGACGGCACGGGGAGCCGCACGTACAACACCGGTTCCGACGGCTATCACCTCTACGAAGTGTTCTACGATCCAAACGTTGGGTCCGCCGATATCTTCGTCGACGGCACGGAAGCGATCAGAGATTGGGCGGGGAAGACCTACTACGGCGATTGGGTAGTGAGCTGGGGGTCGTTGGGGCCGGCGTCCACCGGTCGGGGACACTACAGCCTGGTTGAGTTTGAGGTCCCCGTCCCTGAGCCCACGGCAATTGCGACGCTGACACTCGGCGGACTACTCTTCCTGAGGCGGCGCCGAAGATAGCATCGAGCAGTCCATTCGGTGATGTCCTGACAAAGGTTGTGCTCGCGTCGGTTCGCGTGCAGCCCCATCAGGGCCAACTCCCCCGACAGGATCTCGCAGGAACCCACGCTCTATCGCGGCCGCCGTCTCTAGCTTGGCGTAGCGAGCGCTGCGTCCCCCTGAGCGTGGGTATCGTGGACCAACCCACAGTGGTAGGAAGCCCTCTCGCGCAGTCAGACGCTAGTATCTCGGCGTGAATGAGCCGGGACGGGGATGAAGAGCACGGAGCGTCAGTTTAGGCAACAGTGACACCGGGTCGGATACACGGGACATAACTAATGAACGTCAACCTCATCTTCGCGACCGTCTGGTCAACCATGCTGACCACGGCATCGCCTCTTGATGCGCGCCCTGGCGCCGAGCGGAAGCACGCCGAGTTTCGGCCCAACGTGACAGTGGCTGAGACGTACTGTGAGTACGCCGTCAATTTGTTGGGGATCGACGTCGTGCAACCACGATTCACCTGGGTCCTCGCCTGCGACCACCGCGGAACGATGCAGCAGTCCTATCGCGTGCTAGTGGCCAATTCGCCGGCGAGGCTCGCGGCGGACACCGGCGATCTGTGGGACAGCGGACAGGTCCGCTCCGATGAGTCAGTCAACGTCGCCTGTCAGGGCGCGAAGCTGTCGAGCCGGCAGGAGTGCTTCTGGAAGGTCCGCGTCTGGGACGACAAGGGACACGTCAGCCCGTGGAGCGAGCCAGCCACGTTCGAGACCGGGCTGCTCGAACCGGCCGATTGGCATGGGTGGTGGATCGGACTGGGGGGGTTGAATGCCGTGGCCGTCTCACCGCTATTGCGCAAACAGTTCGTGGCTGACGGCGAGGTCAAGCGGGCAAGGCTGTACGCGGCCGGCGTGGGATGGACCGACTGGCAGCAAGGGAGGGGCCCGCGGGGCATGCGGATCGTGGGTCTCGCCGAAGGCCAGCCCCCCCGATTCGAGCATTCCTACCTGGACGAGAATCACGAGCCCGACGTCTTCAAGTTCCCGCGCCAGGCTCTCATCGCCTCGCTCGCCTACATCGGCGACACGCCCGGCGAAGAGGCCGGCGCCAGAACGGGCGTCCGAGTCAGATTCCATCCCGTCCGAGTCATGGCCGTCCCCGACTGAGCCTGGGGGGAATCACCAACGGATGCAGTCATCATAGTACGGGTGGTCCATTGCATCAGCGGTGGCGGACACGGATTCTCGCCGCTGTCGCCACGGCCCATTCCCGTCAGACCCATGGCTCACTCACTCCGCCGCCGGCGAAAACGTCAGTCCCGCCAGTGGCCGTCCTTGACGATCGGTGAGCCGCATGGAGAACCCCCACATGCCCCCCCGGTTGTAGACCTTCACCAGAATCCGCGACTCGCCCGCCGGTAGCTCGACGTCGACGAGATCGTCGTCCCGCTGGATGCCGCGCGTCCCTTCGTGCCGGTGAATCTCCTTGCCCTTCAGCCAAACGACGGCGTCGTCGTCGCTGCCGAAACGCATCTGCACGGGCTGTGCCTTCGGACTCATCACCGTGCACGTCGCGTACGCCACGGCGTTCGTCGTGTACCCATGAGCCCCATACAACTCCCCGAGACCCACGACGCCCCCGACGGATCGCCGCTTGATCCATCGGATCTGGCCGGACTTGCCCGCGTACGCGCCGCCCAGGTCGACGCCCTCCTCCGGCGGAAACGTCGCCGCCAGCATCTTCTTGCCGACGTCGTCAAAGACCCCGATCACGTACCACGCTGGCACAAGCCCGGGGACTTCCCTCGGCCTGACCCAAGGCCCAATCGGCTGCACGCGCGCTCGGCGCATCGCCTCCGTCTCCGGCCGGACGCGCAGCCCGCCCGTGCTCAGGATCTCGTGATGGGCCTTGGCCAGCACCTCCTGCATGTGCTTCTCGGCCGCCCATCCGTGCAGGGGCTCCTTGGCCCGGGCCAGGAAGGCGATCAGGCCGCAAGCGCCCTCGCGGACGAAGTCCTCCAACTGCTCGCGGAGCTGATCAGCCGTGGGGATCGCAACGCTCCGCGACCCGCCGTTGAACGCCTGATAGACCCCGAGGAACGGGATGCCCGGCACGCGCCGCCGCGCCTCGCCCATCATCCACTGGACCTCATGGCTCGTCATGGCTCGGTCGTAGCCGGAACTGCTGACCGGATACCAGTAGATCATCATGATGTCGCAGACGCCCGGCGCCAGGTTGCACAGCGAGCCGGCGCTGCCGTACCCCGCGCACACGGGATGGCGCTTCGCCGGACCGTCGACGCGGCGGACGATCGCATACATCGCGCGGAGGGCGGAGAGGGCATCGCCCGGGCTGTCGTCGAGCACGTAGTAGCCCCACAGGTTCGGCAAGTCCTTCACGCGCCTCACCTCGGCCTCGCACGCCTCGGGCCAGAACAGGATGATGCCCTCATGATGGCTCGCCGCCGTCGTGCCCTTGTACCCCCGAACGCAGCCCGTCAGCTTGGTCGGCGTCCGCGTCTCGTAGCGGATCAGCTCGTTCTCGATCTGGACCACGCCGGACTCGGGGATGGCCTTGGCGGCGGGCTCACGCAGCGGGATCTCCGTCGCCTCGGCCGTGATGGCCTCCTTCAGTCGCGGCTTGCCGTAGAGGTGCTGCGTCATGTGATGCATCACCTTGATCCCGTTGTCGGCGCGGAACCGCCCTTGTTCGGTGCTGGGGTCGAGATCCTTCTCGCCGCCGAGGATGATGTTCATGCCGACGGCCTTGGCCAGCTTCAGCTCCTCCATGTTCGAGACGCCGTACGTCCCGAGGATCGGCTTGCCGTTGACGGTGTACGGCGTGGGCAGCTTCATCAGGGCCCCTTCGCCCTCCTGCCGGGAGCTGCCCGAGGCAACTGGCAGGCTTACCCATATCGCCGGCGCAAAGACAAACAGCAGGGACATCGCTGACCAGGCGGTTCGCTTCATGTCAAGCTCCTTCGCGGCATCGCCACCCCCGTGATCCGACGTGCGTCTCCAACGGACGGCGCCCCCGTCGGAAGGTGAGGACTCGATTGGCCGCGGCTCATATGCCGAGAGATGTTGCTGTCAGGCGTCGCCGCCGCCGACGTTATCCCGAGAGCAGCCCTGACGAATCAGTTTTCTCGCACCTGGCAGGGGTAGAGAAAGCGGGGCGCGTGAACACCCACCGCCGACGGGGGC
>JAFGLZ010000070.1 GCA_016927755.1 Phycisphaerae bacterium
ACCGCGCGGCAAGGCTATTGACTGATCCCGCTCCGGCGATAGAGTGACCTCCGGCGCGGCTCGGGCTGTCCGTGCGACGGGAAACGATCGATTGATTCCGCTGCAATGGTTCTGGCTGATCGCGGTGGCCCTCTTCGCCGCCTGCATCGGCAGCTTCCTCAACGTCGTGATCTACCGGCTCGCGCGAGGTATGTCCGTCAGCCGACCGACCCGCTCGTTCTGCCCCGGATGCCGCCAGACCATCGCCTGGTACGACAACCTGCCCATCATCAGCTACCTCCTCCTGCGAGGACGATGCCGTCGATGCGGCATGGCCATCTCCGTCCAGTATCCCCTCGTCGAAGGGCTCACGGTCCTGGTCTTCGTGCTGGCCTACGACACCTTCTTCCTCGGCCCCGCCAGACTCGAGTTCGTGTCCATGCAGGCCGACTGGGCCATCTTCCTGGCCCATCTCGTCCTCCTGGCCGCGCTCATCATCACCTCGGCCATCGACATCGAGGGCTACTGGATCGACGTGACGATCACCTACACCGTCATCGCCGTCGGCGTCGTCGCGCACGGGCTCTGGACCCCCGCCAGCGCTGAAGCGTTCCCGTGGCCGTGGCCCGCGACCGCCGCCGCGGCCACCGCCGCCGCCCTCGGGCTCATCCTGTCCGCGATCTTCTGGCCTAGAGAGCCCCTCGGCGCCGAGGACGACGCCGAGCAACAACCCGAGCCCGAGCCGACTCGCCCCCCCAAGCGCAAGGATCGTTCCGGGCCGCGCATCGTCTTCGCCTGGCTGATGGCCCTGGCCATCTTCGCGTGGTTCGCCCTGCTCCTCATCGACGCCGACAGGCTCGATGACGTGACCTCCTTCGCCGTTCGCGCCGGTCTGATCCTGCTGACGTGCTTCGGCGTGCTCGTCGGCGTGGGCATGGCGCCCACCGAGGCCGAGGCCGACATCGTCGAGGCCATCCACGAAGAACGCGATCAGGCACGCCGTGAGGCCGTGATCGAGCTGGCCTGGCTCCTCCCGGCGATCGTTCTGGGCATCCTGGCGGGCATCCTGGTTACCCACGTTCCCAGAGCCGGCGCGGGGTGGGAGCAGACGCTGGCCTGGCCGCCGTTCGGGGGATCATGGCGCCCGGTGCTCGGCGTGACCACCGCCCTGGCGGGCGCCATCGTGGCCGGGGCCATCGGATGGGGAGTGCGGATCGTATTCACCCTCGCTCTCGGCAAGGAGGCCTTCGGCATGGGCGACGTCCATCTCATGGCCGCGGCCGGGGCCGTCGCCGGGTGGGGCGTCGTCGCCGCGGGATTCTTCCTGGCGTGCCCATTGGCCGTCGCCGCCGTGATCATCTGGCTGCTCCGTAAGCGGAGCCGAGCCGTCTGGTTCGGCCCCTGGCTGAGCCTCGGCGTGCTGGTGGCCATGGTTTTGTATGCGCCGATCGCCGAGAGAGCCGCTACAATGCTGGAAGTCCTCCAGTGGGCCTTCGGCGGGGCGCCCAAGTGATGGAGGACCGCGCGAGGCGAAAGCCTCGGGCGAGCCGACGTCCCGGCCCGGACGGCGGCTGGCCACAACGCGAGAGGCCTTGGGCCAAGTATCTGACCCCATGGGACTTGCATTCAAACGGTTCAAGACGTACGCTAAGCTGGTGGTGATGGTGACGATCGCGGTCGCGGTCCTGCTCGTCATCTTCATGAACAGGAACAACAAGGTCGACGTCTGGTTGTTCCACGAGTTCCCGCAGGCGAACGTCTTGTGGGTCATGCTCATCAGCGGGGCGTCGGTCGTCGCGATCACCTGGGCGATGGGGCGGTTTCGGCGGGTCCTCCACGAGGTCCGCGAACTCCGCCACGCCAACGAGATGGAATCCAAGCTCGCCGAGCAGCGTCGCATCGCCGCCGAGCTGAAGGAACAAGAGAGCCGTATTGACGCCAAAATCCAAGGGGTGATCAGTCAGCCCGGCGAGTCCTCGCATGACGACGAGACCGAGGGCGATCAACCCGACCCGAAACAGTCGTGAAACGAAGTCTGGGAACATGTCTTTTATGGGGTGACGCAGTCAACGGGAGGCACACTCATGCGTCGGTTAAACATCGCCGTTCTCAGCGCTACCATCTGCTCCGGCCTGCTGCTGACCGGGTGTGAGGACCCCAAGAAGCAGATCGCGCAGTTGGAGGAAGAGAAGAAGGCCCTGGGAGACCAGCTCCTCGCGGCCTCACAAGACCGGGATCGCGCCCAGGCCGAGGCGACGGAGCTGCGCCAGAGCAACTCGCAACTCCAGAGCGCCCTGGCCCAAGCCAAGCAGGCCCCGCCGCCCCAGGCCGCCCCCGCTGGCGGGGCGATCAAGTTCGTCGGCGCGCTGAGCACGACCGACCTGGGCCGGGCCAACAAGCCCGAACTGTCGGCAAAGGCCAAGGCCGAGCTCGACGCCATCGCCGCCGCCATCAAGAGCGACTTCGCCGACAAGCACGTCTACGTGATCGGGCATACCGACAGCGATCCGATCAAGCGGACCAAGTGGAAGGACAATCTCGAGTTGAGCTGCCAGCGGTCCATGGCCGTCGTGCGCTATCTGATCAGCAAGGGCATCGAGCCCGCCCAGATCTTCGCATCCGGAGCGGGAGAATTCGATCCGCTCGCGCCCAACGACAACAACGCCGACAAGGCGAAGAACCGGCGCGTCGAGATCTACGCCGGTCCCAAGCCGATTCGCTAGCCTAGGAGTTCAGGCCGGGCCGCCCGCTCGTGCCGCAGCGTGCTGAATTGATCGCCATCATCGACTACGGCATGGGCAATCTCAGGAGCGTTCAAAAGGGGTTTGAACGTGTCGGCGCCGACGCGCGGATCGTGACCAGCGCCGACGAGATCGAACGCGCCTCGAAAGTCGTGTTGCCAGGCGTCGGCGCCTTCGCCGACGCCATCGAGCACATGCGAACCCAGGGACTCATCGAGCCGGTCCGACGGGCCATCGATTCGGGCCGGCCCTTCTTGGGTATCTGTCTGGGGCTGCAGCTCCTCTTCGACGTTAGCTACGAGGACGGAGAGCACACGGGCCTGGGCAGCGTTCCCGGTAAGGTGGTTCGATTCGACTTCTCGAGCATCCCCGCCGCGGCAGGGCTCAAAGTCCCCCACATGGGATGGAACCAGCTCCGGTGGGATGAGCCGTGCCCGATCCTGGCGGGGCTGGACCCCGGGACGTACTTCTACTTCGTCCACAGCTACTACGTCCAGCCCATCGAGGCGGACGTGAGAACGGCACGCTGTGACTACGGCATCGAGTTCGTGGCGATGATCTGGCGGGACAATCTCTTCGCCACCCAGTTTCACCCGGAGAAGTCCCAGAAGCACGGACTTCGAGTCTTGGAGAACTTCAGTAAGCTCTAAGCCTCCCGCCAATTCGGCGATCCGATGAGGGAACATCATGGATCTGCTACCCGCAATCGACATACGTGCCGGTAAGTGCGTCCGACTGATCCAGGGCGACTACGACCGGCAGATAGACTACGACATGGCCCCCGTGGACATGGCGCGCCGATTCGAACGCGACGGCGCGCACTGGGTCCATATCGTCGATCTCGACGGCGCTCGCCAGGGCCGACCCGTTAACCTGATGTCCATCAAGCACGTCGTCCAGAATACCGGCGTCAAGGTCGAGGTCGGCGGCGGTATCCGAGACGACGATACCGTCCAGGCCCTGCTCGACGCCGGCGTGGCCCGCGTCGTCATCGGCACGCAGGCCCTTCGACAATGGGACTGGTTCAAGGCGCTCGTTCACGCGCCCGAGCATCAGGGGCGAATCGCCCTGGGCCTGGACGCCCGCGAGGGGCGACTCGCCGTCGAGGGATGGACCGAAGAGACCGAACACCTCGCCGTCGAGGTGGCCGCACGCGTCGGCGACTGGCCCCTGGGCGCCATCATCTACACCGACATCGGGCGCGACGGCATGCTCCTCGGCCCCAACCTCGAGGCAACAGCCGAGATGGCCCGGGCCGCCACGGTGCCCGTGATCGCCTCGGGAGGCGTCACGGATCTCGACGACATTCGGCGGCTCGTCGAGCTTCCGATCGACGGCATCATCGTCGGGAGAGCGATCTACGAGGGCCAGTTCGAGGTGGCCGAGGCCATCCGTATTCTCGAGAGCCACTAGTGCCGCCTTCGGTCGGGCGCCTTCGTGGCCCCAGGCATCCTTGCCTGCTTCCCGCGCGACAGGGAAACCAGCGGCAAGACGGCAAGAGACTCAGTCGCTGAAAACGACGCCGGTGTTTCCTTTGATCACCTGAACCTGTACCTTGCCGCGAATGTGGCAAGCTTGGGAGTACCGAGATGTCCGCGTTGGACGAGTTGAAATACGATGCAAATGGCCTGATTCCCGCCATCGTCCAGGACCACGAAACCGATGAGGTCCTCATGATGGCCTACATGAACAAGGCCAGCCTCACCAAGACGATCGAGACCGGAAAGACGCACTTCTGGTCCCGCAGCAGGCAGAAGTACTGGATGAAGGGCGAGAGCTCGGGACACGTTCAGGACGTCGTGGACATCTACACCGATTGCGACGCCGACACCCTCCTGATTCGCGCCCGCCAGCACGGGGCCGCCTGTCACGAGGGTTACCACAACTGCTTCTTCCGAAAGCTCGAAGGCGACGCCTGGCACGTCGTCGCGACGAAACAGTTCGACCCCAACGAGGTCTACGGTCAAAAGGAATGATCGACGAGCCGGATCGGTCCTGGCGCCGCCACTCCCAACGCGCTCTTACCGCGCTGGTCGGCGCAACGGCCCTCCTCGCCGCGTGCTCGCTGGCCATCGAATACGGCTTCAAGCCCGACCGCCTGCCCGTGCCGGAACGCATCCTCGTCGGACTCCAGATCGCCGCCGTCGTCATGTTCGTGGTCAGGGCCCTTGCGGGCATCGTCTTCGCGCGGGAGCGCCTTGACTACCTCCGCTCGCGATGGCTCGAGATCCTGGTCATCGTCGCTGGGCTCCTCGCCCTGTTCGTTGAGGCCGAAGTCAGCGTCCGACCCCGAACGCTTTACATCTTGACGGTCCAAATCGTCCTCGGCGTCGAGCTGGTCTATCACCTCTCCTGGGCGCAGGTGCTCCTCGCGCAGCGCCACCATCCCGCTCGACTCATGGTCGGCTCATTCCTGGTCGTCATCGTCATCGGCACGTTCCTGCTGTCCCTGCCCCGAGCCGGAACCCCTCATCGGATGGGCCCGGCGACCAGCACCCCCAGACACGTGCTCAACTGCGCCTTCACCGCCGTCAGCGCCACCTGCGTCACCGGCCTGATCGTCTATGACACCCCGAACGAGTTCACCCTCTTCGGCCAGGCCGTCATCCTCGTGCTCATGCAGCTCGGCGGTCTCGGCATCATGGTCTTCGGCACGGTCTTCGGACTGCTGCTGGGACGCCGGCTGACCCTGAGCGAGTCCGTCATGATGCAGGGAACCCTCGCCCAGGAGGCCGTCGGACGCATCGGCAGGGTCCTGCGGTTCGTCGTGATCACGACGTTCCTCCTGGAGGCCGCCGGAACCGTGATCCTCTACAACATGTGGGACGACTCCATCCCCCCCGGCGGGCTCCGATGGTTCCACAGCGCCTTCACCGCCGTCAGCGCCTTCTGCAACGCCGGATTCAGCCTGCAGTCCGACAGCATGGTCTCCTATCGCGGCGCGTGGCAGCTCTACGCCTCCGTCATGCCGCTGATCGTCCTGGGCGGGCTCGGGTTCCCCGTCTTGAGCGATCTGTTCGAGTGGGTCGGTTCGCACCTCCTCGGAAAGCGACGCTTCCCGACGGCGTCGGTCATCGCCGGCCGAGCCGATACGCTCAGCCTTCACACCAAGCTGGTGCTGCTCTCCACCGGAATCCTCATCGTCGCCGGCGCGGGCCTGCTCCTATTCTTCGAAACGCCGAGCCGCGTCAATCCGAGGTATCCCGCCGACCTGCGAGCCGACCGACGCCCCCAACCCCCCGTCATGGCCGGTGAGACCTGGCCACAGCGGACACTCGACTCCGTCTTCCAGTCGGTCACGACCAGAACCGCCGGCTTCAACTCCGTCCCTATGACCCTCAGCGCGATGTCCCCCGCCAGCCACTTCCTCATGATGCTGCTCATGTTCATCGGCGGAAGTCCCGGCTCCACCGCCGGCGGGGCGAAGACCGTCACCGTCTCCGTCATCCTGCTCGGCGTGGTCTCCGTGATGCGCCGCCGCGAAGCAGTCGAGTTCGCCGGTCGAACCATTCCCATGGACCTGGTCCGTCGTGCCGGCGTCCTCCTGATCCTCATGTTCGGCCTCGTCTCCCTGACCACGCTCCTGCTGACCTTCAGCGAAAGCGAAAACGCCCGATTCCAGGAAATCCTGTTCGAGGCGATCAGTGCCTGCGGAACCGTCGGACTGAGTTGCGGCATCACCAGCGAATTGACAGCGTTCGGGCGTTTCGTGATCATGGCGGCCATGTTCGTCGGACGGTTGGGGCCGCTCACGCTGCTCCTTGCACTGGCCGGTCGAGAACGCCCCAGTCGCTACGGGTTTCCCGAGGAAGGCGTCATCATCGGATAGGAAGCCATGCCTCGATTCGCGGTCATCGGACTCGGACGATTCGGACACAAGCTCGCCCAACTGCTCACCAAGGCGGGCGCGGAGGTCGTCGGTATCGATCTGGACCCCGACATCGTCCAGCGAGACCGGGACGAGATGACCCTCGTACTCCGAATGGACAGCACCGATCAGCAGGCGCTGATCGCGCAAGGTATCGACAAGGTCGACGCCGCCGTCGTCGGCATCGGAACCGATTTCGAGGCCAACATCCTGACCGTCACCACCCTCAAGCAGATCGGCGTTCCGCGAGTCGTGGCGCGCGCCGGTAGCGGCGTGCAAGGACGCATCCTCGAACGCGTCGGCGCCGATGACGTCGTCTATCCAGAGGATGAGTCCGCCGCGCGATGGGCAAACAGTCTCATGATGCCCCAGTTCGAATCCTTCATCGAGCTGGACAGCAAACACAATCTCGTGCAGGTCCCCGCCCCACAGGCGTTCGTCTACAAGACGCTTCGCGAGCTGGAGCTGCGACCGAAGTACAAGCTCAACCTCGTGGCGATTCGCAGACTCGAGTCCCCCGACTCCAAGCCCGGAGAGGCCGAGCGATGGAAGTTCATCGCCGTCGTCGATCCCGATGAGCCGATCGAGCCGGGCGACGTGCTGGTCCTGATCGGTAGCAACGAGAGCCTGGCGCGGCTGCCCAAGGAGTAGCCCGCGCCTCGCTCAAACCCGACCCACGGAGAGGGCAGCGCGATGGCGGAATCCCTGGAGGGGAGCTTCCCCTGTGAACCCGTGCCCGGCGTCTTCGAGATTCGCTGCGCCGGCGACCCGAGAGAAATGGGACGCTGGCAGGGCCAAGCCCTGGCCGACGCGGCCCACCGCGGCCTCCGTGAGGTCGTCCTCGAGAACGATCGAGTCCATCAGATCAAACCCGCCTGGTTGCCCGCCGGAGTCATCCTCTGGGGCGGGCGATTCCTCGCCGGCCGAACCGTCCCCCGCGACGTACAGCGACACTATCCGCGACAGTACGAACGCCTGCTCGGCATCGCCGAGGGATCCCGTCTCGACCTCCGCGACCTCTGGCTCATGCTCTTTCTCGAGCAGCAAACCCAGCCCGCCCTCCGGATACCCGCCTGTACCTCCGTCGCCTTCGCGCCGGAGCGGACCACCCTCGCCGAGCCCGCCATCGCGCGGGTCTTCGACCTCCCCGCCGAAACCAAACCCTTCAATACGCTCAGATGGGACTCGCCCACCGACCGCCACGCCTCGATGCAGCTCACGTTTCCCATGCTGGCCGGCTCCCACACCGGCGTCAACGAGTGCGGCCTGGCCGTCGCCTACAACCTCGGCTACCCCCGAGACAAAAGCGGCTGCCACGTGCCCATCACACTCATCGTCCAGGAAGTGCTCGAGCGGTGCGCCCGCGTTGACGAAGCCCTCGCCCTCATCGAGCAGTCCCCGCGGAGCGGCGGCGCCCTGCTGACGCTGGCCGACGCCGACGGCGACGTCGTCGCCGTCGAGATCTCCCCGACGAGCTGGGCCGTGCGACGAGCCCAGGAAGGCTGCGTCATCAACACGAACCACTACCAGGCCCAGGAGACCACGTTGATGGACACCGCCTTCGGCGACCACGCCCACTGGTGGCAGGGCCGCGGGTGGCGATGGATCGGCCCGAGCAGCCTGGCCCGCCTCGATCGCGCGCGCCGATTGCTCAATGAACGCGGCGCCTGGAGCCTCGACGACCTCATCTCCCTGATGGCCGATCACGGCGAGGACGGCGCCGGAAGCGACATGACCATCTGCAGGCACCCACCGCCCTATGAGACGACCATCTCGGCCATCCTCCTGCCGAAACGACACGCCATGCTCATCGCCCCGGGCCAGCCCTGCTGCCAACGCTTCGTCAGCCGCCCCCTCCGCCCGAACGATGCATGCTAGGTCCCTTTCCGGTTAGCCTGTCTCGCCGCGGGTGGCATGGGTCCGCACAGAGAGATCATTCGGACTGAACAAGCAAGACGTCAGCGAGATGCATCGATCTCAATCAGGGCGGCGTTCCGCGGACCCGTGTCTCGTTCCATGTCAGAAGGCCCGTCCGACCTTGGCGGGCGACCCATCGCTTCAGCGGTGGGCAGCTCGAATTCACGATGCACGTACGTCGTCCACTTCTCAAGAGGTGGACCACCTGACCAACGCTGTTCGGCCCGCTTGCTGCCCCCCCCCGCTCATCTACGCTATAATGACCCCTTCGTCCGGAGAGCAAATGTGGCCTCCAAACGCCGATTCGTGATCCTGGTCGTAACCGGCCTAACGGTCGTGGCCGTCGGGGGAATAGCCTGCGCGCTATGGCTCACCTCGACGTCCCATCAGGTCCGTCAACTCGAGCGAGACCTCGCCCGGGCCGATCAGGCCAAGCGACAGAAAATCCTGTGGAATCTCGGCACGCTCGGCGGCCCGCGCGCCTCGGCGATCCTCAGCCGCACCCTCCAAGAGAGCGACAATCCCCACCTCAGAGAGGCCGCCGCCTACGGCCTGCAGAAGATGCAGGCACGAGAACGCCTCGAACTGCTCCGCGCCGCCGCCGTCAAGGAATCCCCCGCCGAGGTCCAGGCCAAAATGGCCTCCTACGTGGCACGCCTCGGCGGCGATGACGTCCAGCCCTGGCTGCGACAGGTCAGCGACGCGCCGCTCTCCTGGCTGGGACTCGGCGCGACGATCGGGCGATTGGAGTTGGGAGATCTGTCCGCCGACGGAATCCTGTTCCGCTACCTCAAAGGCCCCGACAAGGCGATGCGAGCCTTCGCGGCCGAGCGGACGGCCAGGTGGATGACCTTCATCGGCGAGGCGATCGGACGCCCGCCCGACATGACCGACGCGCCCGAGCGGGAAGTCACCGACGCCGACGCCGACCGGATGATCCGGTGGTGGCGCCAGAACGTTACGCCCAGACTGCTCGTCGACAACGTCATCTGGCGAAAGGGCGCCGACCCGAAATGGCGACGTGTCGCCCGACTCATGGGCGCGCGAAGCAAAGCCATCGACTTCTTGGATATCGAGTAGCAGACCGCCCGAACCCTACTTCAGCTCAACCGACCAGTAGGCGTGATCCAGGAACTGCCTCCAACTGGCATACTTGCTGTTGGACAGCTTGATGTGGATGACCGGCGAGCGCCGCGGCTTGACCGGCTTCTGGATCAGGCTCATGCCGGCCTCCTTCGGCGTCCGACCCCCCTTGCGAACGTTGCACTTCAGGCAGCAGCAGACGATGTTCTCCCACGTCGTCTCGCCCCCCTGGCTCCGCGGAACGATGTGATCCAAAGACAGATCCGTCGTCGAGAAACGCTTGCCGCAGTACTGGCAGTGGCTGCGGTCGCGAGCGTAGACGTTCCGACGGTTCAGCTTGACGTCCGCCTTGGGAAGACGATCGTACGCCAGCAGCCGGATGATCCGCGGAACGGCGATGCTGAACCGAACGCTCCGAACCCAGTCATGACGCTCGGGCTGGAACTCGCGATGAAAGGCGCTCACTTCCCGCCAGCTCTCGAAGTCGTAGCTGACGTACCGCCCGTCCTCGACGTCGATCACCTCGGCGATCTCGCGGAAGAGTAGAGAAAACGCCCGCCGCGCACTCGTGACCCGTAGGGCCATGTAGTGCTTATTGAGCACGAGAACATGAGTGTTGAGCGCCGACGCCTGCGCGATCATGTCGTACTCCCCGCTCCTTCCATGGAGGGGAACCGGAGAGAAAAGAACCCGCCCCTCCTTCGGGCGATTCTAAGCGTCTCGGGCGGGACCTGCAAGAGGCGCGCCGGTGGCCCGCGCCGGGGCGCGTCGCGACGCATCGAGCATGGCCGAACGATCAGCCCGTCCCGTGGGATTCATCCCGCCCGCCAGACTCCGCACGACAGGAATCCTGCGGCTCGGGCCGCGGATGTGGAATCGACGGAGCTCCCAGGACGCAATCGCAATTGGAATGTCCCACCAGATCATCAGACGCGCTGGGTCCGAAACCGCCTCCAGCTTCACCGCATTGCCCCCTCAGCTTCGCACGAGCGGTTTTCCTACAGCCGCGGCTAGGCCCTAGCCGACAAAGAGATAGGGAGACACACGCACAACGAAGACGCTGGCGCCGTCGCGCTGCGGATCTTGGCATAGGCGCAATCACATCGCATCGTATCGCGACAGCGCGGACATCTGACTCGACGCCGACACGGCGGAACACCGGGTCGATCTGTCGGTTGGCGATCGCATCGGGGAGGCTCGACGACCCTGGGGAGGACGGCGCATGCCGGCATGTCTGACGACGTACTATCCGCAGATCAAGGAGATCCGGCTCAGTCCCGACGCCAAGGGAATGATCACCGTGGAAAGAGCACCGCTCCCCTCCAAGGGGATCTTGCCCGAGGCAGCGGGGCGCCGGCCCTCCGCCGAGACACCGCGCGGCAAGCCGTCCTGAGCGAGGCCCGTCTTCCGTGGCGAGCCCGTCATCATGAGCGTTGACGTATCCCGGACTCCGACGGTCGAGCGGGAAGGGATTCTTACGCTCGTATGTCGACCAAGCCGTTGACAACGCGACCAGGGCTACGTTAACCTAACCATGGACCCGGCTCGTACTTGGCGCGGAGTGAGGGTCTCTTTCGTCCCGATTCGGGTGAGCGTCTCGCCAGACACCCGGCAGTAGTGGCCAACAAAGGAGCCTATCGTGAAAGCCAAACTCGCTGTCATGTCGTTGAGTCTGTTTGTGCTGGCTGGGTGCAACAAAGCGATCGTGGGCAAATGGCAGGTGGATAAGAATGCCCCGGAGCTGAAGCAGGCCAAGACCATCATCAAAAGCGCCGAGTTCACCGACGATGGCGTCTACCGGGCCGACGTCATTCAGACCAGCAAGGAGGGGCTGAAAGAAACCAAGATGACGACGGGCAAGTACCAGTTCAACGGCTTCCAGTTGAAGCTGAGCTCCAAAGAGGGTGATCAGGTCTGGAACGCCGTCGTGTACATGAACCGTACGCTCGAGCTCAAGCGGAGCGGCGACAAGCTCAAGCTGAAGCGGGTCGAATAGAACCCGGCTTCGGGCCACTCCGAGACGCGGTCTACGCTCTTGTAGCACCTCCAGGGCACACCGATGGTGTGCCCTTTCTACGCGCCCAATTCCCTCCTCGCCCCGGGCCGGTACGTCGCCTCAATGATCGTGCGCCATTCTGCGCCAGCGTAGCGCGGGCGTCTCGCCCGTGATTCATGCGCGGCACGCCCACGCTACGTGACCGCCGCGCGCCCGGCGATTGATCTCGCACAGTCATTTGGGATCGGTAGCTGAGTCGTCGAGCCGCTTGCCGCCGCTCACTTCCCCGGCTTCGGCTCGGGCTTGGGCGTCGTGCCGGGTGGCAGCGCCGACGGCGCTGTCGTCGGAATCGGATGCCGCAGCGCCTCCAGCGCCTCTCGCTTGACCGAGGACGGAACCCGCAGGTAGCGAACCGCCTCGTTGACCATCACCGTCAGATCCCCGCCCTGAATCGGATGAAGCTCGCGACGACCGAACAGGTCGTACACCGTCACCTTGCCCGCCAGCCCCTTGAGCGCCACCGGCCTCAGCGCCCACCCGTAAGGCCGCCAGATCAGAACGACCAGATCGCCGTCGGCGTTGTCGAAGCACAAAGCGCGAATCTGCTGAGGAAGATCGATCCATTCCGTCAGCGCCGTGGGGTTCAGCATCTCGGCCATGAAGTCGAACGCCACAAGACAGGGACGAGGCGCGTTGTCGTACTCGTGACACTGTGGATCCGTCGTCGGACGCAGGATGTCCGGAGGACGGTACGACTCGATCCACCACGCCGCGCGGTCAATGATCGCGAACTGCCGTATCGCCATCGCACGGACCAGACGCGACGCGTGAAGCACGGGGTCCTCCACGTCCGGCCGCGAGGAGGCGTCGTGCTGGCGATACCCATACAGGTTCGGTACGTGGAGATACGCCGTGGGGCCACGCTCCCCCACCGCCACGTCCACGTACTTCTCGAACGACGGATACGTCTTACGCCACGATCGAATCTCCTCGAGCGCGGGCTCAATGTCCTCCGGGAATCGCGTCGCGCGGAACCGGAGCGATATCCCCTTGGCAGACCGCGCCAGCCCGCCGCCCTTCATCGCCTCCTTCAACCACGAGAGCTGCTCCCCCGCCGATCCGTCGGGCACCGTCGCGTACACCTCCGCCTTGCCCGCCTCCCGCCGGATCTCGCTGGCCGCCTCGCCCAGCAACGCGACATAATCCGACGCCGGCATGCCCCTCAATCCCGCCTGATCGAGAACCCCGACACCGTCCACCTTCCCCTTGCTCACCGCGCCGAAGCCTCTGCAAACCGTCTGCCATTGACTGCCCGCCGACGGGCGCCGCCCGTCGGGACCGGACCAGGCGAGATCCGCCAGGACCTCCAGATTCTGCTTGCGGGCCCTGTCGATCAGCGCCGTATACCACGACCAATCAAGCTTCCCGTCGGACGTCTCCGACCACTGGCGCGACGCCTCCAGCCAGACCCAGCCCGCGCCAAGCTGCGTGATCCGCTGCGACATCCGAGGGTTCTCGACCGTCATCCCGAAGTAGTTGCCCGTCGGCACCGGGTCGGAAAGGTTCACCACGCCGAACGCCCGCTCCGCCGTCGAATGAGGCCGCCCCTGGTGAATGCCTCCAGGCCACGCCGTCGCGATCACCTTGTAGTAGCCCCGAGGCAGCGACAGCGGGCCGATCTTCTCCTCGACGGTCTGCCCCGGCGGCACCGACGCCTTCAGCGTCTGCTGCGCCCCGGCCACGGGCTGATCGAACGCGTCCACCACGTCAAACGCGACCTCGCCAGCGTACGCCGTCTCCTGATAGTTCGTCATCCGAACCGACAGCTCCGCCGGCTTGCCCGTCTGGACCAGATGCGAGATCTCCTGGGGATCAAACCCCGGCCCGACGATACCGACCTCCACCGGAACCGGCGCCTCGTACGTCTCCTTCGGCGCCGCGACTGTCAGGCTGACCCCGTCGATCCACAGGAATTCCGAATCGCTCTGCGGATAGGCCTCGTGCGGGCGAACCACGATGGCCGCCGCCGACCACGCCGCGTCCGGCTTCACCGGAACCTCCACGATCATCCGCTGGAACTTCTCGTCCGCGGTGAAGTAGTCGTAGTGAAACACCCCTGGATACGCCACCAGCCCGACGCGCAGTCGGACCGTCTTGCTCGCCCGGGCATAGAGCGAGACGTAATAGGTCTTGCCCGGAACGACCCGGACCCACCCGAACGCCAGTCGAAACTCGTCCGTGTTCAGAGGGATCCGCAACGACCGCTTTCCAACGGGTGTCTTGAGGGTCTCGTCGATCATCCAGGCCAGCGGGCATGCTCGTAGCTCGCTCCGCCCCGGCACCTGCCGAGCGCCGTACACGCTGAAGTTCCGCTGACCCACCTCGAAGTCGCCGCCGTCGATCAGGTTCGTCCTCGTGCCCGTCGTTCCCGCTACGTGAGCGGCCACCAGCGGCTCGACCCGCTCGACGAGGACGTCGTCCAACCCGACCGTCGAGGTCTTGCTCTTCTGCGTCAGCGTCACCCGCGGGTCTTTGGCCCCTGAGGGTACCGCCACGTAAGTCTCGCACGTCTCCCAACCCGGCGAGGAATAGGTGACCAGCTCCAGCGACGCGCCCGACGTCTTGCCGTCGCCTTCCCGCCACGCCAACCGTACCTCCGGCAGATCGGCGGGCTGGATCCGGGCGACCGACTGCTGAAGCACCTTGACCTCAACCCGCACCACCTGTCCGGCCACGTCCTCGCTGGGCAGGCTCCGGGTCAGTCCGTCCTGACCGGCGGTCCCGTCGCCGCGAAGCTGAAGCCATTTGCCCTGGTCCACGTCGCCCCGGATCACGACGATCGGCTTGCCGACACGCTGCCACCCGGGAACCTCCTCGCTCTTGGCGTCCGAGAAGGTCTCCCACAAGATCGTCGACCCGAGTCCGCTCTTGCGCAGACTCACCGAAGGCAACCCGTGCCGATCAAGAAGCTCCTGGCTGAGACGACCCCGTCCCGGAAACCAGGGCCGGTTCTCTTCCTGTGGCACGGTCCGACCCGTTCGCGGCGCGGGCCGCGTCGCCGCGAGCCCCGGCCGAGTCGTCGGTCGAGTGGTCGGCCCCTGGGGATCCCCGCACCCACAGGCCGTTACGATGCCAACCGCCAAAGACACAACCGTTCTTCGCATGGGAAAAGTGCGCATTCCTTGACCGCCGGACAACCCCCAACGTGCAGCCATGTTCTAAGACATTGGGGCTCGATAGGCAACCGGCAAGACGCCGTTTTTCGCGAATGCCGTCCAGTGCCGCTTTCGGTGAGTGAGTCGCCAGCGGCCGTGCGGCGGGCTTCCAGCCCGTTCGGACGCCAGGTAAGCGTATCCGCGCTATGCGAAAGGGTCCGGCCCGAAGCGGTGCTAGCCGGATTCGAGCTGCGAGAACCCGTTCGTCTCGCTGGGTTCTTGGGAATGGGTCATCTCGGTCATGACATGCGGCAAGAGCAGACCGGCCCGGCGCATCCGGCGAAGATACCGACGCGAGTCCCGCGCGTATCGCAGCGCCAGGTTCCCGCTCGGGTCCACGTGCATCAGTGAGCTGTCGCGCTGTTCCGTCAGAAGTTGCAGCGCGCAGTCCACCGCCTCGATACGGTAACGACGGACCATCTGCGTGCTCAGCTCCCAACGCGTGACCCGATCCCACATCCGGACCGTCTGGTACCACCACCGCTCGCTGTGGAGCCGGTTGACACGCGAAAACAACCGCCGATTCACCCGGAACGGCAGCAATCCCCGATCGAGCTGCCGCGCCATCAGCGCATCGTGATCCGGGAACGTCGCCAGAATCGTCTGCCGCAGCCGCCGCCAGTACAGGGGTTCCACGTCGGCGTCCGCGCGGAGCTCCCAGTAGAAGTGTCCGAACGACGACGTCGTGCCCGTCACCGTCACCTGTCGGGGCACGTACTTGTTGTGCGCCACCGTGTCGCAGGCCAAGTGCGTGAGGTAACCCAGAGCGAACGCCCGCTCCCGATCCTCCTGTGCCGCGTCGAGCAGGTTGAAGCCCGTCGCCCAGTGATGACAGAACTGCTTCACCTTGCTAAGACGCTTGGCGAATACGACGTCCGCCGCGATGTTCCCGTAGAGAAAGTCCATGGCGAATTTGCCCAGGACCCCCGCGATGGCCGAGGGCAGCAGATCGATGTGGTGTAAGACGTCACACGCCAACCGCACGTGCGTCGCCGGGCCCCAGGCCAGCACCGAGTCGGTGTCGAGCAGAACGAATATGGCCGCGAGTGCCGCCGCCAGAGTCCATGGGTTCAAGGACGTCCCCCTTCGCATGCAGATCCCCGCCGTTACGCCTGGCGGCGAACCTACCATTCTATCCCGCACGGGCGCCAAGACAAAGCCGGTGGAGCCCGCGGCAAGCCGTGCCCCCCGAATTGCTGGGTCATTGACGCCCAACGATTCCGAGAGTCGACTCATGGTAGGCCCTGTTTGGATTGCGATCCAGAAGAGTCAGTATGGACATTAACCCCCCGTCCAGCCTCCGAGACGACCTCCGGCGGGCTCCAACGCCGCATGATTGGGGTTTTCCTCAGGACGTACTGGAGCATCCCCGTATCCTCTGCTACACTGTCTTGCCTTTTTTTGTCCAGTAGGGAGATCATGTAATGAGCGAGCAGTACGACGGCAAGAAAGTCCTCGGGAAAGTCGATGGCCTGGTCGAGCGTTCACGGCATGTCGGTACCAACGTGACCCTCTATACGGGGCCCGAGTTGGGCCGAATCGCCGAATCCGTGGGCCAGCGGAATATCTACGGCGGGTACAACTGGGATACAAAGGTCCGCAACCGATCCGCCAAGTTCTCCGTCATCCTGGGCAGCGACAGCGTCGTGATCAAGAACCCCAGCCAGACGATGACCGATACCATCGCGGCCATGCCCCTCTTCATGACGCGCGTCTTCGGCGGCGAGCATAACGGCAAGTCCTATGCCGGACATACCAACCAACTCCCCATCGATTACGTGATGGGCATCATGGGAAGCGGTGAGGACCTGAACTTCACCTTCAACTGCAATCTGCTCGTCACGACCAAGAACAGGCTCAATCACCACATCGGATACATGTGGCGAAAAATGGTCCAGTGCGTCGATCCCGTCGAAGGCGCCGCCAGCCTGAGGATCCTCATGGTCCCCGAGATCCACACCGGCGACTTCGGACGCTTCTACACTTGGCCCGAACAGCGCGTCACCGTCGGCGTCGGCAGCGACTACATGGGCGAGTGCAAAAAGGGCTTCTTGCGAATGGCTATGTGGCTCGCAAAGAAAAAGGAAATCCTCGGCGTCCACGCCGGCAGCAAGATCGTCATCGCCCGCGACGCCAAATCCGGAAAGCTCCGTCGCCTGGGCGTCCTCGTCTTCGGCCTCAGCGGTACCGGCAAGACGACCAACGTCGGCCACACGCACTACTTGGACGGGGAAGGCGAGCAATCCCTCATCGTCCAGGACGACTTCGTCGGGCTACGCCTCAAGGACGGACGCGTCCTGGGCACCGAACAGGCCATGTTCCTCAAGACCGACCTCGATGAGGACGACCTGCTCCTGCGCCCCGCCACCCAGTCCTCGGAATTCGTCTCACAGAACTTCTATCAGGACTATCGCGGCGACATGCTCTTCCTCGAGGAAGATCTCTGCGCCAACGGACGCGCCATCCTCCCGCTCAGCGCGCTGCCGCCCTCCCGACGATTCGACGCCATCGACTTCCCCGCCCTCGACGATCTCGATGCCGTCTACTTCATCTTCAATACCCGACGGAACAGCGTCTGTCCGCTCATGCAGGAACTGACCCCGGACCAGGCCGCCGCCTACTTCATGCTCGGTGAGTCGATCGAGACCGCCGCCGGCGACCCCACCCGAATCGGACAATCCCTTCGTTGCGTCGGGACCAACCCCTTCATCGTCGGAAGCCCCGACGAGGAGGGAAACCTCTTCCTCGAATTCGTCCACCGATATCGCGACAAGGTCAGGTCCTTCCTCATGAATACCGGCGGCGTCGGAGAGATCCCCAATCCCGAGAACCTCCTGCAGCCAAAGCGTAAGGCCACCCGCCCCTGGAAGAACGGCATCGGCTACCTCACCCGAGCCGTCTTCCGAAATGAGGCCGTTTGGAAGGACGATCCCGACTTCGGCACGCGCTACGTCGCCGGCGGCGTGACCGACGAGAAGGGCAACAAGTTCGACATGAAAGTCTTCGATCCCCGAGAAGTCTACGGCGCCGAGGAAAGAGAGGCCATGGTCAAGACCCTCAACAAGGAACGCGTCGAGTACTTCGACAAGTTCCCCAATCTCGATCCGAAGGTCCGAAAGGCGATCCAAGACACGCATAAACTCTAGACCGCCACCGACAAACAAGGAGCCTCGCCGTCGTCGGCCTCGACCGGCCCCGGCGTCGCGCTCGGCGACTTGAAGCAGAAGGCCTTGGCCGCTCAGGCCAAGGCCTTCTGCCTTCACGCGATCCGCTGATCCCCAGAAAACGGCACCCGAAATCCGCTTTCACTAGCCTGGCCCGCGCCCAGGAATCACCGCTTCAACACCCACACCTCCGCCACGTGCGAGTGCTGCCGCCAGTTTAGGCGCGATTCGTCGATCGCATCGAACGTGAGCTTCAGCTTGCCGTCCGCGGTGAGCTTCTTCGGGATGGGATACTCCTTGAACTCCCCGATGTTCTCCGATGTCTTGCTCGGCTTGAGCAACTCGCCGTCCGCGCGGAGCTTCGGCATGCCCTTGCCCGTCAGGCGAACCACGTAATCCGCCGTCGGATCGACCCCCTCGTACAGAAGGCCCGCTGGCCAACGCATGTGATGCAGCCACGATAGCCGCCGTCGGCTCATCCCCCCGTTCCAATGCGTCGAGTGACTGAACCCGTCGTGACGGACCATCTCCGGATCTGTGTTGGCCCCCTCCGTCTGGATCACGTGCGGCGACTTGCCGACGTGCCCGATGTCGTCATAGAAGCTCTTCTCGCCCGGATGCTCCCACGTCCGGATGACCTCCAGCCTGGCCAGCTTGGACTTCTCGTCCCCCAGCTTGCGGATCTCGGCGAACTCGTCCTCCAGCCACCACCGGTTGTTCAACGGACGATCCAAGAAGTCCAGCACCGCCCCCCGCTCGGCGTTCCGAGCGTGGTAACGCTTGACGCTGGTCTGAAGACCGATCGATCGGAACGCCGCCTCCGCCAACTCCTCGATCCGCCTGCGCGTCTTGGGACGAAACGGCTGCGACTCCGACCGAGACAGGACCTGCAGGGCCTTGTCCATCGCCGCCTCCGCCCCAATCTGCTTCGCCTCGCCCAAAACCGCCATCGCCCTCTTCTCGAGCCTCGTCTCGTTCAATAACCGCGCCCGAACGTACGCGTCATAGTACGCCCGCATCAGATGAACCTGGAATCGCCAGTCGTCCAGCAGCTCCGGATACTCCTTCTCCAACTGCTGCCAGAGCTTCAGCGCGCCCAAGACGCACGGGTTCTCGCCCAGGCTCCCCTTCCAGTTGTATTCCAACGCAAGAAGCCCGTCCGCCACGGCCTCCCCAACCTTCGACCCGAAAAAGAACCTCCCGTACTCGACCAGGATCTCGCGGACGTCCCGTTCGGGCGACCACCCGAGCTGGCTCCAGACCGCCTTGTTCACGTCGTCGTTGATGCCGTCCGAGTACGTCAAGAAGCCGTCCGTGTGCGGGGCCCAGAACCGGAAAACCCCCGCGTACTCCACCGGCCGTGGATTCACCGGCTCCCGTCCGAGCGTCAGCGCGAAAGCCGGGTCCCAATAGTGCACCTCGAACTGAGACAGCACGCAGTGCGTGATGTCGGGATACCACCGCAGGCGATAAGACCGAGGCAAACGCACACGCGTCTCCGGGATCGGCGGGCTCGATGGCCCCGCCACCACCCCCGCCAGCCACCCCGGCTTCTGCTGGTTCACGATGTCATGGAACGCCTTGACCTGCCCCGGACTGAAGCCTTGAAGAGAAACCCAAACCCCCGCCTTGGGATGATGCTTGACCAGGCGCGCATGCAGGTCCTTCAAGTACGGCATCAGCAGCTCGACCGGGTTGTCCCCCGGGTCGCCCCCCGGCACGAACACGTGGTCCAGCCGCGGGCAGCTCCGATAGTAATCCTCGTTCCGGTCCAGCTCCGCCTGACGCCGCTTCGCGTCCTTCAAGGAGAAGTCCGCCGGCGTCCACGCCCAGTGATCGATGCCGTACCTCGCGCAGATCTCCCCGACCTTGAGGTTCATCACCTTGCGGGCCACCGGCATCACCGGGCTGCTCGGAGCGTCCTGGAAGGGGATGTCCTCGATGCAGTTCGCTCCGAAGACGATCAACTCGCGGATGTACTGCTCATACTGGACCGGCGTCCACGCGTCGTAGCTGTTCGCCGTGTGACGATAGCCGAGCTGGTGCCCCCGAATCGGATACGTCGGCGATGTCGAAACGTCCAGCGTGCCCTTGACCGCCAGCCCCCCCCTGCGCCAAGACATCTCTCGCAGAAGCCGACCGACGCCGAATATCACCCCCCGACCGTCGACGCCGATGACGAACACGACGTCGCGATTCGGCTCGTTCGGCTTCCTGACCACGCGGATGGCGAAGCCTTCAGGCTTGAGCTCAGGTAAGTCCTTGCCCTCGCTCCGAGGCACAAGGTTCGACCAAGACGACTTGCCGCCGCGCGTGCAGATCGCGATGACGGTGTTGGCCTTCGCCGGCCAAGTGTTGCCGAGCCGTAGACGCAGTCCGGTCCGCTTGGCCACCTCATCCACGAAGAGATGACCCGCCATCTTCTCAGACGGATCCTGCACCCCCTCTCGAACCACAACGGCCGCTCGAGAAAGGTCGATGGGCCCCGGATCCCCCAGGAGATCACTCGCAATCCCCACGACCACACAGAACGCAAGACAGATCAACAGGCGGCGCATATCATCCCCCTCGACGTGGGCGAGCCCCGCCGGAGGACCGTCTGCGCAAGACCGGAAGGTTCCGCCTGACGCCCTACTTCGACTTCTCATCCTCCCGCGGAATCTCGCGGATGTAGATGTTCTTGAACCACAGCGTGTTGCCGTGGTTCTGGAGCTCGATCTGGCCGGTCGGGTAGATCGGCTTCTTGCGGTCCCAATAGTTCTCCATCACGACGCCGTCGACCACCAGCTTGCCGTTCAGGTGAACCCATACCCGCTCGCCGACCATCTTGATCTTGAACGTGTTCCACTCGCCGATCGGGTTGTCGGCACAAACCACCGGCTTGGACGGGTTCTTCTGGTTGTTGTAGAGCCCCCCGGAGCCGATGCCCTTCTGGTTCTTCGGGTCCCAGATCTGCACCTGAGGCGAGCCGCGAAGATAGATCCCGCTGTCGCCCTTCTCCTTGATCTTCCAGTCGACGTACATCTCGAAGTCGCCATAGTCCTTTGCCGTGCAGATGCTCTGACCTTTGCCATCGAAGACGAACGCCCCGTCCTCGACGTTCCAGTGCTTCCGCATCAGGTTGTCGGCGACCTTCTGGGCCTTGGCCAACTGCTCCGGAGACATCTTCGCCCGCTTCTCCGGGTCCGCCACCAGCCCCTTCCACCCCGTTAGGTCCTTCCCGTTGAACAGGGCCGTGAAACCCGGCGGCGGAACGTTGTCCTTCTTCTGGCAACACTCGGCGGCCCGCAGCTCGACGGTGCTCAGACAAAGTAGCATGACAACGGCAACAGACACGCTTACGGCTCGAATCATCGCTAAGCTCTCCCATGGATGCGGTAACGAAATCGAGGGTTCTCCACATCGAGACTATTACCTACACAAACTACCTTAACCTCCCGGACCCCAACCCGCAAGAAGGACCTCGGGACGCGCAAACCCGCGTCGAACGCGTCCCCGGACTCGCCAAGAGGGGGGCGAATTCACTACAGTAGAGCATCGGCAGGCCGCGTCCGATTTCGCTCGACTCCACCCGCGCCCGCAAGAGAGGATCCCTGGATGTTCAACCTGATCATCGCGTCCGCAACGCTCGTCGGCCTGTCCGCAACCACCTCACCGGCCAACGCCCCGCATCGAGGTGTGCAGGACCTCGACAAGAAGCTCATCGAATACGGCTGGGACGTCCCCTTTCCCGGCTTCCTCCGCCAACACGTTGCCCAGATGCAGACGAAACCCTTCGACGGGCTCGTCTTCAAGCTCGAGGGCGGCGGAAAGGTCCTCACCCCGACGCCCTGGACCGACGCCCAGTTCGCGGACGACTACGAAAACCTCCGACAGATCCAGTGGGGAAGGCTCACCGACAACTTCGTCATCATGTGGGCCGCCTCCGACCAGGACTGGTTCAACGACGAGCACTGGAACGCCATCGAGAACAACGTACGCCTCGTCGCCCGCGCCGCGAGAATCGCGCGGTGCGTCGGCGTCTGCTTCGATCCCGAGCCCTACGGCGCCAACCCCTGGCAGTACGACAAGCTCCCCCATCGCGCGAGCAAGACCTTCGAGCAGTACGAGACCGTCGCGCGCCGTCGAGGCCGGCAGTTCCTCCTCGCCATCCAGGCCGAACTCCCTCGCCCAAAGCTCCTCACCTTCTTCCAAATCAGCTACGTCCGGCGACTCGCCGTCCCCATGGCCCCCGGACAACGCAAGGAACTCCTCGCGCGCGAGACCTACGGGCTCCTCCCCGCCTTCCTCAACGGAATGCTCGACGCCGCCGAGCCCGGCGCGGTCATCATCGACGGCAACGAGCTGTCCTACTACTACACCCAGTCCGAGCAGTACTTCAGGGCCTACCAGCAGATCACACAGAACGCCCTCCTGCTCATCGACCCCGCCCTCTGGGACAAGTACCGCGCCCACGTCCGCGCCGGCCAAGCCCTCTACGTCGATGAGTACTTCGCCAAGCGAACCACCAAAACCCTCGGCCACTACATGAGCCCCCCCGACCAGGCCAAGTGGTTTCAGCACAACGCCTACTGGGCCCTCCAAACGACCGACCAATACGTCTGGTGCTACAGCGAGCGAATGAACTGGTGGACCGGCGCTGGCCTCCCCGATGGCTGCGAGCAGGCGATTCGATCGGCCTGGGTCAAGTACCGTGAGGATTACCCCCTCGGCTTCGACCTCGCGCCGATCGTCAACGCCGCCACCCAAAAGGAGCGACTGGCAACGGCCGCAAAGACCGAACGCCGAACCGCCACCATCCGAAAGCTCCCCCAGGGCGTTGACCCGCCCAAGATCGACGGCGTCCTCAACGACGAGGCCTGGAACCAAACGAAGCCCCTCCCCGAGTTCAAGCCCCTCGGCCTCCAGTCCTCCCCCCTCAAGGCCGCCACCCTCGCCTGGCTCGCCTACGACGATCGGGCCCTCTATATCGCCTTCCGATGCCAGGAGCCGACCCCCGATCAGATGCCCGTCTACGGCGACAAGCACGACGACGAGGTCTGGAGAGGCGACGACATCGAAATCATGATCTCCGCCCCGGGAAACACCAAGCCCTTCTACCACTTCATGCTCAATCCAAAGGGCGTCGCATGGGACGCCGTCAGCAACGGACCCGTAAGCGACCACAACCCCCCCTGGGACCGCGCCGTCCGCATCGGACTCGACTACTGGATCGCCGAGATGGCCATCCCCTGGTCCTCCCTCAAAATGACCCCGCCCACCCCTGGAATGAAGCTCGGAGCCAATCTCTGCAGACAGCGCTGCGGCACCCAACGAGAATGGAGCTCATGGTCGCCCATGAAAGACAGCTTCCTGGTCCCCGAGCTCTTCGGAACATGGAGCTTCGAATAGCCCCGAACCCTCGACCACCAGCCCGAGTTGCCGGATTCACAAGTCGCCACGGAGTCTCACCTCCCCCCCCGAGCCGCGGGATTCATCCAGCGCGGATCCCCTCATCCCTGTCGCAAGGGCGAGCGCCCCTGCGCGCCGAAACCAACCGAACGTTCATCCCACGGGACCAAGCATCCCCGCGAGCTGCGGGGCCCCGTGGAAATCTCCACCCAATCCCCGTACAACAGGAGCAGCGCTTGATGGCCGGGACCGCCCGTGCCCATGCTGGAACGCTCACACGACACTCCCGGACCTGAGGAAACGCCATGGACGATGAAGACCGCGTCAACCGCCCGCGAAGAGATCCCGTCGACCTGCCCGAAGGCGTCACCCTGACCACCCGACCCACCGGCCTGGAGCTCACCATCGTCGCCCCCGACGCCGACGAGCTCATCTGGCGCCTCCACGACCTCGTCGCTCAAATCCAAGACGGCGCCTTCCAGGACTACCTCGACCGAACAGCCAGATAGAAGCAGCCGTAAAAGGTGTCAGGAACCTTTTCTCGGCCAGGCCTTGGGATAACACTTGTATTAACAAGACCTTATCTCAACCGACGGCTCGCGGGAGCAAGATCGCGCCAGACCATGTGGCAAGCTCCACAACGCATCACACCCCTCCGTGGAAATGGTGCATTCCGGGACATTCCGGAACATCGCTTCCCCCCAACGCACGCGCCCAGCGCCCACCAGAAGCCACCCTCCGGAACCCCGGACCCCGACCCCCTCAACGCCCGGGAGGACTACGAAGTCAGTAACACAAAGGATAAAGAGTGGATAACGCGCTATTCTCGTCGCCGCGGCAACTTCTGTCTGGGAAGGATGAAGCGGGCAGCCAGCAAAAAAAAGCGTCTCCACGGCGGCGACCTCGCCGCCGTGGAGAACCCTCCCTCACGATCGCGTTTCTGATAGGCCGATCACGCCCCGCGACGCGCGGAACGTCAGTCGCCCAGCTCCAGCGTGTCGAGCACCGTGTTCACGTCTCCCAGCCCCGCCGAACGAATCCGCTCGTCCGTCACGGCGTATACGTAGTCGCCGATGAACACGCCCCGAGTCCACGAGCTGTAGTAGTACCAATTGTCCAACGCGTCGATCGTCGAGATCCGCCCCTGAAGATCGAACCCGTCCTCGGACGTCACGCGATAGACGTACAACCCGCTAAACGTGTGCTCGCCGTACGTCGGGCCGCCGCTGCCGCCCTCGTACAGATCGATCGGAATCGCCAACAGCTTCTTCGGCGCGAAGAAGTTGAACGCCCGGTGATCGTTCAACGCCGCCGACTCCGTCCCGCGACCCCCGATGATCTTCTTGTGCAGGAGCTGCGGGTTCGCGAAGTCCGTCACGTCGAAGATGCTGAGCTGCACCCCCTGGTACCAGGAGAAGTTCGCCTCGGTCGCGTCGGCGTCCTTGCCGATCGTCAGCAGATGGTTCTCGTCCAGCAGGTGGATGTAGTCGCTGTACCCCGGCACCTTCAGCTCGCCGACCACCTTCGGCTTGGTCGGGTCGGACAAATCGAGCGTGAACAGCGGGTCGATCTTCACGAACGTCACGAGAAAGCCTCGCGACCCGATGAACCGGGCGGCGTAGATCTCCTCGCCCTCGGCGATCCCGCGCAGCTCGCCAACGACCTCCAGCGACTTGGCGCCCTCTCCCAGAACGAACACGTTGTTGGAGACCCCGCCCCCGCCGCTCCACAACCGCCCCAACGTCGTGGCGATCCGAAGGTAATCCTCGTGCTCGCCCAGGCTGAACTGATTCAGCGGACGCCCCGGAACGGACCCGCTTGAAACGTACTCCGCCCCGCTATCCGTAAACGCGAACTTGTGGATGATCGTCTGCTCGGCCTCGTCAGACGAATAACCCCACTCCGTGTCGGTCAGATAGAGCGCCTTCGGCGAGGCATACACCAGCCCCGCGTCCGCCGTCAGTCCCACCGACGAGATCTCGGCGTTCGGATCCTCCGTGTTGATCGTCGCCACCGTCAGCATGCCGTACCCGTCGCCGTCGGCGGGCCGATACCAGTCCTGCCACCCCGCGATCAGGCTCGGCTCGACCGATGCCTCCTTGCCGTCTTCCTCGACCGCGTACTTCGGCAGGAGCGACGACAGCGGCGCATTGGGGATCTGCTCGATAGCCGGGAGCTGCGGATAGTAAGCCAAGATCAGGTGCAGCCGCCCGCCGACCATTCGCGACGAGACGATGCTCCCCTCGAACTCGTACGTCTTGACGATCTTCGGTGCCTGCCGGTCCGACACGTCGATCAGCGTCACCACCGTCTCAAACGTGTCGCCGGACTTGCCCGGACCGACCGACGCCTCCGCGGCGTCATCGACCATCAGCCCGCCGCGCACGTCGTCGTACCAGTACCAACTTCCCTTGCGCGACAGCGCGACGAGTTGATCGCCCCGGAGATAGAGGTTCTCCGGAGTGCCGTCCACCTCGAGCTCGCTTACCTGCGCCATCGCCGCGGGCGCGTCCACCTTGGCGATCCGTACCTTGCCCTCGCTGAGCGCGTAGACGTAGTTGGCGTCATTCTTCATGACGTCGCTCTCGTCCACGCCCTCTTCCTGCAAGTTCGTCGTGGAATAGTCGTCGCCGGACTTGTTCTCCCCCCCGGAGAACGACTGATCGTTGGAGGCGTCACCCGCCGTCGGTGCCGGCGCGCCGGCGGCCATGGGCAGCAAGAAGCTGAACAGCCCGTACCCCGTTCGGTCCTGAGCCGATCTCGCCTTGACCTGATCGGCCAGGTACTGCTTCAGCTCCGCCTCGCTCTTGAACCGAAGCAGAGCCGCCGCCCCCGTCTTCTTGGGCGGGTCGGGGTTGAAGGGCCAGAACAGATGACACCCAGTCGACATCAGGCCCGTGACCATGATGACAACAGCTAGGCTCGCTCTTCTCACGTGGATGCTCCTTCGTGAGCCCGAAGGATATTGCAGACAAGAACCGGGAATCGTACGGCGCGCACGCGTCACGTCGGTGTGTCCAACCGCCTCTCCGCCTTCGCGCACCTCACTCCTCCCGCCGCGCCAAGTCAATCTGATTATAGACCCCCACCAAACGGAATTCTCGATCCCACCACAGTCACACTTCACATTTCTTTACGAAACCCCCCGCACGGAGTGCGACGCCGGGCCTCCGCCGCGGAGAAGATACCTGTCTCCAAAGAGAAACGGTCTGAGTCGTAAGATATTCCTGATAATGGAGTTAAAGAATCATGGCTGCGATGGTTCTTCCAGCGCCCCTGCCCGGGCAGCGCTCCCCCTCAACCCGGACTGACTACCGGATGAGCGCGATCGTCCCCAGCACGATCGCCGCCACCGCCAGCACCGCCGTCATCCCCACCAGAACCGTGAACTGCCGTGTCTGTCGTTGCAGGATCCGGCTCACCTGCTCCTGGTGGTCGTTGCCCGTGGCACGCAGGTCGCTCAGCGCGCCGCTCTGTTTCTCCGACGACTCCGAGAGCCGATCGACGCTTCGACCCAACGACTGCAGCGTCGTGGCCAGGTGCGCGTCCGTCTCGGCCCCCATCTCGAGCTGTCGCTGGATGCTGCCCAGCGAGTCGCTCTGTTGACGCGCGACGCGCGGCAATTCGCCGATCGCGTCCGCGAGCTGCAGCGTCCGAACCGTGCTGGTCTCGAGTTGAGCCGCGATCGCCGAGAGTAGCTCCACCTGCTGCTGACTGATGTTGGGCTGATTCGCCAACGAGCGGTTGAGCTGGGCCAGGCTCGTGGTCATCTCTTGCGTCCGCTGCTCCTGGATACCCATGTGCGCCTGCATCTTGTCCATCATGTCGAGGACGCGATCGTATCCGTCCTGCAGCTTGCTGAGGCTGGCCTCTCGCCGACCTCGACGGCTCAGGGACGTGGCGATATGCTCGGACGCGGCCACGTCGCTGCTGTCCGGCTCCTGCCCCGCTTCCGACGTGGCGGAGAGCGTCTCCGAGGACGTCGTCGCGTCCCCGATCAAATCCCCCTCGCCGTCCGTGCGCCGAACACCACGGAGCCAACCACCCATGCGAGTCCATAGGCTGACTTTTTCCATCGCATCATCCCTCCCAGGCCATGCCCCGTTCCGATCTCGCCAACCGGGTCGTTCCTTCCCGACGCCGGAGCCGCCAGGCACGGGCAACAGAGCGATTATATCGCGGGGCCTCGCCCCTTGCGCGCGGAAATGACAGCTTCCGACACCCCGCCGCGGGGTTCCGTCCGTCCCGACCTCCGCCTACAATCGGCGGCATGGCAGGCAGCACGCTACAACCGCGCATCGTGGCGATCGAGACCACCGGCCGACAAGGCAGCGTCGCGGTGGCCCTCGGCGACGAAATGCTCGAGATGATCAAGTTCTCGGCGGATCTCCGCCATGCGGCCGAACTCTTGCCCACCGTCAGGCGACTGTGTGAGCACGTGGGATGGCGCGCGGTGGATATCGAAGAGGTCTACGTCTCCGCCGGTCCGGGCAGCTTCACCGGCTGCCGAATCGGAGTGACGGTCGCCCGAACCCTCGCACTGGCCGTCGGAGTCCGACTTGTCAGCGTGCCGACGGTGGATGCCATCGCCCGCAACGCCTTGGCGCTCGATGAGATTCCCGAACACCTCGCCGTCGTGCTGGACGCACAGCGTCGTCAGATCTACGCGGCCATCTGCCGTCGCCAGGGCGACGGGTACCGTCGGGACGGACATATTCGCACGGGCTCGCCCTCGTCGGTCCTGTCGGACGTGCCCAGACCTTGCGCCGCGCTGGGAGAGGGTATCGCATACCACCGCAAGGCGATCGAGGACCTCAGCCTGGACGTGCTGCCGGAAACCATCTGGGCCGCCCAGGCGGATCAGGTGCTTCAGATCGGCAGGGGACTGGCCAAGCTAGGTCGCTTCACCGACCCGACCCAGCTCGAGCCGATCTACATTCGATTGCCGGAGGCCGAGGAGCGGTGGCGCCAGCGCCATGGCCGAGCGAAAGCATAAACGCATCCCACGGAACCCGATCAGCGCGCGTCTCTCGCGACGTCCGCGACGCCGCGGCCAAAGTCGTCCTGCCGAGTTGCCGGGTCCGGGTTGACTTCTTTGGTTATCGGTCCTATGCATTTTATGTCGGAAGTATTCTCTCGCCGGAATCATCAGAAGGAGCGGACACGACGACTTGTCGAGGTTTCCTAAGGCCCCGGCGCATACGCTGGCATCGCACGTCAGCACTCGTCGTAGCAGCGGCGGCGCATGTGGCCTGACTAGCCTTCCGCGTGAGTGAAAGAGAATCTCCCCCCCAATCAGCGCGGAACAGGAACCTTCGATTCGGCAAGTTGCCCCCGACAAGTTGAACCGTTCGACGGTTGGTCTTCACGGATGATCGGGTTCCTCGTACGGACCTGAGGGCGATTGCGTAGCTAGGCCCTGGGTTACGGCGCAGCGCCAAGAGGATCAGTCACGTCGGTCGGGGCTTCCACAGGGGATCCACGCACTAGCCCACGTTACATCATCAGACGCGATCACGCCATGAGGGCCAAGGTCGAGTCGAAGCAGTCGAGGTCGCCGGGTCGTCCGCGCAACGACGCCATCGTTGCGAACGTTGCCTCAATTGCACCAAGCAATGTCGAGGGCGGCGTAAGGTGAGTCAAGCTGTGAACGAAGACACGACAACCATCCTGCTCGTGGAAGGTGATATCGGCGACTCGGGCTCCATTCGCCGGGCATTCGCTTCGGCCGGTGATCGCTATCGGGTGGAGACAGCCGCCAACCTGGCCGAGGCGCGGAGGAGACTCTCCGATTCAATGCCCGACTTGGTCATCGCGGATGCCAGCCTGCCCGACGGTCGAGCTACAGATCTCGCGGCCTCCCTGGGCAGGCCGAGCCCGATTCCCCTCCTGGTCCTGGCCGATGTCCAAGACAGACAGGCCGCCGATGAGGCGGTCGCCATCGGTGCGTCCGACCTCGTCGTGCGCTCGGACAACGCCCTGGCGGCGATGCCGAGGATTGCCGGTAGGGCGCTTCGCGAATGGCGTCTGGAGGTCGAACGTCGTCGAGCCGAAGAGCGATTGTCCCAGGTAACCGCCATCCTCGAGAGAATCACCGAGGTCGACGCGCTCGGGTCTTCCCAAGAGACAGGCCGAGCCAAGATCGAGATCGGCGGCGGTGCGGGCGCGGAAGACATCGCACGGGAACTGAAGCACTTGCTGATCGGAATCCTCGGCTGCGCGGGCCTGGCACGACTGGAGTTGCCGGAAGATTCCCCGGCTCATCAACGAGTAGTGCGCGTTGAGGAATCCGCTCGTCGCGCCGCTCATCTCATCGACCGAATGCTTGCCCCCGACGAACGGGCGGCGGCTCGGAGCGAGTCCCTCGAGCCTGTGGCGGCCGGACGGCTCGAAACCCCTGCAGCCAAGGAAACCGAGCGCGGCACGGTGCTCATCGTGGATGACGAGGACACCGTGCTGGACGTCTCCCGACGAGTCCTCGAACGGGCCGGCGTTCGCGTTCTGACCGCCGCGAGCGGACGAGAGGCGATCGAGACGTTCACCGCACACGCCGGCGAGATCAACGCCGTGCTCCTGGACATGTCCCTGGAGGACCTGACAGGACAGGAAGTCTGCCTGCGGCTCCGCCGCGTGCGACGGGACGTCAAGGTCCTCCTGATGAGCGGCTATGAAGAGCGGGACGTCGTCAGCCGCTTCGATGACCAGGAGCTGGCCGGCTTCGTGCAGAAACCTTTCTCCCCGCAAACGCTGGTTGACAAGCTCACGCCGGTCCTCATGACCTAGAACCGCGCACGAGGCCTCGACTCACGGTGTGTCCGCCGGACGTGTGCTGGGCAGGTCCTTGACCGAGAGCCGCGTCTCCCCCTGCTCGCGGGGAATCGGCGTGTAGCCGGTGGCGCGAATGGCCTGTTGGCCTCGGTCGGAATAGAGGTACTGGATCAGGTCGCCGGCGGACTCATCCGGCGGGTCGGCGGTCCAGAGCCAGATCGTCTTGAGCAAGGGCCATTTGTCCGCGTTGAGCGTCCTGGTATCAGGAACCAGTGCCATCACGTCAAAAACGCCCTTCAGGCCGAGATATGGAACCGCCTCCGAGTACCCCACTTCCGCCAGTCCGATGCCCCACGGATCCGCCTTGACGGCGTCGATGACCCCGCCTGAGTCCTGGAACTCCTTCCACGGCGGCGCGGCCATGAAAAGCCTGGCGACCTGCTTGAACAAGCGCCCCCCGCGAGAGTTGCGGTCCAGGCCGTACAGCGTGATCGGCTCGGCCGGGCCCCCGAGCGCCGACCAGACCTGGATCTGCCCTCGCAGGATCTCCTTGAACTGCTTGGTCGTGACCGACTTGACCGGATTGTCCGGATGGACGTAGGCGGCATAAGCGTCCCAGCCCACGCGGTACCCGAGTGGCAGGTGGCCATGGGCATCGAGGTAGTCCTTGGCGTCGAACGGCGTGAACCGTGAGCTCGTGCAGGCAACGTTCGCTTGCCCTTTGACCAGGGCCTTGAACCCGTCGATGCTGAATCGGATCTTGCCCACCCGCTGGACGACGAACGGCACACTCGGGCATCGCATCGCCCATCCCTCGACGGTTTCCACGGGTATCTGCGCGCCGGCTAACCTGAGGTGCCGGTTGGGCATTCGCGCCGTCCGCCAGGACTGGCGCCAACTGTCGATGCCCCCGCACCCGCTCGTGAGCGAGACACCCACAACCAGCCACGCAACAGGGCCGATCGAGGCATGTGCAATCCGTCGTGACGAGAGATGGCCTCCGGCAGTCGCGAATCGCACGTCCGTCTCCGTGGGTCAGAGGGCCTCGCTCGCTTTGCTGGGTTCGGGGTGCCCGGTTAGCTCCTCCTCGGCGATCCGCCTGAGCATCTCGTCGATGACGACCGTGGCGGCGCCGATCGGCGCCGCGAGCGGGCCGAGGGGCGAGACGATCACGCGCGTCTTGCCGGCCAGCGCCGGCAGGATCGTGTGATTGAGCTTGCGGATGATCCGGTCGGTGAAAACGGAGGCGCCCTCCTCCTCGCCGGCCAGGATCCCTCCCAGGACGACCATCTCCGGGTTGAGAATATTGGCGGCGTTCGCCAGGGCCTGACCGATGTGGTCGGCGGCGGTGGTCAGCAGGTTGTTGGCGAGCCGGTCGTTTTCACGGGCGGCCTCCAGGATCGTGCCGATCGTGATGGCCTCCGTTCTACCCCCGGACTTGCGAAGAACGCTCGATTGGACGCCCCGACCCAAGGCGTCGATGGCGCCGGCCACGACGGCCGGCGGCGAGGCGACCGACTCGAGACACCCGAAGTTGCCGCAGTGACAGATGGGCCCGTTTGGGTCCACCACGACGTGCCCCAGCTCACCCGCGTGCCCCAGGTGGCCCCGCAGCAAGATCCCCCCCGCCACGACCCCCAGCCCGATGCCTTTGCTGACGTGGAGGTACAGAAAATCGTCCGACAGACGTCCCGCGCCGTGCCTCAAGGCCGCTTGCGCCGCGACCTGGACGTCGTTCCAGATGACCACGGGCAGCGAGAACCGCTCGTGCAGCAGATTGCCGAGGGGGACGTTGTGCCAGTCCGACAGGTAGGGGAACTGGACCGAAACCCCGTCGTCACTGTCCACGATGCCGCTGATCCCGATCCCGATCCCCGCGGGCCGCCGGGTTTGGGGAGACTTCAGCAAGGCCGCGGTCATGTCGATGATCTGCTCGAGAACGTGCTCCCGATCGAACGGACCCTCCGTCTGTCCCCCGAGCTGAGCCAGGATCAGCCCGTTCATATCCGTCAGGACGCCAATGATCTCGCGACGGCTGACGGAAATGCCGACGGCCTGAGCGAAATCCTTGTTGAGCTCGACGATCGCGGCGGGCCGACCCCCCGTGCTCGGGCCCCGACCGGCCTCGATGAGCAGACTCTCGGCAAGCATGTCCCGAGCCAGCGCGCTGGCCGTCGGAAGCGATGTCCCGAGATGCTCGGCGATCTGGGGGCGACTGAAGGCTTCCCCGTCACGCATCATCTCGAGCAGGTTCCATCGAAGCTGTTCTCGATCGGACATGCCCCTGCGCTGCCTCAATTCAAAGTCCAGTTTCAACGCGGAATTATAGACACCCGCGCGCCAAGGCCGCAATGGGCAATTGTCCAAGTAAAAAAACCCCACGCCGATGTCCGGTTGAGACGCCGTCCCCGGAACCGTACACTACGAGGCTAGAGCGGTTGCCCCAACGCGGTGATGCCACACCCGTGCGGTGCCGCCATGTCGAGGGTCTCGATGCAATCAACAGACAAGGATCCGACGATCGCTAGCGTACGTCGGCCGTCCTTTCGCTCCGGACCGTCCGCGCCAAAGACGCCGAGAAGACGGTTGACAGCGGCGTCCGCCGCCGGGCTCGCCTTGCTCATGCAGCTCGCCTCGGGCTGCGAGCAGCGGCGGCCGACCGGACCCCTTGAGGCCGAAAGCGTCGTGTTGTTGTTGGGGACCCGGGCGGAGGACCCGGTTTGGCGGGCGATCTGCGCGGGGGCACGCCGATTCATCGGCGAAACCACCAAGATCCATCTCGAGGAGATACTGCCCGCCTCGAATACCGCCATGGCTCAGAAGGAGGCCATGGATCGCATGAACCCAGGCAACCGCCCGACCGTCGTGTGTGTTCTGGCGATCGATGCCAAGCTCCTCATCCAGCCGATTAAGCGACTCTCCACCGCGGGCATTAACGTGATCCTCATTGGGGACGACGCGCCGAAAACGGGCAGGCGTGTCTTCCTCGGCGGTGACGAGGCGAAGATCGGGCGCGCGATCCTCGAGACCCTTGTCGGCATGTTGACGGAACATCGAACGCTCTTCGCCATGTACAATCATCAAGCGTCTCAGCAGTCGACCCTTCGCTATGAGGGGTTCATGGAGGCGCTTCAACAACAAGCCGATCTGAAACTCTTGCGGGTGCATGAATGCGGCGACGACGGCGCGGCGGCTCTGAAGTCCCTCTACGAAACGAGCGAGCGGTATCCCGGTCTCGGCGGCTGGGCGCTCCTCTACGACTGGTTCGGAACGGACCTGCCGGCCGACAAGCCCCTCGTCCATGGCTCGGCCCGCGTCGTCAGCTACGGCGTGCGCCCGGAAAGCTTGAAGCTCCTCGAGGACGGGCGAGTCCACGCGCTCGTTGGCGTCGACTGGGAAGCCCTGGGCTATCGCGCGATGCAAACCTGCTACCAGTTCCTGACCGCTAGCACGATCCCGGCCAGAGACTATCGGGCGCCGCCCATCGTGGTCTTGCCGAAAGACGTGGATGCCTATCGCAAGACCTGGCGGCGCATCACCGCCGCGACGGCCTCGCGCCCGAGCCGATTCTGAGCCGTCGGCGGAAACGACCGAGCCGTTCATCGCGGACAGGGGGTGCGCCGTGGTTGACTCATCGATCGAAGTGTTGACGGATACCCGCGAGGCAACCGCCGTCCTGGCCGCCGCCTTCGCCCAGGATCCCGCCATGATCGAGCTGTTCGGCGACGACGTGTCGAACTTTCGCGGCGTCTACGATCTCGTCGTCCCGCGGATGCTCGGAAACCCCGACTCCGTCTTGCTCGGGATTCGCGACGACCAGGGCTTGGTCAGCGCCGCCGTCTGCCAGGGACCGGGCAAAGACCCGCCCCAACTGCCCATGCTCATCAGGGGCCTGCCGATGCTCTGGCGACTGGGCCCTCGCCGGGTTCGACTCCTGCTGCGCTTCGATGCCCAGCTTCGCAAGCACTCGCCGCTGCGGTCGGATCAGCTTCGCCTCGCGATCCTGGGCACGCGCCCCGACGCCTTCGGCCGGGGATACGGCTCGGCCCTGTTGCGACGCATCGATGAGCATGCCAGAGCCCGTGGATTGGGTCACGTCTATCTCGAGGCCGCAAAGGACGGATACCAAATGCGGTTGTATGAGAAGCACGGATACCGCGTCGAGAAATCATTCGACAGCGTCGGAGGGCCCGTCGTCGTGATGGCTAAGCCGCTCGGGGTCTCGTAGGTCGGCGTGAAACGCATACACACGGCCGCCACTGGTGGGTTCGCCACCAGCGGCGAGCCGTGTTGCGTGTATCGGAGAGCGGGTCGCGGCAACCCGCCCCATGATGTCTCGATGAAACGGCTGGAGTGGGGCCCGTTGAGGGGCCGCTTACTCCCAACCCTCCTGATCACCCTTGAGAGCAGGGCGGCAAAGACCAACCCGTGACCTCTCGTTACGGGCCATGCCCTAGCTGCACAGTCCCGCCTTGCCCGCAGCGCCCAGAACGTGCAGCTTGCGCGCGACCATCTCCTTGACGGCCTTGCGGGCCGGACCCAGATACTTCCGCGGGTCGAAGTTGAACGCCGGCTGTGTCCCCTTGCCACCCGCCTTCAGCCACTCGAAAACCTTGATGTTGTCGTTGGCCCAGACCTCCAAAATGCTCGCCGTCAGACCCAGACGAATGTCCGTGTCGATGTTCACCTTGCAGACCGCGTACTGCTGGCAGGCCTTGCTGATCTGGTCCTCGGGAACGCCCATCGACTTGGGCATCTGCTCCCAGTTCACTCCCGCCTTCGCGAACGCGGCAATCAATTCCGGCTTGCTGTTGTCGATCACCGCGAACGTGTTGACCTTGTCGACGAACTCCTTCGGTACGCTGCTCGAGCCGTGCATCACCAGCGGCAGCCCAGGGCACGTCTTCATGATCTGCTCGATCCGATTGAACGCCAGCTTCGGCTCCTTCTTGAACTTGAAGGCGCCGTGGCTCGTGCCGATCGCCACCGCCAGACTGTCGCACTTCGACGCCTTCCAGAACTCAGCCGCCTGCTCCGGATCCGTCAGGTACTTCTCGATGTTCTCCTCATAGTCGTCCGCCCCGACCACGTCCTCCTCGATGCCGCCGAGCTGCCCGAGCTCCGCCTCGACCGACACGTAAGGATCCTGGGCGTGGCTGAACTCCGCCACCGCCTTGGTCAGCCGGACGTTCTCATCGAACGAATGGTGAGACCCGTCGATCATCACGCTCGTGTACCCGTCGGACACGCACTCCTTGCACAAGTCCACCGTGTCCCCGTGGTCGCAGTGAACGGCAATGGGAATGTCCGGGTATTCAGCCACCGCCGTGTCGATCAAGGCCTTGAGGTACCGGATGTTCGCGTATTCCCGGGCGCCCTTGGAGATCTGCAGGATGACGGGGGCCTTCTCGGATGCGACAGCCTCCATAATGCCCTGAATAATCTCCATATTGTTGACGTTGAATGCCCCGATGGCGAATCCGCCGTCGATGGCCTTCTCGAACATCTTCTTGGTGTTGACCAATGGCATCGTCCATCTCCTTGGTGCGGTCAGGCGTCCCCTTGCCACCAGCCAGGGGTGCCGTGCCCGTCGTCCGACCCCGCGCGTACGCGAACTGATCTTTATAAAGCCGCGGGCCCTCCGGAACAAGTCAAAACCCGCCGGAGAGTCCGGAAAAGCCGCGGGATGTCCAGCCTTTCCGGGCATCGAGCCCACCCTTGCTGCCGCCCCCATGGTCGACCGATCCCGGCAACAAGCGATAGGGAACCCCGAGCTTGCCTAAAACGCCACCGACGGTCGATAATCACAATCTGGCCCCAGTCGGCAATGCTCCGACGAGCGCGTCGTTACTCCCTACAGAACGGGATCCCGATGGATCAGGACGGCTTGGCCGACGTAATCAGGCGGGCCCAAGGCCGCGATCCCGCGGCGTTTGAGGCCCTGGTCGATGCTTACAGCCACCGTCTGTACGGGTTTATCTATCGCCTGACCGGAAACCGAGACGACGCCGACGATCTCCTCCAAGAGGTCTTCGTCAGGGTCGTCCGGATGATCGTGAAGTACCAAGACGACGGGCGTTTCGAGGCTTGGCTGTTTCGGATCGCCATGAACCTCGCCAGGGACCGCGTTCGCCGGATCCGAAAATCGCCCATCGTCTCCATACAGGAGTATGGTCCCCCCGACGAGGGGGACAGAGCGCCCGGCATCCTGGACAGGACGCCGGGCCACGAGCGCGGGCCGCCCGAGACGCTCGAGCTGGCCGATCAGGTCGATCGGCTGCAGTGGGCGCTCGACCAGCTCGGACAGGCCGAACGCGAAGTCATTATGTTGAGGCACTTCTCGGGGTTGCCCTTCAATCAGATCGCCGAGTTGATGGGCACCCCCCTGGGAACCGCCTTGGCTCGGGCCCATCGGGGCCTCCGGCGCCTTCGCCTGATCATGGAAGAGGCGCCGGACCGTCGTGACGAAGGAGATCGTCCACAATGAACGATCCTAGCGACACCATCATTCAAGAGATCCGGCGGGACGAGCGCTGGCTTGCCGACCTCCTCGCGGCCACGCCTCTGCCCCCGCGCGATGCCCTGGCGCGGACACGCCAAGTGGTGGCCATCGAGCTTGATCGAAGCGTCATGGAGCGCCACGGGCAGCCGACACCCGATGCCGAAACCATCCGTCGGACAAAGGCGGCCGTGCAAGCCGAGCTGCGCGGAGCAAACGTGGGGCGATGGTCCCGCCGAACCGCGCGGCGGGTCGGCTTGACGGCTTCGGCCGCCGCCATCGCCTTGGTCGTCGGTCTGCTGCGATGGATGCCATCCGCCCAGACGCCGGACTCGAAGGACATCGAGACCTCAGGCCCCGGTGGCCCTTCGGTGGCCCTGCGACCCGCCGAACCGCGGGCGCCGGACCCCGTCGCCCAGATCGTCGACGACATGACCTCGGCATTCGAATCAGTCGCCGATCGACGAGATCCGGCCCTGGCCATTCTGGCCGATGATATTGACCTCATGACCACGCCCTCACTGGAGAGTTCCGTGGAGCCGGTCGACTCGGCCCTGGACGAGATCGGCGAGCAGATCGAGACGCTCTTCGCCGATCAGGAGGCATCGTGGGAAACCTGAGCTGTCTGCAAGAATGCTTGAACAGATCGCGGAGTAAGGGTGGCCCATCGCTTCAGCGGTGGGGGACTCGAATTCGGCCCGGCTACCGCGCCCCCGATGGCTGAAGCCATGAGCCATGCTTTGAAGGTTCTCGATGAGTACACTGTCCATTCATTGTTGCGGGACGCTTGGCGTCGAACGCCGAATCGTCCGGCGCTCGGGAACGCGGGCGCGATATGGGTGAGCGCGAGCCGAGAGCGTGCCGGATTCCCAGGAGCCGCTCCGCTCGGGCGAGAGGAGGAAACGCGGTGGCCAAGGTGAGCTTTCGATTCGTGATGGCCGGGACCATCGTCGGTGCGCTGGTCGCCGCCGCGGCGGTCTCCCGACTGGCCAGCGCGACCGCGGCTGAGGCCAAGTCCGACGCGGATCCACGCGCTCGACCCGCGCCCGTTCCGGACGCGACGAACGTGGCCGAGACCGGTGCGAGGCCGGAGCAGACCTTGCCCAGGCCCAAACGCGATCGCTCGAGGTTCGCGCCGGGCCCCGCCGGTCCGAAGCACGCGCCCCCAGGGCAGGGGCGGACCGCCGCAACGCCGAGAGGGCCCTCTGAATGGCAGATCGAGCAGGGAATGACCTTCCTCCAGGAGCAGTGGCCGGAACGGCACGCCATGATGCTCCAGCTCCAGGTCGATGATCCCCAGGCCTTCGCGCTGGCCTTTCGAAACATCTGGCCGCAAATGGCAAAGATGATCGAGCTGCACCGGAACAAGCCCGAACTTGCCGAGGTCGAGATCGCCCTCGTCAAGCTGGAGTTCGAGATCCGCCGGGTCGCCAGGTCGTACCACATGGCCGCGAGAAAGGCGGGCCTGCGGCTTGCCGACGAGCCGGAGGAAACCGAGGGGTTGCCGGAATCGTTGAAGGATACGCTGGCCTCGCTCAAGGACCTGATCGCTCAGCGATTCGACCTGGAGATCAAGCGGGCTGAGCTGAGGATCCAAGAGCTCAGCGAGCAACTGAACGAGCAGCGGGAACGCCTCGAGCAACGCCGTCAGAGCAAGCAGGAGGAGGTGGACCGCCTGGCGAGCAAGATGATCAGCAAGAAATTCCCCCCGCGCCGGATTCGTGACGAAGGTCCCGGCGGTCGGGGGGAGCGGCGTCCCGATCGTTTGCGCCCCGGCGGTCGGGGAAGGGGCGGACCCGCCCCGGCCCAGTCGAAGACTCCGGGCAAGCCGACAGAGACACCAACCTCGCGCCCTAGGGGATAATCAGGTCGCCCCCAAGGACCTCCCCGGGGGAGCCAGATCATTACCTGTTGTGCACTCCGTGGTTGCGGCCATGGGATGCCCTAGCGTCGCCTCGACCCATCAACTCGCGAATTCCTGCCCGATTGTTAAGAAGCCCCTCCTTTCGTTCCGATATCAGAACTGTGGTTATCGGACATTTGACTGGTGACGGATTTTCGCACCCGTAGAGTTATCCACACCCCTCCGGGAACCGATAAACATGACCGGGGGTAGCTGACGACTGTCATCTCGGCCCAAGGCTCTGAGATCCTGTGCCTTAGGCTGGTTTGAGTTGCCCGGTCGATGGCCCAGGCCCGCCGTTCGACGACACGGCGTCGGGTCAACGCGACCAGGGCACTTCGTGATGGAACCCTTAGGAGAGCAGATCGCTATGTCCGGCGACAGGTCTGCGATGACCTTTGCCTCGGCCGCCATGGCCCTTGTCGGCTTGCTAGCCGGCTGCGAAGCCTTCAGCTCGAGTGAGGACATCGCCGTGGCGCCCGAACTGGGCGCGACCCCAACGAACACGCGCCAAGCGGCGCCCAGATCGGTGCCCACCACCCAGGCCTCGGGTCCCGGTTCCGGGATCAGCCTGTTTGGAGAGCTGAACGACTACCAGGGCGTCCCGTTCGCGGCTCAAGCCGCCCACGGACTCCAACAGCACACCTTCACCCGGGAAGGGGCCGACTTCGATCCGGAGGTCGACCGAACCGGTCGCCTCCTCATCTTCGCCTCGACCCGACACTTCACCCGTCCCGACATCTACGTCAAGGCCATCGGCGGGGCGGCCGTCACGCAGCTCACGGATGATCCGGCCAGCGACGTTCAGCCCCAGATCAGCCCGAACGGTCAGTGGGTCGCCTTTGCCAGCGACCGTGGCGGAAACTGGGACATCTGGATCACCTCGATCGACGGACAGAGCACGCAGCAGTTGACCAAGTCCCCCAAGGCCGAGGTCCATCCGAGCTGGTCCCAGGACGGGCAGAGGCTCGTGTACTGCGCCCTCAATTCCCAGACCAAGGAGTGGGAGCTGTGGGTCCTCGACCTCCAGCAGCCGGGCCTGCAAAAATACATCGGGAACGGCCTGTTCCCGCGATGGTCCCCCAAGGATGACGTCATCGTCTACCAACGCGCCAGAGCACGGGGCAAGCGATGGTTCGGAATCTGGACCCTGCGACTCGTCAACGGAGAGCCCCGTTTCCCGACGGAGATCGCCAGCTCCGACGAGCACGCCCTGATCGCCCCCGCGTGGACCCAGAACGGCGAACGCGTCGTCTACTGCGCCGTCGGAACGCAATCCCCTGACGGGAGCGCGGCCTCCAACCCGAGCGCCACGGGCGAAGTGTGGATCACCGACGCCAACGGGAAGGGAAGAATCCGGATTACCCACGGTCCCGCCGTGAACTACTCACCGGCGTGCGGGCCGAACGGACTCGTCTACTTCGCAAGCAACCGGAGCGGAACCGAGAACATCTGGTCAATCGCGCCGATCCAGCCGCCGGCTCCGGTCGCCGATGCGCGATCGACCGACGACGCGGGAACGAAAGCAGGCCCATGAGAACGTCACGGTTCGGAGCGTCAAAACGACGTTTCTTCTGGGTTCGATAAGGACAGCTAAAGCGGGTCGGTTTGAATGCCGACTCAACCGAAGCAGCCCGAGACAAGGAGTTGGATCACGGATGATCCAGAGGAAACGCGAAACGCGTCTCGAAAGGATGATCGGGCTGACGATCATGTCGGTCGTGGCCGTTGCACCCGGCTGCGGGGGGCCCAAGATCAAGAGCACCGAGATCCCGGGCCCATACGCCAAACCGACGCTGATCGCCGTGGCGCCGGCCCTGAATTTCAGCGGCTCCAGCCACTTCGATCCGGTGCAGGTGGCCGACCTGTTCAGCAGCGAGCTGACGATGGTCGAGGGTGTCCAGGTCGTGGGGGTGAACCGCGTCATGGCGGTTCTGTCGCGGCAGGGGATCGACGAAGTATCCTCGCCGGGACACGCCCTGGAAATCTGCCAGACGATCGGATGTGACGGCATCGTTGTCTTCGCCGTCACCGAATACGACCCCTACACCCCCGTCGTCGGAATGGCCGCCCAGTTGTACATGCTGACCCCTGGGGGGATCGCCGCGCGGTTGGATCCGGTCGCGGCATCACGACAAGCTTCGCCGTTTCCCGTCGAGAAGGCGGAGGATTCGCCTCTCGTGCCTCGGGCCCAGATTCAACGGGTCTACAACGCGGCCCACAACGTGGTTGCGGATGCCGTGCGTAAATTCGCTGAAGACCGAGGCGCCGAGGACGGAGCGCTGGGATGGCGGAAGTACCTCAGAAGCCAGCGACACTATCTGAGATTCTGTTGCTGGTCGGCCGTCAACGAACTGATGGGCCAGGAGTACTACCGCGCGATGGCCAGAACCGTGGTTCAGGAGTAGTCGAAATGGACCCAGACGTCAGACAGCTTTCCCTGGTCAAGGGCGACCATCGGTACGTGTTCCGATACCGAAACGGACGCGAGGCCGACGTGATCGAATCCTTCGCCTCAATGGCCACCGACCCGGAAAGCCCATTCGACTGGTTCGACGCCGCCGTGCTGAGCTATCAGATGGGACGCCGACTCGAGATGGAGATCGATCAGCTACCAAGTTGAGTGCAGGAGGCCGCTGCAACCGAGCCAGGTTGTTAGGAAGTCAAAACTCGCCGCACAGATGGCTGGACCACCGATGAACAGCGGAAACGATCTGATCGCTGAATTTCTGGACTACCTGCGGTATGAGCGACACTTCTCGCCCCATACCGGCAAGTGCTACGCCGCCGACCTGCACCAGTTCTGCGGCTTCCTGCTCGACCGGGGCGGTGACCCAAGTACCGCCACCTCCGGTGCGCTCTCTCACGGCGACTCGTCGTCCGCGGGAGCAATCGGAGCCGGTTACGCGGGCGGAAACGGAGGAGGTGTGGCAACCGCCGCGCCCCCCGTCGCCGGCACGCAAGCCGGACCGGCACTGAGAACAAAGGTCCTCGCCGTGGACACCAACAAGGTCCGCGAGTTCCTGGGCTACCTGGCCGGGCTGGACTACAGCAAGGCCACCGTCGCTCGGAAACTGGCCACGCTGCGCAGCTTCTACAAGTTCTGCGTCAAGCGCGGCTACAAGGACGCCAACCCGGTCGCCCCCATCCGAACCCCAAAGCAGGATAAGCGGCTGCCCAAGTTCCTGGAGGTCAACCAGGTCAAGGCGCTGCTGGACGCCCCCAACGACGGAACCCTGCTCGGTTCGCGGGATCGCGCGATGCTCGAGACCCTCTACTCGACCGGAATCCGCGTCAGCGAGCTCGTCGGCCTCAACATCGATGACGTCGACTTCCTCGGCGAAGCCGTCATCGTGCGTGGAAAGGGCCGAAAAGAGCGCGTCACCCCCATCGGGCCGACGGCGCTGACCGCCATTCGGAAGTATATCGAGCTGCGCCAGCGAGACAGCCGCTCCCCAGGCTTCGACCAGCAGGCGCTCTTCGTCAACAAGCACGGGCAGCGGCTGAGCACACGAAGTGTTCGCCGGAAGCTCGACAAGTACCTCCTACAGGTGGGCCTCGACCCGGACATCAGCCCCCACACGTTGCGGCATACCTTCGCGACCCACATGCTCAACGCCGGGGCCGATCTCCGTAGCGTCCAGGAGCTTCTGGGCCACCAGTCGATCTCGACCACCCAGATCTACACCCACCTGACCACCAACCGGCTCAAGGAGGTCTACGATCAGGCCCATCCGCGATCATGACCGATCGCCTGAATCAGGGCCCAGGCCTCCCCGACAAAAAGAGATTCACGCAGCCAAAAGGGCGTCGCTGACGAAGCGACGCCCTTTTCAATTACGCATCCAAACGACGCATGGGAACCGGCGCCTCCGAGAGCAGCCCTGACGAATCAGTTTTCTCGCACCTGGCAGGGGTAGAGAAAGCGGGGCGCGTGAACACCCACCGCCGACGGGGGC
>JAFGLZ010000071.1 GCA_016927755.1 Phycisphaerae bacterium
CCACGCCCCCGCTCCCCCCGCTGTTCGCTCGTCCCCGGTGGTCCCGCCGCCGCCGCCTCGCAAGCTCCTGCCATTCGTCAGGGCTGTTGACAGAGGATTGCCATAGACGGCATGTGACTCGTCTGATAGACTCCCCGTGGGGGCATCTCGCAGGCGGTCCCAAGAGCCCCCTTGCTCTGCTGGCGGGGGATGCTTTCTTCTTCGCCGAAGACACAGAGCAAGGCCAATCCTCTGGTCCGTATGCTCTTCAGGACCTATGCTCGTTGTTTTCCGTTGGGGAACGCGATGGCGAAGCTGTCACAGAGATTCAGAGAACTCATCGATGATCCAAAGGCCACAGAGCGTGACGTGCACTCGTTTCTCAAAGCCTACCCAATGATTATGATACAGCTCTTCAATGTGTCATGGAACTACTACCTTGCCATCCCCGAGTTTGAGCTGGGCACCGACTTCCGGGCTGATTTCCTTGTCCTGAGCGCAGACTCCGGGGCCTGGCACGCCGTATTCGTGGAACTTAAGGGCCCCAATGACCGGATCTATCTCAAGGATGGGTCGCCAAGCAAGAAGCTCCGAGACGCAGAGAAGCAGATCGCAGATTGGCAGAAGTTCTGCCGCGCTCGCACGGATGAAGTCAAACATGGACTAGCCAAGGCACTGAAACCGCGCTGCGTTTCGGCGCAGAATCTGCTGATGGGCCGTGGCGGCTATGCGCATGAAGAGATAGAGCTTCCAGGTTGCTTCTTCCATGAGCAATACAAGATTGTCATCGGGCGTCGGTCATCCTTCGCTGACGAGCCTTCAACCCATGCCCTGGCGCCAGGGTTTGGCTATGGTCCACAGGTCTCAACGTACGATCGGGTTCTTGATTTCCTCGTTGACCATGAGCAGAACAGGTACATTCGTCAACGAGAGGACCTCCTGTGCTGCGACGACAAGCGAAGCCTGCATTCTTGAGCCTGAACGCGGCTCGTAGCAAGCGCATGGAGGCAGGACATACGGGCAACAGCAGCTCTTCTAGCACCCTAGAACACCTCCTGTCGAATCGCCGATGTGACCATGCCCGACATACAAGATGCGTGCCTTATCAGCGTCTGTGCTTCGTGTCTCCCGACATGTCGATCCCACAATCCACCTCGCTGATGCCAGGCACGGGCATCTCAGTTCCGAGATGCTTGCGCCTCACTCGGTAGTTCCGGCATGCCACTAAGGACCCCACCCGCGCGGAGCGCGACGAACAGCTCACCCGTGTCGGCGTCGAACTCCAGACCGAATGCCGAGGTGGGCAGCGTTGGGTTGTGGATCGACGTCCAGGACAATCCCCCGTTCAGACTGGCGAAGACCCTGCCGCCGTACGTGCTCATGAATACGTTTGCCGGGTCGCTCGGGTCGCTTGCCAGCCGCAGGAAGCCCTCCTCGCGTCCGATGCCGACCGTCACCTCCGGGCCGGGGAACACGCCGGTCGAACGCTCGGCCCAGGTGGCGCCCCCGTCCTCGGAGACGTACATCCCAATCGGGTAGACGGCGATCCGGACCAGGCCGGGATTGTCGGGCGAGACGTCAATGTCTGAGACAATCGGGACTCGTTCACGAGGAGCCCACTCCGACACGGGACGATCTGGCACCGGTTCACCATCGCCCGACCAGGCGAAGCCCGAAGCGTTTCGGACCCCCTTGAACACGCCGTAACCCGCCGAACCCATCAGCACGTGCCCCGACGGCGTAACGGCCAGGGAGCGGAGGTCGCGAGCCGGCAGACCGTCACTCGCATCGGTCCAAGTCGAGCCGCCATCCGAGGAGACGAAGGCACCCTCGGCAGCCACGGCGACCAACTCGCCACCGGCCCGCTCTCTGATGGCCGCCACATGGGATGACGCGAATGCGTTGACGTCCGGAGTACCGGTAGCCGCCGCGAATGAGTAGCCGCCGTCGCTGGTGGTCCAGATTCCGTCGCCGTGGGTACCCACCAGGAGCATGCCGTCGGCTTCGTAGAGACAGAGCGCCCGCGTCTCTGAGAGCACCGTCGAGAGCGGAGCCCAGCTCTCTCCGTCATCGAAGGACTGATAGACACCCCCGCCGAAAGTCGCTGCCAGAAGCCGCCCGTCACCGATCCTGGTGACTGCGGTAACACCGAGCTCCGGCAGCCCGGCCGAGCGCTCCTCCCACGTCAACCCGCCGTCACTGCTTCGCTGGACGGCGCCGTCGCGCCCCGCGTCGCTGACGATGGCCGCATAGAGCACCCGGGCATTGCGACGGTCCACGTAGAGATCGTTCACCCAGCCGAACTCGGCCTCGAAACGGTGCTGCAGCGCCCAGCTCTCACCGCCGTCCTCGCTCGCCCAAACCGCCGCCGGCCCGCCCGCCCCGGCGTAGAGGACGTTGCCAGTGCCGCCGCCGACAGCCAGGGCATTGACGTAGCGCGGCAGGTCCGGCAACTCCTCCCACGTGTCGCCCCCGTCAACGCTGACGAACGCGCCCAAGCCGCCGGTGCCCCCAAACACCCGCCCGTCCGTCGCAAGCAAGACGCGGACGGACGAAAACGTCAGGCCGGCCGGCTTGGCGGAACGGACACCCGTCCCATCGAGACGATAGAAACCGCCCAACGTCGTGCCCGCGTAGACGACGTTCGGATCAGCGGGGTCGACCGCCAGGGAGTAGACGTCCGGGCTCTCGATGTCCTCGAGGATGCGGGTCCAGCGCTGCCCGCCGTTTCGTGTCACCAGGACGCCGCCGGGGTCGGCCTGACGATCCTCCGAGATGAGCCCCGCCCACACCACGTCCGGCCGCTCAGGATGCACGGCCAACACGGGAATCGAGTAGGGGCCCTCCTCCAACACCGAAATCCAATGCGCTGCGGCATCGTCGCTGCGCCAGAGTCCGGCCTGATTCGTCCCGACGTAAAGGCGGTTCGCGTCCGACGGCGCCACCGCCACCGAGTCCAGCAGGACGGCGCCCAGGTCGCTCTGGACGTAAGTCCACTCCTCGGTGCTCCGATCGAAACGATGCAGGCCACCGTAGGTATTCACGTAGAGCCGCCCGCCGTTCGAGCGGTCCACCGCGAGGCAGTACGCCTGAAGAAGGAGAACACCCGGAAGCTCCCCGTTGACTTGCCTCCACTGCCTCCCTCCATTCGTGCTCTTGAGCAGCCCACTGGCGTAGGTGCCCGCGTACATCACTCCCTCCGGAGCGGCCGGCGCAGCGAGGACATACGAGAACAGGAAGTTCTCGCCGATCACGTCGACGCCGGTGTCCAGGCGTTCCACCGTGCCGAGCTTGGTATCCATCGCGTAGAATCGCCCGTACCCGCCAAACAGGAGCGTGCTCTCATCCCGCGCGAAGGTCAGCGCGGTGACGACGTAGTCTTTGGGCGCCGTGACCACCGGCTCCCACGTTGCCCCTCCGTCGTGAGTAACGTAGAGGTAGATGGCGGCCGCGTCTTCCTTCTGGTCATCTACGCTGCCGGTCCCGGCGTAGAGGGTGTTGGGATCCCGAGGGTCCATCACCAGATCGCTGACCGTCAGATCGTCAAGGCCGTTGTTGATCGGCAGCCAAGAGGCGCCGCCGTCAGTGCTCTTGAAAACGCCTTGCCCGATCCCCGCGTCCACGAAGCCGGTCGAGACATACACGGTCTGCGGATTCTCCGGATCGACAAGGACGTCGCTCACGTTCACGGGTATCTCGGGGAATCCCGCGTCGATCGGCGTCCACGTGTCACCGGCGTCCGCGGACTTGTATAGCTGGCCGCTAACTCCCTGGTACGTCCCCGCGTACAGGATGTTCGGATCGGTCGGGTCAACCGCCAGGGACCAGACGGCGGCGACTTCTCCTTCCATTCCCCGGTTGGACAGTGTCCAGTGCCTCCCCGCGTCGGTCGTCTTGTAGATTCTCCCGCCCGCGCCGCCGGCATAAAGCACGTCGGCATCGGTGGGGTCCATCACGAGATCCAGGATATAACCCACGTCCATCCCTTCGGACCGAGACTCCCAAGTCTCACCGCCGTCGACGCTCCGCAACACGCCGTTGCCTCCGGACGAGGCGATGAACAGCACGCTATCATCGTCCGGGTGAATGACGAGGGCGGGAATGTAGTCGTTCAGCGGGCCGTTCAGGCTCCGCCATGTGGCATGCGGAACTCGATCGCTAGGTTCTGATCCACCGCCCGGAGTGCCGGTGGGGGACGGAACACAGGAACATCCTCCCACCAAGCCGACCACCAATGCCACGGCGACAGTTCTGGAGAGCGTCGCAGTCGTGCGGCTCAGCGCCCTTCCTGCATTGGCATTCTCATGACCTCGGCTCAACGGAGTTACTCCTTCGCCAGTTCCGACTTGTCTGGCCTCAGATGCATTTCCCCCATGTCTTCAGAGCGGCGCACATGCGGACGCGCTAACCTTCGAGACACGCGCCGGCGATGCGCAAGCCGTCGCTCACTTCCCGGCCTCACCGCCCGCGTTCTCGGCGATGACCGCCGCCATCTCCTGGATGACGGCATCCCACTCACCGCCCTCCTCGAGCAGATCCTTGATGGCGAACCGGATGGCATTACGGGCCTGGAGCGGCTTGGTCTTGGCCAACGCGTCTCGCAGCACGTCGATTCCCTTCTTGGGCGACTTGGTGTTCGTCGACGCCTCCACGATGGTCTGCGCCGCGAGTAGGAGCACCTTCTCTTCGTCCACCATGGTCGCGTGCCACTTGTCGAGGTAATCTAGGTGCGCGCTCATCGCGGCCATCAGCGCGAGCGTCTGCTCAGACTCCTCCTGCACGCTCGGCTTGTCGGCGTCCTCCGCCGGCTGTTTGCCGCCTGCGGCCGCCAACGGCACGGCAACGGCGGCGATGCCCAGTGCGAGGACGGCTAGCGTGACGGATCGCACTCCGATGCGGATTCCACTACTGGTCGACAACATCTGCGTATCTCCTTGGGCTTGGGTCCAGACGATAACTCCCGCGCAACGCCAGTTGCACACGGCTCACGCTCGTACGTGCCACCCGATCCAACATCCCGCTGCGCAGCCCGGCGCGCAGCGGACCCGGACGAGACGATCTCAGGGGCACATGGCCCGCGATATTCGGAACGTCAACGCGCGCGATGATTCGAACTGCGGGCATGACGCGCACGGTCATGCCCGAGTCGGACCCGCGCTGCACGGTCAGTCCCGCGCCCGCTGGTTGCGGACCCTCTGGGGGCCGGGCCGGGTGACGCAGCAAGATCGCCAATAGCACGGACGCCGCCAGACCACCGGCCGTCACCGCGGAGGCGACCCACACGCGGCGCGCGGAACGCGTCACTCCCGAGCCCGCGGTAGTCGGGGTCGGCCCCATGTACCGGAGCGAATCGTAGGCCCGGCGTGCCTTTCCGATTTCTTCGCGAAGGTCTGCCTCCGCGTCGGGCTTATCATTCATCACATTGGCTCCCTCGCGAGCCGCTCGCGCAGCCGTTCGAGGCCGCGGTGCAGTCGGCTCTTGACCGTGCCAACCGGCAGCTTCAACGTCGCCGCGGTCTCTTCAGTGCTCAGGTCCTCGAAGAAGCGAAGCACGATCACCTCACGCTGACTTGCGGGAAGATCGGAGACCAGATTCCGAACGATCTCTTCCGCTTCCCGCTGGGCATTCTGTAGAGCGACGTCCTGAACGACCGCGGCCGTCGATCGGCGTCGAAACATGCGCAAGAGCAGTACCTGACGCCACCGCTTGCGTCGAAGCTCCCGACAGACGTTGATCGCGACACCGCGAAGCCACGCCCCCATCGGCGCGTCGCTCTGCCACGTGGCCGGCCGCTCGTGCATGCGGAGGAACACCTCCTGCGTTGCCTCCTCCGCCAGCTCGGCACGGCCCAGCAAGGCCAAGCACAGCCGATAGGTCTTGTCCAGCACGTCGCGAGTGTCGCCGACTGTCAGGCGGCGATCATTGAGCGGATTGCTCTTGTTCACACCTACAATATGACTCGGAGTGCAGGGCCGGTTCCATCAAATCCCAGAAAACCCGCTGATTTAGCCCACGAGATCCCGAGCGTCTCAACGGACTGTCGATTCTTGGGCAGTACTCGATACGTTGTGTTGAACCCAAGACGGCCTTACCCCCGGTGCCACCCGCCGCCGCTGTGCTCGGAATCAGATCTCTTGTCAGAGGGTTTGCGGTGAGGCGGCCGGGCCTCAATACGCAGGCCCGACTGCCTTTCTGACTCCCCCATCTGACTTGATCTCCTCCCTGACATGGCTCGATTTGCGGAACAGCGCGTGAAGTAGTGGCAGACTAGACTTGTCCGCCTGCGTGACGGTCTCCGAGTTGGCCCACTTCAACGAGCGGGAGGAATGGGGTGTCTGCGCGTTCACCGAGGGTCCGGCCGGACCTCAGGCAAGGACGCTGTCGCGCTCGAGATCCGTGTACGGAAGCACGTGAACCTCCTTGAGACGCTTGACGACCTCCTTCCTCCTGCCGGCCTTGCAGGCATCGAGCTCGTCCTCTGTGATCCCGACGCAAAGCAGCAGCCCGCAAGGCCAGTCCCGAACGGCGAATCGCTTGTACGGGGCGAACAGGAAGCCCGCAATCGTCGAGCCCTCGGGTACTGCCGGTGCGATGTCCATCGTTTCCCACGGCCGCAGAGCAGCGTCGAGCGTGTACTTCGCCAGCTTGCTGATGATCCCGGGGCCCCAATCGTTCGCCTCGCGATGACAGATCATCAGCTCGTAATTGCCAAGCTCGTTCTGCTTCTGTCTGTCGTCGCCAATGAGATCGCCCGTGACGTACACCACCCCCTTGATGTGATTCCTGAACTCCAATACGTCCGCCGTGCCCCCAAGGTAGAAAGGGACGATCGCCGTGAAGACCCCATCTTCCGGCTCCCCCAGGATCCTCGTGAGAGCGTCCTTCCGGTCGTTCCAGAGCTCCTGCCACTCTCGGAAGCCCGAATCGTCCCCTTCATCCCCTGCGCCTGCCGTGCCTCGTCTCCTCGTGGGAGGCTCGGAATCGCCAACGAACGACTCGCTCGCGAGCTGATACGCCAGCTTCGCGCCGAACCCAAAGACCAAGACGCTCGGAAGAACGAAGAACCGCGGGTAACCGACGTGGAAGCCGTACCAGAGCAGGGCCACCCCCGCCGCCGCGATCGCCGCGCCGATGACTGCGCCCAAGAGTGACGGGACATGAACCCGCATCGCCAATCCCTCCATCCAACCCGCCGCAGTGTAACCCAATCCGGCCTTGAAAGCGTCCTGCTCGTGGGTATGATTCCCACAGGTTGCCTGGGAGAGGTCGCCGGCTATCGTGACTCCCCAAACTGCCTGCAAGACTGTCTGAACAGATCGCAAAGAACGGGTGGCCCATCGCTTCAGCGGTGGGGGACGCGAATTCGGGCGGGGATCGTGTCCCCGATGGCTGAAGCCATGAACCATGCATCGAAGGTTTTCGAGAAGCAAACTGTTCATTCATTGTTGCGGGCCGCTTAGACCGGGCCAGAAGCGTTACGACGCCGGTGGGAATAAGCACGATAGAGGGCCAGCAGGAATCACAAAGCACCCCCCGACATCCTCGCCCTCGGCCCCGGCGCCTCGCCGCCACTCAAGGCGGCGATTGACACAGACCCTTCAACCCGCACGGCGTGGAGCACGTGTGGGTGGCGAAATACGCATGCTGAAAGCGACTGAGACGAAAGGAGACTTGCCCATGAAATCCTACCCGACCCGTCAGTTACGGCCCGACGCGTGGTGGCCAGCCGTGTCGCTGGTCATCGCAAGCACGGCGATATGGGTTGCACCGGCCGGCGCCGAGGACTCGCCGGTGCCGCCGAAGGCCTTCATCGACGGCACGGGACCGGGATGGCGGGCGTTGACTGAGAAGGACTTCACCAACGTCAACTGCGCGCAGGACACGTGGACGTGGAAAGGCCAAGTCCTCTACTGCACCGGCAAGCCGATCGGGGTGCTCCGCACGAAGAAGAAGTTCACCAACTTCGAGCTCTCCTGCCAGTGGTGCCACCGTCAGTCAGGCGGCAATTCCGGCGTCTTCGTATGGGCCACGGACGACTCGATCGAGAAACTCGCCAAGGAGGGCAAGCCCGGTCTGCCGCATGGCATCGAGGTCCAGGTGCTCGACTTGGGCTACGCCGAGCAGTACCTGAAGAAGCACAAGAAGCCCGCCGACTGGTTCACGACGCACGGCGACGTCTTCCCCGTGGGCCGTTCCCAGATGAAGCCGTTCCCGCCCGTCTCGGCCAACGGCAGCCGCAGTTTCCCCTCGAAGAATCTCAGCAAGGGCGTGAACCAGTGGAACCACTACTACGTGCGCTGCATCAACGGCGAAGTCCGCTTGTGGGTCAACGGGGAGGAGGTCTCCGGCGGTTCCGACTGCGATCCTCGAACCGGCTACCTCTGCCTCGAGTCCGAAGGGGCGCCCGTCGAATTCAAGGAGTTGCGGATCCGCGAGCTTCCCTAGAGACGGGGAACCGGAGCGGATAGGCGAAATGCGCGCGTGACCCGAAGAAGAAGTGGTACGTCGGGTCGTCAAGCGGCCGCTGGAATGTGAACAAGAGCTCACCGACCCCGCTGTTGCTGGAGCGCACAACCTCAACAGTGAAATCGTCGGTTGAGAACGATTCTCCGACGCCGAACGGCGCTTCTCGACCCGCCGCGGTCAGCAGCCGTTCACCGGGCGTACCGGAGAAGTAGCCGTCTTTGTCGAGCCAGACCCGCAACTGGCTCTGTCCTACCCGCTCGACGTATCCGGGCCGGTCCATTCGGAGGAAATCGGGCGAGAAGGTGAGCACATAGCCCTTCAGCGGCGATGTGCCCGCGGCCTCTTCGATCCCGGGGACGCAATTGAAACCCAACAACGGGAGATTGACGAAGAAGAGCTTGTCGTGGGGCGTCAGCTCGTCGCTGAACCGCACAACGTCGTCGACGGGGAGTTGGCCGACTGCGCTGAGCGCCGCCATGACGTTCCCGTAGTAGTAGCTTGCCGCGCCAAACGCGCCAAGATGAACCACGATCAACCCGCCGACGGCGAGCCGAACCGCCTTGCCCAGTCTCGTGGCCCGGCGCGCGCCCCACTCCATCAACCCCTGCCACACCGCTACCATGGCGATCACCATCGCCGCCGACGCGATGAAGAGATGATGCGGCGAAGCGAACACCTGTAAGGCCGGCACCATCGCAATCAAGGCTATGGCCACCCACAGCCGGATGCACCGCCGCTCCCGAAGCCACCAGAGCACTAGCCCGGCGACCAGAACCAGCGCGGCGAAGCCGCCGTAGAACGGCAACGGATGCGCGCGCAGAACCGGAAGACCGGCAAAGCCCACGATGGGGACATACAGGAACAGGCCCAGCACGTAGTAGATGAACTTGTCCACGATGAATCGAACGAATCCCGGCTCGCCGGGCGGGTAGACGTGCGGCAGCCCGGGCATCGGGAACCCGCCCAGCGCCACGTACCGGATGGCCAGATACGCCACCGTCACCCCGAGGATCGCGCCATAGCCGCCCCATCTGCCCTTGCATCTCCTCGGCCTGACGAGCCAATCTCCGACGACGACCATTCCGCCGAAGACGATGGTGCTCTCGTAGCATCCCAGGGCCATCACGAAGAAGGCGATAGCCGCCAGTAGGTATCCCCGCGCCGGCGCGGCCGGCTCACCTCCCGGAAACCATTCCGAATACTCTCCATAGAACAGCAGGCCGCACATGAGCGAGGCCATCGCCATCTGCAGGTGTTGGCAGTCGATCCATCGCATGACCTGGTAGTCGGTCGGATGCAGCGCGAAGAGCACGCCCGCCAGCGCCGCCCACCACGCGCTGCCTGTCACCTGCCTGGCCAGCACCAAGACAAGGGAGGCGCACAGGACTTCCCAACCCAGGGAGACGACGTGCATCACTTCCGGACGCCAGCCGGCGAGCACATAGATGACGCGGTAGATCAAGAAGCCCAGCGGCCGGAAGTAACGGATCTCGACGTCAGGCTGCCACCACATCTCCACGTGCCTGCGATCGCTGCCGAGGCCTGAGACCTTCACCATCGACCCGAACGACCAGTCGCCCTCGCGGAGCCCGACGCGACGGTCGTAGTCGTCCAGCAGCAGTCCGTTGCCGACGGACTCGCCCTGAAACGCCGCTACGGCCAGAACGATCAGGCCGATCCCAATGACGTATCCTCTCATCGTGCCCCGTCACTCTCGATCGCGACTGTGAGACTCTTCTGTCATGCCGGCGACGGTTCCACGAAGGATGCCAGGTGGTTCGCCAACCAACACCATCGACGCGCGGCGCTCGGGGGAAGCTTTGGCAGACGACCGTAGATGTCCGTCAATGCCGCCGGAATCTGTTTACGATCGTCCAGCAGGCGGGCCAAACGAACAAAATCGTGGGCATTGTCCAGGCCGCCCAGGAGCGGTGCGGCCACACGCCGGAGGAAGGAGTCGATATCCGCTTTGGGGTTGCCGGCCCCGCCGAAATCGGCCATCGCGAGGTAGTTGAGTTCCGCACCTGTGCAGAACGGAGACACTTCGCCGAACAGAGAAACGGCATCGAAACCCGAAGCCGCGCTCTTTTGAACCATTCTGGCAATCCGCTGGAGGGCCAACTCGCCGCGGATTCCCCACCAATAGGTCGAACAATGCGCCCTCATGATGTTGCGGTGCTCGGCGTCGGAGACCCGCCCTTCGGCCGTCCACGTCGGACCGGTTGGGCCATCGTCCAGGAATCGATCGCAGACCCACTGGACAAAGGCGCCGCGAGGAAACTTGGCCAACTCCGCGTCGGCCCATACCGGCTTGGCATCGCCAAATTGCGGTGCCTTGTCAGGACCTGTATACGGTTGCGGGTGCGAATACGTCTCGCACACAATCCATGCGTCGGGAGCGACCGATCGAATGGCCTCGGCTGCCAACGGATACATCAGCCCCATGTCTTCCCAAGAGAACCAGGAGAAATCGGCAGGGGAGTGTTTTCGGCGATCCCGGCACCGCTTGCACTGGCAAATCCCCGTATCGCCCGATTCGATCTGCACCCCGCCGAGCGGCAGATTCTTGAAGAGCCACGCCAGCGACTCCATCGCGAAGTCTTGATTCTCGCGTCGAGAAGGGCAGGCCTGGTAGAAACCCCGTGGACCGGGCATACCGACCGTGGTGATGTTCGTCTTCCTGCCGTCGGCATCGACCTGGAAGCACAATGGCTTGCCATCGGCGTCGACGGAAAGCAGCTCGGGGTGCGCTTGCAGGTGCCGCTCCAGATTGTGCGGCGAGTCGCCCTCATAATACACCCCGCCGTAGGCATTCAGTCCGACGCCGCACAGGAGCCGGACATTCTCTTTGGCGGCCACGTCACACAGGCGCTTGGCCGACTCCAGGCCGCCGTGGCAGTCGCGCAAGAGCCCCCACACGACAACCGCATCGATGTTGTGGCGTCCGCACCAGCGGAGCAGCGTCGTGTAGTCCTCGATGAACGTTCCTCGTGTGCGACCATACTCGTTGCACGATCCGTGTGTGTGTGCTCCCAGACGGTTCAACGCCCATTCGGTGCTGTGGTCCCAGGTCCAGAACACTCTCGTCCTTATCGGAGCTTCTCCCGTGGCGACCTTCGTTGAGGATAGTTCGGCCGCACTGGGCTCCCCGGCGAATCCCACTCCCTCGATCAGGGCGCCCAGGCCGCCGACGATGCCTAACTGAAGCACTTCACGACGATTCCTCGCGTTGTCCATGGATGGAGCCTCCGAACCCAGTTGTCTGGGAGACTTGGAAACCCAAGCTGCCTGCAGGAATGTTTGAACAGATCGCCAAGAATGGGTGGCCCGTCGCTTCAGCGGCGGGGGTCACGAATTCGGGCCGTGGGTCGTGTCTCTGATGGCTGGAGCCACAAACCATGCATCGAAGGTCTTCGAGAAGCACACTGTTCATTCATTGTTGCGGGCCGCTTGGGGGCAGTAACCTCCTTCGTGACACTCATCCCCCGAGCTCCTTCGCCACCGATTCCACGAAGGCCACGTTCTTAACCATATCATCCTGCAGCGCCGGCGTATCCTCCTCGTACTCGATCGCCATGACGCCCTTGTAGCGCTGCCGCTTGAGCTCCTTGAGGAGCGCCCTGTAGTTGCCCTTCCCCTGGCCAAGAATCGTGTCCTTGGACTTGCGGTTGCCCATCTCGGCGGCGTCCTTGAGGTGCAGGCTGACGATCCGCCCCTCCATCTTCTTGAGGCACGCCACCGGGTCGAGCCCGGAACGGACCCAGTGCCCCGTGTCGCAGCAGGCCCCCACCCACTTGCTCCGACCCTTGCACGCGGCCAGCACGCCCTCAGGCCGCCAGTACGTGTACCCCTCATCCTTCGCCGGGTGGTTGTGGATGCCGAGGCGGATGTCGTACTCCTGGCAAAGCCCGTCGATCATCTCGATCGCCGCGACAGGCGGTTCGGCCACGATCACGCCGATGCCCATCTCCTTGCAGAACTCGAAGATCCGCTTGGCCTTGTCCGCGTCCGCGTTCAGGCCGGCATAGTAAGATGAGAGCGACATCCCGCGATCCGCCACCTTGTCCCTGAGCTCCTTGCGGATGTCCCGAGGCAGCTCCTCGTTGGTCTTGAGCTTCGGGCGCGCCTTGTCGTAGCCGAGGAAGAAGCAGATCTCGAGGTTGCCAACGCCCAGCGCCGCGATCTTGGGCATCGCATCGAGGAACGGATACCGCCGGTACGAGTACAGCGCCACGCTCATCTTCCAGCCGAGTCTCTCCATGCTCGGCGTGCTCAGCCGCACCTGCTCCGCCCAAGCGACCCGCCCACCCAAGAGCCCGCCCGCCGCCGCGCCCGCGACCAGCCCGCCGCTACTCCTGAGGAACTCCCGACGATCCATCGAATGGCTCATGGTTCTTCCTTTCTTGTTCCCCGTCTGCCGACCGATCCCGAACGGTCACCAGACCATGATACCCCCCAAGCCCAGCCCCTTCAAAGCCGACCGGAAAGGGGGGGCAGGCTGGGTGCGTGACGGATTCGGTGGCGTGTATCCAGGCCCGGAGGGCCGAGGGAACGTAGCCAGGGGTGCAGTCCGCTGCTTCGGCGGACGGAACCCCTGGTGGTCGATCGTCCGGTCCGACAAGCCCCGGAGGGGCGACGGAAAGTCCGGCTCGTGCCCCGGCGGTGTCTTCGCCTTGGTCTCGCTGCTCCCGCCCAGATTGTCATGCACCCGGGCAGGCTTACTGTTTCCCGATGGGAGGGCGTGAAGCCCTCGCCTTCAGGTGAAACCTTCAGGCATACGCCTGCTGGCACGCCGTCGTCCAATCAGGCGGTCTGAGCCGTCCGTTCGCGCGTCTTTGGTTCCATGCCCTGATCGAACGATCTGAGCCGCTGGGTTGAGCCTCTCTGGTCCCGTAGGGACCGTGTGAGAATAGCCCAGGACCTTCAGTCCTGGGACCGAGTCATCCGCACGTGAATCAGTCCCGTAGGGACGGCTGAAGTCTCGGCGATCGCTCGTCGGAACCGCGGCGGACTTCAGTCCCGGCCAAAGTCACCGCCTTCAGGCGGTGGCAGTTCGCTTCGGTGCACCGCACCAACCAACGGTCTTCCTCCCCCGCCCCAGAAGAAGAGCACAAGCCCGAGCCGACGCCGCGGATGCTACGCCCAATCACGTCTTCGCCGCACTCTTGGCCTCAAACAGCTTCGAGAAGATCCCATAACACCGCGCATCGTCCCGGCCGCCCACCGACAGAATCGGATGGCTCCCCACATAGACCGTGTTGACGTCATCCACGTCGAAGTCGACCAGCACACGCGTCGCGCAACCGCCCGTCGGCGGACACGTCGGACATCCGATCACCCGCCCGCACCAGTACCGAATCTCCTTCTCCGAAAGCATCTTCGACAGAATTACCGGCGCATTCGGCGTCCATTGGACGTCCAGCGCCGGCGTCTTCGGCAAGTGGTGGAAGAACGGACGAATCTTGTACGCCTGGGCCGGCGCGTCCGGGCCGTTCAGCTTCGTCGCGCACGTGCAGTGCGTCGCGAAGTAGTGGTTCCGCACCTCGTCGTACTCCGAGTTGTGCTGGAAACCCGCACGCCCGAACAGATACCGGTTCAGCAGCATCGTCATCGTCGCCGTGATGTCGTTCTCGCAGCCGCACGTCGCCGTCAGCTCGCCGTTGTTGATCGAAAAGCTCACGCACGGCTTGCGATGCTGAAGCATCAGGCACGCGATCGTGATCCCGTCCGCGTTATACCGCTCGAGCAGCGTGCCCACCGCCTTGTGAGCCCGAAACGCCTCGACGAAGTAGTGGTCCGTAACGTCGTCAGTGACCCCCGCCGCGCCCTGCTTGAACTGCATCGCCGCCCGCTTCATCCCCTCGTCCGGAACGATCGAATCGAACAGGCTGTTGTACTCCCCAGCCGGGATCGCCACGACCTCCGTCCCCAACCGGCCGTGCGTCGACTTCTTCACGCCGTCGTAGTTGCCCACGCGCAGCACCCGAGACTGCCCGAGCATCTTCTTGGCGTGAACCGCCCGAAGCGACCGCTCAATCTCCTCCCAGTTCTCGATCGAGTGGATGAAGTGCAGCCCCTTGGTTTTGGTTAACTGCTCCGGCGGCCTGTGGTGACTCGCTCCCGTCGGAAGATACACGATGGCCGGCGCGTCGATCTGTTGAGCGATCTTGTGCGCCTTGCCCGCCGAGGCGGACGACAGGCAGAAGATCAGCGTCGCGTCCGGCTTCGTCGGCTTGGTCTCGGCGATGTACCGGTCCACCTCCACGTCGGCCTTGAGCGACTTCGGAGCGAAATCAATCCGCATCCCGATCCGCTTGCCCATCTCGCCGACCTTCTGCGTGAACTTCGCCTGCTGCTCCGCGTGCCGATACTGGTTGCCCGGGTAAGGATGCCAGTGATGCTCCTGCCACGACGCCTCCGCCTTGCCCTGGTCACAATCCTCTGGCTGCGGATACAGAAACAACGCCTTCACCACCGCCGGCGACTTCTGACTCCTGCCCGCGCCCGCACCCGCCGCCTCCGCGCCCCCCAACACACCAACCAGCGACGAACCCACCAACGGCCCCGCCAGCGAGCCGCACACAATGAACTGCCGACGAGTCAACCCGTCGCGACATGAGTCACACATGAAACCCATCCTTTCCCAGTCCCCGCCACGGCACCACTGCCCCTCTCGCTCAACCCGAGCGCGATCCACACCCGCACGCCCCCACGCTCCAACGATCCGCCAGCCCGATGATATCGCACGGGCCCCGCATTGCCAACGCCTCCCCACCACTCATCATGTGCTGCGATTCGCCACCGGCAACTTGCCGCGGGGCCGGCTGACGAGTTCGACCGTAAGCCCGGGTGGCCCGCCGCTTCAGCGGCGGGGAACGCGAATCCTCGCCCGAATCCTGTTCCCAATCCCCCAAGAAGCAGCCCACACATGCTTTGCCGTCCGTTCAAGCATTCCTGTGCCCAGCTCGAGCACAACGTCTTACCACCTGCGATCGCGCAAGAACGCCTTCACCCCCAGATGTCAGTCCCGTAGCGACGACTGAAGTGCCCACGATCGTGCGGATGTGCTTCCCCGGACTGAGACCCATGCCAGAGCCACCGCCCTTAGGCGGTAGCGCCTCACTCCGCCTCCAGAGCTTCGCGGCCGTCCCCAACCGACGACTCGAGCGCCGAAGGCCCAGCGTACCCGTTCTGACGCCTGGTGTGATCCCACGCACCCGGTACAATGAATTGACAATGAGTCTCAACGCATACAGAGACGAAGCAGGCAAGTTTCTCGATGCCGTTGACCCGGCGGGAGAACGACCCCTCTCTGAAATCGTCCGCATGCTCGACGAGGAACACGCCACGCTCGATGCCTCCCTCGGCGACCCGGATCGCCTGAGCCACCAGATCTACGACGTGCTCTTCCTCCTCTTCGAGCTGGCGGCAAAAGAGAACCTAGACCTCGACGCCCAGTGGGCTCGAGGCCGCGACAAGAAGCGAAAGTACACGAAGGAGTAGACCGGAAGGCGGAGACGACCTGCCAACAATCGAACCGAACGCGACTCCGAGACAGCCCCCCGCAAGGGGCCCTCTTCCTCCCCCCCAGCCCCAGAGCAGTCCTTTTTCCTTCGCGCTTCCTCAGTACGCAGACCCCCTTATCATTGGAAGACGTACCCGGCCCAATGAGGGCCCCGTCGTCTCGCTAGACCCCAAACCCTAGGCCCTAGACCCTCCCTCAGAGGGTCGGAAAGGATAAACAGGATCTTGTACTGCAGAACTGTCCCAGATCCGCCTCGCTCCCCAATCGGAAACTGCTGCATTTCCGCGCATTTCAGCGCATTCCGGGACATTCCGAGACATTCCGAGACATTTCGAGACATTTCGGGACATCGCCCCCACACCTCTCGGATGTCGACGTCTCGACTCTTCGATTGGGCATACCGCGACGTCCGCTATCCCCACATCCTCCCGGGCGCGCCGCCCCCCACGGCGGAAACCGATGATCCACCATCACGATGCACGAATCACCAGGGACGCTATAATCCCCTGCGCCACCCCCAAGGAGGACCGATGATGCATCTCGACTGGCCGCAAGTCATCTGCCTGACGACCGTAACCACGCTGATTCTCGGCGGCTCCCTCATGGCCGAGCCCCCCGCGACGCCGAGCACCTTCGTCGCCACGGCCACGCCCCTCTACGTCAACACCCCCGCCGGCCTCAAACGACTGGCGAGCGTCCGAATCACAGGCCCGGCAGCCAAGACCGACGGACGACTTCGGCTCACCCTCGGCGATCAGACCGATGAGCACCGAATCGTTGGCAACCCCAGCGGCGACCAGGCCCTGCAAGCGACCTTCCCGCCCGTCGACAAGCCCTACATCGCCCGAGTCGAGTTCATCAGCCAGGCCGGAACGCTCGCCGCCACCATGCCCGTCGCCCCCGCAAAACAGTGGACCATCTATGTCGCCCCGACCGTCCACACCGACATCGGCTACACCCACCACCAGTCCGAGATCCCCGCCATCCACAACGCCAATACCGATCTGGCCGTCAAGCTCTGCCGCGCCTATCCCGGGTTCCGCTTCCGGCTCGAGTGCTCCTGGTCCGCCCAGATGTACGAGCGAGATCGCGGCCCGACACGGATGGCCGAGCTGATGGACCTGGCCCGCCGGCGGAGGATCGGCGTCGAGGCCAACTACGTCAACATGCTCACAGGCCTGTGCTCGGCCGAGGAGCTCGTCCGCTGGCTCTATCCCACCGCGAGCCTCGTCCGTCGATTCGGCATCCCCTTCGAGACCGCCACCCAAGACGACACGCCCTCCTATGTCTGGTCCGTGCCGACCGTCCTCCGCAGCGCCGGCATCAGGTACCTCACCGTCGGCGTCAACAACAACCAGACCCGAGCCCCCATCCTCCGCGGCGGCCTCGACAAGCGGTCCCCCTTCTGGTGGCAAGGCCCCGACGGCGCTAAGGTCCTCACCTGGTACGCCGGACGATACGTCCAGGCCGGAGAGCTCGGACTCGTCGACAGTCTTGAGGCCGCCGAGAAGAAACTCCTTGCCTGGCTCACCGAGTGGGACCGGCGCGAGGACTACCCCTACGATGCAATCCTCATGCACGGGGCCTACGGCGATAACCGCCCGATCGGCGAGGGCCTCGCCCAGACCGTCACCGCCTGGAACGCCAAATACGCCTTCCCGAAAATCGTCATGACCGGCTTCGGCGAGTTCTTCAGCCACATTGAGACGCGATTCGCCGACAAGATCCCCACCATCCGCGGCTGCGGCGGGGCATACTGGGAGGACGGCGCCGCAAGCTCCGCCCGCCAGACCGCCATCAACCGTCGCAATCACCACCGCATCGTCACGGCCGAGACCCTCCACGCCGCCGCGTCCCTGCTCGACGCAAAACACGCCTATCCTCGCGACCGCATCACCAAAACATGGGAGAACATCCTCCTCTACGACGAGCACACCTGGGGCGCCCGCCGCTGGAGCCGCTCCCCCGAACATGAAGAGGTCAAGAAACAGTGGGCCACCAAGGCGGCCTTCGCCACGGATGCCGAACGAGACACCGCAAGCCTACTCGACCAAGGCCTCTCACTCCTGGCCGATCGAATCGCCGGCAAGAATGAGGGCATCCTCGTCGTTAACCCGATAAGCTGGACCCGAACTGACGCCATCTGTCTCCGATTGCCGCACGGGGCGCATCTTACGTTTGGAAAAGATGTTACGGCTCCGATGCAAGTGCTCTCGACCGGCCCGCGGGAAGACGACGTGTGCGTCCTGGTCAAAGACATCCCGAGCCTAGGCTACCGGAGATACGATCTCGCCACCGGCGGAGCGCCCGCCGCCTCTTCATCGATCCCCGACGCCGCGCCAACCTGCCTCGAGAACCGCTTCTATCGCGTCACGCTCGACAAACGCTCCGGCGCCATCGCCGCCATCCTCGACAAGCAGACGCACGCGGAGATCGTGGACGCCACGAGCCCCTACAAGCTCGGCGAGGTCATCTACGCCGCCGGCGGGGCCGGCACCACCGCCATCGAGTGGAACAAGCGACTTCCCCCCGCCCGCTTCAACCTGTCTCGACCCAACGGCGCGACCTGGCGCCTCGTCTCGAAGGGCGACCTGCTGACCAAGGCCGTCTCCTCGACGAAAACGAAGATGCTCCCCGAGATCGCCCTCGAGGTTACACTCTACGAGCACGTCAAGCGGATCGACCTGGCCGTTCACCTCGACAAGACGCTCACGTACGACATGGAGGCCGTCTACATCGCCTTCCCGCTGGCCGCAAAACGCCCCGAGTTCTGCCTCGACGTCGGCGGAGCCTGGGTCCGCCCCGACAAGGACATGCTGCCCGGCGGATGCCTCGACTGGTTCTCCGTCCAGGACTGCGTTACGCTCGCCACCGGCGAAACCTCCGTCAACCTCGCAACCGTCGACACGCCGCTGATCTCGCTATGCGACATCAACATCGGCAAGTGGCTCCAGAAGCTCGACGTGACCAATGGAACCGTCTTGGCCTACGCGATGAACAACTACTGGCCGACTAACTACAAGCCGGGGCAGGGGGGCAAGTTCACGTTCCGCTACTCGATCGCGTCCGACAAGGCGATGTCAAAGACGCAGGCCCTCCACCACGGCCACGACGCCGCGCGCCCGCTGATCGCCGCGCGCGTCCCGCCGCCGTCGAAACCGTCCTTGCCGTCCACCGGATCCCTCTGCGGTGTTAGCGCGCCCAACGTCATCCTGACGGCAATGAAACAGGCCGAGGACGGCAACGGGCTGATCCTGCGATTCAATGAGGTCGCCGGAACGCCGACCCGATGTGACGTGGCCCTCGACGCACTCCCCGCGCCGAAGTCCGCATCACGTTGTGACGCCATCGAGCGGGACCTATCTCCCGCTTCCGTGCAGCAAGGCAAACTGTCCTTCGACGTCAAACCGTTCGGCATCGAGACGTTTCGACTGCGCTTCTGAGCGGGCCCCCCGCCAGACGCATCGAGCAACCGGGATACTCGGCACGCCACAAAAAACTAAGCTTTTAGTTGACAGCCCCGGCGTCTCGTGTCATACTGTCAACTAAGTTCTTAGTTGAAAGAGGGGCCCCGGGAGCCACCGCCATGGCAAGGAAGGATCGCAAGCAGCTCACCCCCGTCGAGACCATCATCATGGACGCCGTCTGGGACCTCACCGAGGCCACCGTTCGCAACGTCAAGGACCATCTCGAGCCGACCAGACCAATGGCCTACAACACCGTCCTGACGATGTTGCGGATCCTGCGCGACAAGGGGTTCCTCCAAACCCGGCGGGACGGCCGATCGGACGTCTACCGCCCCGTCGTCACGCGCGAGCAGGCGGCCGGTCGCTCCATCAGCGACGTGCTGGAGCGATTCTTCTCCGGCTCGGCGCCGGCCCTGGTCAGCCAACTCCTCGAGTCGGAGCACGTCAGTGAGGACGAAATCAGAGCGATCCGCCGAGAGGTGGACAGGAAGCTTCGCGCCACAAACAGATGACATCCGCCACGGCGCTTGCCGCGCAGGCGATGCATAGAGCGAGCCATGCTACCCTTCATCGAAAACCTGAACCGCTTCGGCCAGTGGCTCGTGGCCCGCATGTGGCAGATGAGTATCGAGCTGACGATCCTGGCCGCCGTCGTGCTGCTCGTGATCTACCTGCTGCGGATCAAGTCCCCGACGATTCGCCACGCCTTCTGCTGTCTCATCCTGGCAAAGCCGGTCGCGACGTTCCTGATCACCTCGCCCGTGTCCATCTACGGACTCCTCAGTCCGGCGGTCGACAGGGCCGCTCCCCCCGCCATCCTCGTGCCGGCCGACGGCGCCGGCCGCGGCGCATCGCAGGCGTATCGCCGTCCGATGATGCCATACGACTACCCGAAACGGATGCCCGTGTCGCCGGAGTCCGCGCCGGTGCCGTTTTGGCGGCAGATCCACGAAACAGTGGATCGGTCCGGCATCGTGGCTTGCATCTGGCTGGTCCTCGCGCTTGCACTCGGTCTGCGCCTCGTCTTCGGATTCGCCTACGTCGCCTTCCTCCGGCAGACCGCCGCGCCACAGCGCGATGGTCCGGTGGCCGAGCTCGTACCAAGTGTCTCCAGCGCATTGCGGCTGCGAACGCCCGTGACCGTCGCCGCGACCGACGTGGCGCACGGCCCCGTGCTCGCGGGGATCATGCGCCCGGTCATCCTGCTGCCCCGACGCCTGATCGCCGAGCTCACGCCGCAGCAGATGCGCTACGTCATCGCTCACGAGCTCGTACACGTCCGACGCCGAGACAACCTTGTGTTGCTGATCCAGCGCCTCGCGGAGATGTGCTTCTTCTTCCACCCCGTGGTCTGGCTCTGCGGTTGGATCATGCGGCGAGAAGCCGAGGCCGCCTGCGACGACGCCGTCCTGGCCGCCTACGCCGCTCCGGCCGAATACGCCGACAGCCTCACCCGCGTGGCCGAGATGAAGTGCGGCTTCACCCGCCGCCTGCTGGTCAACACGTTCGCCGCCGCCGAATCGAACTTCGCGCGACGCGTCCGCCGAATCCTCCGCGGTCGCGCCGCCCGAGGAACGATCTGGCTAAGCGTCGCCTCGGTCGTGGCAATGGTCGGCGTGGCCCTGCTCGGCCTGCCGGCGGCCTCCGAGAGCAAGAAGACGGATTCGACGAAGAAGGACAGCGACATGACAACGAAAAGCGAACCCGAAAACGCCGCCGTGAAACGCGACGGAGACAAGGTCTGGATCGACGGCGTGCCGACGTTGGGTTGGGGCAAAGGCAAGGAGTGCACCTTCGCCGGGGCGTTGGAAAGCGCGCTGACCGCGACGGAGCATCCGTACGGCTACGCGGACATCATGGGACTAACGGGCCTGGCCTTTCGCGTCCGTTGGTACCGGGGCCGCACCGGGCAGCGATGGTGCCCGTCCAGCCCGGTCGGCGAGTTCCCCGAGGAGATCTCAGCCATCCAAAACGCCACCGGCTGGCGCTTCCACCTGGAGAACCAGCTCGGTCAGACGACGCCGAACATGGAACCGTTCGCGCCCGCCATCAAGGACGCCATTGACGCCGGCACCCCGGTGCTGGCATACGGCACAAAGCTGAACATGGCCACCGTATACGGCTACGAAGCAGGTGGCCAGACCTTCCTCCTACGCGACTACGTCCAAGGCGAATCGCCTCTGCGCCTGCATCGCTCGAAGATCGGCCCGATGCTGATCTTCCTCCGTGAGCACGTCAGCCCAATGGACCGGCGTGAGGCGCTGGTCGAGGCCTTGAGCACCGCCGCCCGCAATTGGCGACGCGAAGCCGTCCAGAGTGAGAAGGGCGAATACTTGTATGGTGATGCCGCGCTGGCCGCCTGGGTGGACGACCTCGGCAAGGCCGACGGGATAAAGCAAGACGAGCGCGAGAACTTGTTCTTCGTAAGTTGGTGGAACTACAACTGCCTCGCCGACGTTCGCAGAGCGGCCGGCGTGTTCCTGAAAGACGGTGCGGCGCTTCTTCAGGAAGAAGGCGCTGAATCACTGAAGCGAGCCGCATCGCTCTATGAAAAAGAAAGCGAACTCCTCGGCGCCGTGTTCGGAAGGAAGGACGCCTTCCTCGGCCCCTGGAGCGGCAAGACGATCCAAGACTGGTCCGCCCCCGCACGGAAGCGCGAGCAGGAGATCCTGTCCGAGGCCCGAAAGATTGAAGCAGCCGCCATCGCTGAGATCGAGAAGGCTCTGACTCTCGAAGGAATCGACGTCGTGGCGCCGACGCCCGTTCAGGGATCCTCTGCTCACGGCAACTAAGCTGAATCTTCCGCCAACAGCTCGAATCCCGTCGAAACAATCCAGGGCGAAGCGCATCAAAAAGATGAATGGTGACGAACCACTTCATCGCTGCCTACGGGCATTCCGAGCCTTGCGCGGACGGCGCGGCGTTTCTGCACACGCTCTGGCCGGTACTTCAGCCCCCATGCGCGACCGAGGTTACCCTCAGATGACGTCCGACGCGATTACGAGAGATCAGCCTCACGAGCCCGTTGGCGGTAGCGCCCTGAGGACAGACGACACCGCGGCCGGTGACTCATCGCGCGTGGCCTTTCTCGACCTGGCCAGGGGCCTGGCCGTCGTCTTCATGATCCTCTCACACGCCATGGTCGTCTACGCCGTCGGAAAGGGCTGGAATACCGTCCTTGGCGTAAGCGTCGGCCTGCTCGGCACCTCCCCCGCCGCGCCGGTCTTCATGGTCGTCATGGGCGTCTTCCTAGGACGGTCTCAAAAGACGAGCGTCAAACGCGGCGTGACTCGCGGGCTCATGCTGCTCGCCGTGGGATACCTGCTTACCTTCGCCAGACTCTCCGTGCCCTTGTGGATTCGCACGGGAAGCTGGACAAATGAAGTGGACTCCTTCTCCCCCTGGTCGGGGCTGTGGATGGTCGACATCCTCCAACTGGCCGGAATGTCCCTCATCGTCCTGACGGTAGTACGACACTTCTTGCCCTGGCGAGCCGCGTGGCTAGGCCTGTGCCTCCTCGTCGCGTGCCTCTCGCCGCTACTATGGGGCTGCTCGACCTTCCCGGGCTCGGACCTCCTCTGGGGAACGGGCCCGGGCGCCATCTTCCCTCTGTTTCCGTGGGTCGTGTTCCCCCTTATCGGCATGTTCCTGAGTGAGCCCCTCCGCCGATTCGCCGAAACCGATAGGCCGATGAAACACTACGGCAAGCTCGGCCTCGCCCTGATGATCCTGGGCTTCGTCGTCTGCGTCATCCTCGAGCACAACCGGTTCGGGCAACGCGACTACCCGCGCATGGGACCGGGCTCGCTCGCGATCGTCACCGGCTTTGTCCTCATCTGGCTGCCCGTATGCAGGTGGCTCGTCAGGCGCGTTCCTCCCAATCGCTTCTTCGACATGCTTTACTGCTGGAGCCGCTACGTTACCGTCGTGTACGTCATCCAGTGGCTGCTCATCGGCTGGGGTGTGCTCGTATTCGGCTACCAGCGACACACCGCCCTGGACGCCCTGGTCCTGGGCATCGGGGTCTTGCTTATCAGCCACGCCTTGATGAAGCTGTACATGCTGCACGGCCCTCCCGGCCACGCCAGGCGCGCGTCAAGGCAATTCGTCCCCGCCTGATCGATGGCCTCCAAACTGGGAACTCGATCGTGATCGACTTGAAGTAGATGCTTCGCCCTGCTCCTGATCGCGACGCCTGTCAGCACGACGCTCATCGAGCCAGCGGATCTCCCCCACTCGACGCGTCCACCGTAATCAGCTCGACCTTCTCGCAGAGCCCTTGCCGATCGAATCTCAGCACGCAGTGCCGGGGCCTGGTGACCCCCTCGATCTCGAGCAACTGCGCGTCGTAGATCTGGCTGAGGCACCCGCTGGCCTCGCTCCGAACGGTTAGCAGCGGCGGGCCGAGCTTGAGCCGGCCCTCGCACTCGGCCACGGGACGCCCCCCGACCCTCTCCTTGAAGAGCATCGTCTCGGGAATGTCCATCTCCGGCTTGGCGTCCTTCTGCGTCTTGGCCACCGCGACGATCCTGCCTCCCGACACCTCCACGACGTAGCGATGCTGGTGCAGCGGATCATGCCTGACCGGGTAGACCAGCCACTGCCGATCGCTCCTGACGTCCCGCAGCGTATCGATCCGCTCGCCGAACGCATCGTCCGCCGCAGACGGATTCAGCCCCACCAGGTCGTCCGCTTTCTGGCGGACCTCCTTGTCGTCGACAACGTGGCCGACGAACTTCGCGCCGTAGCTCACCGCCGACAGCGGGCTGCAGCCGCATACCCCCACGGCCAGCATCGCCGATGCCACAACACCCGCACACCGTCCCAATCGCATGTCATGTCTCCGCTATCGCCGCCCCTGCATCGGTTCGAATGCGCCGCAGTTCATCTTGCCCGTGAGCCTGCCCCGCTATCCCCCTCGGCCCAAACGTCCGGACCCGGCTCACCGCGACCCCCACGGCTCCAGCCCCCAGATGCCCCAACCTTCCGCCGTGGCCTCGTCCGCGGCCTCCGACTCCTCCTCCGCAACGCCCTGCTCGAATGCCATCTTCTGATACTGCTCATAGGCCTTCTGGTCGCCCGAGTACAAACGCTTGGACGCCGCATCCGCATACACGAAATACGGCCTGCCGTCGTGCTCGCGAGTCAGCAGCGTGTACTGAGGCAGCGCCTTGAGATGCGCCAGCTTCTCCGGCGTGTCCGCGGACGTCATCTTGAATCCCGCCGCCGACAGCATCTGCTCCGTCTGCCTCGTCGCGGCACATCCGCCCAAGAAGACGATCAGACTCGCCAAGCCGATCGCGGATGCCAGACGGATAGTCCTCTCACACATCGCTGTTCTCCTTCCCAAAGCCCCGCGCCGATTACGCTGTCGGATCGCCCCCTCGTCAGAGCAGTCTTCTAACCCGACGACGGCGCCAATGAATGTAACGCGCCTCAACCCCCCCGGCACGTCAATTCCTTCCCCGCCCCCGTAGCACGGCCATCTTGCCCGTGACGAGCCCCCGTAGCACGGGCATCTTGCCCGTGGCGATGACCATCGAGCACCCCAGCAACAGAAGGAAGCCCTCGTGGCCAAGATGGCCATGCCACACGCCGCCCTCGGAAACGATCCCCCGCTCGCACTCCGACGAGGACGGCTTCCTGCCGCGCGCCACGCCCTTGAGGGACTTGTGCCTCCCGTCCCGGCCCGTCATACTCCGCCTGACCAGTATTGGCCGCCATTGGGAGTCGCCGTCATGATCCTCTTGAACCCGAAACAGTACGATCGCGAGTACCCCGACGCACGGTCTCGCGAGATCATGCTCAAGACCATCGAGTTCTTCGAGAACAAGGGCAAGCAGAAGATCAAGGAGGACGACCAGAAGAAGGTCTGGTACGCCGACTTCCTTGACTTCCAGAAAAGAGAGGGCCTCTTCGCCACGCTCCTGACGCCGTCGGCCCACGGCGGCGACGACTGCCGATGGGATACCTGGCGAATCTGCGGGCTTAACGAGATCCTCGGGTTCTACGGACTGGCCTACTGGTATACCTGGCAGGTGAGCATCCTCGGCCTCGGGCCGATCTGGATGTCCGCCAACGAGCAGCTCAAGCAGAAGGCGGCGAGGCTCCTCCAGGACGGCGCGGTCTTCGCGTTCGGGCTCTCCGAGAAAGAGCACGGCGCCGATCTCTACTCGACCGAAATGGCCCTGACGCCCCAGCCGGACGGAACCTTCAGGGCCAACGGATCGAAATACTACATCGGCAACGGCAACGAAGCCCCCATGGTCTCGACCTTCGGGAAGATGACCGATACGGGAGACTACGTCTTCTTCGCCGCCAACTACCAGCACGAACGCTACGACTGCGTCAAGAACGTCGTCGCCGCGCAGAACTACGTCGCCGAGTTCGCCCTGCACGACTATCCCATCACCGAGGCCGAAATCCTCTCGAAAGGCCAAGAGGCCTGGGACGCCGCCCTCAACACGGTCAACATCGGCAAATACAACCTCGGTTGGGCGTCGATCGGTATCTGCACGCACGCGTTCTATGAGGCGGTCAAACACGCCGCCAACCGACGGCTCTACGGCATGTACGTGACGGACTTCCCCCACGTCAAACAGATGCTCACCGACGCCTACTGCCGCCTCGTGGCGATGAAGCTGTTCGCGCTGCGAGCCGCCGACTACATGCGCGTGGCCTCGCCCGAGGACCGCCGCTACCTGCTCTACAACCCCATCGTCAAGATGAAGGTGACCACGCAGGGCGAGGAGGTGATCAATCTCCTCTGGGACGTGATCGCCGCGAAGGGCTTCGAGAAGGATATGTACTTCGAGATGGCCGCAAGGGACATCCGGGCCCTGCCCAAGCTCGAGGGAACCGTCCACGTGAACATCGCCCTCATCGTCAAGTTCATGCAGAGCTACTTCTTCAACCCCGCGGCCTACCCCGAAGTCGGCACGCAAAGCGATGCAAGAGACGACACCTTCCTCTTCAACCAGGGGCCGACCAAAGGCCTTGGAAAAATCCGCTTCCATGACTACGAGCTTGCCTACGGCCGCTACGACTTGCCAAACGTCCTCGTCTTCAGGGAGCAGATCGCCGCGCTCAAGGAATTCCTCGTCGCCGCCACGCCCGACGAGGCCCAGCGCAAGGACGTCGACTTCCTCCTGGGCCTGGGCGAGATATTCGCCCTCGTCGTCTACGGCCAACTCATCCTGGAGAACGCGAGCGTGTACAAGCTGGACGACGGACTCGTGGACCAGATCTTCGACTTCATGGTTCGAGACTTCTCGAAGTTCGCTCTCCAACTCTACGGCAAGCCAAGCAGCACCCCTCAGCAGATGGATTGCTGCCTGCGGATGATCCGAAAGGCCGCCGTCGATGACCAGAGGTATCAGAAGGTGTGGACCGACGACGTCTACCCGCTCAAGGACGCCTACGAGATGTCCTGATCTCCGCGTCCGCCGCGAGTCCGATTGGGATCCGATGACGTAGGGTGGATCACGTGACAGACGAATCCCCGCCACCCATGGCACGCCCCGCCGCGCTCCCGCCCCCCCGGATCGCCTTCCTCGACCTCGCCCGGGGCCTGGCCATCTTCTTCATGATCATGCAGCACGCCATGCTCATCTATGGGATCAAAGAGGGGCGCAGCTCGCCCTTGGGTATGATCGTGCTGCTGTCAGGCACGGGACCGGCCGCGCCGGTCTTCATGCTGATCATGGGCGTCTTCTTCGTTAGGCCGAAAACGGCCGGCCTCCGCTACGGCCTCGTCCGGGGCCTCAAGCTCATCGCCTTGGGGTACCTGTTGAACCTGCTTCGGTTCTCGATCCCCGTGTTGATCCGAGCCAGGTCCGGCCTCGGGACCGACGACATCAACCTGGCACTCTCCCACTTCTTCGCCGTCGACATCCTGCAAATGGCTGGGCTGTCGCTGATGATCATGGCGATCATCCGGCAATACGCCCCTCGCCCGCTGATCTGGCTCGCCCTGGCCGCCGCCGTGGCCCTCGTCTCGCCCCTCCTCTGGGGCAGGTTCCAGGACTACCCGCCGCTGGCCCTCCTCTGGGGCAAGGGCACGTACGTCTACTTCCCGCTCTTTCCGTGGGTGATCTACCCCCTCGTCGGTATGTTCTACAGCCGATTCCTGACACCCGGCCGAGACCTACGACCCGTGATGAAACGCACCGCGTTGGTCGGCGTCGGCATACTCGTCGTGGGAGTGGTCGCCTGGGTCCTGCTCCTCCACACCATCTACGGCGTCGGGGACTACCACCGAAACAACTTGGGTGACCACCTCCTCACCCTAGGCTTCGTCTTCGTCTGGCTGCCCTTCTGGTGGTGGGTCGTCGAGAAGCTTCCGGGCATCCCCCTCTTTAGGCTCCTGTACTACTGGAGCAGACACGTCACCGCCGTCTACTTCATCCAGTGGGTCCTCATCGGCTGGAGCGTGTTCATCGTCGGCCCCGACGAGAGACCCCCAACGATGGCCGTCCTGATCGGCCTGGCGGTCTGCGCCCTGTCCGACCTCCTCACCCGAGCCTACGTGGCGATCAGAACCGCCGTACCACGGGCGTCTCGCCCGTGACTGACCGTAACGAGCACGGAACCGCGAATGGTGGGTTCCATGGGTCCGCACAGGGAGAGCTTTCCGACTGAAAAAGCCGCGGGTCAGCGAGGTAGCTACACGCGCATGACGAAGTCAGGCCCATCGTTATCCTGGCCAGCGATGTTGGGTAGACGAGCGGCTTCGCTGCTGGAACGACCGGATCATCCCAGCCCGCACCGGCCGCTGACGAAGGGCAGTGAATCCGCCCCTTCGGATCTGATCAAGTGTTCGAGCCATCAGGATCGCTCTCCAGTCGGCGCGGCAGATTGTCCTCACGTAGCTACCGGTTCAGGTTCTGCATGACGAGGGGCGCTCCGCGCGCCGACCGCGTTACCGCACGACGAACCGATAGCTGCCCGAGCCGATCGTGGCGCGGACGAGCCCGTCGCCGGCGCGGACGGCCTTGACGTCGTCCCGGCCGGTTAGCGGTCGATCGCTTTCGGTCGCCGCCTCGACGCTCTTGGCCGGCAGCATGACGGTCGCGGTCGTATTGGGCGGGACGGTCACCTCGAAGATCAGCCGGTCGCCGTCGCGCTTCCAGTTGCTCACGATCGTCCCGTGCATCGAGTCGTACTTGCTGTGAACGAACGTCAGATCGCCGACGACGCCGGGGCGCGCGACGAAGTGCTTGAACCCGGGGGCGCTCTCATCGTAGCGGATCCCGCCCAGGCCCTGGATGAACCACGCGCCGATCGATACCAGCGTGTTGTGGATGTGCGAGTTGTCGCCCTTCCACTCCTCCCAGATCGTCGTGGCCCCGTTGGCGAGCATGTAGCCCCAGCTCGGGTAGGTGTCCTTGCTGGCGATCTCGAAGATCAGGTCATTCCGGCCCTGCGCGATGAGGACCTTCAGCATGTAGTACGTTCCGTGCATGCCGGTGTTGAGATGCCCCTTGTTCGTCACGCGGATGGCCTTCTCGAGCGAGTCCATCACCTTGCCGCGAAGGTCCGCCGGCGTCACGCCGAACAGCAGCGGCATCGCCAGGTACGGCTGCTCGCCGTTGGCGTAGCTGACGCCGTCCTTGTTGAGGAATCGTTCGTGGAGGAGTCGGGCGAGTGCGTCGGCCCGCTTCTCGTACGCGACGGCCTCATCGGCCTTGCCCAGCACGGCCGCGGTCTTGGCCGCCAGACGCAGGTTGTAGAGCATGTAGCAGTTATTGAAGAACAGCGTCGAGTGGTCGTCGACGCGGTTGCCGCCTTGATCGCGCCCCGGCGGGACCCAGTCGCCGAGGAAGTTCCATTGCGCCGTCGGGCAACCGATTCCGATGTAGTGTTGAAGCAGCCCGTCCTTCACTTTCGTCTCGAGGAAGGCGATCCACTTTCGGATCGCCGGATAGGTCTCCTCGAGAATTCGCTTGTCGCCGTACTGCACGTAGACCTGCCAGGGCAGCGCGACGATGACCCCTCCCCACGCCGGTCCGCCGCCGGCCGGTCCCGGGTGCGGCGAGGTGTGAGGCAGATCGCCGCTCGCGTCCTGATCGGCCCGCCAGTCGGCCAGCCACTTCGTGAAGAACGCGCCGAGGTCGAAGTTCGTCATGCCCGTCTCGAGCGACGCGCCCGAATCGCCCCCGTAGCCGAGACGCTCCCGCGTCGGGCAGTCGACTACGTAGCCGCCCAGGCTGAGACATCGATATGTCCAGACGGTCGTGGCATGGATCCGGTTCAACAGGTCGTTGGAGCACTCGAAGGCCGCCGCCGGCGCATAGCCGGTGTGGATCATGTAGCCCTTGATGTCGCCGAGTTCGGGCTTCTTGCCCAGCCCGGCCAGCTTGACCCATCGGAAGGCGTGATAGTTGAACCGGCTTCGGAAGGCCTCCTCGCCCCCGCCGCGCATGATGTACTCGTCGCGCTGGTGGTACGTCTGAAGCTTCCCGTCGGGGAACCGCTTGTCCGCGTATTCCAGGACCACCTTCTGACCGGCCTGTCCGGGCGGGAAGCGGATGTCGATCCAGCCGGAGAAGTTCCGCCCCATGTCGACCACGAACGCCCCGTCGGCGACGGCTTCGATCGTGACGGGCTTGATCGTCTCGAAGATGCGGTTGGGCCGGCAATCCTGCGCGACGGCCTGTTGCGTCGTCGGGTTGCAGACCTTTGCAGGCTGCCACTGCGAGTCGTCGAGATCGACGCCATTCCAGTTGGGCACATCCTGGCCCGCGTCGTATTGTTCGCCGCCGTAGTCGCCCGTGTGCCCCGCCCCGAGCGGCAGGATCGGGCTGGGGTGCACTCTCCACGAGCCGTCCGTGACCATCCGCTTGGACTTACCGCCCGGCAGCGTCACGTCGAGTTCGGCGCGAACGACCGGCCCGTCCTGCGTGGCTTGTGCCAGGAGGCGGCTCTCCCAGCCTCGACCCAGCCAGAGCCCGATGCAGTTCTTGCCCTTGGTCAGATAGCCGGTCACGTCGTGCGTCAGATACAGGCTGCGTTTGGCATACGCGCTGACGGCCGGTGTTAGGACGGACTCGTCGACCTTCTTCCCGTTGACATACAGTTCGTAATAGCCGATGGCGTTGACTGTGACGGCGGCATACTCGGGATTCTCGTCCAGCGTGAACGTCTTGCGGAGCCACGGCAGCCGCCCGACGTTCTTCTTGAACCAGTCGGCGCCGATCCATTGAGCCGTCCAGTCCTCCGGTTTCAGCAAGCCCATCGACCAGGACGCGGTCTCGCTCCAGCCCAGGGGCTTGCCGGTCTCGTCCCAGACCTGGACCTTCCACCAGCACCGCATCCGGGACGCGAGTGGCTTGCCGGCGCAAGCGACCTGTGTCGACTGATCCGACGCGACCTTGCCGGAATCCCACAGGTCCGCCTTGCCCGGTTCGAGCAGGCTCGGGCTGGTCGCCACCAGCACGTGATACGCGCTCTGCATCCACCCCCTCCGATCGGACTCGACGATCCAGCTCAGCCGAGGTTTCGCCGCATCGATGCCCAACGGGTTGATGAGGTATTCGCAGCGTAGCTGCCGTATCGTCGCGTTTCCGTCCGCCATCAACGTCTCTCCGCACAGGCCAAGCGATGCCAAAGCCACCAGGAGACCGATCCGTCCAGCCATGCCTATTTCCTTATCATGGAGCGTTGCTCGACTCGCGAAACACCGCGTTAGGAGAGTCTACCGCCCGTCGTAGTTGCCCGCCAGGTGAGCCGTACCGGGCGCGACCTCCGCCTTTCCGGCCAGGAGGTTGTTGACGATCATGTTCCCCTTGCCGCCCGTTAGCCGAAGCGCGATCGGATCGACCGCCTTCTTCCGCGTATCGCGGACGATGCAGTCGGACATCCGCACGTGCTCGACGTCTTCCATGAGCACGCCGGCGTTGTCGCAATCGACGACGATGTTGTCGGTGATATTGCACCACTTGCAGCGCTCCAGAACGAGCCCAGCGCCCGCCTGCCGCGTGTCGTGGATGTGCAGCCCCGTGAGCGTACAGTCCTGGCAGTCTCGCAAGACGACCCCGCTGCCCGTCGTGAAGTCGCGATACGCGGGGTTCCGCTCGAGCAGGTTCGCCGAGACCACGATGTGCGAGCTGTTCTCGATCAGCAAACTGTGCTGGACCGCGCGCCACAGCGTGTTGCCCGTGATGGTTACGCCGCGGGCGTTCTTCAGGTGGATGTTGACCTGGACGTCGCTCATCACGTTGTCGGAGATCGTGAACCGCCCGACCGTCAGCGGTGGGGTGCCGTCCCGGCCGATGAATCGGATGTTGGCCGAGTCGGGCGCTCCTCCCGTGTGCTGGATCGTGCAGCCGACGATGGCGCCCTCGCGGATGTCCCAGTTGCCAAGGCCCTGGCCCGTGCTCGAATCGATCAGGACGTTGGCCGTCGGCGGGCCGTTCGGGTCCATGTTGCCCTCGATATCGCACGTGCCGATCTGGAGGTTGCGGACGCTCGTCTTTCGCAGGACGACGCCGCCCCCGCCGTTGTAGCTGATGTGCGAGTTGCAGATGTTGATCTGGTGCAGGTCGCACCCGTCCATGAACACGCCGACACCGCGATTCTCATAGACGTGACACTCCGAGATGATCGCGTTGCGGTTCCGCGTGACCAGGTGAATGCCGTGGAGCGCCTTGCGGATGACGAGCCGAGAGAAGACGGCCTGCATCGTTCGCTCGGCCCGGACGCCGACCGCTTCGGCGTGATCGCCCATGATCTCGAACCCGTCGATCAGAGGCATCCGCTGATTCCGCCAGACGTTCGGCTTGACGGTCGAGGGGTCGGCGGTGCCCTCGTGCGTGCCGATGAGGTGTAGGGCCGGCCCCGGTCCCGCCATGACGATCGTGGCCGTTCCGTCGCCGCAAATCGACGTGGGGCCGAGACGGTCGAGCTCGATCGTGACAGGCTTTGTGATCCGATAGCGTCCTTTCGGCAGCCAGACGCCGCCCTTCTTGGAGTCCACGGCCTTCTGGATCGCGCCCGTATCGTCGGTCTTGTCGTCGCCGACGGCGCCGTAGTCTCGAACGTTCGCCCAAGAGGTCGGAGATGCACTTGGGATGGATGCGCTCTCTGCGAACGTCCGGCCGGTGACGCCGGCAGTGAGCGCGAGCAAGGTGGCCATGCGGAATCGGTCTTGCATCGTCGGGCTCCAAGATTGTCGGTTGAGATCGATTCTTGCGAGGGCCCTATGATGCCGAGAAGCTCTCTGTCAGGCAAGGCTGCCAGGCAGCTACGTGTGGTTCGGAATCGAGCGACGCGGCTCGCCCACTGGCCGAGGATGTGCTATCGTCACCCCGTCGAGGAGGGCTGCCATGAAGATCCCGTTCGCCCCAAGCGTCTACGAGCACGCCGCCGCCTTCGTCGGGCGGAGTCCGTGGGACGTCTCCCGCGACCCCGAGCTGATGTACCAGGGCCATCGAGCGGCCTATCGCGAATACGGTCACGCGCCCGTGGTCGTCGGTATCGACATCTACAACCTCGAGGCCGAGGCATACGGCGGCAGGGTCGTCGAGCCCGCGGGCGACGGGATCCCCGCGATCGTCGATCCGATCGTGAGTACCGTGCGGCAGGGGCTGGACGTCCCGCCGTTCGACCCCGCCCGAGACGGTCGGATCGCGATGGTCGTGGAGGTCGCGAGACGCTTGGCCGAGGAGTTCCCCGACGCGGACATCCGCATCCCCGTCAGCGGGCCGTTCTCGATCGCCGTGAGCCTGCGGACGATCACCGGTCTGCTCGAGGACGTCGCCGACGATCCCGCAACGACGGCGGCCTGGCTCATGCGACTTGCCGAGAATCAGGCGGCGTTCTGCCGGTACGTCGTCGACGCCGGTCTGGACGTGGCGTTCTTCGAGTCGGCGGCGTCGCCCCCGATGCTGTCGCCGACGCAGTTTCGCGAGGTCGAGCTGCCGGCGCTCGAGCGAGTGATGTCGGTGGCGGCCTCAATCGCCGGCCACCCCGTGCCGTGCGTCATGGGCGGGGACACGACCCCCATTCTCGAGGACATGCTCGCTACCGGAACCGGCTACGTCGTTTGCCCCTTCGAGGCGCCCGACCAAGCGGCGTGGCTCGCCATCACCGCGACCCGGCCCGAGGTCGTGGTCCGGATCAACATGGACCTCCGCATCATCACCCGGGGGCCAGACGAGAGAATCCTGCGCGAGGTCGACCGCGTGCTCGACCTTGCCGCGATACGCCCCAATTGCGTACTCGGGACAGGCGCGCTGCCCTTCGAGACGCCCCCCGCCAACGTCAAACTGATCAAGGACTATGTTGCCTAACGTCGTTCCACCGGCCGGCAACCGTCATACAACCGTCACCGCCGCATTCCGATCTCCCACATTACCCAGATCACAAAGAAGAACAGGGGGTTGAGACAGAGGGCGATCATGAGCGCGACGGTCCGCCAGGCACTCGGCAGGCTGCGCTGTGTGATGGCTCGGGCCAGACACAACCACCACCAGATGAGCATGACGGCAGGGATTCCGTAGAACGCGTACAGGAACGTCGGCGACCTGCCAGAGCGCGCCCAGGCAAGTCCGATCCCGGCCGCGCCGGCCAGAACCAGGGCGCACGCGACGTGTGTCGACAGGCAATGACACAGCGTTCTCCAGAATCGATACCGTCGGCTGCGAGGGACGCCCTGGGGTGCAATGGAGGAGGCCAAGAGCCAAGCAAGGACGGATTCACAAGCGTATCCCGTGGCTGATACAAAGAGGGCAAACAGCAAGAAGAGGAAGAAGTATTCACCTGAGCTGGGGATCGCCAGGAGGAGAGCGAACAAGAAAACTGAGATCAGCCGGATCGCGAGTCCGTAGAACACGGCGCTTCCGACATGAGGAGCGGCCGGCAGCTCGCGCCCAAGTCGCCCCGGTCGGAAGAGGCCGGCCACGAAGATGCCCGCGTACGACGGATCGGTCTGGCCTTCCAGTCCGAACGGCAAGGGACGGTCCGGGTGGCGGAGAAGCTCGATCAGCGCCGCTCGATCGAAAGGCTCGCCGCATTCTGGACACCGGTCCTCGGGCAGTCCGGTCAGGTTGTAGTCGCAGTACGGGCACTGCAGATCGTCCCCCGCCGTCTCGTGGGAGGATGCGGGACCCTGCGATAGAGAATCGTCGTTCATCCGAAGGGGGCTCCCGCGAGGCGGCCCGCGGTGATTCTAGACGATGCACGTCTCCTCACCTCTAGCGCGGTTTGAGGCTTCCCGGAGCTAGCCGGAACCGACGGGGGGTGTACCGCCCAGGGCGGCTCCCTGTCCCAAGGACGGTAGCCCTCAATCCTGAACGGGCTGTGACGCTCGAAGCTGTTCAGCTCGTCATAGTACGGCTCGATGATGGCCTCCTTGATCGCCTCGGGCTCGGCCCGGGCGGGGTCGTACGTGACGCGAACACGGGCGTAGCCCGGCTCCGGCCAGGCCTCGACCTTCAGATAGCCCGGCACCTCCGACAGATCGTCGCGGAACAGGAAATACGTGAGCAGTTGCGCCGACCCGCGACAGCGAACGCCCTCGATGCGCAGCTCGAGCGAGTCCGTCTTGCCCGGTTTCTGGTCCACCCTATGTTCCTTGATGAATGACGGCAGCGGCATGGCATAGGCCGCCGCCACGACCGACGCCATCAGGCCGAGCAGGATGACCACCAGTGCCGCCTGGGGCCAACGCCGTCCGATCACCTTCGGCGGGCCCCACATCAGCACGTCTTTCTTTTTGACCGGACACGCCGCCACGCAGTTCAGGCACGACGTGCACCGGGCCGAGGTCACCTCGTTCAACTCGTGGACGGGGATGTTCATCGGGCATGCCTCGGCACATTTGCCGCAATCCACGCACGCCTGGCCGTCGCGCTTCACCCGGGCCAGCCCAAACCGGCTCAGCGGGTTCATCACCGCCGCCAGCGGACAGAACCACCGGCAGAACGGGACCGTCACCAGCAGCGAGACGACCACGATCGCCCCGGAGATCACGTAGGCCCAGAACGTGATGTCCTCCCCGTGGCGGCTGATCAGCGCATAACACGGATCGTAGCCCCTGAAGTACAGCTCACCCGCCCGCCACGTGACCCACAGGATGACACCCAGCACGACATACTTCAGCAGCGCCAGGACGCGCTCCACCGGTTGAGGCACGCGAGCAGGCCCGATCCCGAGCCTCGATCCGGCCGCACCGATCCATTCGGAGATCGTCCCGATCGGGCACACATATCCGCAGAAGGCTCGGCGGATCAGGAGGATGCTGACCAGCAGCCCGGCCAGCACGTAGAAGTTCGACACCCCCAACGAGCAGACCATGTTGCCTTCGGTCGCGTAGGTGTATAGCGCCTCGACACCGCCGAACGGGCACCACCGCTCGGCGTTGCCGCGCAGGACAAACACCCCGACGAGCGTCAGGGCCAGGAAACCGGCCTGGAAGGTCCGTCGCGTCAACGCCATTCGTCGTCGTCCCCTCGACCGTCTCGAGCCAGTTCGGATTCGAGAATCGGTTCCGCGCGGGAGTCCGTTCCCGCACGTCTGTTGCCGCCTCGCGCGGAGACTCCATCCCGTGCATCGGTCGCGCGTGGGCTGGGATTCAGGCGGGATACGTTCATGTCGGGAGAGCAACTGGAAGGTTCGCCCCGGCGAGCCCTCCTCCTGGAGTCCCGTGCTGCGCCCTGGCCGCTACTTCGAAGACTCGGCACAGCTCTGTCCGCCGCTGCTGCCGGCGCAACTGCCGCGGTTCGGGCAGGTTCCGCAGCTCGACCCTCCGCTGCAGCTCGATTCCGGAACCTTCGACTCCGCCGCGAACGCCTTGGCGAACGTGGCGCTGCCGGCCAGAGGCCCGACCTCCGGCGTCTTCTTGGCGCAGGTCTTGAAGCCGGGCAGGGCGCTCGGCGCCGTGTTCTCGAACGCCGTCGTCAGCGTCGCGCCGGCGCCGTCCGCGTCGCCGCAGAGGATCTTCAGACGGGCCACGTCCAGCAGGAATCTCGGGCTCACCTTCTCCTTGGGAATCTCGATCCCCTTGAGGATCCCCTTGGCCTCATCGAGCTTCTTCTGCCTGGCCAGCGCGATCCCCAACAGCACCTTGCCCTGCGGCGACAGCTCCTTGGCGTCCACGGCCGACAGGGCCTTCTCCGCCTCGACGTTCTGGCTGACCGCCAGATACGCGTCGCCCAAGACCGTCGCCGATCCGGGCGAGCTCTTCTTCGCGTGCATCTGCTTGGCCAGCGTCAGGACTTCGTTGTACAGCTCGTGCTGGTAGTAGTAGCTCCGTAGCGAGACAGCCATCTGCCACCACTTCTGCTCGTTCGTCTCTTTGAGGATCGCCGTCCGCATCTTCATGACGCGCCGCAGCAGCATGTACTGCTGGCGATACTGCTCGTTGTCGCCGTCGGCGCGGGCGGCGGCCGCATACGCATCGAGCGCCCCGTCGAGATCGCCTTGCTTGATGAGGTCGGCCGCTCGCGCGGCGGACTTGGCGGCTGCGTCGTCGGCCGAAGCCGTCGGCGAACCGGCCAGTAGGGTCGTTAGGAACAAGCCCACGGTCGCTAGACGAAGATTCATCGCACACTCCCAATCGAACAGGGGATACTAGCTATCGTAGTCAATCGAGGGCTTGTCTTTCAAACACGGCGGTGCCCGTCGATCCGCAGGAAGTCGAACTCCGCCACGAAGCCGCGACCCTTCGGGCTGCAAACGTAAACGCCGCAGTCAATTGGGGCGTCCCCCCGGTCGCCGTGCAGGTGCGCCATGCGGATCTGAGACCACGCCGCCCCGTCCCCCGACGCGCTAGCGATGAAGTCGCGCCCCTCGCGCCGGACCCGTAGCCAGACCTCATCGCGATCGGCCGGGAACGGCTGCGTCGACCAGTCCGAGTACCCAAGGTTCGTCACCACCGCGCCCAACTGGCTCGCGCCCTCGGGCTCATACTCCACCGACGTCTTGATCCAGCACGTCCCGGACACACGGACCATCAGCCCGGCCTGGTCGTACTGGTTCACCGGCCTGAATCGAACGCGCGTCGACGCCACGAAGTCGCCCTCGACCGGCAGATAGAGGAAGTGACCGTTGTCCGCCTCGAACCCGGCGTGCGTCTTCCGCCAGAAGTCCGTCTCCTCGTCCGACGTAACCACGAGCGCGCCTCGCCCGGGGTCGATCGACCACGTCGTCGGTGGGCAGAACCACTTCAGCCGTGGGTCCGGTCTCGCGCCGTCGAATCGCTCGTCCAAAAGGGTATTGCCCATTCGTCATCCTCGTGAAACGGACCTACTCGCCCGGACCGTTCAGGAACCGCCCCTGCTCGTCCAAGGCATACAGCTTCCTGTTCTTTCGCCATGGATTATCGTAGTGGTTCGTCGGCGTGATCTTGAAGTCCTTCGGATACTGCCCCGTCGCCTCGGCGATGATCAGGAACGGGCCGTTGCCCGGGTAGTTCATCACCCGGTTCAATCCCTGTAGCTCGATCCCGAGATCCTTCTGCTTGACGATGCTCCGCCCGTCGTCCCAGGTCTTGCCGCCGTCCTCGCTCGTCCAGACGCACACGTCTCCGCCGCGGGGCGGTGGCTTGCGGCGCGTATCCTTGCGGTTCGCGTAGAAGCGAATCCGCTTGCCGTCGGCCGTCCAGATCGGCCCACCCATGATCCCCGTGGTCTTGGCCGCGGGGATGTCGTGCTTGGCCAGCGCCTTGCCGTCCCATCGCGCAAACGACAGCGCTCCGCCCGTCTTCCCAAGAAGCATATACAGCACGCCGTCCCGCAGGAAGATCTCCTGAAGCGGCTTGCCCTCGACCGGGCAATGCTCGACGAAAGGGGCATCGTTGGGCATCGGTCCCAGGCATGTCTTGCCGTCCCAGGCGTACATCCGATCCGCCGACGGATCGTACTGGCAAGCGAAGGACATCCAACTCTTCTCCGGGATCAGCGCCAGGTTGAGGAAGATCCGTCCCGTGCCCGGGTCGTACAGCGCGTTAGAGCCGTTCAGCTTGCAGGCCTTGCCAAGCGCGGCCAGCTTCTTGACCTCGCTCCACGTTCGCCCCTCGTCGGCGGTCCGCTGAAGGCCCAGGAAGGGCTTCTTGTATCCCCCCGTCGGGCCGTAGCGATAGAACATCAGCATCTCGCCGTCCGGCAACTGCGAGAAGAACGGATACGTCGCGAAGTTGCTCAATCGCTTGCCCAGCTCCCATCGATCGATCCGCTCCGGCTCGACGCTGCGAGCGTACTTGAATGGCGTGCCGTGGCTCCCGTAGATGAGGTGGATCGTCCCGCTCTTGGATACCCAGAGGTTCGGTGCGTTGTGCCCGTCCTTGAGCCCCTTGCACCAGCCGACCTCGGCCACGCAGTTATCGACGCGAACCGGCTCGGACCAGGTCTTGGCGTCGTGATCGTAGTACGTGATCCGCGCGTCGAAGTCGTTGTCCAAGTATGTCAGGTAGGTCCGCCGATGCTTGCCCTCGAAGTACATCGCCCGGCTCTGATGATCCCGAGCCAGCGTCCCGCCCAGCGCGTTGCTCGCGATGGGCCTCGGCGCCGAGGCAGGGCAGGGCGATCGACCTGCCAGCAGCAGCACCACGACGAAGACAGCGCTTCTTTGCATCCAACACCTCCTGGGCATCCTGTCCTCCCTGGCCCTGACAGAACGTTTGCCGGATCGTGTTCCGGGTGAGGGGGCGTACCGCTCTGAGGAACGTCATGTCTCCCCGCTAGGCCCCGAAACGCAATGTGGTACGATACCTCATAATGTGGTACCGAAGCTGCTCTCAATACCACATTACGTCGTACGGGACGGCACTATCCCAACTTCGCCCACTCCGCGTCCGGTCCTCGCCTGATGCACGCGACCTTCTGCTCGGACTTCAACCGGTTGAGCACCTTCCGAACCGTCTCTCGGCTGACGCCGGGACACAATGCCTCAATCTGGCTGATTCTGAAGCGACCGGGCAGCCGATCGATCACGGTGCCGACCATCTCTGCCTTGGCCCCGCGCCCCGACGCGATCTTGCCGAGGCGGTCGGCAAACTCGCGGTATGCCGCGAGCACCGTTCCAGTCCAGTAACCCCACCAAGGCGCCAGGTCGTGCTCGCTTTCGTGCCATCCCCGCGAGGAGCGGAGCAGTGCTTCGTAGTAGCTCTCCTTGCTGTCCTCGATTACGCGCTCCAGACTGACGTATCGCCCGACATTGAAGCCGGACTGGTACAGCAACAACAGCGTCAGTAGTCGGGCCATTCGTCCGTTACCGTCCGTGAAGGGGTGCACGCAGAGGAAGTCCAGCGCGAATGCCGGGATCAGCAGGAGCGGGTCAATCGCTGATGCGTTAGCTTCCTTCCGATAGAGCCGACATAGCTCCTTCATGTGCTGTGGCGTGCCGACGGCGGAGACCGGCTGGAATCGTAGCTGCATCCGTCCGTTTGGCGAACGCTCTACGATACGGTTGTCCTTGTTCTTCCACTTCCCCCCTTGCTGCGGCACGAACTGGTAGAGATCCCGGTGCATCTGGAGGATGAGCCGCGGCGACACTCCCATGCCCGAGTGACCGACGTGGATCTGATCAAGAACGTAGCGGTATCCCGCCACCTCCTGTTCAGAGCGGTCTCGAGGCCGAGTCTTGTCGGCCATCAGCTCCCCGAACCGATTGGCCGGAACCGTCACGCCTTCAATCCGGCACGAAGACTCCGTCGACTGGACAAGGGCTACTTGCCGGAGAGACTCCAGAACCTCCGGGCTCTGCTGGGCGTACAGATCCTCCTTGCCTTGATACATGCCTATCTGTCGGATCGTGCCTACCAGTTCCGGCCGGATCCTCTGGTGTCTGATGTGGTTGTGCTCGAAGGATCGCACATTTCCCTCGCAGTCTACCCGCTCTTCGCCGAGGAAGAAGACCGGCCACGCGTCTGAGCGTCCCATTCCTGGGTCGTCGTTGCTTCCGCTCAGTAGAAGAGGAGTGGGCACAGTAGCGTAGCCCGCTCCGTTTCCCCAATCAACAGCACCGTGACGAAGACAACACACCCTGGCATGCAGCCGGCCACGCGCATCCTGTCCTCCCTGGCCCCCGCAGAGTGTTTGCCAAATGAGCCGGAAGGAGGCATTCTATTTCGGCAGGACCGTCGGAGGCAATTCCGTTGGAAGGCAGACGAATCCTCACCGATCCTGAGGCGCGTTCGGCGTCCGAGAGGCTTCCCGCCTTTCTCGCGAGTCCGCGCGGAGCGCCCGTCTATCATGGTTTCCCCATCCTCGAGGACTCCCAGACCGACGGCTGGTATCTCGGCGTCATCACCGAGTTCGAAGACGCCGCCGGTTGTGAAGACGGCGACGCGTTTGTCGTCGCTCCCGACGGTAGTCGTGCCGGGCTCGTCTGGTCGGTGGGCGACTTCGACGTCCACGAGATCATCGGCCCGGAGCGCCGGCGGTGGGGCGTCTACGGGGCGCCCTTCTCGAGACCCGTGCACAATCGGGAAGACATCATCATCGAGTTCCGCAGGCTGCTCCCGACGCTGCGGGAGCTGCATCGAAAGGCCCTTGCCCGCCCCAGGTGGTGGCAGATCTGGAAGCGGTTTCGGCCTGGTAGTCCACCGGGGTAATCGGGAAGGAGATCTCATGTTCTTTCAGACGCCGTTGCAGCGTGTCCTTCGCCAGTGGGAGAAGACCGGGGGGCGCTTATCCCGCGAGATGCACAAGTTGAGGGAATATCCGATCACGAAGAGAAAGGACGCCGCCGCCATCTGCCGTGCGCTGGGCTCGGCGCGGATGGCGGAGGAAGGTGACAGCGTCACGATGATGTCGCCTCTCTTCGCGCTGCTTTCTCTGTTCCAGACCGTGGGAAGCGAGGCGGCCTTCGTCGAGCTCAGCGAGAACGGGCTCCCGCATCTAAGACGCGTGCTCCGGGACAGGATGGCAAGCTGCTCCGAGGATGAAGTCAACGGCCTCATGCTGATCCTGAAGATCCTCGCGATGTACGGGCGTGAGGAAGATGCGGACCTGCTAGTCGAGGCCGCCCGGGCGCCGTTGGCTCCCGATGGCTACCTGTGGTCCGTGGTCTTGGGCCACGTGAACCACGAACGCCCCGGCTGGCGGAAGCTCTGCGACGGGCTGCGGTCGCCCCTGCCGGAGGGGTTCCTCTGCATCGCCTATCTGGATTTCGTCAATGACCTGGCGGCACACGGAGTGATCGATGACCATCCCTTCGGGTCTCCGGAAGGGGTGCAGAAGCTGCAGGCGTGGCTGGCGGACCGGGACAAGGACCGCTCTAGCTATGCGAAGAGCGCCGCCGCTGCCATCCCGTACTTGCCGGAGACGTCTCGGACGGAACTTGGTGAATTGGGGAGATCTCATCCTGATGTGGGCGTGAGGATGCAGGCCGCTTGGGCGGACGCGAAGATCGGGGACCCGGACGGGATACGGCAACTCGTCCAATGGTGCCTCGATCTCAACCACAGCAGCGAGGCGTGTGACCTTCTGCGCGAACTCGGTCGGGAGGATGACATTCCGGATGAGAGTCTCGAGCCGGGCTTCCAGGCGAAGGCCGAGATGTGTTCCTGGCTGGCTCATCCCAACGAGTTCGGCAGGCCACCTGACGAAGTCGCTCTCTATGACAAGCGGGAGCTCTTCTGGCCGCCGACCAACGACATCCGTTCCCTATGGCTTTTCAAGTACACCTACAATCCGGCAGATGCCGATGAAGAACCGGACACCGGGATCGGGATGGTCGGCTCCGTTACCTTCGCCCTCTTCGGTGAATCCACGGCCGACTTGAGTCCCGAGGACGTATACGGCCTTCACTGCTGTTGGGAGCTCGAGGCGAACCGCGATTCGCGTGCTCCTGAGAAACGATCGGCGCAAGAGGGTCGTCGGATTCTGGCAGAACGAAACCCAGGCTTCACATAGGCCGTCGCGTACTTCGCCGCGTCGGTCGTGCATTCGTTCGGAGATCGACAAGAGGCAAGGGGGGGGAGGCGCCTGATTGGAGAACCGATTCCATGACACGCAGCACGCACGACGTCGCCGACCGCCTGCTCCACAAGGGGTTTGACTCGCTCACCCGGGCGGAGCAGGCCGTCATCCATCGCTTCATCGAGCGCCGTCACGTCAGCCGCGACGTCCACGCCGAGCACGAGGAACGACTGACCCTTGGTCAGCGCCTGGCCGACCGCGTCGCCTCCTTCGGCGGATCCTGGACGTTCATCGTGATCTTCGGCGTGTTCCTCTTCTCGTGGGTCCTGCTCAACTCGTTGATCCTCCTCCGTGAAGCCGACGCCTTCGACCCCTACCCGTACATCCTGCTGAACCTCGCCCTGTCGATGCTCGCCGCCATCCAGGCCCCGATCATCATGATGTCCCAGAACAGGCAGAACGCCAAGGATCGCGAGCAAGCCCAGCACGACTACGAGGTCAACCTCAAGGCCGAGCTCGAGATCATGGCCCTGCACGAGAAGATGGATACGCTCCGCGAGAAGCAGTGGGAAGCCCTCGTGAGCATGGAGCAGGAGCAGATCCAGATGCTCGCCCACCTCGTCGAGGAGCTCAAGGGGATGAGTGGTCAGCAGTCGCAGCGGGAGGCGGGAGGCGAGCGAGCGTAAGATGAAAAAGGGGTCAGGCTACTTTTCTGGAAATCGAACGCGAGTCCTCAAGAGCACGTCTAGAAAAGTAGCCTGACCCCTTTTCCAGTCCTTTTCCGTCCGCCGCATTGACGCGCCGATCCCTCTCGTGTCACATGATGGCTTGTCTTGGCACGAAAGGAAGACACCATGAAAGCCAATCAGACCGGCATGATCCGGCCGAGTGACCTGACGACCCGCAGGACCTTCTTGGGGCGCGCCGCCGCGGCCGCCGGTGCCGCTTCCGCCTTCACCATCCTGCCCGGACGCGTGGTCGCCGGACAGCGGAAGCTCTCGCCCAACGACAAGCTCAACCTCGCCGCCGTCGGCGTCGGTGGCATGGGCGGCAGCAACCTCTCGCGATGCGAGAGCGAGAACGTCGTTGCCCTCTGCGACGTCGACTCCGACTTGGCCGGCAAGACCTTCGCCAAGCACCCGCAGGCCCGGCGGTATAAGGACTATCGCGTCATGTTCGACAAGGAGAAGGACATCGACGCCGTCATCGTCGCCACGCCCGACCACACGCACGCCGTCATCGCGCTGGCCGCCATCCGGCGAGGCCTGCACGTCTACGTCCAGAAGCCTCTCACCTACGACGTCCGCGAGGCCCGCGTCCTCACCGAGGCCGCCCGAAAACACAAGGTCATCAGTCAAATGGGCAACCAGGGCCACTCCGGACCCGACATCCGCCGCGTGTGCGAGTGGGTCTGGTCCGGCGCGCTCGGTCCCATCAAGGAGGCTCACGCCTGGACCAACCGTCCCGTCTGGCCGCAGGGCATCGAGGTCGACCGTCCGAAGGAGACTCCGCCCGTCCCCGCCTCGCTCGACTGGGACCTCTGGATCGGGCCCGCGCCGATGCGACCGTATCACCCGACGTATCACCCCGGCAACTGGCGGGCCTGGTGCGACTTCGGCACCGGCTCGCTCGGCGACCTGGGCTGCCACATCGTCGACGCCGCCTTCTGGGCCCTTAAGCTCAAGTACCCCGTCAGCGTCGAGGGCTGCATCTCCACCTACTGGCACGCGCTGTGGAAAGAGACCAAACCCAAGAACGAGAACTATCCCCGCTCCACCATCGTGCGATACCAGTTCCCCGCCCGCCAGGGCATGCCCGAGGTCAAGCTCACCTGGTGGGACGGCGGCATGATGCCCCCCCGCCCTGAAGCCCTCGGCCCGAACGAGAAGATGGGCGACAGCGACGGCGGGCTCCTCTTCATCGGAGAGAAGGCCACGCTGATGTGCGGCAACTACGGCCGGAACCTGAAGGTGATTCCCGACAACGTCATGAAGGACGCGGCGCCGCCCGAGTCGCTGGAGCGCGTCCCCGGCGGTGTTGATGGACACGAGAAGGACTGGATCCGCGCCTGCAAGGACGGCAAGCCCTCGTCCTCGAACTTCGACTACGCCGGCCCGCTCTCCGAGACCGTCCTCATGGGCAACCTGGCCGTCCGCTTCCCCGACCGGAAGCTCCTCTGGGACGGCGAGAAGATGGAAGTGACCAACGACCCCGCCGCCAACGCCTTCGTCCGAAGGCAGTATCGCGAGGGTTGGACGCTGTAGCATCACGGGAGGCAGGCGACTCGACGCTTCCCAAGCCAAGCGGAGCGTCCCCTGTCCTCCGTCCTGCTCACGTCATCGCGCAAAGGAGCGGCAGCATGTACAGGCGACTGGTTTTCGTCGTCCCCGTTGGACTCCTCGGAGGTCTGATCGTGATGTCCAGCGCGCGAGCGGATGGGCCCGACAAGCGCCCGCCGGTCAAGACTCCCGTCGTCAAGGTAGTCACCGGCGGCGAGTCGAAGATCCCCGCCTCCGCCTGCCGGCAGATGCTGGTCGGACCCGGCGTGAAACAGCCCGACCCCTTCCCGGGCTACCGAGGCTTCGTCGGTTGGGAGTCGCCCCTGCGGCTTCGAGACGGAACGCTCCTCGTCGGCTTCTCCGCCGGCTACTGGCACGCCTCGCCGCCGACGCCCCTTCGTGTCCCGCCCGCGACGCTCAAGCACTGGCAGGACCTCGGTATGCAGAAGGACATCGACGCCCCCCGCGGCGGCCGGGCGATGATCATCCGGTCCAACGACGGCGGCAAGACGTGGTCCAAGCCCGCCACGATCATCGACACCCCCGCGGACGACCGGCACCCGAACTTCCTCGAGCTGCCCGACAAGACCATCCTCTGCACTCTCTTCACCTACACCGGCAGCGAGGACGTCGCCAAAGAGCCCGACCTCGCCGCGAGAACGGGCATCCTCCGCTCGACCGACGGCGGAAAGACCTGGGAGCAGAAGCCGCGGCGACTGCCCTCGCCCTTCGTCTTCGACGCCACCGACGGCCCGCCGATCCTCCTTCAGGACGGGTCGATCCTCCTGGCCGTCTACGGCTCCCCCGCCAAGGGCGTGCCCGAGCAGGTCGGCATCTTTCGCTCGACCGATACCGGCCAAACGTGGAAGCTCCTGTCCGTCGTCAAGTCCAATCATGAGATGAGCGAGCCCACCGTCGCCCAGCTACCCAGCGGGCGTCTCGTCCTCATGGCCCGACCCGAGGGAGACGTCGCCTGGTCGGACGACGGCGGCCACACTTGGACCCAGCCCGTTTCATTCGGCATGCGCATGTTCGAGCCGGGCCTCGTCACACTGAAGGACGGTACGCTGCTCTGCCTGCACGGCTCCTACGGCGCCGGCGGTTTCCGGGCCATCTTCAGCACCGACGGCGGCGCGACGTGGATCGCCCCCGCCGCCAAGCACGGCTTCGTCGTCGACGCCGGTGTGTACGGCTACGCCAAGGGCGTCCTCATGCCCGACGGATCCGTCTTCGCCGCCTACATCCACACGGGTGGGCACAAGACCAAGGACGCCGAGAGCAACGGCATCTTCGCCATCCGCCTCCGCGTCCGCCCCGACCACAGCGGAATCGATCTCCTCCCCGCGGTCGAGTAAGAAAAGGTGTCAGGCTACTTTTTCGCAACAACTTGGCAGGCAGGGTTAAGCGCTATCCACCCGCTCGCGACCTCCCCCCAACCGCGCGGACAAGCCTGTGAACAGCCGCGACAACCCGATCCTCAACGTCACCGCCCCAGCGGACCGCCGGACGCCCGTACTCGTAAAGGTACGACCCGCCCTCGTAGCCACCCTCTTCCCAGACGCGCCGCGATGGAATGTACGCCACCAGGTTGTTGGCGTATCCGCACACCCACGTCACCGCGCCGAACTCCTTCTTGAACCGTAGCGAGTAGTCCACCACCGCCTCGCCCCCCAGCGCGATAAAGAGCAGCTCCTGCCCCAGCCTCCACGCCTGCACGGGGTAGGCATACGATGGAGAGAACCTCTCCCCGGCGTCCAGCTTCTTGAGCATGCGAGCCGCCCAACGGGCGTAGATCGCGTTGCCGCTCTGCAGCCCGGCCTTCAACTCCTCGCGCGTCGCGTTCTTCTCATAGGGCAGCTCGACGAACTCGAACGCCGTCCGCAGGCTCGAACCGACCGGCCTCAGCGGTTTGGCAAGCGCCTTCTCGACGCCGTTGGCCAGCATTCGCCCGTACTTCTCGCAGAACTCGACCTGCCGCCGGGGTATAGGGTTCTGATCCCCCCCGCACCCCGCCACGAACATTGCTGTCGCGCCGGGGTGGGCCTTCTCGATGTCGATCTGCGCGAAGCCAGGGTAGTCCCCGCACCACGTCGCAAAGCTGAGCGTCGTCGCGTGGCACGCATATCCGAACACGAGCGCCGTCAACCGGTCCTCCCCGCCCCGCACGGCCAGGATCGGCACCGAATGATCCACCGGCCCCTTGAGCGGCGTGCCCGCCGCCATGAGCTTCGGAACCTCCGCCTCGGGGTTGTTGCGACGGTTCACCGCGAACGTCGCGATGCCCTCGCCCATGAGAAGCCGCCCCGGCGACATCCCGGCAAGCGCCTTGGCCACCATCTCGACCGTCTGGGCGACCATCCGCTCGGTGTACTCGGCCACTAGCTTCTCCTGCTCGGCGTCGATCGGATAGTAATCCCACAGGTCGTCCAGCAGCCGCGGTCCGCAGTGATTGTGCGAGAAGCCGATGATGACCTGCGATCGCTCCAGCCCACAGCGCTCCTTGAGCCCCTTGACGATCGCCTCGTACATCACGCTGGGCATGCCCTGATTGTCGGTCGTCACGAGCACGGCGCGATGCCCCTCGGCATCCTCCAGCGCCAGCGCCTTCATCCACAAGTCATGAAGCTTGCCCTCGGGCGCCCGCCTCGAGCCGTACCCGGCCAGCCACACCGGCTTGTCCGGCGTAATGACCGCCCGGGCCGTCCCAACCTTCCAGTCCATGGCCTCACCTCTCGCAACCCCTGCGGCGACGAGAATCGTCCCCGCGAGGACACATCGCCGACACATCATGCGATTCCATCGTGTCATGACCGCTCCAAGCTCGCATCGTACGCACACCAACCCCGCACCATAACCATCAGCCTACCCCGATCCAAGCTAGCCTGTCCAACCTTCGTTGGCGCGCACGGTGGCTGTCCGGAACCACTCACGACATGACCGACACAATCGCCGGAGTGCCAAGTGGTTGCACCGGCTACCGATACCCCTGAACGATCCACGAGCCTTCGGGAATCCCGCCTTGCCTGGCCGGGGGTATGCAGGCTATGCCTCAATGATGGCTGGGAAGCTGGGTGATCCCCCACCCGGACGGCCATGCCCTGCGGTAGAGACAGTCGGGAGCGTATCGTCCCATCCGAACGGTACGTCCCCATGCGTGTATACCGCACTCCTTCACGTCTGAGTGGTCGCCTCAGCAGAGGATCTGTGAAGATGCCATGTCAGCCGAGAGAGCGGCACTCCCTAGCCCAACAGCTTGCACGGCACTCAACCATAACGTTGACCATGGATCGCTACTCACACACCGTGGTGGGGGAGCAAGCCGAGGCCCTCGAGGTCCTCCCCGAGCTGGCGATCGGGGAGGAGAATCAGCGGGAGGCTGCCACGGGAACCGACGGAACAAGCTTGGTGGATACCTTGGTGTTTTCCTTGGTGGAACGGGGTTCATCGAAGAAGCAACGGATGTCATCGGTTGGCACCGGCGCACGTTGCTCGGCGAAAAGGGGGGCTCACGCAAGCCAAGACAAGGCCGGTACTTCTGGCATCAACCGGCCGCGTAAGTCATCGCATGACACGCCTGTCAAACAAAGCCACCGCCCGGACTCGAACCGGGAACCTGCGGTCTGCAAAGACGTCACGTCTGGTTCTTCCATACGGTTTTCCCAAGGAACTCTGCGTCTTTCGGCCTGCCAAGGCCAGCGTTACGCCAAGTGACTGCCAGCGGTCGGCTAGCTGATGCGCGCAGTCATGCAGAAAGGGGGCGCACTTCGGGGCGCACTTGGATTCGTTGCGATCGCTAGGCTGGTAAGCTCCTCGGAACGGGAGCTTGTACGCCTCGGGGTATGCGGCGACTGCCCGATACGACCGCCGAGGCCTCCGGGTAACACCGCTTCATTTGAGACCTCTGTTTGGCGCGAGCGATTATGATCCCCTACCCAAGACGGGAGGGGCAGTCGCCCTAAGCTTTCACAGCGCTGCCGGCTCGGCGACCTCGGGAATGCGGACCTCCATTGCTGAATATGATGCCCGCCTCAGCGGATGGCCGAAAGCTGGCGTACAAGTAGTAGTCGTGGATGGAGCATGAGCCGCCCCGCGCTAGCGCGGAGCCAGCGTCGCAAGCATCCTCAATCCCTTCCCACACGTTCCCTTCCCGGTAGGACGTTCCGTACCCGACGCTGTCGGCGATGAGTTGTGCCGGCTTGGGAGCCAGGATCGACAGGTATCCGGGTCAGCGCAGATGCGGGAGCAACTCCTGACCCGCTCGCACGCGCCTCTTCGAGGAGAAGCGATAGCGCGGGTCGCTATCCGAAAGATGATTTAACTACACAACGACCGAGCAACGTCCAATGCGGCGAACCAGGGCAGGGGGAACTGCACAGAACAGCAGTTGAGGGGCGATTCGAGCGGGGTCGCGCAGAGGCAGATGGATGCAAGATGGCTGCACACTTGTCAGCAGCGGGATGAGCCTTGGCCGCAGCGCACGATGTCCAAGTTCTTTTTGCGACGCAATAAGCGATCCTCAACGTACGCTGATCTCACGAAATCCTTCTCGTTGGGAACCTTAGCCTTGTATGGAAACTCATGCACCCGGTGTTCGTGTCTGTGTGGGTGTTGTTCGGGCTAACAAAATACGAAGATTCATTTGCCATATGATGAAATGTGCATCATAATGTGGTCAGTTCTTCTGCGAGAGAAGCGAGTACCTGTCTAACCGCTGTGGAAGCAGGAAGAGGGAAGACATCGACGGGTAGGGAGGGTACGCGCGCTGGGGCTTGATTGGCACATCGCAAGCCCTGGCACTCTTCGTTCATTCTCGCTGCGATTTGAGTTGGGTTAAGGCTTCGCTGAACGCCGGGCGATCGAGGCGATGCGGAGGGGGCTTAGCGTCTGCCCGGCCTGAGCCAACGGGAGTGGGGTGCGCGCAGTCTGTGGAGCACAATCCGGGCTCCGCTTCCGGCTGAGTGTCGAGATTGCGTCGGGCGATCCGTGGAGGCGGCTGCGAGGAGGCGGCACATGATCATGAACATTCGGTCCGGGGTATCCATTGGGCTCGTCGTTGGCGTGTTGGGAGTAGGGACCATCGTATGGAGCTCAGGCGTCGCTGCCTCCTCAGGCGACAGTGCGAGCACCCAGGCCCCCCGTCATGTGGAGCCCGCGAAGGCGGTGGCCGGATTCAAGAGAGCGTCTGCTGTTGAGGGCGAGGACGCTGAAGGGACAGGTCACGCTGGCCGTGGTAGGGGCGTTCGATGGCGGTCGGGAAGGGTTACCCCCCGGCCCGTGGGCGATGCCGATCTGGGCGAGCAGTTGAAGGCGCAGGAAAGCCGACATGTCGTCGTGCAATTGAATGAGATCCCGACCGCCGAGAAACGCGCGGTCTTAGAGGCATCTGGCGTCAGGTTGTTGAGATACTTGGGAGGGAATGCGTACTTCGCAAAGATTGAGGGTCAGGAGCGGGGCCAGGCTGCCGTAGCGGCCGTCAGGGAATCCGGTGTGATTGGCGTCGTACAGGTGGAAAGGGGGCACAAGCTGCACCCAACGCTGCTGCGAGGTGAGTTTCCCGATCACGCGAGATTCAGTGCGCCGGTGGCCGGAGGGAGACTTGCGGTCGGGCCAAGGTGGGAAAAGGTTCACCGCCTCCCGGACGCGGTGTTGGATCGGAGAGTCGAGACAGAACCAGACGGCGAGACAGACACGTTGGTAGTGTACGTCCTGTTCCACCCGGACGTCCAAATCAATGGCGAGGCGGTTGAGGTCGTACACAATCATGGCGGTGTGGTCCGGAGCGTAATGAGAACGATCAACGCGGCCGTGGTTTGGGTTCCTCAGGCTAATCTCGACGCCCTGGCGGGACAGGATGCTGTCCAGTGGATCGAGCCGGCGTTGCCGACGCTGGAGAAGGCAAACTACTGGAGTCGAATCCGCACGCAGGCCGAGATCGTCCAATCAGCCCCCTACAACCTCGATGGTTCGGGCGTCAAGGTTATGGTGTACGATGATGGATTGCCTTGGCCAAACCACCCCGACTTCGGAGATCGCGTGCACATCCACGTGCGGGAGGGCGTTAGTGGTCCCAACGAACACCCTACTCACATCTGCGGCTCAATCGGGGGAGATGGATCTCTCTGGGGGGATGATCCCAATAATGACCCAAACTGCAGCCCAAAGGGTGTGGCACCGGGTGTGGTAATGGAATGTTATGCAGCGCAGGCGGACGATGCCGACCTGCCAGGTTTCCTGTACACGGATCCGGGTGACATCGAGGAGGCCTACGACGACGCGATCAACACCGAAGGGGTGGAGATCATCAACAACTCCATCGTTTGCGAACTCGCTGCGCGTCGTTTCCCCTGTGAGTGGGAAGGTGATTACGGACTCACATCCATGATCATCGACGGGATTGTCCGAGGCAGCTTGGGGTCGCATACGAGAGTCGTGTGGGCCAACGGCAACGAGCGAGACCAGGACGGGGATCCCCTGAGCAGAGATCCTCCAGAGGGGTGGTGCGGGATTGGGTGCTACACGACTCCACCTCCGGCTACTGCGAAGAACGCCATCAGCGTGGGAGCCGTTTACTCTGATCCAAACTCCCTTGCATATGAGCCTTCCGTCACATTCTTCACTAGCTGGGGGCCTACGGATGATGGGAGGCTCAAGCCGGAGGTCTGCGCCCCAGGCTCGTCCCAATGGGTCATCCTCAATCCATCGGCTCATACGTTCTCGACCTCCTTCCTCAAACCTACGACCTACCCGGGCCGCTACTATGGAACCTCCTCGTCGGCTGCCTTTGTGAGCGGTTTGTGCGCGCTGATCTTGCAGGACTTCCAGACCCAGTTTCCCGGATCGCCGCTCCCTTTGAACTCAACACTCAAGGTCCTGCTGGTCCACACTGCGGAGGACCACAACAGTCCTGGCCCTGACTACGGAGAAGGTTATGGCTCTGTTCTAGTGAAAGAGGCCATCGATCTAATGCGATCGGGGAACTTCTTCGAGGATGTGATCGACCACGATCAGGAGATTGTCTTCTACGTGGACGCTCCAGCCGAAGCGAATTCGCTCAAGGCCACTCTGGCCTGGGACGACGTCCCCGGCGCGCTCAACGCCTCGAAGGAACTCGTCAACGATCTAGACATCGTTGCCATCAGCCCTAGCGAGGTGATCCACCTTCCATGGACGCTCGACCCCAACCTTCCCATGAACGGTGCCGTCCGGACCACGTCAGACCATCTGAACAACCTTGAGCAAGTGGTGGTGGACAGTCCCGAGGAAGGACTGTGGGCGATTCGGATCCGGGGCTATTCGATCCCTCAAGGCCCACAGTCCTTCTCCATAGCGTTCACACCGGGCTACCAGACTTGCTCTCCAACCGGACGGATCATCCTTGACGCCGACAGCTACGGCTGCAGCGCGACCGCAGCGGTCACGGTCATTGACTGCGACATGGACGAGGACCCTCAGTCGGTCGATTCCTTCGCGATCACGATGACTTCCGATACAGAGCCTGCAGGTGAGAGCGTTTTAGTGACGGAGACGAGTGAGAGCTCTGGCAGATTCGTAGGGACCATCTCGCTTGGCACGACCGACGCGCCTGGGCTCCTGCATGTGGCGCCCGGCGACACCGTGACGGCGGTATACGAGGACGCCGAGGACGCCAACGGTGATCCCGCGGAGGTCCAGGACACCGCCCAGGTGGACTGCGTGAGTCCCGTTATCTCGAACGTCGCGGTGACTGTGGAGGATTACACGACGGCGGTTGTGACGTTTGAGACAGACGTTACGGCCGTTGGGGCGGTGCACTACGCGTTGTCGTGCGGGGGACCGAACGAGACTGCGTCCGAGCTGTCGCGCGGGACCTCTCACGTGCTGGAGATTCCCGGGTTGGAGCCAAACGCCACCTACTTCTTCAGCGTTGAAGCGGAAGATGATGCTGGCAATTCGGTCGTGGACGCCAACAACAGTGCATGCTACACCTTTAGGACGCATCAGACCTGGAACGACTACTTCACTGAGTGGTTCACGGACGGCACTACAGGCGATGGGGATGGGACTCAGAATGGATACTGTATCCTCTTCGTACCAGACGGGTCACGGAGTTTCTACAGTGCATGCATCGATCACATCAGTGAACTGCCTGTAGACCCCAATTGTGGGTATAGTCTTCCGAGCTGTCGTGACCTATCGGTACCCATCTTCCTCGATTTCGAGACGGTCTCGCTATACGGAAAGAGGTACGGTGATCGCAGAAGACCGATCTTTGTTGGCACAAACGGATACCTGACATTTGGTGAGGCCGACATAGACTGGGATCCGACGATTGAGGAGCATTTCCGCCTACCACGAGTGGCTGGCATGTATGACGATCTCGACTTGAGTGTAAGTGGTAGCCTCAACTGGAAACAGACGGAAGACCGCTTGGCCGTCACGTGGCTCAATGTCTTCTGTTTGTCTAGCGGTCCCGCCTATCCGTACACATTCCAGATCGAGATGTTCTATGACGGCAAGATTCGCATCTCATGGCTGACCCTAGGTGCGGTTTGGGGGATCGCGGGGCTGTCAGAAGGCCTTGGGGTGCCTCCCAACTTCCATTCGAGCGACCTGAGCGGCTATCCCGTGGGGCCTTGCCCATGCTACGTGCTGACGGCAGCGGCCGACCCCAATGACTCGGGCAGCGTTGTGCTGAGTCCGCCGGGTGGTCGGTATCCCGACGGAACGACAGTGCACGTCCACGCGCAGCACGAGCCCAACTGGCACTTTGATCATTGGGAGGGCGACGCGAACGGGACCGATCCCAACATAGAGATGGTCATGGACGCGAACGTGGCGATTACGGCTGTGTTTGAACCGGGCGACCCTTGCTACACGCTGACAATGGATGTCGCACCGGATGGCAGCGGCTTCGTCGAGCCATCGGAGGGGCAGCACTCGTATACCGAGGGAACGGAGGTGGAGGTCAAAGCCACCCCTGCGTCCGGCTGGACCTTCGATCACTGGGAGGGTGATGCCAACGGGACGGAGCCGAACGATCTGGTGCTAATGGACTGGCACAGAACTGCCACGGCCGTCTTCGTTCGATACCGGACGCTGACGATCGACGTGCAGCCGGACGGGACGGGGTCCGTGGAGCCGCCGGAGGGTCAGCATCAGTATGGCGAGGGAACGGCCGTTCCCTTGATGGCGACGGCCACGCCTCCGTACCAGTTTGACCACTGGGAGGGGGACGCCAACGGGACCGATCCAAACACCGAGGTGCTGGTTGACGGTGACAAGTCGGTCACCGCTTGTTTCAGCATGCCGTCGTTCTACGAACTGGACGTCACATGGGGGGACTACGGATACGTGGAGGCTGATCCCGAGCCCAATGACGCGAACATGCCGTGGCGGTATCCGCCGACTACTGAAGTGACACTGACGGCGATCGAGGACAAGCCGGGCTCTTGGACCCGGTGGCACATCTACGACCCCAACTACCCGTGGGATCTCAACTACGCCGAGACGGACACGAACATGGTCATCACGGTGATCATGAACGGGGATCGGCAGGTCGGGGCCGAGTTCACCTGCGGGGGCGTGGGTATCGAAACAGTCCCCTTGCTGGTCGTGATGTTCGTGGTCTGTGGGCTCGTTGGGATGTTGAGGAGACGCCGCTAGGTGGCTCCGCTCGGCAGCTCCTACGGGGGAGCACATATGCACTTTCAGTCTGAGGTGTGGCTATGACGCGGCGACAAGGTGTCGGGATGACGGTGGCAGTCCTGGCCGTCTGTGCAGGAGTCTTCGCCTGGTGGTTGGGGGGCGGTCGTACTCCACGACCGGCGGAGCGCCAGGTCCAGATGGAGAAGGCGACGCCGAACCCACAGGGAGGGATGGCGTCCCAGGACGCGACGATGTCCGAAACGCCCTCGCCCAGTACCCAAGCTGACGTCGCGGCGCTGCAGCATCGTCCGATGGCCACCCGACCAGCCGACCTCGCTGAACCCCGGTTGGTCGACCGCTCACGGGAGCGAGCACCGGGACGTCCTCCTGTACCGGCTGGCGCTCGGCTTGCCGACTTGGCCGCCAAGATGGGGGCCCAGGCAAGATCGAGTCCCAGCACCGGGGTCGCTCCTGACTGGCTGGAGTTCAGGAGGAATCACCCCACAACACAGGGATTGAGGATCTTCGCCGATCGGCCGCATCGACCCTATCCCCTACGGGGAGGGGCTGCGCGCTGAGAGACATTCCCAGTGTGCGACACGGCTCGGTCTTGCCGGAAGTGTGCGGAATCGAAGTGAATGCCAAAACGGCGACTGCGACACGACGTTCGGAAAGGGGAATTCCCAATGGATCGCGTGCGTCTCATCGTTGTGTTGAGCTTCGTCCTCCTGTGGCCATGGAATCTACCCGTCCGGGGCGAGGAGATGGATCACGATCCAGACCCGCCGCCCATCTACAGCGCGCAGTTCACCGATCCGAACATCCAGGAAGATCGTGTCCGCTTAACGAACCGCATCTATGCGCCGCCGGGGTTGCGCGGCATGATGGGGGCATGAGCAAGCGAGGCGTGTCGGCGGAA
>JAFGLZ010000072.1 GCA_016927755.1 Phycisphaerae bacterium
GTCGCAGATCTCGAGGGCCTTGTTGTGGTCGTCAATGGCGTTGTCGAGCTTGCCTTGAATGCGCAGGGTGATACCTCGTTCACTGTGGCAGTTGGCTAGGTGGTCGAGGAAAAGGGTTCGTCCCTCCTTCTTGACCAGGGCGTCGCAGATCTCGAGGGCCTTGTTGTGGTCGTCAATGGCGTTGTCGAGCTTGCCTTGAACGCGCAAAACCACTGCTCGGCAGATGTAGCAGAAGGGCATGAACAGGGCGAGATGGGTTTGTCGTTTCTTCTCGATGAGGGAGTGGTAGATCTGGATGGCCTTGCTATGGTCATTCACGGCGTCATCGAACTTGCCTTGACGGACGAGGGCCAGTCCTCGGCAGATGTAGCAGTTGGCTCGCTTGGAGGCGAGATCGGTTCGTTCCTCTTCCTTGGCCACGGTGTCGTAGATCGCGATGGCCTTGTTGTAGTCGCTGACGGCCTCCTCGTGCTTCCCCTGGCCGCGGAGTGTGATACCTCGCTCGGCGTGGTGGTTGGCCACGGCGCTGAGAAGATCGTCTCGTCCCTCGCGTTTTACCAGGTTGGTCAGGAGCTGGATGATCCGAGCATTGAGGCGTGAGCTTTCGTCCAAGAGGCCGAAATCACGTAGCCAGGCCTGGGGGTCGTTCGGACTGTCAGCGTGATGTTTTTCGTTGAGTAGTCTCACGGACAATTCGGGATCGCCGGCGTCAATGGCATGGTCGACAGCCGTGAGGCGGGGCTGGAGTTCGTCGAGGGTCTTGGGGTTTGGCGGGACGGGTTGGGCGGCCCACCATTGGGCGAGCACCCGTGCTCTCTCTCTGCAGGAACCCTCGCCGAGCTGATGCCGGAGGTGCGTCCGGACGACGGCGTGCACGTCGACAGCGTCCCCGCCAGCGAACTCAAGGAGCTGCCACTCAGCCAGCCTGCGGAGGTGATCTCGGATGGCGTCCGAATCCATCTTGAGCAATTCGGCTAGCATCCCCACAGGGGCGGGGCCGAGGCTGCAGGCGACGAGGTCCAGTAAGGGACGTTCGTCGGGAAAGTGGTCAACGAGCTTGGCGAGGACGTTACTGAGATCGCCCTTGATGGGGTCGACCTTGGTCCAGTTGGCGATGTCGCTGCCGTACTCGGCGGTGGCCAGGGCGTGACCGAGGAGCTGGAGCGAGTAGGCGTGGCCCTTGTACGCGGCGGCGGCGGCCATCATTTCGGCTTGGTCGCCCGTGATATCGAGCTTGGTGAAGAGGTCAACTGCGTCGCCGGGCCCGAGGCCATGGAGGGTCTTCTCGTGGGCGCAAATGGTACCGATTGCCGTGTGGGGGCAGAGGTTCAGCGCTGTCGGAAGGGCGCGGGTCGTCAGGATGAGGCGAGAGCGATTCGTCCAGGTAGAGGCTTCGGTGAGGAAGTCGTCGACGCCGTCCTCGGCGCCGAGGCGGTCGTCTTCGGTTGGGTCTATCACGTCGGCGTCGGGGTTTGTGGTCCAACGCTTGAGCCAGCGCTCGGCGCCGTCGACGATGATCCACGACGGCTTGTGCTGGAGTAGATCGAGGACGTGCTCTAGCTGCTGGTCGCGTCGTGGTAGCGCTTGGCGGTCGATGTCTTGGCCGGTGAGGTAGCGGCGGAGGTCCTCAAGGAAGCGACCGAATGTGTACTTGGCTTCGTAGGCGCGGCACCAGAACAAACCGACGCCGTTGGGGGGCGCGGCGCCGCGGTCATGCCAGACGGTCAGGATGGAGCTCTTGCCCTGGCCGGCCAGGCCGATGATGAGGGCGACCGGAGTCTTGCTCTTGAGTGCGGTGCGGAGCTGGCGGAGTTCGGCGGTGCGGCCTACGAAGTGGTCGACGGGCTTCTTGGCCAGCGGCTTGATCCAGGGGGCGGGCCATTGGGGACTGGCTGGCGCCCTTGAAGTCTGCGGGGAGTCGGGGGGTGTCGGTAGCGAGGGAGTCGGCGCTTCATCTCCGAACACCACCTTGTTTGCGATGATGGTTCCTACCTGTGGTCCTATCCTGGTCGAGTGGCGATTGGTTGCTCCCGTGGGAGCAGTGGGCCCGTGGCCCTTTCGCGTCTCGCAGTACGCGCATGCGAGAACCGAGGCGATGAAGGCGGCGCAGAACCATGGGTGGATCGACGACCCCGGTTCGCCCACGATGAAGCGACCGAAGGTTTGCGGGGCCCATTGTGCTTCGACAGTGACTTGCGGCACGGCTGTGGCTGTGGCCCATGTGAAGAGGACTGAACTGACGAGGCGGCGCCACCAGAACGCTGGGTGGAAGTATAGCCTGAGCACGAAGACCACGATTCCGATGCCGATCGCCACCTTCGCCCACCACCCGGGCACGAAGAGGATCCCGACCAAACACGCTGCCGCCACCACGCCGGTGAGCAACGCGTCGCGGACGGGCGAGGGGCTATTCAGCCACGCACTGACTCGATTCGATGAAGACGGCGTCGTGCTGCTCATCTCTGTTACCCGATTGTGGGACGACCCCATTGCGGGCGCGGAGCTGGCAGATCGGGGGCGTTCTGGACCGGTTTCCGAGGACTACGTATTGGCCATTATAACTTGTTGTGGGAGAGTGAGAAGTGCATAATGCTTGTTTGAAGGGACGTTATGATAGGGGTTAGCTCAAGGCTGATATACTTGCAGGTGAATACGGTGGAGAAGGACGGATCATCGATGGAAGACACACATGAGCGTGCCACGCGAAGGCCCGCGGTTCGAGCCAGTGTCAAAGATCATTCCGCGGCGATGAAGACGTTACCCGCGGTCCTCGCGTCGACAAGGAAGGCGGTCAGAATAACGCAGATGGCGGCCGCGGCCTTCGCATCGATAAGCAAGGCGGCTGAGATGGTGGCGATGCCACCTGGGGCTTTCGCGTCGATGAGCACGGCGATTGAGGTGGCGAGCATGTCGTGTCCGCTTAACGAACCGCATCTATGCGCCGCCGGGGTTGCGCGGCATGATGGGGGCATGAGCAAGCGAGGCGTGTCGGCGGAA
>JAFGLZ010000073.1 GCA_016927755.1 Phycisphaerae bacterium
AACCCCCGGACCCCCAAACCCCATGCCGACCTGACCCCACGCGGCAAACAGGAGCGTCTTGTGCACGAGCGAATGGTGCGCCTCTGCGCTGCGAGGAATCTGTCCCGACGCCGCCGCGATGTGGTGCAGAACGCTGACCGCCAGGCTCTGGGTCGGAATCTCCTGGTGACACGCCAGGCAGAGCCGCTGCCGATCCATGTTATTGCGCTCTTCGTTGTTCATCGGACGCGACCTCGACCAATGATGCCCCACCGTCATGAGCTGCTTGCCGTCCTCCGTCACGAAGCGAGACCAGTCCGCCGACAGGCCTTCGATCGGCTCGATCTGGACCCGCGCCGCCTTGGCCAGGACCTCGCCGCCCGGCGTCATCAGCTCGACCATCGTCGGCTTGTCCCACGCCCGATTGATCTCCCCCCCGCCGATCCCGTAGCCCATCGCCTTCGCCGAAAGGTGACACGACTCGCAAGACCGAGCCGCCCGATCCATCGTATGCGGCTGCCCCGGACTGAAGTCGATCGCCAACTGCCCCTCCTGACCGGCCCCCTCGCTGTTAGGCTTCGTTCGAAAGATGTGGTTGAGCAAGATCGTCTCGCCCCCCGCCCCGATGATCGTCACGCTCGGTTGGCAGCCCGGCGCCGCGGGCGAAATCCGCCCCTCCCCGTTCACCGCCAGCGCCGGATCCTCCCAACGCATGTACGACCGCTGCTCCTCGACCTGACCCGCAACGAACGTCTGATACGCCGCCTCGCCCCGATCCGCCCTATGCGCCGACTTCTGATGCATGTGACCCGCCGCCACCCAATCGAAGGCCTTCCTGTCCCCCGAATAGTCCACCTTCACGTGACACCCGTAGCACTGCGGCGCCCACTTGGCGTGACAGCTATAGCACTCCATCTTCCGAACGTGCAAGCCGACCTGCTCCATTGCCACTCGCCCGGCCTCCCCGATCGCGCTGCTCTCGACCATCAGCTTCAGCGGCTTCAGAACCAGATCCTTCCCCCCCGCCGAGTGAACCACGACGGTGCTCCCGTCGCGAACCACCTCGGGCATCGGGTTGCCCCGCGCCGTCAGAAGATACCCGTCGCGTGCCGGAAACACCGTCCCCTGCTTCTCCCTGGCCAGCACGCTGTCACCCACGCCGCGGGCCGGCTGCCCCTCCACGGACTCGCCGAACTCGTCCATCGCCCCCAGCGGAAGCTCCCACGGATACGCCCACGGCGTCCCGTGACAGTCCGAACACTCGATCTGAACCTGCGCCAGATTCGTCCCGCACAAGAAACCGTCCCCGTGCACGCAGATCGACGTGTGGCAGTCGTGGCAAACCATCCCCTTCTGCCCGTGGATGTCCTGATGCAGCGCCAGATAGTGCTTCGTGTGGAGATCCACCTGCCCCTGACCCCCCTCCCGATAGGGAGACGTGAACGCGCTCTCCATCAACCCTTGGAATGACACCCCGATCCGCTTGCCCCGGTCATGACACGTCGTGCACGTCTTGACCGGAATGCCGCTGTACGTCTTGTCGTGAACCGTCACCTTGGCCTCGCGCGTCGCCTGCATCGAATGCACGAGCATGTGCCCGCGCTCGTCCCGTGGGATGTTCTTCCCCTTCCCCTCGTAGAAGCCCTCGTTGCTGTACGGAATGTGACACGCCGAGCACCCCATGCCGCGATAGTCGCCCCGCTTGCCCCGTCCCTTCACCCCCAAGTGACACCGCTCGCACTCCGTGCGAATGTACGTAAACGCCGCCTGCTCCGGGTGATCCTTCAGCTTGCTCACGTCGACGGGCGCTGCCGGGACCGTCTTTTGCTCGTCCGGATATGCGCCCGGCTCGAGCTGCTTCAGCCGCTCCATATAGGCGCGATACGCCTCGGTCCCCTGCCGAGCCGCCGGGTTCGCCGGGTTCTTCGCATCGTAGTTGCCCCACCCGTGGTTGTAGCCCTCGAGCGACCCGAACGACCACGCGACCCCCTGAATCTTCCCCGACTCCGTCATCATCAGGCTGTTCCACTGCGTTCCGACGTGGTCTCCGTGACAATCCCCGCACGTCCGCTCGTTGACCCACGGACTGCCCGGGTCTGGATAGAACTGACCCGGCGTGTGCGCCTTCGCCTTCTCGGTCGCCTTCGCATCGCCCCCGTGACAGACCACGCACCCGTCCGGATCGCCCAGCCCCCGCCCCACCCCGATGATCTGCTGCATCATCTTGGACTCGTAATCGCGGATCGCCTCGATGCCCTCGTGACACGCCGCGCAGCCCGACCGGGTCGACGCGGTCGACGGCGACTCCGCAAGGCTGACCGCCCAACTGCCCGACCCCACAACCACGGCAACAAGCGACCACCTCATGGCCCGATCCTCCGCTTATCTCGTTCCATGCCTTGAGCGCACGATTCAGCGCTGTCCCACCCCGCGCGAAGGGCCCATGACCGCGCCCAAACCAACGCTGTGACGCCTCAGGCTAAGGACGCCCTCGGTAGGTTTCAAGCGCGCAGCGCACACGAATACCACATCATGGGCTTGCCCCTTTCCGTTCTTGCGATCATCATCATGGCGCTGAGCTTCAAAGCCCAACAACTCGCTCCGAACCCAAGTCGCGGCACCGCAAAACCAGGAGGCGACTCACATGTCAGACCCCGACCCCCGCGACCTGCTCGCACAACCCGTCCGCGTCCTCCAGATCATCGTCGCGGCGGTGCTGTTCGGAGTCATCGCCCTCCTAGCCGTAATCCTGAGCGAAGGACTCGCCGGCATGAGCGCCGAAGACCCCAAGGGAACCGGTTCGCTCATCACTTACCTCGCACTCGGGTATTCAGCCGCCGCGGTGGTCGTATGCCTCGTCCTGCCCGGCATTATCGTCAGAGCCGGTCGCCGAAAAATGCTCAGAGAGCCCGCCGCCCGACCAGCCTACGCTGAAGACGAGAACACGATGCCGCACCCCCACCAGAAGACGGATGACGAAGTGTTCGGAAAGCTGCTCAGACTCTTCCACGTCAAGACGATCATCAGCGCGGCCATCCTCGAAGGAATGGCCCTGTTTCTCCTCGTCGCCTACATGATCGAAGGAAAGCCCACCGCATTGGCCGCCGCCATCGTCCTGACCGTCGGAATCGCCCTACAGTTCCCCACCTGCTCGCGCGCCGCCGACTGGATCGACGCCCAGCGCCGCCGACTCCACGCCGAACGAACGGCCGGCGGATGACCACCCCACCCCGCTTGTCGAAACCGACAAGCCTCGTATAATGCGCCGCATCGAACGTGACCCAACACACCTGACCTCGAGTAGGAGATCGACTCTCATGAAACTCGGCGTGGACCTGATGCTCTGGACCGGAAGCTACAACGCAAAGACCGACCTCAAGCTGATTGACAAGGTCGCCAAGATGGGCTTCGACGGCGTCGAGCTCCCGATCTTCAATACCAAAACCGTCAACGTCAGAAAGACCGCCCAGGCCATAAAGGACAACGGGCTCGGCTGCACCATCTGCACCGTGCTCTCCCCACAACAGAACATCATCGATCCCAGCCCCAAGGTCCGACAGGCCGGCGTCGACCACCTCAAGTGCGTCCTCGAAATGGGCGCGGGCCTCGGCGCCGACGGCGTCTCCGGCCCCGAGTACTCCCCCGTCGGCAAGCTCGTCGGCCGCGGCCGAACCCAACAGGAGTGGACCCGCTGCGTCGCCTCCCTCCGCAAGGTCGCCAAGACCGCCCAGTCAACCGGCGTCATGCTCGGCATCGAGCCCATCAACCGCTTCGAAACCTACTTCATCAACCTGACCGCCGACGCTGCCGCCCTCTGCAAGGAAATCGGCAGCCCCATGGTCAAGGTCCATTACGACACCTTCCACGCAAACATCGAAGAGCGAGACCCCGTCGGCGCGATCAGGAAGCTCGGCAGCCTCCTCGGCCACGTCCACACCTGCGAGAACGACCGAGGAATCCCCGGCACCGGACACATCGACTGGGATGGAACCTTCAAGGCCATAAAGGCCATCAAGTACAACGGCTGGCTGACCATCGAGTCCTTCGTCCCCGCAATCAAGGAACTAGCCGCCGCCGCCGCCATCTGGCGCCCCCTCGCAAAAGACGGCGACGAACTAGCCCGAAAAGGCCTGGCCTTCCTAAGGAAGATGATCAAGAAGCACGGACTGAGTCACTAGTCCCCCTTTCGGTGAGTGAGTTTCGCATCCGATTCAGGGTGGCATGGGTCAGCGTCAGATGGGCCTTGTGAGAGGGAACGAAACACGGGTCCGCGGAACGTCGCGATGATTCAGAACGGTGCATCCCGCTGACCCGTGGCTTGTTCGGTCGGAAGGGTCTTCCTGTGCGAACCCACCCGGCACGAAACTGTCTGACCGAAAGGAGCACGAGTACCCCTTTCGCCCAGACAGTCTCGTCGCGGGTGGCAAGTGACGAAGCGCCTTCGCAAACGCGGGTTCCGATTCGACCGCCCGGGCCCCGGAAGCCACGAGATCTGGCGACATGCGGAAACAGGCCGCAGAGTGACTCCGCCCCACCCCCCCAGAGACACGAATTCCCCCCAACAAAGCTCTACCGGCATACACGCAAGACCACTCCGACTTGAATAGGACGATACGTCTTGCCAAGTCTTCTCATCGATGTACTATTAGGTAGCCCCAATCGTCATCCGCAACGCGCCCAGATCGACCCATTGCGGATGCTCCGGAGCACCCCATGATGTCCCGTCCACCTGCACTCGCCACAATGGAGAGGTATCGGCCATGACCACACAAGCCCCTCGCGTCCTCTGCCCGTTTCTCCTTGTCCTGCTCGTCGCCTGCCCCGCCATCGCTGACGGCGTCTACTTCCTGCCCGTCGGCGAAGCCGCCGACCTGGCCCAGACCCGCCAGGAAGCCGTGCTAGCCCACTACGACGGAAAGACCACCTACGTCCTTCGAACCATGTACACCGGCTCCCCCGACTCGTTCGCCTGGGTCATGCCCCTCCCCGCGATCCCCACCGACGTCGTCGCACACGACACCAGCGCCCTCTTCACGACACTCGATGAGATCACGAGCCCGGTCTTCTTCAGCATCGGCCCCGCGCGCGGTTGCGGATGCAGCTTGGACACCGGCGATGCCGCCCGCAACGGCCTCGTCACCGTCGTCGCCTCCGGACAGGCCGGCATCTTCGACTGGGCCGCACTCACCAGCACCGGTGCCAACGCCCTGCTCACCTGGCTAAACACCAACGGCTTCGCCGTCCCCTCATCGGCCACGACCATCCTCGACGCCTACATCCAACAGGAGATGTTCTTCCTCGCCGTCCGCGTCGCCGACCCGGCCAATCTTGCTCCCAATGCCCAGAACAACGTCCAGATCCCCCCCATCCAATTCACCTGCGAGGTCACCAGCCGCTTCTACCCCATGATCATCTCACGGATCACCGCCGCCCAGCAGACCGAGGTCCTCCTCTACGTCATCGCTCCGCACCGCGCCGAAGCCGCCAACGTCCCCAACGCGCTCATCGACCGGCAATCGATCGCCGCCGACCCCAATAGCGACAGCGGCACCAACTACGAGCAACTCTTCACCGACAAGATCGCCGAACTCGGCGGCCTGGCCCTCATCACCGAGTTCGCATCGCATCTCGACTACCTGTCGTCCTACGACTACGTCAACTATGCGGTCTACCAAGCCGACGACATCGTCGCCGCCTGGCCCGACATACCCCAAGACCTCACCGACCCCAACGGCAATCTCACCACCGGCCTCTTCCTGACCAGAATGCGCACCGTGCTCGCCCCGAACAGCATGACCGTCGATTTCGAATTCCAGGACGCCAACACCGACGACAGCGTCTCGCGCGAATTCTGGTTCACGGCAGCGTCCAAAACCGGCGCCGCCTCCCTCCTCGCCCAGCCCGCCGCACTCCTGGCAGTTTGCGCCCTCTTCCACGCCGGCCTCCGCCGCCGAAACCGAAAACCCCACCCCTAAGCCGCCTGCAAGAATGTTTGAGCAGATAGCCAAGACCGGGTGCCCCATCGCCGGGGTGGCCCATCGCTTCAGCGGTGGGGGTCACGAATTCAGGTTAGGGATCGTGTCTCCCACGACCAAGGCCATGAAGGATGCATCGAACGTCTTCGAGAAGCACACTGTTCATTCATTGCTGCGGGCCGCTTAGCCTAGTGACTTCTTCTGTCAGACAATCTCGCTGCGGGTGGCACGGGTCCGCTCGGGAAGACCGTTCCGATTGGACAAGTTCCACAAGCAAGATGCACCGATCCATATCAGCACGGCGCTCCGCGGCCCCGTGTTTCGTTCCACGTCAAGAAACCGATCTGACGCCGCCCCCGCTCTTGCCGAATGCAGCGCCGGGTGCCCCATCGCCACTGTGCACGGGCATCTTGCCCGTGACCCGCATTCAGGCCCGAAGCGCCGACATGGAATTGCCAGGGGTGAAGTCCGCCGCCCCGGCGGACCTACCGCCGCCCCGGCGGGCCTACCGCCGCCCCGGCGGGCGTAACCCCTGGTAACCAAGCGCCAAACCCAATCAGCCCTGTAGGGGCTGTACAGCCCACGCCCCCTCCCCCGAACGATTCAGTCCCGCAAAAAACCGAAGGAAGAGCATGCCATCGGTCCCACGGGAACCGCGTGAAGCCCATCGGTCCCGGAGGGACCAAATGAAAACAGCCCCGGACTTCAGTCCGGGGGCAACCGACCCGCCTCCACCCACCCCAGTCCCATCGGGACGGCTGAACCCCCTGCGGAATCCCTCAGAGGCCCCCACCCCAAGCGACCCCCACTGCCTCTAACGTCGACAGCTTCTCCCCTCTCCCCCCTGCCCTGCAGACGACCCACTATCGCCCATCCCCCGAAGCCCCCCCTCGCGCGCCTCTCGTCTCTTAACAACCATCGGGAAACGCAACACCCGGACAAGTCGAAGTTCCGGCCGGCGCAGGCGTAACGGCCTCCTCATCCCTCACACGTTTGCCAACTCATCGACAATCCGTCGAATGCTGTCGACGGCGTTGCTCAGAAACGGCATCACCAATTCCCCGTTCGACTCGAACCTAAACGATACCCAGATCGTGACCGTCTGCCTGCCACTCCCCACGAACTTCGCGGGGCTATCGCCGGCGATGTACTGACCGCCTGGGATTATCATGTCCCCCACATCAATACGCGCTCCCGGCCCCAGCGAGATCGAGCCGCCGGGCCCCAGAGATAGCGATGATCCGTCAGACTCGAGCGTCAACTCACGAGCCTCTTCCCGAGTCTGTGGCGTTAGTCGTTGATGCTTGTTCTCGTTGTTCAGCTCCATGAACAAGGGCAACCATCTATTATCCGGACGAGCGTAGTGTTGGTACGACTCGAGCGTTGCGACGATGTCCGGACGCGACGACGAGATACCCGGAATACACTTCTCGATGCGACCTGACCTCTGGAATTCAGCCTGCGTTTGATCCGGCCTAGCATAGGGGAAGTAGATATCCCGGCGGTCGCGAGTACTCCGACCGTACTTCTCGACCAACCCGTGGGCAACGAAGTCCAGGGCCGACCGTAGATTCTCCGTGATGTTCTTGATCTCGATCAGCAGCCTCGACTTCAGTGCCTTCTCATGCAGAGAATCGTCGTATGCCTTCCTTAGCTCGACAAGTCTCTCCGCCGCGTCATCTACCAGAGCCTTGGCATCCTCGAAGTATCCCATTGCCAACGGACTCCTTGTCGCCCGAACGCTAGGCTTCAGCCGCCATCGAGCATCCGACGGATGCCCGGCAGCCAAGAACACCGTCGACTACGCCCGCTTCCACACATGCAGCGATGCTCTAGCGAGAGATCCGCCAGAACCCGCTCTGGGCCCCAGCCCAGAGCTATCCCAGCGTGATTCCACTGCTTCTCCTCCAGCCGGCACCCCGCGAACCATCGAGCCGCCAGTCTGGCCAACGCCTCTGAAAGCAACCTGTGACCGTCAACGACCCCTTGGAACAAGCCCGCCACCATTAGTCGAACCGGCTCCGTCCGGGTCACTGCCCGGCCCACCTTGACGCTGGTAGTGGACCTCTCGCACCTCACCGTGCAACCATGACGCGTCGAACGCCCTGTCGACACGCTTGAGGATATGGTCGTCCACGATCAGACCGCGTACGCAACACGCCATGAGAAGATCCTCCTGCCACCGTGCCCGTTTGACGATCACCCGCCCCCACTGTGCCCTCAATCATCCGCCAACAGCCACATCATATTGTCCGGGACTCCGCACCATACACGTCACTCATCAGCATTCTCACTAGGGCCGTCAGCAGTATTCCGCAGGTATTCCCCCGAGCATTGCTCCCCGCCATGCTCACCCTCCGCAATCTGGGATTCCAAGTAGTCAACCGCAGACGCATCGTATTTCCCTTCAGGTCTATTGCCGGCGGCAATGGCTTCAGCTTCGCGGACTGCATCGCCTCTCACGAGCACCCGAACTATACGCTGCATGAGTCCTGCGGAGTGACCGTCCACCTCAATAGCCTTGAGCATAATAGGAACCGCGACCCTCGCACGTGACTTGCGTGGTAAGGGCCCTTCAATCTCTCCGGAACGTGCCCTGTAGTAACCACGATTCAGAACATGAATGCCTAGGTTCATGAGAAGGTTACCATCCTCTCGGTCAGCTATGATTGCCTTCTCAAACGTCGCGTACGCTTCGCTGTATTTGCCCTGGTCGTCCAGGAAGTCAGCGTACCATGCTAGAGTTTGGTCATCCGTCGGATCCATATCCAATGCATCTTCGAACGCCTTGCCGGCCTCCTCCTTTCTGTTCAGGCCGGCCAATGCACGAGCCCGACTGCGCACCACCATCGGATCGTTGCTGACCGCGTCAGGCAGGCTGTCCGCGAAAGAGAGAATCCACTCGTGCTTCTCGGCTCGGTTATAGAAATTGAGGAGAAGCCCAATGCTCTCATGCAATGGGATTGAGGTTTGAGCGCCTGCGAATTCCGGCTTCCCATCTACATGTTTGACCCCGAGGCGTTCTTCAAGCATCAGGCGACCCTTCTCTTGGTCAGCCTGATTCGGCGAGTCATCCAAGGCGTCGACATGCACGAGGAATATCGCGCTGCTGTAGGGGTAGCGTCTGCGAGCAACCTCTAGTGTGGCACGTCGATGGTCGTTCAGGTTAAACTGCCTGCACAGGATGAGAATCTCCATGAAGTCGTTCTCTTCCAGATAGGGGCTCTTGAGGACTCCTCGCAAGACCTTCACGAAGGCATCTGAGCCGCCCTCCTCAATTGCCTGCCGCAAGCGAAGGACGGCGTGTTCACCAGTCGACTTCATGATGTTGTCAGCCTCGTCCAGGAGTGCGTCAACGTCCACTGCAGAATCTGCCCGAACGCTGTCCGACGCGTCGAGTTCGCCAAGACGAGATACGAGCGCCTCGTTTTCCCGGTGAAGGTTCTCCATTCGCTCTTGCGCATTCCTCAGCTGTTCCCGAAGCGCGTCATCCCCAGCGACAGCGATGTTTATGGGCAACTGCGGAATCGCGTCATGCACTGGGTTGTCGGGACGCTCCGGCTGCATGTTTCTCTTCTTGATTGCCTCCACGATCTTCACGATCACCTCAGGAATGTCGGCAAGTTCCGTCGAGTACTCGATCGCCCGGTATTGACGGACGTCAAAAGGTATATCGTGCGAGGCGTCAACAATGTGAACGGTGCCGCTCTTTCGGAAGGCGTGACGGATGCCAAGTTCGAAGAATACATTTGCATTTGCCCCTGTCAGATCAGCAATCACCGTGTCTGACTCGGACAAGTCACGTATAATGTCATGCGTGATGTTACCTGGTTCCCCCGTGATGTCACTTCGTTTTGGCTCCAGGCCAGCCGCGATTGCCGCTGGGACGATGATGCTCTGGTAGACCCCCGTGTAATGCCTGCGCTTCTCCGCGTCGTCCCCACCATACGGCATGATCACAAAACACTGATTCACGGCTCACCTCCTTGGATGCCCCTTCTACACATCAACCCACCCACGGTAAACCCGGAAGGACCTGAATTCATAGCGACATCTTGTCAGTCACCACTCACTCTTGGTGTGGCATAGTATCGTTCGCGACTTGGCCAGTCAAGCCGATGTTTGTTAAGCCGGAACCTGGGAACCTGGTTCACACATCTGCCGTCTTACCGCAAAGCGTTCAACCACCAATACAGCGCAATCATTGCACTTCGCTCAGATCGTAATGAGCGGCAGCCAGGCCTACCCGCGACTGAGCTTGACCACCATCTCCCCTGCCCTGCACCGGCTGGGGGGCTGCGGTCTCCCGTTCGGCCCGGACACCATTCTGGCTTCCCACGGCGACCGAAACCAGGCAGTCGGCAGCGATGCTGCGCAATGAGTTCCCCAGAAAAGCGGAACACGCGCAAGACCAGAAGTCACGCTACGTGAGGGAAAGAGCTTCGCCCCCCAAGCCTCCCCCACGCCCCCAATCGCCCCTCAACCCCAAACTCCACCGGCGCACTATCACCCACCATCCGTCGAAACGCCCCCCTCGCCCCGTCCCTCCTCAAAACCCCCACCCCCACCAAACAGAACCCCAAACACCCCCGCCCCCTCCTCCGGATCACCGAACGTCAGCACCTCCCCGTCCGCCCACAAACCACCCACCGGCAACAGCACCGCCTCGGCCATCGACCGCGCCAGTCGCGCCTGTTCACCGGCCTCCGTCGTCGCATAGAACGCCTCGAAGCTGCGGTACAGCTCCGGCTCATTCTCGCGAAGAAACGCCAGGCCGTGCTTCTCGCCCTGGTACTGCAGTCCTCTCACCTCGAAGTACTGTGGCAACAGCCAGTACACGCACTGATGGAGCAGATGCCGCTTCAGAGTCACGGGCAGCTCTCTGGACCCCCTGAGCTTGTCGAACGTATGACGCGCCCCGTGGCGCATCCCCGCGAACCTGCCCGGCTTCATCGCAGGCGCTGCTTGCGACGAATGCCGGTCCCGAAGCCCCCGCAGCGCCTCGCCAACCCTGCCCGACGGATCATGGATGACCCTGGCCTCGAGCAGAATCGACTCGAACCCCTCCGCTCGCCCCATCCCATTGATCTGCTCGAACGTCCTGATATTCAGATCAACCGGCGTCTGGCCCACGTGGAAGTGCAAGCTCTCAACGTCGCCCACGCGCATATCCGTAATCACAACGACGTCATAGTCCCCCTCGATTCCCTCGTCGCGGTACGACGCGCTCCCATACTCCGCGATGCCTGCAACGCTTGGACACCTGCGAAGCGCCTCCACCATCTCCGGAATTGACGTCACTCCCGTCACCACACCATCTCCCACCGCCCGGCCACATCACCCGTCCCCCGATTCCCGCCGCCGCCGCAAAGGCCTGCGATAGGCAACGAATACGACGCCCCCATGCCGCCCCTCCGCCGCACGAAGGCGGGCAACGTCGCACTCCGAAAGCTCCGCGGCCTCATACAGAATACACAGTCCCTCCGGCCTGCCCTTCGCCCCCGCCCGATACGCCGCAACGAACACCCCCAGCGCATCCTCCAACGCATGGCGCTCCCGCACGATACCCGCGCCGCCAGGCGCCAATTCGCCAGGATCAAGCCCCGCCGCAACACCACGCGGCACCCACTCAGGAATCACGCCCGAATCCACGCCAACCCTCCCAACACCCCCGCCGCGAAACAAATGAGATCTAGCCCTCGAGTTCAACCGCGCCGCGACCACATAACGGCCGAATTCAGCCCCCAGCAGCCCAACCGCATACGCCCCGGACCATCCTACCACGTTCCTGACCGTTCGGGCGGACAACGGCGACTACGACAGGCAGACGCTGCCGCCGCGGACACTGCGCCCGACTCAACCGAGCACCTCCCGAGGCCGGGCACCAGACCCTTGCAGCCCAACTGGGCCACCGCTGCCGTCCGCGACAATGACGCCCTCACACGCACGCCCGGACAACCAGAATCCCGCCCATCCTCTTCCTTCTTCCTTCTTACTTCAGACTTCCCTCTTCTCACCGAACGCCGACCCCCTTCTCCAAGTGTGAACGCCGATACGCCCCCCCCACAACCCGACGAGGCCAAGGAATGCCATGCCAAACCCGCCAACCCCAGCACCCCGACCCACCAATCCGAGCATTTCGGCGCATTCCCGCGTATTCCGGTGCATTCCGGGACATTCCGGGACATTTCGAGACATTTCGAGACACCGCTCCCCAGGGTCAACGTCCGACCTCGGGAAGTCCGTCCTCTCTCCTTTCGTCCTTTGCACTTCGTACTTCTCCGCCCCTTGGGCGCAGCTGGGGCATTCCGCGACATCGTGCGACATCGTTCCGAACCCCGAACCCCGGACCCCGGCCGGCCTGCATTTCGGCGTATTTCCGCGCATTCCAGCGCATTCCGGGACATTTCGGGACATTCTGGGACATTTCGCGACATCGTTCCGGCCCCCGAACCCCAAACCCCGAGCACCGCCCCTCGGGAGCCGTCTCGAACTCGAAACGGACGTAGCCAAAGCGGAGGCGATCGGCAGCCTCTCGCCGCTCCCCGCCCTTCGCTCGTCGCGGATCTGATCAGCGTTTGCCCGTCGTCGGATGCGACGTCGGACCGTCCCAGGTCAGGAGATACGCGGGACGGAGGCGACTGCCAAGATAGAAGTGGTACCCCGGGCTGTTCAGCGGCCGGTGGAA
>JAFGLZ010000074.1 GCA_016927755.1 Phycisphaerae bacterium
ACTGCGAGATTCCGCGGGATTCTGCTGCATTCCGCGACATTGTGGGACATCATGGGGCACCAAGCGCGAAGTTCCCCCCTCTCCCCCTTCATCATTCATCATTCATCCCTCATCCTTCGTACTCCCCCCTCCTCCGATGTCGACGTTTCGACTTTTCCACGGGGCATTCCGGGACATCGCCCCCACGAAAACCCGATCCCCGCCAGCCCCTGGAGCCTGAAGTCTGGGGCCTGGAGTCTGCGGTCCGGACCCCGAACCCCCAGAAAACAGCGCATTCCTGCGCGTTCCGGTGCATTCCGGGACATTCCGAGACATTCCGGGACATTGTGCGACATCACCAGAGCAAGGGATCGAAGAAGATGCCAGGAACCCCGTCTATCGCCCCGCTACCCCCGCTGCCCATACGTCGTGTGGTACCGCTCGTACCACTTGGCGATCTCGTGCGGCGGCAGAGATCTGACGTGCCCCCTGAGCATCGCCAAATGCATCGTCTTGGCCACGTCCTCGACCATGACCGCCGCCTTCAGCGCCGCCCGAGGGCTCGCATCGAACGCGAACACGCCGTGATTCGCAAGCAAGATCGCCGGCGCGTCGTTCCGATGCTTCAGGATCGCCTCGCCGATATGGTCCCCCTGGTTGTCGACGTACGGAGTGCACGGGATCTCGCAGCCGAACTCGTCGGCGATCGCCGTAAGCGCGCACGGGATCGACTGACCCAACGCCGCGAAGCTCGTCGCGTAAGGCGAGTGCGTGTGGATCACCCCCCCAAGCTCCGGAATGTTGCGGTAGAGGTACAGGTGATGCGGTGTGTCGACCGACGGGTTCAGCTCGCCTTCGACGACCTTCCCGTCCAGGTCCACGACGGTCAGGTCCTCGGGACGAAGCCCGTCGTAATCCACCCCCGACGGCTTGATCACCACCACCCCCCGCTCCCGGTCACACCCCGAGGCGTTCCCCGAGTGCATCGTCACCAGACCCGCCTTCGGCAGCATGATGTTGGCGTAGTGGACTTCTTGGCGAAGATGCTCGAGTTGCATGGCCGGCCGTACCTCCCCAGTCCCCAGCGGCCGGTCATGCTAAGCCGCTCACGCGGCACGGTCAATCTACCCCGAGCCCTCCGCCCCCCACGCCGGCCCCCCGCCCCAGCCTTGAAACCCCCCCAACCGGGTCGTATAGTGGGTTGCTTGACCTCGGCGACCGCTGGCCAACCCGGGGACTCGGCACCAAGACCCATGAAAAGACGGGTGATTATCCTCGGCTCAACCGGCTCGATCGGCACCAGCGCCCTCGACGTCGTCGCGGCGCTCGCCGACGAGCTCGACGTCGTCGGACTGGCCGCCAACTCGAGCTGGCAGACCCTCGCCGAGCAGGTCCGCCAGTTCGCCCCCCAACGCGTCGCAATGGCCGATCCCGCAAGCGCGGCAAGACTTAGGAGCGAACTAGACGGCACAGCCGAGGTGCTCGAAGGCGATGACGCCCTCTCCGACCTCGTCGAACGCACCGACTGCGACTTCGTCCTCTCCGCCGTCGTCGGGGCCGCCGCGCTGCCCGCCACCGCGGCCGCCCTCCGCCTCGGCAGGACCGTCGGCCTGGCCAACAAGGAGTCCCTCGTCGTCGCCGGATCCATCATGATGAACCTGGCACGCAAGACCGGCGCGCGCGTGATCCCCGTCGATAGCGAACACTCCGCCATCTTCCAGGCCATGCACGCCGGACGGGCGGAAGAACTCGAGCGAATCTACCTGACCGCCTCCGGCGGGCCGTTCCGAACCTGGTCCGCCGAGCAAATCGCACAGGCCACGCTCCAAGACGCCCTAAATCACCCAACATGGAACATGGGCCCCAAAATCACCATCGACTCGGCTACAATGATGAACAAGGCCCTCGAGGTCATCGAAGCAAAGTGGCTGTTCGACGTATCTCCCGATTTGATCGAAGTCGTCATCCACCCGGAGTCGATTATTCATTCAATGGCCGAGTTCTGTGACGGCTCCATCGTAGCCCAATTGGGCTCGCCAGACATGCGAACGCCGATCCAGTACGCCCTCACGTATCCGGCCCGAAGGGCCGGCCCGAGTCGGCGACTGGATATTAAGTCACTGCGAAGAATGAACTTCGAACCGCCGGACCCGGAGCGATTCCCCGCCCTGGAACTCGGCTACCAGGTGGCTCGAACCGGCGGGACCAGCGGGGCCGTTTTCAACGCTGCAAACGAAGCCGCCGTTCAGATGTTTCGAGGCGGAGAAATCCGCTTTGTCGATATTGTGGATGCTGTCTCGCAGGTCCTCTCGGATCACGACGTCACGCGGGAACCCACGCTCGAAGACCTCATGCAGGCCGACGCGTGGGCCCGAGCGCAGGTCGAGCACACGATCCTTGGGCATCGCTCGGGGCGCGCGTAGACATGGAGACCGGTCTTGTTCGGTACCCTACTCGGAATCGCTAGCTCACATCTGCCGCCCATGCTGGTCGCCTCTCTCTCGGACAGCCTGGCCAGCGCGTGGGCGATCCTCCTCATGATCCTCGGGTTCAGCGTGGTCATCTTCGTCCACGAGCTGGGCCACTTCGCCATGGCCAAGCTCGCAGGCGTTCGCGTCGACAAGTTCGCCATCGGCTTCGGCAAGGAGCTCCTCGGCCGGACCTGGGGAGAAACGAGGTACTCCTTCAACGCACTGCCTCTGGGCGGATACGTCAAGATGCTCGGACAGGAAGACTTCGAGATCGACAAGGAAGGCGAGTGGAAGGTCAAGGACGATCCTCGCGCCTTCACCAATAAACCCGTCGGCGCCCGAATGCTCATCGTCTCGGCCGGCGTGACGATGAATCTGGTCTTCGCCGCCCTCGCATTCATGGTCGTCTTCATGGTCGGGCTCAAGACCATGCCCGCCAAGGTCGGACACGTCATGCCCGGCAGCGCCGCCCACCGCGCAGGCCTCATGCCCGGCGACGAAATCCTCCAGATCGACGACAGCAAGATGGACGACTTCTCCGACGTCAATCGCGCCATCATGCTGGCCGACAACGACCGGCCCATCAGAATGCTCATCCGCCGTCCCGGCCGACCCCAACCCTTCACCATCGACATCAAGCCCGAGTGGTCGGAGCTCAGTAAGGTTCGCCAGATCGGCATCACCAACCCATTCACCCTGCGGGTCGGTGGCATCGCCGTCGAGAATCCCGGCGACGAAGGACGAAAGGACCGCCTCCACGTCGAGGACCTCATCAAGGAGGTCGACGGCGTCAAGGTCCAAAACCACGTTCAGGTCGAGGAGCTCATCACCGAGAAACGCGGCGCGCCCGTCAAGATGATCGTCGACCGACCCCTGGATCCCAACGATCCCGAGGGACCCAACGAACCCGTCACCTGCTACCACGAAGCGCGGATGCTCATCATCGGTACCGGGGAGAACTCCTCCGATCAGCACATCCTGGGCCTAGAGCCGAGACCCTTGGCCCTGGACGTAACCAGCGGAAGCCCCGCGGCAAAGGCCGGCGTCCTTCCAGGCGACGTCATCGTCAAGTGGGGCGATCAATGGAACCCCACCGCCGAGGAATGTAAAGCCATGCTCCGAGACACCGACGAGGACGGACGATACGTCCACGCCGGAAAAAACTTGGAGATCATCATCCGACGCGCCGGCATGAGCAAGGAAATCGGCATCGGCCCGGACCGGCCCACCGGAACCGTCATCAGCTATCGCCTGCTCCTCCCGTTGCTCGACGCGCGAGACGACCTCATCATCCAGGCCAAGAAGGATCCGGCCGCCGCCCGAAAGAAAATCCTCGAGATCCTCGGTAAGCAAACCAAGGACGAAGCGCTCCTCCAGGATGTCAGGAAAGACCTCGACGAGAAGGCCGCCACCGCCCAGGGCGTCATGCGATGGCTGCTCAACCTCGATCGAGAACAGATCATCCTCCGCCCCGAGACCGACGGCATCTTCAGCCAGACATTGCCCAAGGTCGGCATCGCCTTCGGGACCCTCGAGATCGACCGCCTGGTCGTCAGCAGAGTGGTCGAGAAAGACCTCGACGACCGTCCCACACCCGCCGCCGCGCTGAACCTCCCCCGAGGAGCGCTCATCACCCACATCAACGACCAACCCGTCAAGACGTGGCTCGAACTGATCGAGGCCTTCCGAAAACACGTGACCCAAGAGGTGACGATCACCTACATGCTCGAGGGCCAAGTCGCCAAAGGCAAAATGAAAATCCCCCAAACCCTCAAGGCCGCCCTCGACCTGCCACCCCTCGCCGAGGTCATCAAGATCGCCGGAAAGAAGGCGGCCAAGATGGAGCCCGACAACAAGACCGTCACCTTGCCCTTCTGGGGCGCCGCCTACGAAATCCTCAAGGCCAATCAAGGCCGCGAAGTCCCCATCGTCTATCGATACGGAACCAAGGAAATCGCCACCGGCCCGGACGGAAAAGAGCTGACCTACGCCGTCACGTCAGACAACTACGACCCATGGCTCATGCGAATCGTCTACTCCTCGCTCATCATACAGTATCCCGAGCGATTCGTGCTCCGGAAGAAAAACCCCATCGCCGCCATGTGGATGGGATTCAAGAAGACCGGAAACTTCGTGCTCCAGGTCTACAAGATGATGGAGCACCTCATCATCACCCAAAAAGTCGGCGTCGAGCACATCTCAGGCCCCGTCGGTATCCTCCGCATCGGTCATAGCGTGGCCCAGTCCGGCTTCACAAACTTACTATATTTTCTGGCGTTTATATCGGCTAACCTGGCCGTCATCAACTTCCTCCCCCTGCCCGTATTCGACGGCGGATTGATGGTCTTCCTCATCCTAGAGAAGATCCGAGGACGACCCGTCTCCATCAAAATGCAGGTCGCAACCCAAATCATCGGGCTCGTCCTCATCGTCGGCATCTTCGTCTTCGTCACATTCATGGACGTCTCGAAGTGGGTGACTGAGGGGTAGAAGGGCAACTGCTGTTTTCGTGATACCGCCAGACGCTACTCCGTCGGTGCCGCGCCTGCCTTGCGGACCAATCCCTGTATCGAGAGATCCTCGTCGATCAACGGCCAATGGATGCCGTATCCGCCGGGAGAAAGCTCCGCGCAAGCGCGCTGCTCGGCCGTCGCTGACGCCAGCCTATCAGAGCACCGCTCCCAAGCAATCCGCACCTCGCCGTCGGTAAGATTGATCACGAGTTCCCCGGCGTCCGCCACGATACCCACGGCCGTGATGGGCTCAGTAACTCGCATCGCCCTTGCCTCCGAAGTGCCGATCCCATTCATCCACGATCAGATCGAAGTGTTCGAAGATGATCTTCCGAATCTCCCGGCGAAGCGCGGGACTGACCCTGTGCATCCACGCCTCTTCGACGTCATAGACGTCCGTCTTCAGCCAAAACTTACACTCCGATTCGCCTTTCCGTGCATGGACATGCATGGGCTCATCGCCCTCATCGGAGTAGAAGAAGACGCGCCATCCGCGAATCTGAAGGATCGTGGGCATCAAAGAGTCTCTCGGCGTCTCCTCTTTCTCAAGTATAGCTATCCAGGCAAATCACTACTACAGGAAGATCACAGGCCCGGCCTCTCCCGAAGTCTCCGCCCACCGCGCTTTCCCCTCTTACCGGGCTTCGTCGTCGCGTCCGTTGACGTTCTGTCGATCTTTCGATTCGGCGTCGGCATCGGCGCCCTGAGATCCTTGCGCCAAGCCAGCAGCCGCGCGTGCAGTTCCTTCACTCGTTGAGGCTGCGCGGCAGCGAGGTCCTTCTTCTCGCCGATGTCCTCGCGCAAATCGTACAGCTCGAGCCGGCCGTCCTCGAAGAACTCCATCAGCTTCCAGTCGCCCGAGCGAATCACCCCCACCGGCGTCGTTCGCCACGTATTCCCGCCCGAGCCGAGGTAGCCGGGGAAATGCCAGAAGAGCGGACCGCGCCCCTTGCCCCCCTTGCCGCCGTGTGTAAGCAGCGATGCATAACTGGTCCCGTCCAGCGGGTAGCTCCGCGGAGGCTCGGCGCCCGCCAGCTCCAGAAGCGTCGGATACAGATCCACGCTGTTGATCGGCTCCTCGCACACCGCGCCCCGGGCAATCCTCCCCGGCCAGAGGAACACGTAGGGAACGCGAATCCCCCCCTCGTAGAGCATCCCCTTACCACCCTTGAGCGGCGCGTTGTCCGTGATGCTCCCGCCGTGAATGCCCTCGCGCTCGTATCCGCCCACGCCCCCGTTGTCGCTCGAAAAGATCACCAACGTGTTCGACGAAAGCTTCAGCTCGTCCAAGACCCCAAGCACCCGACCGACGCTCTCGTCCACGCTCGCGATCATCGCGGCGTACGTCGGGTTCCCGTGGCCGCCCGCCGCCGGCTTCGGCTTGAACCTCGCGATCAAATCCTTTTTCGCCTGCAGCGGCGTATGCACCGCGAAGTGCGGCAGGTACAGGAAGAACGGAGCACCCTTGTGCCGGCGAATGAAGTCCACCGCCTTGTCGGTCAGGAAATCAGCCAGGTACGCCCCCCGCGGATAGTCCGTCTTCGGATTGGTGAGGAAGTCGAAGTGTCGCCCCATCGAAACGATCGCCTCGTCGAACCCCTGGTTGAGCGGATGATGCTCCCGGTCCTGACCGAGGTGCCACTTGCCGAACATCCCCGTGGCGTAGCCCGCCCCCTTGAGCGCCTCGGCGATCGTGATCTTCTCCGTCGCGAGCACCTGGACGTTGTCCACCGGTCGCAAAGGACGGCTTCGCCAGTTGAACCGCTCGATGCTCCCGACCGTGTAAATGCCGGTCCGTGGCATGTACTGCCCGCTCATCAGCGCGGCCCGCGTCGGCGCGCAGTTCGGCGCGCACGTGTAGCCGCTCGTGAAGCGCATCCCCCGCGCCGCCATGCGATCAATGTTCGGTGTCTCGTAGTACTTGCTGCCGCAACAGGCCAGATCCGTATAGCCCAAATCGTCGGCAAGAATGAAGATGATGTTCGGCCTGCTCGCCCCCGCCGACGCCGCGACCACCGTGCAACAGAGACCGAGCACGACCATGCCGGCCGAGACGAACCGCGCCATCCGACTACCTCGCATTGGATCTCCTCGCTCTCTGCTTGACGCCCCCCTCCGCCGAGAGGTTCCCCGGGCGCGCATCTTTGTACCTGTCCAGCGCCGACTGCAGCACCTTCGCGGCCGCCGCCGCCTCGCCCTCGAGCGACCCGACCTTCAGCGGATGCTTCTCGTCAGGGTCATTGGCCAGATCGTAAAAGTCGCCCGTGCGGTAGAGCTTGTACCGCTGATTCGCCGCGAACTCGCCCCTGAGTCTGCCCTGGTGCGCGAACCAGCAGTAGTACCACTCGCGCGGGCGACCCTCCTCGCCGCGAAGCTGAGGCAGAAAGCTCCGCCCGTCAATCTTCAGCTCAACCGGCACCTTCACCCCCGCCGCCTCGCAGATCGTCGGAAGAAAATCCGTGCTGTCCACCAGGTCCTGACAAACCTCGCCCGAGCCGATCTTGCCCGGCCAACTCGCGATGAGCGGAACGTGCATGCCCGTCATAGTCGTCTTCCCCTTGCCGCCAATCACCACCTTGTCCCCCATCATGGACCGTGTGCCGGCGCCCGTCCCATTGTCGCCAAGGAACAGCACGAGTGTGTTCTCCCGCAAGCCGACCTCGTCGAGGCACGCGACGAGCCTGCCGATCAGCTTGTCCATGTAAGCGACCATGTCCGCGAAATGGGGGTTCACGCCGGCAACCCTGCTTTTCCTGGGGCGCTGGCCGCCGCCGTAGTCGGGGCTGTCGGGCGTCGGATCGTAGGGGGAGTGCGTGAGAATCATCGGATAGTAGACAAAGAACGGCTTGTCCTTGTTTCGTCGGATGAAGTCGAGCGCATAGGCGTTGACGATGTCGGGGCCGTACTCGCCGTGAGTGTAGTCGACCTGCTTTCCGTTGATCCCGAGGCCGGGATTCCTGTATCGACCGGGGCGGCGCATGTAGTTCCAGAGGCAATGCTCGTCGAAGCCGAACTTCCGCGGCTGGTCCGGATCGTGCCCGAGCTGCCACTTGCCCACGATGCACGTGGCATAACCGGCCTCTTTGAAGAGATTGCCGAACGTGGTCGTCGCCGGATCCATGTAGCCGAACCGGACGTAGTTCCTGACGTTGTAAATGCCGGTCATCATCTGTGAGCGGGTGGGCGTGCAGAGGGGCTGCACGTAGCACTGGGTGAACCGAACCCCCCCGGCGGCCAGCCTGTCCAGAACGGGCGTCTTGTAGGACGTGCAACCGTCCGCGCCGATACACTCGTAACCGAGATCGTCGGCCATGATGAGAATCACGTTCGGCCGGCCCGACCTCGACGCACCCGCGCCGTCCGCCGCCAAAACTACATCGCCGCCCACCGCCCAGACAACAACCGCTATCCCCGCCGCAACAAGGGCCCGTCGCATGAGCACGCCTCCGCTTTGCCGGACCTCCCCCTGGTAACGGTCCTCCCCGTCCAAAACGAATGAGCCGGTCAGACTATTGCGTCCTCATCCCGCCAACCCAAGTCCCTTGGCACATTACTCGTTGTGGGGTCCGGATCCACGGGCGCTGCCGCGGGACATGGCGACCGGGCCCGCGCGGAACGGGCCGCCGGCTTCTCGCATCTGCTTCTCGGCCAAACAGACGGCCCTACACGAGGCTCTTGCCTCTCATATCCCCCGGCACCGGGAGTCCCATGAGCTTCAGCACCGTCGGTGCAACGTCATACAAACTCGCGCTGTCAACCCGACCCCTGGGCGGCAAAGATGGATGGTGCAGCAGGTACATCCCGTATCGGGCGTGGTTGGCGTCGTCGGGGCCCGTGTCGTTCTCGAACGTGTAGATGCTCGGGTTGCCGACCGTCCCGACGCTCCGCCAGTTCAGGTTGCCGAACAGGACGATCAGGTCGGGCGGAACGTTGTTGACCTTGTCGTAGACCTCTTCGGGCTTGTAGACCTTCGTTCCCATGGGCTTGCCGTTGTGGTCGACCATGGACTCGAGCCTGCCGATCAGCTCGTCGCGAAACGCCTGGTAGTGCCTCTGCTTGACGACGCCGTTGGGCTCTCGGCCCTTGACGTTGATGAAACACCGGGCGTAGTAGCCGCCCTCGCCCCAGGCCCGCGTCTTCTTCCAGTTGATCTTCACGTCGGCGAACCGGGTCGGGCCGGTTGGCTGCTCCTCGAGAACCAGGTAGCCCTCTTGGATCAGCCAGTCGTTGAAGCACAGACCGCCATGCATGAGCTGCGCGCCGTGATCGCTGGCCCACAGAAGCGCCGTCTTGTCCAGGTCCATCGCCTCCAGCAATCCGCCGATCTCCTCGTCGAGAAGCTTGTGATAGTCGCGGATGACGTTCTCGAGCGGGTTGCCCGCCTCGTAACGATGGTGGTGCGGATCCGTGTACTGCCAGAAGCCGTGATAGAGCCGGTCCGGCCCCATCTCGACCATCCAGAAAAAGTCCCACTCCTTCGTCGTGACCAGGTGCTTGGCGAGCTTGAACCGCTCCCGCGTCATGTCGTGGATCTGCTGGACGAGCCGCTCCTTGTCGTTCGTGCGGAAGTCCTTGACGTCGAGCTGGTAGCCCGGCGCGACCCGATCGATCTCGGCCTTGAGCTCCCGCGGCCAGGTGTAGTCGCTGTCCTTGCCCGGCGTCATGAAGCTCGTGACCATGATGCCGTTCGGCGGCTTCGTGATCGGAAACGTCCCCGGCACGCCCAACACGATCACCTTCTTGCCCTGCTGGCTGAGAATGTCCCAAAGCCGCGGCTCCTTGACCGCCAGCGACGTGGCAATGCTCAGCTTGTCGTAGCTGTAGTCGGCCCGGTTCCGAAAACCGTAGATCCCCAGCGTGCCCGGATCCTTGCTGCTGGCCATGCACGACCACGCCGGCACGGTGATCGGCGGCAATGAACTCTCCAGCTTCCCAAAGGTCCCCCCGGCCATCAGACGCTTCTGCGTGGGAAGATCGTCGACGAACCGCTCGAACATCAGATGCGGATCCGCACAGTCCAAACCGATGATGGCAACCTTCTCGATCGTGCTCATGCTGACCCTACCTCTTGAAAGTAGCTTCCAGGATGTCAAGTGTCGGACAGGTCCCGTCGCCCGTCGATCGCCTGCATTCTACACCGACCCGCATCATCCGCCAGGAAATAGCGGCGACCGACTCGCTCGCCGTGGATTCCACCGAAACGCTAGCGCGGATAACGCTCTGCCAGGTACTCGACGGTCCGACGAATCACTCTCTGTACGACCTCATCAATAGGCTGGTTCTTGATGCTCGTGCCGGCCGCGTTCCGGTGACCGCCCCCGCCGAACTCCCGGATCAGCGGCAGCACGTCGATGTCCCCTTCGCTGCGAACGTTCAGGCGCACCGAGCCCGGTAACCCCTCGCTGAAAAGGATGGCGATGCGAGTGCCCTCCAGCGAACGCGGCACGACCACCTGATCGTCGATGTCGGAATGCGAGCACCCGCTCGAGACGATCTCCTGATGCGTCAAGGTGCTCCAGGTCACGCTTCCATCCTCGCTCGAGCGCGTGTTGGCGTAGACCAACGCGAGAAGCTCGAACTCGTTGCGCGTCATCGAACGACAGAGATGCTGACAGACCTCGGGAATGCGCGCCCCCGCCCGACTCAGCCGCGAGGCGACCTCCAACGATCGATCCGTGGTGTTCGGCAGCGAGAAACCGCCCGTGTCGCCGTGAATCCCGGCGTACAACTGCGTCGCGATCGCCGGCGTGACCTCCCATCTCAGCTCCGTCAGAAGCTCGAAGACCAGCTCGCTCGTGCTGCTTGCCGTCGATCGAATGAAGTTCCAGTCGCCGAATCGGGTGTTCGTGGCATGATGGTCGACGCAGACCATCGGCCGCCCCGCCAGGCCTTGCGAGCCGCAGGCGATATTCAGACGATCGGCCGCCGCCGTGTCCAACGCGATGACGAGGTCGACGTCCTCCAGGTCCGGTGTCTCGGTGGGCGTGACGCCGGCCCAGTCGAAAAGCTGCAGCATCCGCTGTGGAACAAGGGTCCGTTGAACCGCGACGGTGGGCTCCTTCCCCTCGCCACGCAGGGCCAGCGCCAGGCCCGCCATCGAGCCGACGCAATCCGCGTCCGATCGCACGTGCCCCACGACAAGCGACCGGCCGCTGCCCGCGATTCGTTCAGCGACTTCCTCCAGTGTGCTGTCCAAACCCCTGTTCAAGCAGATGCCTCCTTCGACTCAGGTGAGTGGTTTGTGAGGGGTCTCATCCAACTCATCTTTGGCCCCGCCGACACCAGCGTCAAGCCGGACGATCCGCACGGCACCACGCGAAGCGCGCAAACACTCCGCCCCTCTCGATGCCACTCCCATTAGCAGGCTATTCAAACGTACCGTACTGGCGGGTCGGGCGCTTCTGGCCGTTGATCTTGCCCAGCACGGTCACCGTGGTGCCGCCTCTGAGCTCGCGTTCGTCGGCCGTAATAACCAGCACCTCGATCCGGTGGACCTCCCGCTGCTTCGACGTGGCCAGGATCTTGTCGCCCGTCTGACCGTTACAGATCGGCACGCCGTTGTCCGTCCAGAGGAAATCGGCGCCGCGGGCTACCTCCTGGGAAACCAGGGCCTTGAAGCTCACGATGCACGGACTGGTCCCGATCGTGCGGTTGATCTGCACCTCGACGCGCCCCGCGCTCTTCCGGCCCAGCGGGATGCTCGGCGCAGGCAACTCGTCGTCCGAAGCGGCGTCTTCCGAGGCAACTACGGAATGGTTGTTCGAGTACCGCTTGGGCTCCCAGCCGTTGTGCTCGCGACCCTTCGTGCGCGGCGGCGGCGTGGGCTGCGACCACTCAACCTGCCTCGGCGTCGCCTTGGCGACGCGCGGAACCGGCTTGGGCGCCACGGAAGGCCTTGGCGCCGGATTGACGGGTACCTTGGGAGGATTGCTCGCTAGCCCCGTCGGATTGGCCGTGCGACGCGTCGGGGCGGGGAACTCCTTCGACGAATCGTCCATGGCGATCCGCTTCGGTGCATCCAGGGCCTCTCTCTGAATCGGCGCGGGAACGGGCGACGGGTTCGGCCGCTTGGTCTCATCGACCTGCGACGGCTTCACCGGAGATTCGCTCGCGCTGCTCCTTACCGGAGCGGAAGCTTTCTGCGCGTTCCCCGTTCGCGAGGGGGGAGGCGGGACAACCCGAGGAGGAGTCTCCTGCACGTTCGTGGGGGCGCTCCGGACCGGCGTTGCGGGAGCCTGCGCCGATCGAACCGCCCGGGTGGCATCAGGGTTGACGAGCCACGCATTGCGAGACTTTTCGGCCGGAGGTCGCCGCGTCGGCGTGGTCGGGGTCATCGTGGGGGGGACGGTCGGACTCGGCTTGAACGACTCGGTCCCGGAAACAAGCGCGGGTGCCTGCCGCGCGGCGATGGGCTGAGGCTCACGCACCCTCGCTCGCGTCTCGGGCCGCTCTTCTGTCGCCGAACGTCGAGTAGGCCGCCCCGTTCTCGAACTCGATTCGGTGCGCGGCGGCGCGCTGGGGGCCGACAGCTCGGTCTTGGCCAACTCCTCTTGGCCGGCTTGAGCCACGGCGATGCCCGGACGAGGCTGGGCCCGTCGGGCGTAAGACACCGCCGTGTTGAGTCTCCCGTAGGACTGCACCAGGGGCTGGAACTCGGCGGGCTTGCGCGGCCTGACACCACACTGAATCGCGAAAAGCGCCGCCGCGCTCTGCGGCGTCCGCTCATGCCCCAACCCGCCGAAAACGCCCCAACTCAGGTCCTTGAAGCGGTGTTGGCGATACCACTTGACCGCCTCGCGAGACTCCGATTGGCAGATCCCAAAGTCATTCTGCGTCCAGAAGACGCCGATCGGCATATCGATGTACAAGCGCACCCGCTTCGGATCGAGGAGGTTCGCCGAGAAGTTAGACTGACGCACCGCCAGGCAACTAAACAAGTCCGGGTGACGGTTGACCATATAGTGCGCCATGTACCCGCCCGACGACCAGCTCGTCGACAGGACGCGCCCCTTGTCCACCGGCATGTGGCCCGACACCTCCTTGATGATGGCCACCGAGCACTTCTCGTCTTCTCGCACGTACCACAGATTCGGGTCGTTGAGCGGAAACTGCATGAGCAAATCCGACGTGTTCAACTGCGGCGCGATCATGATGAAACCGTATCGATCCGATTCCTGCTGCCACTCCTGCGCCTGGGGCAAGCAGTTGTCGAACGGCTTCATGCCGTGGAAGCTGACCACGAGGGGCCACAGCCCGTTCTGGGTCGCCGGATGCCTGGGCGGCTTGACCCCGCGATTGAGCTGAGCCATGTACTCTTCAGGCAGATAAAGCCAGTAGTGTCGCTTCGTGGTCTGCTCGCGAAGCAGCGTCAGCTTGCCCTTGCCCGGAGGCTGGGGGACCGCGCAACCCGAGCTCAGGCAGACGACAACGCCCGCCATGAGCAGCCCCGCATGGACGAATTTCCTCATCAGATTCCTCGAGACTGAACCGACCGCTAACGGAAAACAGCGCCCAACCCCGTCGCAAGCGGCCAGAAAACGCAAACGGGCAGCCCCGCGCCGCGCGCTGCCCTCGTGGTCCAGCAGGACTCCGTTCCTCCTGATGATGCCTGACGGATTTTCGCCGGCCGTGCCCCTGGCATCAGCGGAAACCCGTAATCCCGGACATTATAGCTTCCGCCCCCCGCCATACCAACCCCCTTCCCGAACGCTCGGGAGCACAACCTGGATCGGGGTGACGTACCGCCGCACCCCAATGCCAACTGGACAGGCGAATCGCGCAAGAGTTGCTCGTGTCCACCGCGTTCCGCACCGGTGCCCAGGCCTGGCGGGAACACCGGGGTGCGCACCGCCCCCTGGGCCCCTTGCCTGGCCTTGACTTCGTTATCGGCCCTAGAACGCTTATACCATCAATTGGATTCAACCGCGGAAGGAGAGCTTCCCAGTACTGGCAAGCCGCGCGAGTAGACTACAAGACACATCGGAGCGGTTCTGTGGCGCCAAACAACTGCCGCGCAGAATGATACTGCCCTGCGGAGCCAAGATGACGTCTCGGACTTCCCTCCCGTGCGCCCCTGGGGCGGTTCGCTCCTAACCCCAGAGGATCAGTCCGGCCGAATACGGCGTCGGCAGGTAAGGATTCTTGGGCACAATCCGGACCGCATAACCATGCTGGCCGCTGGCGATGCACGGAATCGCCCCCGAGAATCGGTACGTCCCGTCCGTGGACGTCTCGCCCTGGCAGGCCATGTCCTCGGACTGCCCGGTGGTAATCTGCCCGTGTGGATCGACCGGCCCGTGGAAAAGCTCGACCGAAACCTCGTCCGCGCTGATGGGCCCGAGATGAACCCGCGCTTGCACCTCGAACGAGTCGCCGACGGCCAGTTCGCCCCCCTCGCCCGCCTGGACGCTCATGATCCGAACCTGCGACCAGCGACGCACCATGTCTTCCTTCCATTGCGCGAGCCGCTTGGCGGCCGCGAAGTCGTCCTTGGTCAGCTTGTCGTGCTGGCAGAGCGCCGAGGCGTAGTAGTTCTCCGTGTAGTCGACCAGCATCCGGTTCGTGTTGAATACCGGGGGGATGGTCCGCATGCTCGCCTTCATCCGTGCCAACCATCGCCGCGGCAGTCCGTCCGCCGTGCGATCGTAGAACAGCGGAATGATCTCCTTCTCGAGGAGATCGTACAGGCTCTCGGCCTCGACGTGGTCCTGATAAGCCTGGTCCGGATAGGTCCGTCCGTCCCCGATGGACCAGCCGTTCTCGCCGTCATAGGCTTCAGGCCACCAGCCGTCCATCGTCGAGAAGTTGATCCCGCCGTTGGGGGGCGCCTTCATGCCGCTCGTGCCGCTGGCCTCGTGCAACGGCGTCGGCGTGTTCAACCAGACGTCGACCCCCTGGACCAAATAGCGCGCGAAGTTGATGTCGTAATCCTCGATGAAGACGATCTTCCGGCGAAGTTCCGGCCGCCGCGCAATCTGGATGACCTGCTTGATCAACTCCTTGCCGAGGTTGTCATTGGGATGGGCCTTGCCCGCGAAGATGAGCTGCGCCGGACGGTCGGGGTCGGTGAGGATTCGTGTAATGCGCTCCACGTCCCTAAAGAGAAGCGTCGCCCGCTTGTAGGGCGCGAACCGACGAGCGAAGCCGATCGTGAGCGAGTCGGGATCGAGCACCTCCTCGGCGAACTTCAGCTCCGCCGGCGGCGCGCCGCGGCGCTGGTATTGCGAGCGGACCTTCTGGCGAGTGACCGCGACCAGCCGTTCGCGCCGCCGCTCATGCGTCCGCCACAGCTCAGCGTCGGGAATCTCGTCGACGCGCTCCCAGATCTTCTTGTCGACAGGGTCGTCGGCCCAGTCCGGCCCGAGATAGCGATCGAACAACTGAGCCATGTCCAAAGACAACCATGAGCGAACGTGCACGCCGTTCGTGACCGCGCCGATAGGAACCTCGTTCACCGGCACGCCGGGCCAGACCCTGCGCCACATGTCGCGGCTGACGCCTCCGTGAATCTCGCTCACGCCGTTGACGCCGCCTGCCAGCCGCAGCGCAAGAATGGCCATGCAGAACGGCTCGTTGTTGTTGCTGGGATCTACCCGCCCCAGGCCCATGAAGTCCTGTCGGCTGATCCCCATCTTCGAAGCGTACTGTCCGATGTAGGCGTCCACGAGGTGCGGCGCGAACGTGTCGATGCCCGCCGGTACGGGCGTGTGCGTCGTAAAGACGTTCGTGCCCGTGACCGCCTCGCGCGCCTCGCGGAAGCTCAGCCCCTTCTTCTGCATCAGCATCACGATCCGTTCGAGCGCGAGAAAGGCCGAGTGACCTTCGTTCATGTGGCAGATCGCCGGCTGAATGCCCAGGGCGTCCAGCGCGAGAACCCCGCCGATGCCCAGCAGCACCTCTTGGCGAATCCGCATCTCACGATCGCCGCCATAGAGCTGTGCCGTGATCTGCCGATCCTCCGCGCGATTCTCGGGCACGTCGGTGTCCAGCAGGTACAACGGGACGCGACCAACCTGACACCGCCAGATCCGGGCGGTGACGGGTCTGCCCCGCATCTCGACCTCGATGGTGACCGGGTCTCCCTGGGCGTTGCGCTCCGGCGTGATCGGAAGCTGGTGAAACTCGTGGTGCGGATAGTCCTCCAGTTGCCAACCGTCGCTGGTCAAGTACTGGTGGAAATAGCCCTGGCGATAGAGGAGCCCCACGCCGACCAACGGAAGACCGAGGTCGCTGGCGCTCTTGAGGTGATCGCCGGAAAGCACGCCGAGGCCGCCCGAGTAGATCGGCAAAGACTCGTGCAACCCGAACTCCATGCTGAAATACGCGATGATCTTGTCCGCATGGTCCTTGTAGTGCTCGTCGTACCACGTCCGCTGGCTCATATAGACGTACAGGCCGTCCAGACCCCGATCCATCTGCGCCAGGTAAGCCCGATCCTTGGCCGCCTGCTCCAGCCGGGCTTGGCTGATGACGCTCAGCAACCGCACCGGATTGTGCTCCACCTCTTCCCAAAGATCGAAATCAAGCCGCCTGAACAGGTCGAAACCGTCCGGATTCCAACACCACCACAGGTTGTACGCCAACTCGCGCAGACGAGCGATCGGCTTCGGCAGCGCCGGAACAACGGTAAAGGTGCGGATGTTGTCCATCACCAACTCCTCGAGAAAGCATCTCGCGGCCGAGCTGATCCCCGTCAGATCGGCCTATCCCGGCGAGATTCGGTCAAGAATGCTCCCATGAACAGCCCGCGTCAAGGCCCCGCGTCTCCATCGCATTCGGGCGATTCCGACAAGGCACTGCGCACATTGCGGATGAAGGCAGCCACCTTCGCCGGATCCTTCCGCCCCGGGCTCGCCTCGACGCCGGAACTCACGTCGACCGCCCAGGGCCTGACCGCCCGAACCGCCCGTGCGACGTTGCTCGGGTTCAGGCCCCCCGCCAGTATTAGGAGGGGCCATCCATCGAGATCCCCGGCAACTCTGGCCTCGGTCACCCAACTCCAGCGGAACGTTTCGCCCGTTCCGCCTAGCTTGTCGCGGTGGTATGCATCGAGCAGCACCGCGGTCGGGCACGCCGTTCCGCACGCACGGAGAGTCTCATTCACACGGGCAGCAAAATCCTCGCTCGAGACGCGCGCCACCAGGACCGGGTGGCGACCCGTCTCTACTAGAGATCGGATGTCTGAGGCCCCGACTTCTCCATAGAGTTGCAGCCAGAGAACTTGTGCGTGCCCAAGCACGTCCTCCACGTCGGGGGAAAGTCGTCCCTCGGACAGCTCCACCAGCAAGACCGGCATCGGTCGCGGACGGTCTTCGCCCGTTTCCTTGGATGCGGCCACGGCCGAGATAATCCGCCGGGCCAAATCGGCCGGCACGCGCCGGGGGCCCGAAACCATGTTGACCCCGATCGCATCGGCCCCAGCGACCAACGCCATATGGGCGTCCTCCACCGAGGTCACGCCGCAGACCTTGACCCGAACGTAAGACGGATCACCGGATTGGTTCGTTGGGGTCGCCATGATGGGCTTGGCGTCCTTGCCGTCTAAGGAGCGATCTCGCCGCCGGAAACGCGCTTCGTGCGCCACTCGGATCGGTCCTTGGGCTGCGTCGACGTCGGTTGGGGGCGTCTTCGCTCGAAGATATGCTGCGACACGTAGTGCTGGATGAAGGGCTCGCTCGTCGCATCCGTGTGACTGCCGGTCCAGCCGTATCGCTCGTACTTCGGGCGCCACCCGATGTTGATGATCTTGCCGCGCCCCCCACCTGGCGGATGGAGCCCGCCTAGCCCCGCGGATTCAGTGCCGCCCCGGTCCACCGTCCCGATCGCACGAACCGCTCCGCCGAGCACCTCGTCATGGGGGGAGTAGTACACGTACACCTTGCCTTTGATGTTCCCCAAGGCCGTTCTCATGTCATAGTTCTCGCTGAGGCTCGAGCCCAGAAGAACCAGATTGTTGACCTTGTACGAGGACTTGAGGCCCTCGACCGCCCAGACGGCGATCCCCGTGCCCGCCGAGAGCGCGATGATGTTTACGTCATTGCCGGGGTACTGGCGGAGATAGCCCTCGATCTTGCCCGTGAGGATCGCCGCCCGAAGCTTGTTCATCCCGATGTTGATCTGATCGACCGCCGGGTTGAAGGAGCTGGTCCAGATGTAAGCTTCCACGTTGCCCGGATAGCCGGCGTTCCTCAGGCCCGCCGGAACCGTGGTCAACCCGAAGCCCCAGTTGCCCGCGCCGTCCAGGTAGTATGTCTTGCCGTGCTCGTCACCGGGCGCCTCGAAGAAGCCCCCGCCTCCGCCGCAACCTGTCAGACAGACAAGGAGCGCCGGAATCAGAGCAACCGCTGCGTGCTTGGCCATGCTGCGACTCCCCGCTTGTCCCGTCCGACCCTTCGCCTCGCGGTCCGTCGCGGTCAGAATCCATGCAGTCTATCGGCAACTCCGAACCGGTCAAGAAGTACAGGCCGGGTCGCTGACGCCCACGCCGAGACCCCTATCGACGCGGAGAACGAAAGCCGGTTCGCATGAGCTCGTCATCGCGGGTCCGGATCGCCTCCACGAGACCCCCCAGGTCGGGGTAGACGGCGCCCGCGCCGGCCTGCCTCAACCGTCTGGGCGTGCAAGGCCCACCCGCCACACCCACGACCACCAGGTCCGCTTCGCGCGTCAGGATCGCCAGCGATTCGCTGCTGACGACCGCAACGCTCTGATTGGAGCCGCCGCCCAGCTCGACCAACTGAGACAGGCGGACCGAGCGGTCCTTCGATAGCATCCGGAGCGTGCGGAAGAACCTGCCCAGATCATTCCGGTCCAACAGCCTCTGGGCGGCATGGGCGTTCGGGCGCATGGCGATCAGCGAGCAAGGCGCGATCTCGCTCAGCGACGCCAGCGACGCCGAAACGTCCGCTCGCGGTTGGTCGAGATCGAAAAGCGCGTCCGACGCAACGACCTCGGCGAACCGCGAGGCGTAGTCCTGCAGTTGGCCGACACGCGTCGGACGAACGATCTCCGCCAGATCGGCCCCCTTGCGGTAGAGTCGCCAGAACTCCCTCGAGTCTCGGCTCGGCAGGCCCAATCCGGCCTGGACAATACGGTGGGCCTGATAGATGCGATCCTGCAGATCGACGATCGGGCCGTCCAGTTCGATGAGAAACTGCATGGCCACGACGGTATCCGAGTGCGGGACAAAGGACAAGCCGTTCACGCCGGTATCGGATCGACAGAGTTATCTCATGCCCCCCCCTGCGGGTTCCGATAACAACAGGGGATACCACTCATGCTTGGACCGACGACCCACTGCAACCCAACGCCGGCGACGGAGTCGCGGACGCCGCTCATGCGCGAGGCCCTGCGGCAGATCTTTGCCTGCCCGGAATGCCTGGGGGAACTCGAGGTCCGCCCGGACTGCCTCCAATGCAGGATCTGCAGCCGGCGCTGGCCTCGAAAGGAGCGGGGAGTGCCCGTTTTCAGCGGCGACCTCTCCGAGCAATCGCAAGCGGCCGAAGAGTTTCAGCTCGGAGCCGATGGCTGGCGCGGCCGCTTGCGTCGACTCTCGACACCGCCGACATTGGGGCTTGATCTGGCGACGTCGCGCTGCTTGCGCCGCCTCGACCAAGAGCTCGATCGGATGGCCTCGCTTCGACCCGTTCTCAATGTGGGCAGTGGCGCGCGTCTGACCGATTCGATGCGCCAACTTCGCCGCCAAATCCTGGATCGTACCGTTCACCTGGACGTGACGAGCCGATTCGAGTTGGTCGATCTGGTCGCCGACGCCGGAAGACCTTGGCCCGTCAAGAGCAATTCACTCGACGCCGTCATTGCCTCGGCCGTGCTGTACTACCTGGACGCGCCGCAGACGTTCGCCGAGCAGGCACGACGAACGGTCGCGCCCGGTGGATGGCTCTTTCTGACCGTCCCTATGCTCCAACCGCAGATGGAGGACTTCGATTGCTCGCGGTGGACGTCCGAGGGCCTGCGCCGATTGTTCCACGGATTCGAGATCGTCGAGCACGGTCCAACGGCCGGACCCGCCACCGTGCTCGGCCGGACCATGACGGAGTTCCTCGCGATCGTCACTTCACTGCCGAATCGTCGGCTGTGGGGACCCGCGCGATCCCTGTGGGGATGGTGCTTCTGGCCCGTCAAGTACCTCGACGTGCTTCTCCTTCGCCATCCGCGAAGTCACATCCTTGCCAGCGCCGTGTACCTGCTCGCGCGCCGAACCCTTTGACGAGCGGAACCGATGTTCGAGCGCGCAACCACTCGCGCGCTGATCGCGATCGCCTCCCCACGAAGCGCGCGAACAAAAAAAATCGACCTCGACGCGCCGGTGTGCCGCGCGCCGAATGAGTCTCCATGACGCTGATCCTCGTGCTTCAGCGCCATGACAAGCCGAATTCCTCACGACAACCATCTCGCGCTATCTAGAGCGCGCCGCAGCGCCGTCGCGCCCGTCTTCTCAAACGTCCCCGATGCGAATTCACCAAGCCCTGCTTGGCGAATCTGAACGTCGCGCATCGTCGAAACGCTTCCGTCGCGCATCGGTCATGAACGTGCTCATCGCAAACACGCGCGCCCCGCGATGGCGCGCCCCGCAAGAAACGCTTAAGCGCGCGGCACGAATCTGTCGATATGCACGTACAAGGCCAAACGGTCCCGCGAGCGCAAGAAAATTTTGAGCGACGTCGAAAAAGTTTTTGACAAACGCGGGATCAAGGTTAGTATCATCCACTTAGAAGGGAGGTGATGTTTTATGGCTAAGAAGAAACGCGCCGCGAAAAAGACAGCCAAGAAGAAAGCCGTAAAGAAGAAGGTCGCGAAGAAGAAAGTCGCCAAGAAGAAAGCCACGAAGAAGAAAGCCACGAAGAAGAGGAAGTAGAACGGAGTGACGCGTGCCGTTTCCGCCTTGGCGGCGACGATCAAGACCAGCGGGCGGCACGGGTCGAGTCTTCAAGCCAATTCCGGCTGAAGAGACGATGGAAGGTGCTAACGCCACGGCGGCACCTTCCATTCTTTTTTGCGCCGTGCCCCGCGAATCCGGACAAGACTTGCCACGGCCCGCCCCAACCCGTCTATAATGACGCCGCCGACTACCCAAGGAACCGCGAGGACCTTGAGCGCGGACTACGGGAACTCCCCCACGGTGAACCGTGGACGAGCATCCGATGCGAAGAATTGCAGTCATCAATCAGAAAGGTGGCGTCGGGAAGACCACCACGACCGTCAATCTGGGGGCCGCCTTGGCCCGACGCGGATACCGCGTCCTCCTCATCGACTTGGACCCCCAGGGACACCTGACGCTCTCCTTGGGCCTGGATCTCGAGGCTTCCTCACCCACCACCTATGACCTGCTGACCCGATCCGTCTCGCTCAGCCAGGCACGCCGGCGTGTCAACGATGCCCTGTGGTGCGTGGGGTCGCATATCGAACTCGCCGCGGCCGAGCCCGAGCTCATGGGCGTCGTGGGTCGAGAGATGATCCTCCGAGACGCCATCGAGGCCGAGCCCGACGCATACGACTACATCCTCATGGACTGCCCGCCCAGCCTCGGCCTGCTCACGCTCAATGCCCTCGCCGCCGCGAAAGAGGTCTTTGTCCCCGTTCAGCCTCATTTCCTGGCGCTGCAGGGCATGGGCAACCTCCTCAAGACAGTCAGCCTGCTGAGTCAACGGATCAACCCGGAGCTTCGCGTCACGGGAATCCTTCTGTGCATGTTCGAGTCCGGAACCCGGTTGGCGGGCGAGGTCGTCGAGGAACTCGAGAGCTTCCTGAGCCAGGCAGGCCGAGCCAGCATGCCGTGGGCGAATGCGAGACTCTTCGACACGCGAGTGCGACGCAACATCAAGCTCGCCGAGTCCCCGAGCTACGGGCAGACGATCTTCGACTACGCCCCCACGAGCCACGGCGCGATCGACTACGAGTGCCTTGCCGCGGAGGTCGCCGGCAACGGAAGCAGCCGCCCGGCGACGGACGCGCCGGACGAGCATCCCGCGTCGCACCCCCTCCGCGAACCCCGACCCGACGTGCTGGACGACGCCCCGGACCGTTCCGCGATGGAACCGCGAGGGTCCTATGCGCCCGCGCCCGCCGAGCCATCCCCGACGCGAGCCCATGGCGCCGGAATCGAGCCGTCGCCCAACCTGCCCCCCACACCGGTGAGCCAGGATCCCTTTTCCGACGACGACCAGGATTGGCCCGCGCTGCAATGACTGGCACGATGCGAGACTTTCGGACGTGGCTGAAACGCACCTGGCTCGCGTATTGGATCGTCCTCTTCTACTTCACTCACTCCCCGGAACCCGGCTGGCCCGGCTGGGCGCCGGAGACCAGCGACAAGACGCTGCACCTGATCGCCTTCTTTCTCCTCGGCGGTCTCGGTTGGCTGACGCTCAGTACGGCCCCGACCTCGCCTCGCTGGCGGGCCATCGACTGGATCGGGGTGATCATCGTCTACGCCGCCTGCGATGAAGTCCTTCAGTGCCTCTGCAATCGCTATTGCTCCCTCGGCGACATGATCGCGGACATCATCGGAGCCGTGGCCGCCATCGTTCTCATCACAGTGCTTCGAGCCATCGGACTCCCAGGCCCCTGGCATCGCCGGCATGCGACAAATTGACCTCTGAGCAGGGCATTGGTATCTTCGCCTTTCGCGGCCGGTAACGGGGCAAGGCGCCTTCGGATCGGCCCGAAGATCCAGGACGTGCCCAATGCCTCAAGCCGATTCGCCGACCATCTCATCCCGAGGACGCGGGCTCCTCGGCGTCAAGGACACGATCGAGTCGATCGCGGTCGCCTTCGTCCTGGCCTTCATCTTTCGCGCGTTCGTGGCCGAGGCCTTCGTCATACCCACGGGGTCCATGGCGCCAAACCTCTACGGCATCCATCGGATGCATACCTGCTCCGTATGCGGTACCGAGTTCGCCTACGGATTCTCGCCCGTCCACGGCGGCCGGCTCCAACCCCCCAACACCCTCGTCTGCCCCAATTGCGGCCATCAACCCGACCGCTGCCTGACGACGAACCCCGACAACGGGGACCGCATCTTCGTCCTCAAGTGGCTGTTCGACGTGGGACGCCTCCTGCCGGACGTGCCCCCCCACGGCCCCCATCACTGGTGGCACGTCTTCAAGCCCTGCCGATGGGACGTGGTCGTCTTCAAAGACCCAAACGACGGAACCACCAACTTCATCAAGCGGCTGATCGGGCTGCCCGGAGAGGTCCTCGAGATCATCGACGGTGACATCTATACCGCCGACGCCCTCGAGCTGGCCAAGACCCCGGCGGGACAGTCGGTGCTCAAGCGGATCGAGGAGGATCGCGCTTCCCACAGAGACCTGACCCAGGACGAACGCCGGGCCTTGGACCATGCCCTCGTGATTCAACGCAAGACGCTCCGATCGCAGAGATCGCTGTGGCTGCCCGCCTACCGACAGGATTTCCTGCCGGTCACGAAACCCACGCTGGCGGGGTGGAAGCCCGTCACGGACGGCGCGCCCTCCGGCTGGCGGACAGACCAGCGCCAACTCCGATTCGAGCCCGTCGGAGAAAGCCCGCTCCAGGAGATCACCTTCTCGCGTTGGCAAGCCCCAGTCACGGACGTCTATGCCTACAACGGAAGTCGAGACATCGGGCAACTCGCCGGCCCCGAGGAATACGACCTGATCAACGTCAGCGACGTCCGTCTCCAGTGCTTGCTTATCCCCCAAGGAGGGCAGGGGAAGCTGACGCTCTCGCTTAGCAAGCGAGACGATCGGTTCGTCGCGACGCTCGACAACGAGGGCAATGTGCGGCTCACGCGGACTTCCGTAAGCCGACCGGACGCCGTGCCCGTCCTGATCGGACAGACCCGGATCGATCCGCCACGACCGGACCATCCCGTTCACATCGCCTTGAGCAATGCGGACTACCGTGTAATCCTCGCAATCGACGATCACACGCTCTTTGAGACCACCGACGACCAGTATCCCGTCCCCCAGGATCGGGGGGCGAGTTGCCTGGCCGAGTATGCCCGCCGGCTCAGCCGCAACGGCGACGACGCCAAGCCCGAAATCCGACTCGGCGCCCAGGGAATGACTCTCGAGTTGTGGCACGTGGCCATCGATCGCGACGTGTACTATCGAAGCCCGTCGCGCGGAGACCGCTCGATCGGCTGGGGAACCCAGGGACAGCCCATATACCTCCGCAACATCCCCGAGCGCGGTATCGGCGAATACTACTGCCTCGGCGACAACAGCCCATTGAGCAAGGACAGTCGCCTCTGGAACACGATCGGCCCCCACCTGATCCATCGACTCGAGCACGGCGACTACCAGTACGGGACAGTCCCCGCCGACCAAATGGTCGGCCGAGCCTTCTTCGTCTACTGGCCCGCCGGCTACCCGATGCTCAAGGAACACTTCCCGCTCGTACCAAACGTCGGCGACATGCGGCTCATCCGCTGAGCTGCTTTCATGAAAGATTGAACCGTGCGCCAGAAGCAACCTCTGTGTGGGTGGCCCATGGCTTTAGCCGTGGGGGACGCGAATCTCCTATCGAATTCGTGCCGGCCGCCTCGCAAGAGGTGCACCACCCAAGGTTCGCCAGCTGCCCAAACACTCCTGCAAGCAACGTAGCACACCCCGTTTGACCCGCGCGAACCCCCAGGCTATCCTCGGCGTAGTGTCCTTGGGGTAGACCCATTTCCCGCATACGCCGTCGAACCCAAAGGATGGAATAATGCCGCGATCCCAACGCCCTGCCGACCCCGCAACGCGATACAACAAACTCAGTGCGCTCCGCACGGCGGAGACCTTCGTCATCGCCTTCGTGGCCGCCCTCGTCTTTCGCGGCTTCGTGGCCGAGGCGATGGTCGTTCCGACGGGCTCCATGGCCCCCAACCTCGAAGGGTTCCACCAAACCCAAACCTGCTCGGTCTGCGGATTCGAGTACGACTACGGCCACTATCTCATGCAGGACGAGAGCGTCAGACCCCCTCGGGACCTGACCTGCCCCAACTGCGGCTACGGCGGCGACCGACCGACCCACGACGCGCCCTATCGGGGCGACCAGATCGGCGTCATCAAGGCCGTCTTCGACGTCGGACGTCTGTTCCCGAGCATCGACCCGCACGGCCCAAGGCAATGGTGGCACGCCTTCAAACCGTGCCGTTGGGATGTCGTCGTCTTCAAGGACCCCAACGACGGGACGACCAACTTCGTCAAGCGACTGATCGGACTGCCGGGGGAAGTCCTCGAAATCATCGATGGCGACATCTACACCGCTCGCGCAACCGACCTGGAGGCTACCCCGGAAGGAAGATCGGTCCTGAACAAGCTCGAAAAGCATGCGGCCGCGTACGACGAGCTCGCGCCCAAAGAGCGACGGGTCTTTGACCGGGCCCTGAAGATCCAGCGCAAGACCGACCGAGCCCAAAGCGTCCTATGGCTGCACGGCTACGATCACGACTATCTGCCCGTCCGAAAGCCCGAGCTGGCGCGATGGCAGCCCGCCCTGACCGACTCCCGATGGCGGACCGATGAGCGCGTGCTTCGTTTCAGGGCGAGCCAAGACCATGAACCGCTCCAGGAGATCGTCTTCCTCCGCCGAGGCCCCGAGACACAGGGAGATCAAGCCGATGCCTGCCACGTCCCGATAGAAGACGTCTACGGCTACAACGGTAGTACCTACAGCGTCGGCGGATCCACGCCGATCCCCGTCAGCGACCTGCGACTGCGGTGCCTCCTGACCCCCGGGCAAGGTAACGGACGGCTGACCTTGTCCCTGAGCAAACGAGATGACCGGTTCACCGCGACCTTCGCGAGCTCCGGCGAGGTGTCACTGACGCGATCCTCGGTCTCCGAGCCGAACCACCACCCAACGGTGCTCGGAACCGCCCAGGCAAAGCCGCTCGTACCCGGGCAACCCGTTCAGGTGGCCCTGAGCAATGTGGACTACCGCGTCGGCGTCTGGATCGGAGATCACAAGATCATCGAGACGAACGACGACCAGTATCCCGCGCGAGTATCGGCGGGCTCAGCCAGCCTGGCGGCATATGCCCGAAAGCTGTCACTCGACAGCGACGAGGCAGCACCGCGAATCCGCATCGGCGCCGCGGGAATGTCCCTGGACTTGGCGCACGTGCGAATCGAGCGGGACGTGTATTACCGCTCCCTGACCGGTAGCCGTCGGTCCGACGCCGGTTGGGGTACGCAAGGCCGACCTATCTACCTGCGCAACCAACCCGAACGTGGCGTCCAAGAGTACTTCTGCCTGGGCGATAACAGCCCCCTGAGCAAGGATGGCCGGTTGTGGGACACGATCGGTCCGCATCTGACCCCCAAGCTCGCCAACGGCACGTACCAGTACGGCACCGTCCCGGCGGACCAGATGATGGGCCGGGCCTTCTGCGTCTATTGGCCCGGCGCGATGCCCCTGTTCGGCGGGCGTCTGCGGATCGTTCCCAACGTAGGCGATGTACGGATGATCCGCTGAATCAACGGCCGCGGCGATGCGGGGAGCCTTTGTCGCTGTAACAGGGGTAGCTCCAAACCCCCGAAACAGACCGAGCCAACCGGAGAGCCCTACGATTCGAGGCCAACGGGACATCCGAAATCACGCACTCGCGATCAGTCTGGTCCTGGCCTGCTTGCTGTGGGCCGCGGTGCTCGCGGTCCGATCATCGCGGCTGATCTCCCTTGATGCGCCCACCACACTTGCGTCGGAGGCCCTGCTTAGCGCCCTCCTGTTGTTGGGTACGCCGGCTCTGTGGGTCGTCGTTCGCGCGTTCGTGCGTCGGACCCAACGCTCGCGGACAGCCGAGACGTGGACGACCAACTCGCTCCTGATCGTCTCGGCAATCCTATCCGTCGGGGCCGTTGTTGTTGGGGAACTGCACGTCGCCGGAATCCGCAACCTGTTGCGCGAACTCGCCGTTCTGCAGCCTGGAGATGGCGCGATTCCCGGAATCAAACTGCAAGTCGTCGAGAGCTATCGTCTGCTGGCCATCGCCGGCGGACTCCTGCAACTCGCCGTCGTCTCGTTGGGCGGGGCACTCCATCGCCGCGCCATCTCACGGTAGCTCAAACGCCTCGCGCAGGCTCTCGATCAGCGGATCGCACCCGAACCGAACGACGTCCGTCGTCGGCAGCCCGGTTTCGGCCGCGGTGGCCTTGATCGCGGCGCGAGCGTCCTCGTCACTCATCCCGGCCGTATAGAGCGAAACGCCGCACACGCGACACGGATGCCGAGCGTTGGCTAGCCGCTCGTTCAGCGCGATATGATCCAACAGGCTGGCCGAGCGCTTCTCCACCCCATGATGGTGATCGCGCCCAGGCTGATGGCAGACAATCAGGGCGTCCGGACACGCCCCATGCAGCAACCCCAGGCTGACGCCGGAGTACCCGGGGTGCGTGATCGAGCCCTGTCCCTCGATGAAGGCAATCTGCCGGTCGGCCACCTGCTCGCAGAGCCATTCGGCCGCCCCGGCGGTGAAGTCACTGATGACGCGATCCACGGCGATGCCCCAGCCCTCAATCATGATGCCGGTCTGCCCGGTCGCCACAAAAGCGGCGTCCCACCCAACCCGTCTGGCTGCGGCCCGTAATTCGAGCGTTGCGACCATCTTGCCCACGGCGCAGTCCGTACCGACCGTCAAGACGCGTTTGACCGGCAGCTCCGCCGCCATGCCGACCGCCACCCTGTCAAACGGACCAGGGTCGCGCACGTCCAGCAACTCTACACCATGTTTGCGGGCCTGCTCGGACAGCTCGTCGTCGTCGCGGAGCAGCATGTGAAGCCCACTGACAATCGACATGCCGTGCCTGATCGCCGCGGTGAGATGCGTTCGCCACGCGTCCGGCAGCTTCCCACCAATAGGCGCAATGCCGATCAGGAGTGAGTCCGGCTCGAAGGCAAGCGCTTGCTCGATGGAGGCGATCACCGGAATCCCTTGGCCCCAGCCGATCAAGCCCTCGAGCGGCTGTCCGACGTGCTGCGGATCGAGAACTGCCACAACGTGCTCGCGGCGGTACCTGATCAGAGAAGACGCCGTCTTGGCGCCCAAGGAACTGAGTTGTCCGTCAGTGAGGATCACCATTCGTCGATAGTCGAGGCAATTCATCGTCAACGCATCCCGAAATCGGACCCGGTTCGAACGTCCTCGGCAGGCCCACGCCCTCTCCCCACCTAGACGAAGAACTCAGTCTACGGGATTGCCGCCGAGAGCGATAGAGCCAGGCACGGCATGATGGAGAAGTGATGCGTCGGTGAAGACTCAGCGCGACTTGGTCCCTTCCTTTGCAGCCTCGCCATCCTCGTTCGCCAGCCGACCGCCATGCAAAGAGTTATCGGACCCTATGCATGCCCCCGCTTCGCACCAGCACGATTCCAGAAGGCCTTAAGGCATTGCTGCTCAATAAATGTGGTCCCCACGTAAAGTGCCACTTCTGTCTAGTCGAAGCTAACTTCCGAGGAGGCTGCCCAACGCCGGGTCTGTCCTGTCCGCTGCTATCGGGGAATACCAAATGACGACATTCGTAAGCTCCCCCACCACAAACTCCACCACCACGATGAGTGATCGCCGAGCCGAGCCCCGGCTTCGGTACTCCTGGCAAATGTACTTCCAGCTCGACCGTCACGGCCGCGTCGAACAGGGCCGCATGGTCGACCTTTCCCGCACAACGGCCGCCTTCCTCGCAAAGGACGACGGCGATCTGGCTCCCGACCAGCAACTCCACATCCGTCTGACACACCCGATGGTTCAAGGCGAACTCTTCGGCATATTGGAGGTCCGCCGATCCGCCAGAATCATCCGGCTCGACCCGTACATCAGCGACCACAAGCGAGTGGCCGTCCGTTTCGACGCCCCGCTGGACTATGAACCCGCCGGCGACACGCCCAGCGTCTGCGGCGCTGCGCCCGTGTTCTGACGTGGCAGAGTCACATGAGCTGCATCGGCTTGCCTCGAACCCGACATTGGGCGCCGGGCACTTCACCAAGCAAATCGTTCGAACATCCGCTGTACGCGATCCAGTCCCCAAGTCGACATACAATACGTGCGGACCTCGCGCGGATGCGAGGCCCGAAATTCCCCCATGTCCCGGGCGCCAGTCGGACATGACAACCACTGTGGAAACACTCTCGGCCGCGACCCGACATGAGTGGGAAGCGTACGTCCGGTCCTCCCGTTCCGGCACCTTCTACCATACGCTCGCCTGGCATGACGGGGTCATCGAGGCCTTCGGACATGAGCCCTACTATCTCATGACCCGCCGTCAGGAACGGTTGACTGGCGTGCTCCCGCTCTTCCTCGTGCGGAGTTGGCTCGCCGGTCGACTCCTGGTCAGCGTGCCCTACGCCGTCTATGGCGGCGCGATTCACGACGACGACGAGGCGGGCGAAGCGCTGCTCCGAGAAGCCAAGGCCCTGGCCGATCGACTCGACGTCCGGTCCATCGACTTCCGCTCGGTCAAGGCCACCTTGCCGGGAGTGCCCGTTGTCGATCGGTACGTCACGTTCCGAAAGGCCCTGCCGGATCGCGCGGAGGATGTCCTGGGCACGCTGCCCCGTAAGGCGCGAGCGGCCGCGCGCAACGGTCGAAACAAGCACGCCCTCACGACGGACTTCGACGACAACCTGCTCTCGAAAGTATGGCGGCTCTACGCCCGGAGCATGCGCCGGCTCGGCTCGCCCAACTACCCGTTTCGCTTCTTCCGATCGCTCGTGGACCACACGCCGGACGCGCACGTGGTCTCGCTCGTCCGCTATCGTGGGCGACCCGCCGCCGGACTCGTAACGTTCATCTTCGGTGACACGGTCTTGCCCTACTTCTCCGGGTGCGATGAAACGCTGGACCGCTACGGCGTCAACAACGTCCTCTATCTCTCGCTTATGGAGTGGGCCGTCGAGCACGGACTTCGCCAGTTCGACTTCGGTCGGAGCCGAAAGGAAAACAGAGGCGCTTACGAGTTCAAACGCCACCAGGGCTTCGAACCGGAGCCACTGGGCTATCAGCTCTATACGCCTCCTGGCCGGCAAGCCCCCGAGCTCACGCCCGGAAAAGGCAAGTTCGCCCTGGCCCAACGCATCTACCGTCGAATACCATTGTGCCTGACGAAACGTCTTGGCGCTTGGCTCGCCAAGGCGATTCCCGGTTAGCGAATTCTCGCAATACGCTGGCGTCGACTCGCGCGGCCGCTCAGACCCGCGGGTACTGGGCCGCTCTGCTCTACGGTGGTCGGATGAAGATCCTCATGATCGCTCAACGTCTCCCGTACCCGCCGGACAAGGGCGAGAAGATTCGCAGCTTCAACGAGCTGAAGCACCTCGCCGCGCGACACGATCTCTGGTGCGCCTGCCTCATCGACGATCGCGACGACTGGCAACACGTCGGCGCTCTCCAAAAACTCTGCCGGGGCGTAGCCGCCTTTCCGCTGCGCCCTGCGATCGCCCTGGCCAGGGGCGCGATCAGCCTGGCCTCCGGTGGAACACTGACGGAGGGCTACTTCGCTTCGCGCCGGCTGGCGGACCACGTCACCCGGTGGTCGCAAGAGATCGGCTTCGACGCAGTGCTCGCCTTCTCCTCCAGCATCGCCCGCTATGGTCTGCTCGCAAGCGCGGCGCGGCGCGTCGTCGATTTCTGTGACGTGGACAGCGCGAAATGGCGATCCTACGCGGACAAGAGCCTCGGGCCGATGCGCTGGATCTACGCCGCCGAGGCCCGTCGCCTGGCCCGGCGAGAGCGGGATCTCGCCAGGGCCTACGACGCCGCGGCCGTGATCTCGGAGCGAGAAGCCGCCGTATTCAGACAATCCGCAACGGGCTGCCGAGGACAGAACTATCAGTGCAATGTCTCGGTCGTGGGCAACGGCATCGATCTGGAGGCACTCCACGCGACCGGCGAGTTGCCCAAAGAGCCGGTCGCCGGATTCGTGGGCACGATGAATTATCCGCCGAATGTCGACGCGGTCTGCTGGTTTGTTCAGGAGGCCTGGCCCCTCATTCGCCAGGCCCGGCCCGACGCTCGGTTCATCATCGTCGGCCGCTCGCCGTCTCGCCGCGTTCTGAACCTTGGAAAGACCTCCGGCGTCGAGATCACCGGCAGCGTGCCGGACGTCCGGGAGTATCTGAAGCGAATGCGCCTCTGCGTGATCCCGCTAAGGATGGTCCACGGGCTGCAGAACAAGGTCCTCGAGGCGATGGCCTGTGGCAAGCCGGTCGTCACCACGCCCGCGGTTGCCGAAACCATGGGCGCCGAGCCCGGCCGACACCTGCTCACGGCTCAGTCCGGCCGGGAGCTGGCGAGTCAGGTCTTGGACGTGTTCGGCAACCACAGCCATGCCGAATCGCTGGCCTCGGCCGGTCGGGAATTCGTCGCGGCTCACTATCGCTGGGACGACCAGATGGCCCTCCTCGAAGGATTGCTCGAAAAGCGCGGGGACCGAATTCCGGAAGTGGCAGAACAAAAGGATGAAACGAGGCCGTAAATAGAGCAAACTGTTCTGAGGCGCGAGGTAGACACCGTGGACGAGAGTCCTGCCATACATGAGCTGCTGACCCAGATCGGAAAACGGATCCGGGACGCAAGACGTCAGCAGAGCCTAAGCCAGACCCAACTGGCTCGGCAAGCAGGGATCAACCAGGGATTCCTCAGCCAGATCGAACGAGGTAAGCAGCAACCCAGCACACAGACGCTGAACGCCCTGTCCGTCGCCCTGGGAGTGCCGCCAGCGGTGCTAATCGGTGACGGTGATATCCACGACGCCCCGCAACTCCTCGACACCCGAGATCTCCCGGTGTTCGGGTCAATACCTGCGGGGCCGCCATCCCAATCACAAGCGCAGCTCGAGATGTTCCCGGTGCTACGGCACCTGTGGGGACCCGACCGGTATTGCCTCAAGCTCGAGTTCGACAGCATGGAGCCCACGCTCAAACCCGGGGACATCGTCCTCGTTCACTACCGACCCGATGTCAATCCCGAGCACGTCCAAGGTCGCATCTGCGCGTGCCTGGTGGACGGCCAAGCGACGCTGAAGCGCGTCAGCGTTGAACGGAGAAACGGCGACAAGCTGATTGTCCTGCGAGGGGATAACCCAGAGGTCCCGCCGATCATCGTCGATCCTGTCCAACAGGAGTTCAGCATCCAAGGCGTGGCAGTCTGCCTCGTAAGCCGGAACCTATGAGATAAGCCAAGGGGGGTGCCTCAGATCTCCTCCAGGTCAACGCCGAGGCGCTCGGCGACCCGATCGAAATCATCAAGGCTGAAGTAGGTGATGACGATCTTTCCGGTGTTCTTCTTCCGGCCTTCCTTGATAGACACGCGGGTCTGCAAGGCCTCCGCAAACCGCTGCTCCAGGTCCTCGATGAGCGGGCGCTTCTTCTTCGGCTTGGCCGGCGCGGCTGCCGGTGTAGCGCTCGGTTCCTCTCTGCGGGAACGAACCGCCGCCTCGAGGTGACGGACGCTGTGCCCTTCGGCGACGGTTTCCTGGGCCAGTTGCTCCATGAGCCTCGGATTCCCCAGTCCAAGCAAGCATCGGGCATGCCCCATCGAGAGCGCCCCGCCGCGGAGAAGCTGCTGCACGGCCTCGGGCAGCTCCAGAAGCCTGATGTAATTCGCGACGGTCGACCGATCCTCCCCAAGGTGGCCGGCCAAGGATTCCGCCGTCAGACCGAACCGATCGCAACACTGCTTGTAGCCGACAGCGCGGTCGAGAGGATTGAGGTCCTCGCGCTGGATGTTCTCGATGAGAGCGAACTCGACCATCTGCTGGTCGGAGACCTCGCGAACGACCGCAGGGATCGTTGACAGCCCCGCCTGCTGCGTGGCACGCCACCGGCGTTCCCCCGCCACGAGCTGATAGCCCGTCCCGCTCGGACGGACGACAATGGGCTGGATTACGCCAGTAGCCCGGATAGAGGCCGCAAGCTCCTCGAGCCGCTCGGGGTCGAAATCGGTGCGAGGCTGGTGCGGATTGGGCGTAATGGCGCGCACAGGCAGCTCCCGAGTCAAGGCCCCCGGTGTCGGCGTCGTCTGCAGGGCACTTTCCGGGAGGGCGGCCTCGCCAAGCAGTGAGGCGATACCGCGTCCGAGTCGTCGAGTCGGCTTGGCCATGTGAAGCCTCCTTCCTCGCCCGTCGAGACACGACAGGTGTCGGATTGGGCGGCATTATAGCCTGGGGCGCCCGGGAAACAAGCAACGGCCCCCCCGCATGTTTCACGTGGAACGCGTCCCGCATGGCGATCCGACACCGTCCCCAAGAATGTTCCACGTGGAACCACCCACACGCCCTTCACGACTCGCCCCCCAAACCACCTCTCATGTACTCCTTGCCTCCCACCCCACCCCCCACTACCATGAGGCCAGTTTGCAGGAGCCCCTCCATGAATCCTCTGCTCGTCGCTATCTGCCTCTCAGCCTTCCCGGCCAACTCACCCAAGACCCAACCGGCCACCTACGCCTTCACCACAGGCCCATTGACCCTCACCTTCTCACGAACAACCGGTCGTTGGCTTGGTCTTGCCCTCGCCCCGCAGCCCTCGAACCTCCTGGACCCAACCGAGCATCCCTCAGCAGCACAGGCCTCCCTCACCGTCAACGGCAAGCAGCTACACCCACACCTCAACCCAACGTCCATTGCCTTCAACCCTACCACCGCATCCGGTCAACCCGCCCTGACCCTCACTCTCCTCGCAAAGCCCTTCACGATCATCGAAACCTACCGCGTCAACCCAGACACACTCCGAATCACTCGAACCGGCGATTGGACCCTTGACGCCGATCACCCCGCCAACGTCACCGCCGCCACCCTCTCGGTCCCACATATTCGCATGCACACTCAGCCCGACACCCTCTACCTCCTCCCCGCCCCCTGGCCTGCAGCCACCCGACCTTTCTCCTCCCTCCAGCCCGGACGGACTCAGACCGAATCAAGCTGGCTGACCGGTAGCGCCGCCCTCGCCCTCGTACACTCCCCAGACCTCGGCCTTTCCCTGATCGCCGGACACGAGCTCCTCCTCGACGGAGCACGCGCCACCGTCACCGAACACCAAGACGCAATCACGCTCACTCACCGTTTCAACACAATCGGCCGCATGAAACCCGGCGAGACCTACCGCATCGGAATTCAGCACATCCAACTCGTCCGCGGCGACTGGTCCCACGCACTCCACGCCCTCGCCGACTTCTCCGACTCGCTCGGCAACGGTCCTCCCTCCGACTCACCGGCCTGGCTAGACCGCGCCGCCATCTACTCCGCATACCCTCGCGGCCCCATCGGCGTCAGCTTCAACGCCGGTGGCGGCTTCCGAGACTATGCCGCCTATCTGCCATACATCGCCCGCCTAGGCTGCAACGTCCTCTGGCTGAATCCCACGTATACGAGTCCCCCTGGCATCTATACCATCCGCGATCACCGTGCCATCGCTCCCGAGCTCGGAACCCAGGACGATCTCCACCACTTCGTCTCACGCGCCCACGCCGAACACATCCGTGTCTGGCTCGACCTCGTCCCCCACGGCCCAGCAAAAGACAGCCCCGATGCCCGCCACGCCCCGCCACAAGCATGGGCCCAGGACAAGGACGGAAGGCCCCACATGAGCTGGGGACAAAACCTAACAGGCGACTATACGCACCCGTTATGGCAGCAATACACGGCCGACATCGCCGCCTACTGGGTCCGCGACTTCCACATCGACGGCTACCGCCTCGATTGCGGCCACGGAAGCAGCGGCCTCAACTGGTCCCCCGACGCACCCCACCGACCCAGTGCCGCCGGACCCTTCGGAGGCGTCATGCTCACGCAGGCAGTCCGAAACCGTATCCGCCAGATCGATCCGAACGCCGTCATCTTCTCCGAGACCGGTGGACCCGTCTTCTTCCGCTCGGCCGACCTCCTCTACGACTACCCCTTCTACCTCGGCTGCCGCCAACTCACCTACGGCCTGTCCGTCGACGAATGGATTCCCGAAATGCAGCGCTGGCTGCAACTGTCCCAGCTCGCCTATCCGCAACGTAGCTTGCGAGGCCTCGTTCGCTTCATCGAGAACCACGACACCGTCCGATCCGCGCAGTTCTTCGGCATCGGCCCCGCTCAGGCACTGACCGCTCTATGCGTCTTCACAAGAGGCACCCCGATGCTCTACCAAGAGCAAGAAGTCGGCTACGGACCCGCCATCCGCGACTGGCTTTCAATCCGCTCGCGCCTTCCCGAACTGCATGCCGGCGCCGCCGACTACATCGCCATCAGCTCGTCATCGCCTGGGATTCTCGCCTTCCTCCGAACCCTCAACGACCGAGCCGCCATCGTCGCCGTCAACATGACCAACCGCCCTGTCCAGACAACCCTCTCCTGGCCATCGAATCTGGCATCAAAGCTCCCCGTGGTTCAGTCGGCCGGCAGTGGCGCCCGGCTCGAAACCAAGGCCAACGGCTGCCAGGTCACAATCCCCGCCTATCGACCCATCGTCCTCGCCCTGAGGCCAGAACCCGACCCCAGCCTGAAGCCGCCCTCCCATAACGCTTCATCTACCTCGCCCACAACATCTTTAGTCCTGAATCAGACAACGACACCCGGCGACAACAACACGACCCGCTACCATCTGCGCCTTCACCCAGTCTCAACGTGGTTCGTCGAAACGCCCGAAGGTGTCCTCCTGGACGAGTTCGTCGACCCCCATCGCCCAGGCCCCCGCCCGACACTCGAGCCCTGCTGGCACCCCCTCCAACATGGCCTCTGGGACGGTTGCCGCTTTGCAGCACTGGGATTCCGTTCGCAAGACGGCCGAGAGCTCCGCTTGGATCGACTCGACCTTTCCCGTCTCGTCGACGTCCAAATCCAGGATCCGTCCAACGCCGGCCGCCAGGTCACTATCACCCTCGTTGCCCGCGACTCAGCGGCAAAACCCTTCGCCCTGAACGAAAGCGATCGTCCCACCGAGCTTCAACCCTCCGCCTATGCCACAGAGAACATCAAGGGCCTCGACCTCGATCCCTTCTACGCAACGCTCTCAAACCGCCACTACCGCCTTCGCCTGGCCCGTCGCCATGGGGGAACGATCGCCGGCCTGGCAATGACCGGCGCGCATCTGCCCAGGCCCCCCGTGGCCCAAGTCGTCTCCGAGGTCTACACCGACTGGGGCCTCTACGCCAAGGGTCGCGTCTTCGGAACGCGCGAGGAACCCCGTCCCCGCCTCCATATCAGCAACGAAAGCGGCCACCGTGAGGTCACGTTCACCGGCCAACTCCGAAGTCCAAGCTGGAACAGCGTCCAGCGCGGTGGGCCGGGCCGTCCGCCGACACATTACAGGCTCACCTACCGCGCCGACGACTCCCCGCGCCTCCGCTTGACGCTCGGCGTAACCTCCTCCAAAGACCGTCCGGGCGTCTCGGCCTTCCTCGCCTACCGCTGGGAGATCCAAGGCGTCCAGTCCTGGACCGTCCTCCAGCCGTCAGGCAAGAAGGGGGGCCGACCCGGCGCACGCCCGGGCGAACGCGTCTTCCAGAGCGCCCAGCTCGGCCCCGGGTCGACCGATTGGACGCTCGTCATCACGACGACCGCCGGCGACATCGAGGTACGCCACCCCAAAGACGCACCGTCGCATCCAGCCAACACCTTCCTGCTCGACGCCAGTGATGGGCGAATGCACCTCTTCATCGCCCTTCTCAATGGTGGGAAGGTCCCTCTGGCCGCGCAGCGCGAGCTGGCCGCCTCAGTGGACCTGCAATTCAGGCCCGCTCCCACGCCGTGATGATTTGACCCCCCTGGCGCGCGGGCGTACGATCAAGAGCAATGATCCCTCGCCCCCAACCCGGCTTGATCCCCTCCGCGGTCCGTCCTGTCAGTTTCATTGCGCGCGCCGTCCCCGCCCTCTGCGCGATCGCCCTGACCGGTTGCCAACAGCTTATCCCGCCGAAGCCGATCTCCGTTAACGTCGAAACGCGCCCCTGGAAGTTCGGGCGAACCGAGGGCAAGCTCTTCGTCACGCCGCATTACGACATCCACACGACCCTCAAAGACGAGACGATGCTCCAGATTCTCCCGACCTTTCTCGAGACCGCCCACCAGCTCTACACCAACCTCCTGCCTCGACACGAGACCAGCGACGAACGCAGCAGCCTCTTCGTCTTTCAGGACCGCAATCAGTGGGACCGCTTCACGCGTCAGTTCGCCCCGACCCGCGCCGAGACCTATCTCCGCATCCGCTCAGGCGGCTACGCCGAGCCCCGCGGCACGGTCATCTATCACCTGCGGCGGCGCAATTACACCCTCGCCGTCATCGCCCACGAATGCCTCCACATGTACGTCTACCGAAACTTCCCGCCCAGGACCGTCCCCCCCTGGCTGAACGAGGGGCTGGCCTGCTACTGCGAAGGCTACGAGTGGCACGATCTGACGCCCGTCTTCACCCCGGGCGAAAATCGGTTTCGAATGAACGCCGTCAGACGAGCCCTGGCGCGAGGCACGCTCCTGAAGCTCAAGGAGATGCTGGCCACCGACGCCGGAAAGATGCTCCTCTTCAGCCCCGACCTCGTCGAGACCTACTACGCCCAGGCCTGGTCGCTCGTGGCCTTCATGATCCACGGCGGAAAGTACGACAAGGCCTTCATGCGCATGCGCCAGGAGCTCGGCACCGACCGCATGCGCCAGGCCATGAGCGGCTACATCGCCGCCTACCCCAACTCCCACGGCCAGCCCATGTCCCCCGGCGAGGCCCTCTTCCGAGCATACATCACCGACGACCTCGAACGCTTCAGCGCCGAATACGGCGTCTGGCTCAAAAAGCTCAGCCAACCCGAACAAAACCCCTGGCGACTCTTCACCCGCACGCCGAACCCACCGGCCGAAAAGGCACCCATCAGCCTCGCGGGCGACTGTCTCGACGAGAATCTTCCGTGAAGACCTCTAGGCAAACAAAGGTCGTCATCCTCCTGCTCCTGCTCGTGGGTGCCTTCGCGTTGCTCTGTGTGTTCGAGCCGCTCATCTACCCTTCATGGCGGTTTCGCCGACTCGTGCATCCCGGCATGACCAGCAGCGAAGTCGCCCAGCGACTGGCCATCGACTATGAGGTCTACGATCGCTCGCGCTATGACGCACTCGCGAATCGATTGCGGAACTACAACGTGTCTCTGGACTACTCCCACGCCGGCGCGGTCATGCTATTTCGTCTCCGGCCGCCATACGAACACCTGGGCGTCGTCCTGCTTTCAGACGAGGGCAAGGTCATAGAACGCGCCGTCCTTCGTACCTAGGCTCAGCGCAGGCTTGCTGGAGCTCAGAGACCCGAGGCGTGCTGATGTCGCCACACACGGTTGGAAGGAACATCGCCTTCGTGTCTGTGCTGGTGCTGGGGCTTGTGGCAGTCCATTTCGCCTGCACGGCAATGGACTACACAATCCGCCTGGGGTCCGGCTTCCTCCTGATGACCTCTCCCCCGGAAGGTCCTGGGTTGTGTCGTCAGACAAACGGAGGAGGTTCCGAGATTCTGGGGGACGTGAGGGAATACGCCGTCATTGGTGATTTCGTCGTCGGTAGGCTGGGGGACCATGCCGGAGGATCAGGGGATCCGTTCCGTCGGGTGTGGTATGGGGTCAAGGGCCCCACGCCCGGGGTCAGCACCAGCGTGGCTTTGGCTAGCCCACCTTCAGGAGCCGATGTCGCCGGTGCCTGGTTCATCGTGGACATGAAGAACTCGCAGCGTCTGTTCGCAGTGGGAGCCCCACGAGAGATATTTGAGGAGTACCCCTCACCTCCGTATGTGATCTTCGCCGCTGATGACAGAGCGGGATGGTCGTCTGCATTGAAAGCGCTTGGGCTCCGTCCCCCGTCAAGCCTCGTTACGCCGTCGCGTTGGCGGGCGCGGCCCATAGCGCTTGAGTGGGCCTTGTGGGGGCTTATCCTGGTCGTGTGGATCCCGTGCTATCTCCACTTCCGCGCTTCTCGGCTCGTAAGGAGCAACTGAGGAAAGGCAGCCATCTTCCGATGTACAGGAGACCAAAAAGGTGTCAGGAAGCTTCTAAGCTACCTGCAAAAAACCTTGACCAGTGTGGGCCAGCCGAGGGCGGCTGGCCCACATTCGACTACCCCGGGGAGACTAGTCAAACATTCTTGCAGGCAGCTTAGTTCTAGAGTTAGGCTGTCGAGCAAAACCAACGAACTTGTGACTGGAAGACCATCCATGCCCGAGCGGGTGTTCTGGTTGAGTCTCGTCTCGACTCTCGGAGGGGGCTTCGTCGGCTTCGCCGCGGCCGTGGCTATCCTGCCGGTCGCCGCACCGTTCGGCTTCGTCGTTGGGGCGTTGCTTGGGCTGCTTAGCGCCCCTATCCTGGTCCTTACGCTGCGACGCAAGAGGGCGGAAGT
>JAFGLZ010000009.1 GCA_016927755.1 Phycisphaerae bacterium
AAGGCCTTCAAGGGGGCCGGCCAGACCCTGCGGCTCCAGTTCGAGCCCGGCACCGAACTGACGAGGCTCCGACTCGACTTCCGCGAGCCGTATCTGCTCGACCAGCCGGTCAGCTTCGGGCAGGGCTTCTACCTGTTCACCCGCGGTCGCGACGCCTATGACGAGCAGCGGATCGGGACGCAGACCAGCTTCGGGCACCGGTTCCAGAGGGGCCTGCTCCGCGGCTGGGCGGGCGAGGTGGCCTTTAGGATCGAGGGCGTGGACATCAGCGGCGTCGACTTCGACGACGCCCGCGAGATCCGCGACATGGAAGGCAGCCACTTCCTCAGCAGCGTCAAGGGCACGCTGGTTCGAGACACGACCGACAGCCGGTTCATGCCGACCGAAGGCAGCCGGCTCATGGTGTCGTATGAGCAGTTCGGCGCGCTCGGCGGGGATTACGATTTCGGCAAGCTGACCGGCAGCTACTCCTGGCACAAGACGCTTCGCACCGACGTGCTCGACCGCAAGTCGGTGCTGACGCTGCATGCGCGGGCGGGTCAGATCTTCGGCGACTCGCCCGTCTTCGAGCGGTTCTTCGGCGGCGGCATCGGCTCGGTCCGCGGCTTCGAGTTCCGCGGCATCTCACCCCGGGCGGGCATCCACGACGACCGGGTCGGCGGCGACTTCATGCTGGTCGGCGGGGCCGAGTACAACTTCCCCATCTACGGCAAGATCCTCCGCGGCGTGGCGTTCTGCGACATGGGCACGGTCGAGGAGGACTTCGGCATCAGCACGTGGCGGGCCTCGCTCGGCCTGGGGGCCCGGGTCCTGGTCGAGTGGTTCGGCCCCATCCCCATGGCGTTCGACTTCTCCGTCCCGATCAACAAAGACGACTACGACGACACGCAGATCTTCCAGTTCAGCTTCGGAACGACGTTCTAATCGCTCCAGAGGTCGAATGCCGGGGCCTCCGCGACCCTTTCACGACATCGGTTTGATGTGTCTGTAAGGTGAGGTTGTGGGCGGATCGCCCAGGTAAACACCTACTCGAACAAGTCAAGCTGCTCTCGATCGACGACGCGACTGTCGAACGGCCCGCCGGCCGTCTCGGTAGTTACGCGGTCGCCGGAACGGACCTGGCTCGGGTCGGTGACGATGCGGTTTCCTCGGCGGAGGCGCGTGATGCTGAAGCCTCGGCGGAGGATCGCCTCGTGACCGGAGGCCTGCAGGCGGACGGCGAGGTTTTCGAGCTCCCTGAGGATCTGTCGGCGCCGGTCGGTCGTGGCTCGATCCAGTCTCTCGGCGAGGTGCGTCAGGCGGTCGCGCGCCCTGGCGACGGCGTGCCGCGGGGAGGCCGATCGAAGGGCCTGAGTCTCCGCGGCGAGTTGCCGCTCGGCCCGGAGGTTCCTGGCGCCCTGGACCCATCGGAGACGATGGGCCATTTCGATCAGTTGCCGGCGCCGCTCCTGAAGGACCGCCCGGGGATGGATCGATCGCAGCGCCAGCTCGCAGTCGTGCAGGCCTCGGCGAAGCGTTTGCACGCGACTCGATAAGCCCCAGGTCAGGCGTGACGTTGCCTCGTCGACTTGCTGCTCGCCGCGTCGGACCACGGCCATCGGCTGACGAAACCGCTCGAATCGTTCGATGGCCGTCAGATCCCGACGGGCCAGATCAAGCCGATGCCGCATCATCCGGCGAACCCTGGCGGAGATCGTCTCCAGCGTCTCGACCACTTCGCCAAGCGAGGGCACGGCGATTTCGGCCGCGGCGGTGGGCGTGGCCGCACGGACATCGGCGACCAGGTCGCTGATCGTCACGTCCACCTCGTGGCCGACGGCGCTGATGATCGGGATCCGGCTGGCAAAGATGGCACGCGCCACGACTTCCTCGTTGAAGGCCCACAGGTCCTCCAGCGAGCCGCCGCCTCGTCCGACGATCATCAGGTCGATGCCACCGAGCCGCTCGGCCTGCCGGTTGATCGCCGCGACCGCCCGGGCGATCTCCTCGGCGGCCCCCTCGCCCTGGACGCGGACGGGGTGCAGCAGAAGCGTCACGCACGGGAACCGCCGCGCGATCGTCCGGATGACGTCGCGGATCGCCGCGCCGGTCGAGCTCGTGACGATAGCAATTCGTTGCGGATACTCGGGCAGGGGCTGCTTGTGCTCGGGTTCGAACAGCCCCTCGCGCTCGAGCTTCTCTCGGAGTTGTCGAAAGGCGAGCTCGAGCTCGCCGATGCCCTTGGGCTCGAGCTTGCGGGCGTAGAACTGGTATTGGCCGCGAGGCTCATAGACGTCCACGCCGCCGGTGGCGAGGACCTCCATGCCGTCCTGGGGATCGAAACGGAGGCGGTCCGCCGCCGACCGCCACATGACGCACCGCAACTCGCTGCCGGCGTCCTTGAGCGTGAAGTAGACGTGCCCGCTGCTCGGTCGCGAGACATTGCTGAGCTCACCCGTGACGACCAGGCTGGGCGGCAGGTGCTCTGTGATGACCCGCTTGATGAGCCGAGTAAGCTGCGAGACCGTTAGCGGTCCTTGTCTGGCCGCGGCTTTGCCGCCGTCCGGCGTGGGCGCCGTCGGCGGCAGTTCCTCGGGAGGAACATGGATTCTTCCGGGATCAAACGGTCTTCTCGCCAACGGCGGTTCTCCGCTAAGGGACGCGCCACCATGGGAACGTCCGGCCGCAATGCCAACTTGGCATCGGAGATTACGAGGCTACGCGGGATCCGACCGCGGCTCAAGTCCCGTCGCCGGACTCTCGTTGACACCTTTCGCCACAGCCGATAGGCTTCGGACGGTCCCGAGGGAAGGTCCCTCGGTGGGGATTACGACCGCCGCCACCCTCCATGCGATCACATCCGGGAATGCCGGCAGCGTCGTGCGCGCAGAGCGTTTGAACGGACAGTAGCCATAGACGGAACGAATGACCATCAGGGCAACGTGCCTTTGTGGGAGAGTGGGCGGGCTCGCCGAGAAGGAGATCGACATGTCTTCGAGCCGATCAAGCCGTTTCGGATGGATTGGAGTGCTGGTTCTGTCAATCCCGCTGATCTGGATGAGCTGTACGCCTCCGCCGCCGGCCGACGCGGACGGTGACGGGATTCCCGACGCCTCCGACAACTGCCCCGCCGTGGCCAACGCGAATCAGACCGACACCGACGGCGATGGGGTGGGCGACGCCTGCGACAACTGCGACAACACGGCCAACGCCAACCAGACCGACACGGACGGCGACGGCATCGGGGACGCATGCGACAACTGCGATGACGACGACAATGCCGACCAGGCCGACACCGACGGTGACGGCGTCGGCGATGCGTGCGACAACTGTCCCAGTGACGACAATGCCAACCAGACCGACACGGACGGCGACGGCGTCGGGGACGCATGTGACAACTGCCCGGACGACGACAACGCCGATCAGGCCGATGCAGACGGCGATGGCGTTGGGGATGCTTGCGACAATTGCCCCAGCGTCGCGAACGCCGACCAGGCGGACAGTGACAATGACGGCGTCGGGGATGCCTGCGAGATCGTGGACCTTGCCGTCGGCGACACAACCGCCTCCCAGGTCTTCATCTACTACGACGTCCGCAACGCCGCGCCGATCGGCCAGGAGCCCAACGTGATTCTGGACTTCGCGGGTTCCGGCATCCTCTCCCCGGAGTCGATCAAGATCGTCAACAACACGCTCTTCGTCGCCGACAACGTGGCGGATACCGTGTACATCTTCCGGGACTTCCTGAACCTGAGCGACGGTGACGCGCCGGACGTCACCTTGAACAATGCCGGTTCTGGCATAAACGATCCCTCCGACGTGCAGGTCCACGACAACGATCTCTATGTCGCCAATCGCGGGACGGACACGGTGCTGATCTTCCGCAACGTGAACTCCCTGGCGGACGGCGACGCGCCGGACGTGACCTTGAACAACGCGGTCTCCGGAATCAGTGACCCCGTCTCGCTATTCGTGACCGATGCGGCCCTCTACGTAGCCAACAATGCCGCCCACACCGTGACGATCTACGAGGACCCGGGCACGCTGGCCGCGCCGGGGCCTCACGCACCGGATATCACGCTGAACGGTCCGGATTCACTTGTCCTGACTCCGATTGGAGTCTTCGTCATCAACAACGTGCTCTATGTGGCGAACGAAGGGCGCGACAAGGTGACCCTCTACGGTCCCGCCGACGCCCTGACGGACAATCAGGTTCCGGACGTCGTGTTGGGCGGGGCCTCGTTGCTCGACATTCCAGGCAACGTCGTCCTGGCCGGTGCGCGGCTGTTCGTCGCGAACGAGGAAGATGACGTCCCGGGCATCGTCGGCTTCGACGATCCTGCGAACCTCGTCACGGGCAATCCCGCGGACGTGTACTTCGACGTCCTCATCGATATCCAGGGCATGGTGGGTGCCCTCGGGTCGCTATGGGCCGCGAGCGGCACCTATGACGGCGTGTTCGGCTTCCTGGATGCCGATTCGGTCGTCAGCAACCAGGCGGCGGACATCGTGCTCTTCCATCCCGAGATGCGAGTGCCGGTCACATTGGGTATCCAGCAGCGGCCCTGAGTCCTCGCGGGGACTCGAATCCAATCGCAACGCAAGTCAAGGGACCGGCGAGCACCGCCGGTCCCTTTCTTCTTGTTCACGGAAAGGCGTGTGTGGCAACATCGCTTCGGAAGGACCGGCGCGGACCCCGAAGACTACTCCCCGTGGGTGTGCTCTTTGCGGATACGCTCGTAGATCTCGCGAACGTCGGGCGGCATCTCGTCGACCGAGTGGTAGGTTCGGGTCTGCCCCGAGGCATCCTGAAACGTGAACGTCTGGCTGGCGCCCGTGGCGCTGGCGTCGGCCCGGAGGGCTTCGATCCGCTCGCGGATCTCGGGCGGAACGTCGTCGAGCGAGTGGTAGACCCTTTCCTCGCCGGTCCGCGGGTCCGCGACGCGGATGTTCTGGACCTCGCGAACGACCGTCGTGGTGAACCTGCCACGACGAGCGCCGGAGCCGTTGTCCTCGTCGGGCAGCTTGCTGAAAAGCCAGTCCTTCAGGCGGCTCAACAACCCCGGCCTCGGCACGGGGGCGTAACAGCCGGGGCACGTGTTCTGAGCCTCCGGGATCTCCGCGCCGCACTTCCGGCAGTACATGATGGCGTCCTCCCGCGAGATTAGCGTCCCCCGTGCGCTATGGAGCAGCGGGGGTCAGAGCTCGTCGGCGGCGGGGAAGCTGTCGTCCGAACCGGGCACGGTGTAGAGGAAGACATGCTTGTACTGCTCGCTCCGTCCGGCGTTGGCCACGCGTTTCTTCCGGTCGAGCATGGCAAGGTATCCGTCCGGAACGAGATTGACGGCCAAGGGGGCGAGGCGATCGGTCGATCGCTTGTTGTCGTACTCGATGTTGACGCGCCGAAGCTCTTCATCGACCGCGTGCGCCAGCCTCTCGGCATTCCTAGCGATCGATCGCTCAACGTGGAAGACGTAATAGGGCGGACTGGCCCATCGCGGGGCCATGACGAAGTTGTTGATCCGCCATTGCCCGCCCTGATTGGCCGACTGCACCGCGCTGATAACCTGGCGCTCGGTCAGCTTCTCACCCGTCAGGCTGCTGGTGTGGCTTGCCTTGCAGAGAAACTCGATCAGCGGCGCCTCGTTGAACCAGCCCGCCATCCGCACGCGGTCACCCAGGTCGTATCGATACAGCCCGGAGGACGTCGTGACGATCAGGAAGTACTCCTTGCCCTCCTGGAGCTCGAACGAGCGGAGAATCGTGGGGTTGTCGTTCTCGTATTCCTCGGCGGGGATGAACTCGAAGAAGTGGCTGGTGACCTCGAGGACGCCTGCGGGGGTGCCGTCCTCGAACGGGATGCACATACGCCCCTCGCTCGAGAGCAGCCCGATGTCCCGCACCGGCACGTCGCCGAAGTAGGCCGGGTAGTCCTGGAGATAGAGCCCCATGGTCCCGCCGGTCCAATTGGCCAGGAAATCGATGTTCCAGTAGTGCTTGGGCAGCAGCCGCCCGTGCTGCTCGACGATCCGCTCGAGCTCTCGGGCGCGTTTTCGGTTGGGTCGGACTCGGCGGGCGAGTTCCTTGCGGATCCACTCGGGCACGTCCACATCGGGCGAGATGCCCCCGTCGTGAATGTCGCGGAGGAGTCTCTCGCGATGCTCGTCGGCGGTCCTGGCGAGCCGAAGCACGGTCGCGGGGCTGGCTGTGACGATCCATGAGGTGTCCGCGGGGACGCTCAGCCGCGTGAGGACGTAATACCGGGCGTCATGATCTCGGACGTATGCCACGCAGAGGGGCGCGGGATAGAAGCGGCGGATGATCCGCTTCTGCATGGCGGCCAGCAGCCCGGTGATGGCCCCGGCCGGGAACCCGCCCTCGGTCCGCTCGTCGTCCATGGGGCTGGTGACCTGGAGGATGCAGCGGAGGATCGACTTGGGATGATCATACAGGGCCTTGACGCCCCAGATGTTCCATCCCCGCTGATACTCCTTGTAGAACGGGTTCGTCACGGGAATGTGCTTGGGGCAGGTGGTCGTCCCGCTGGTTAGCGAGAACATGTGTATCTTCTCGCGCGGGTGGAAGAGCGCCCCGACGTCGCCGGCCTTGACGCGTTCGACGTAGGGCCGGAAGTCCTCATAGGTCTGGATGGGGACGTTGCGGACGTAGTCTTCGTAGGAGCGGATCTCGTCGAAATGGTGCTCACGACCGTAGTCGCTGTCGGCGTTTCGGCGGATCTTGGCCATGAGGACCTGTCGCTGGACCTCGTTGGCCTTGCGAGTATTTCTAACAAACCAGTGGAACATGCGTTTTGCATGCGCTAGTCCCACGTTCTTCGGGATGAAATCGACCAGAGCCTTAAACATTGGATAGTGCCCGATGCCCCCCCGGGGGCCGAGTGTCCATATAACCGCGCTAAGGGGATAAGTTTAGCGTTACTGGTCTAAAAATGCACGAGCTTTTTTTGCCTATGACGACAAAAGCGACGCGCAATTCTTTCTTGCCGTAAGTGGCGGTCCCACGTGGGGACACGAGCGGGAATCTGATAGAATCCGGCCCGGCACTTGGGCCCAATCAGGCAGTTTTTTGGCGCCGGACGGCCCGGCGCCTGGGCCCGAGGTCGAAAGGGGACCCCAACCATGACCATGAATGCTTTCGTGCTGGTGTCGGCGACGCTGACCGCCCTGGCGGTCGCGTCGGCCCAACAGGTAGCGGCCACGTACAACGTCCGCGACCATGGCGCTAAGGGCGATGGCCAGACGGACGATACGGCCGCTTTTCAGAAGGCGCTCGACGCGGCCGGCAAGGCGGGGGGCGGTACCGTCCTGGCGCCGGTGGGTAACTATCGTTTCGCCGGACACCTCAACGTGCCCGGCTCGGTGACGCTCAGGGGGATCTTCGAGTCGGTGCCAGCGCACAACGGCATCCGCGACAAGGGGCTGCCCAAGCCGACGGACGACGGCACGACCTTCCTGGTCACTGAAGGCGCCGGGAAGGAGGACGGCCCCCCCTTCATCACGCTGAACACGAACGGCACGCTCAAGGGGGTGTGCATCTACTACCCCGAGCAGAACGTCGACGACACGCCGAAGCCCTATCCCTACGCGATCGCCATGCGGGGCAAGAATCCGGCGGTGCTGGACGTGGAGTTGCTGAACCCGTTCAACGGAATCGACGCGACGCAGAACGAGCGTCACCTGATCCGCAACGTGTCCGGCCAGCCGATTCGCCGGGGGGTGATGGTGGACGCCATTTACGACATCGGGCGGATCGAGAACGTCCACTTCAACCCGTGGTGGAGCACGCGGCCCAAGCTCTTCCAGTGGCAGATGGCCAACGGGGAGGCGTTCATCTTCGGGCGGACCGACTGGCAGTACGTCCACAACACGTTCTGCTTCGGCTACAAGGTGGGCTACAAGTTCGTCGGCACGAAGAACGGCGTGTGCAACGGCAACTTTCTCGGGATCGGGGCGGACGATTGCTGGACAGCCTTGGTGGTCGAGCAGTCGGCCCCGTACGGGCTGCTGATCACCAACGGCGAGTTCGTGAGCTTCCACGGTCCAGACCCGACGATGATCGAGGTAGCGAAGGATCACCGCGGCAACGTACGGTTCGTGAATTGCGCGTTCTGGGGCCCGTGCAACCAGATCGCCAAGATCGCCGGAGCTGGATTCGTGGGCTTCAGCGACTGCAACTTCTGCGACTGGGACAAGCCGAAGGAGGCCCGGCACGCGATCCAGGTCTCCGGCGGCGACATCCTGATCCGGGGATGTCAGTTCCGGAAGAACCGGCCGCAGATATCGCTCGGCGAAGAGGTTAAGCGCGTTGTGATCACAGGCAATCTCTTTGCCGGTCCGACGCAGATCAAGAACGAGAGCAAGGGCAACGTCCAGATCGCCAACAACGCCGGGGAGTAAGCGGCGCGACAGTCTTCCATTGGCGGCTGGGATTGGGTCTAATCGAGAGACCGGACCGCGCCCGCCCAGAAGGGTTCGGCCTGAGAGTCGAGCCATAACAGGTGTTGATGATGTCCCCGAGTCACAGGGCGCCACTGCCCCTGACCGCTTATCTGGTCGTCGTCTTCCTGATTGCCCCGCTCCACGCCGCCGTCGTCGACCGCTACGGTGACTGCTCGTTGGAGGACATCGGTGGGCTTCGGGTGCTACACCTGAAGGGCACACCGGCCGAGATGGGGTATGCGCACGGGCGCCTGCTGGCCGAACAGATTCAGACAGTGACGGAGGCGCTCTCGCGAACGTTCAGGCGTGAGTTGGAGCCGGAAGAGCAGACGGATGTCGCGGCGGCCGCCCGACCGCACGTCCCGGGGCGTTTCGTCGACGAGGTTCTGGCGATCGCGGCCGGCGCGAATGACGCGCTGGGGGAAGAGGCCATCTCGCCCGACCGACTTCTCGAGCTTCATAGTTGGGACGAGATCTGTCATGACGTGATGGAGCGTGGCAGCACGGCTCACTTCGCCGCGATGAGATCCGCGACGGCAACGGGGCACGTTCTGGTAGGCGTGGACTATACCGAGGAACAGTGCGTTCGCCGGGGCGTGCAGGACGGGGCCGTCCTGATCGTCTACGAACCGAACAAGAGGCATATGTTTTGCACGATCTCGTACGCGGGTTTCGCCGGTGCGATGGTTGGGATCAACAGCCAAGGCCTGGCGGTCAGCGAAAGCCGCTTCCCGACGGACGGGCAGCGGACGGACGGGACCCCCCTACCGTTTCAGGTGCGTCGCGTCCTGGAAGAATGCTCGGACGTCGGCTCGGCCGAGGCGGTTCTGCGTTCGATTCGCCGGACGGTCTCGGCCAACGTGCTGGTTGCCGACGGCCTGGGCGGTGACGCCCTGCGGGTCTTCGAGGCAATGCCGGGCAGGTTCGAGGTCTTCCGCGAGGGCGACCCGGGAGAGGAGCACATCTACTTCGTCCGCGCGAACGCGGTCTCGGCCACGGGGAGTATCGAAGGCTTTTCAGGCACGATCTCGGTTCCCGACACGGCCCGGACGGTGGCGATGTCGCACCCTCTTCCCGACGCGATCGTCCGCGCGGCCACGTTCATCGACCACGCCGGCGCGACGCCTCTGTTGGCCCGGCAGTGCAGTTGGATCCTGGGCTATCCGGCGAAGGACCCGGACTTCGACTTCTTCGACATCTCACATTTGCCCGTGGAGTATCCGTATCCGTCGCTAGACGCGTTCTACGTCACGAACAAGATGCTCGGCGGCCAGACGCGCGACATGCTCAACCCGCTCCTGGCAGCGTTCATCGACGCGATCTCTCCGGGGTGGGATCTCGAGTTTCTATACATCCCCGAGGCGGCGGGACTGGCGAGATACTGGGCGCTCAGCGACGCGGTGGCCGAGCGTTTGGGGACGCTCGATCCGAGCAGCGTGATGACGATCCTCGGCAAGGGCGTCACGCCGGCGCCGCCCACCCCCCTGCTTGACCCTAATTCGCTGCACTGCGTGGTGATCGACGCCACGACGATGGAGCTGTGGGTGGCCACGGCGGCGCCCAAGGAGACCGAGGGCAAGCCCGACGCGGGCGGTCAGCCCTTCCGAAAGTTCGACTTCGGCGCTCGGGTGACTTACCCGCTGACGATCCGAACGACGCCCGTGATCGCGGACGTGATCGTCAACGGCGAGCCGTGGGGTCGCGCGCCGCTGACACGACGCCTTCGGCCCGGTCAGTACCTGATCGCGTTCGGCCACGTCGACGGGTACATCACGCCGAAGAACCAGATCGTGACCGTCGGCGCGGACGGCGCGACGGTGACGGGCACATACGTCGAGGGAGCCGACGAGGGAACGAATCCGACTGACGACGGCACCACGCGGTTGGACATCGCGGTCGAGGGCGAGGGGACCGTGGAATACCCGGAGGGCCCGCAAGACCCAGGGACGGTGGTCACGCTGACCGCCAAGCCGGCGACGTGTTGGGAGTTCGCGGGCTGGACGGGCAACCTCGAGTCGTCCGATGAGGTGATCGAGTTCCCGCTCTACGGCGTCGTGACGCTACGTGCCGTCTTTGCCGAGAAGCAGGAGAGCACACTGACGATAGAGATCCTAGGCGAAGGCGAGGTGGCCGCGACGCCGGCCGGCGCGGAGTATCCGTGCGGCACGGAGGTCGCGTTGGAGGCCGTCGCGCCGGGGGGCGAAACGGCGTGGGAGTTCATCGAGTGGCGAGGCGACGTGGAATCGCCCAACAACCCGCTCACGATTTCGATCGAGCGCGACATGACGGTCGTGGCCGTCTTCTCGCAGAAGCTGGACGTGCCCGTGGGGAGGGAGACGCCGGCGCCGTGCTGCGGGGCGCCGGCGGCGGCGCTGATGGGGTTGCTCTTGGTTGTCGGGCTACTGCGCGCGCCGCGTGTCCGGCGGTAGTACGTCATCTGTCAAACGTCGCTTTTCGCATGGGACGAAGCACGGGTCCGCGAAAGGTCGCGCCGAGACAAACGGATACATCCCGCTGATCAATGATCCATCCAGACGAGACAAGCTTCCGCGGCGGGCCCATGCCACCCGCGGCGAGTTGGTTTGCCCAAGGTGCATGTCGGCGATTCAGAACGACAGCAGGCACTGCCAGATGTAGGTGTAGGCCAGTGAGTCGTTGGCTTCCCACACGCTCCGGACCAGATCGGCGTCGCCGGTGACGTCCGGGAGCTCCTTGACCTTCTCTTCCCACGGCAAGCAGACGCCGGGCTTGATCCTTGGGGCGGGCCGACCGGTCATACCGTACGGGCTCGTCTCGGGGATGACGGCACCGTCGCACGGTTTCTTGATCGGGCCGGTCGACGCGGACGACGAGTAGACGCCGAACTCGTGGGCGGCCTCGACCATCGCGCGGACGTTCTCCGGCCTGGTGTCGTTCTGCATGATGGCGCTGGCGTCCATGACGTAGCCGCCGTCCTTGGCCACGCCCTCGATGACCTTCCTGCAGTGCTCGCGGACGTCGGCGGGCTTCTTGTATCCCAGCAGGACGTTGGGGATTCCGCCGCTCAGACAGAACTTGTGGCCGAGCTTCTCGTGGGCCTTGAAGATGTCGCCCTGGTCCACGTGATACACGATGCTTCGGTCGGGCAGCTCGGCGAATCGATCGAGGTGGTAGTCCCAGTTTCCCTCGGCGTAGAAGAGCGTCTGGTGTCCGTCCTTCCAGAGCTGCTGGATGATGGGCTTGAGCGTCGGCCAGTAATGCGACTCGAATTGATCGGCGGTGACGAACGGCACGCAGCCCCGGTGCATCCAGAAGCCGATGGGGACGTTCTTGTCGGGATCGGCGGTGGTCTTGGCGACGTGGTACAGGTGAGGCATCAGGGCCTCGCAGGCAGCCAGGACCTTGTCCGGGCGTTCGAACATGTCCATCGTCAGGCCGAGGTATCCGCGCAGCTTGTCGGCGATTATGTCGAAGGGCGCCTTGAAGATCCCGGCGATGGCCGAGGCGGTGCCGCATTCCGTGCGCATGCGCTCGATCTGGGCGGGGAAGCTCATGAAGTAGGCGAGCATCGCCATGCCGCCGCGGACGAAGGAGAGGTTGTTTCGGTAGGACGGCTTGCCGTCCATCGGACTGACGTCGTCGACGACTCGGGGCAGCCAGACGTTATAGAGGAAGCCCGTGGGGTCCTCGATGAGGGCGTCGTATTCGTCCGGGCGCATGTGGGCCTTATCCTCGGGCGGCTCCCTGTACTGAAACCCCGTGTCGGGCGGGACGTGGATGCCGGGGATGCCGTAGTAGTTCAAGCCGATCGCCTGGGTCAGTCCCGTCCAGACGTAGACCATGTTGGGCACGGTGGCGTCCCACTCGAAATCGGCGGCGCACTTGCACAGCGCGTCGAAGGCCTTCTGGAAGTCGTGCGTGACCTCCTGACACGTGTAGCCGGCGTACTTGGCGGTGAACTCGGCCGCGAAGGGTCGGACGGGGATGCGGTCCGGCTTCTCGTTGCGCATGGCCGTGACGTATCGGTTGAGGCGCTCCGCGTAAAGCTGTTCCATCGACACGAGCTTGCTCCTGTTCTCGACGGGCCTGTGTGACGCGTATGAAGTCGGTTAGTCTACCGCAGCCGACGACGGAATGACATTACTCTCCCGAACTCACGCCGAAGTAGTCGTAGAGGGGTTTTCCGATGCGAAGCCCCACGGACTCGCCGATGCGCGGCGGCGTGAAGGGCACGAACTCGCCGTTCTTCCATTGGAGCCAGCGCAACGACGGATGCTCCAGCGGGACGTCGAATCGGAAGCTGGCCTCGGCTGGTGGTGTTCGTTGGCGTGTCGCTTGGACTCATTGGCGCTTCCCATACGTTCGGATGGCGCTTCGGGCTTTGCGAGACCCGTGCTCATGCTCGAATTCGGGTCCCCCACCGCTGAAGCGATGGGCCACCCAGTTCGGTTGAACGGTAGGCGTTTTTCCCGCTTTGTGCAGGCTGGGAGCCCGCGCTGCACATCTGCTGGAAGCCTGCGCTGCACTCCTGCTCGGCTGAGAGCCGTGCTGTTCCGATCAACGTCGCCGGCGCTTGTACCAGTAGCTTGGGAGGATGTCGCGTTCGGCCTCGAGCAGGTCTTTGATGCAGGCGTCGGCGTCGGCGATGTTGTTGCAGATCGGGTCGGTCAGCATGGCGCGTCGGAGGAGGGTCCGATCGCCCGTCATCGCGGCCTCGGCCGTCAACTCGTGGGTGTCGAGGACCTGGTGCTGCAGGGCCAAGAGCCCTCGCTCAAAGGCGCCGAACGGCTGGGGACGCGGGCCGTGCATGTCCACGTCGCACCGCAACTCGAGAAACGCGTCGTCCGGCAGGTTGGTCACCGCGCCGCGGTTCGGGCCGTTGATGTAGAACTGCTTGCCAAGCCCGCCCCACATGGACTCGATGATGTCCGTCGCGTGATCGTTTGCCTGCGCCTTAAGGAACTGCTTCGCGCTCAGCTTGCCGGAGGCGTAGCGCTGCGTCTCGGTCCACCGCTCGGCCATCTGCTCGGCCCGCTCGACGGCGTCGAACAGGCGGATCGGCTCGGGACGGTTCGGTTTGGCGCCGTAGCCCTGGAAGAACGGGACGTATTCCTTCGTGTGGCCCACGGCGGTCGGATACGCGCCGTACAGGTCGAGCAACTGGAGGGCGTAGGCGTGGTTGTAGCTGCCCTTGGAGGCGCCTTGGGCCGGGGTCGTCTTCTTCTCGGCCTGCACTTGCCCCGCGAGCCAGCGGCGGAACTTGGGCATCAGGTCCTTGCCGTCGTAACGGCATCGAACGAGCCAGGTGCAGTGGTTGACGCCGCCGATGGCGAGGTCCAGCTTCTGATAGACCTCGGGCGGGACGGACGCGGCGTTCTCGGGGAGGATGCCGAGGCGCTTGCACCAATTGAGGGTGTTGTAGGGTTCGTGGTGTCCGTCGCAGAGGGCGAAGCTTCGGACCTCGGGTACGTATCGCCGCAGGGCCATGCCGAGGACGGTGGTGGGGTTGACGAAGTTGATGACCCAGGCGTTTGGCGCGAGCCTGGCGGCGTCCTTTGCCATGGCCACGGCGCGGGGCGCCTCGCGGAGGGCGCGGAAGACGCCGCCCGGGCCGATCGTGTCGCTGCTGCACATTCGGATGCCGTGACGCGCGGCGATCTCGGTATCGAGGCCGCGGTAGTGCGCGTTTCGCTCGGAGAAGGTGAGGACGACGAAGTCGGAGTCCTTCATGACCTGTCGGCGGTCGGTCGAGCCGATCAGCCTGACGCCGCAGTGGGCCTGGCTGAAGGCGCGTCGGGCCAGACGCATCATCGTGCGAAGGACGTTCTCGTTGGTGTCGACCAGGGCGAGGGTTCCGCCGGCGAAGACGTTGCTGGTGGCCATCTTGTGGATGACGGGCCTGCCGAAGAAGTAGCTTGCGGCTCCGATGACGGTGATCTTGGGTGGTCTCATCAGATTCTCGCTGTGTCGTAGGTGACTCGTTGCTCGACCCAGGCGGACGGGCCCGGCCGTGGGCGGCGAATCGTCCGAGGCAGGGGGCATGATAGGCAGGCTTGGCTGGGGGGACAAGGCGCGGGGCCTCGGGCGGAGTATCGCGACAATGGCGACCGCTTGGATGAGGCATGGCGATCTTTGCACCGAAATGCAGCAGAATGCGCCACTCTCCCGTGGCAGAGGGGCGGCCTCATTGGGGCACGGCGGGCGGGGTGATCGTCTTGGGGTGGGCAACATGGAGAAACCCCCTTTCCGAGGAAGCGGCGTCATCAGGACCCGCTGTTGGCAGAAGGGGGTCAGCGTTCGGTCAGGCCGAAGATTGAGGCGTTCACCGATCGGGGCGGGTTTGGGCCGCCGGTGATTCCACGGGAGGCGGCTTGGTGCTCGGCGAATCCGTTGTCGCGGCCCCGTGGCGCGACAACGGATTCACGAGCGACGGTCTTGATCGCGGCGGCTTGGCGGGGCCGCGCGTCGTTAGTTCATGAACGGCCTGAGGACGACGCCCGCCAGCGTGAGGCCGACGGCGGCTCCCACGGCGATCATGAAGGCTTTCTGGACGCTGGTGCGGCGGGCGTATGCCCCGATCATGATCGGGACGATCGTCCAGCCGACGCCGCCGACCATGAAGAAGAGCCCGACTGCGCGGCCCGCGACGGCGGAATCCACGTGTCCGGTCAAGACGCCGATGATGGTCGGGAACGTGGGTCCGAAGACGAGACCCCCGAGAATGACCATGGCACAGGCCATGCCGCGATTGGGGCTGGCGACTGCCCCGGCCCACACTACAACGCACAATAGGCCCAGGACGATGATCAGGATGTTCGTGGCGCTGGCCGTTTGGATGCTCGGACTAATGACGAGGGCGGTGAAGAGCCGGGAGAGCATGAAGGCCAGCCAGAATCCGGAGAGCATGGCGGAGGCACGCGTCTCGGAGACGCCCTTGTCGCCGAGGTAGGTGGTGGTCCACGCCCCCATGGTCGCCTCCATCGGGCAGTAGAAGAGGAGGGCCAGAGCGGTCAGCCACATGATGGGATCGGTCAAGAGGGTCCAGACGCCTGGCACTTGGGTGGGTTGGGTCGCGGGGGGGCCGGCGAGGGCGACGAAGTCGACTCCGAGGGCGAGCAGGCCCGGAAGCAAGGCCACCGCGGCCAGGACCCACGTGGCGGCGACGAAGCCGGCGCGTTTGAGGATTGCCGCGACGGCCAGCGGGGTCAGGAAGGCGCCCAGGCCGAAGAAGAAGTTGCCCAGGTTCATGTGATAGGTCGGCTCACCACCGAAGGCGGCCCCCATCAGGACGTTCAGCACGTTGACGAGTCCCGACCAGCCGGCGCTCAGCAGGACGATGGCCAGCAAGGCGGCCCCGTACTTTCGGGCCCGGGACAGGACGACGAGGCTGGCGACCATGAGCAGGGAACCCGCGACGACGACGAGCTGTTTGTCGAGCAGGTCCGTCAGGAATCCCATGATCAGCATCACGGGGATCATGGCGAAGCCGAAGATGGACACCAATCCGCCGATTCGGGCCTCGTCGAGGTCTAGCCGGCGCGCTAGGGCGACCTTGAGGCTGCCGAGAACCGCGGCACCCATGCCGCACATCAGCAGGCCGGCAATCCAGGTTGCTTTGAGCATGATCGATTGTCTCCGCACGGTCGCCAGGGATTGTGAGCGGATCGCGTGACCGCGGCGCGAACCGGGTGAAGCCGGGGGACAGCATAGGAATTTCGGAGCGGTTCCGAGCCCGTCCAGCCGACACAACGGTAGTAATCTACCTTCGCGCCCACAGGATACAAGGGGAATCGTGGGAACCGTGCTTAGCGTGAAGTAGACTACCACCGCCTGAAGGCGGTGGCTTCGTCCAGGACCGAAGTCCGCCGCCGTTCCCTCGACCGTTCGCCGAGACTTCAGCCGTCCCTACGGGACTGATTCACGGGCAGGCAGCTCGGTTTCCCAGGACTGAAGTCCTGGGCTATTCTCACACGGTCCCTACGGGACCTACCGCCTTGACGCGTTGCCTACGGGACCTACCGCCTTGACGCGTCGCCTACGGGACCGAGGATGTTGGCCACGGCGGTTGAGATTGTCCGACCAGGGCGTGGGACCAAAGACGTGCAGGCGGACGGCTCAGACTACCTGATTGGACTGCTCCGTGGCGGCAAGCGTGTCCCTGGAGGTTTCGCCTGAAGGCGAAGGGTTGGCGCCCTCCCATCGGGAGATAGCAGGAAGGTTGCTGACACGCTCTTGTCGTCCACCCTTCTGCCGTGACCTTCTTGGCGTCGCGTCGCGGGTGCGGCTAGAATGCCGGTCATTCTGGTCTTCGTGTGAGGGCGCGGGAGGTATTTGCATGTCGATGCCACTCGGTTTGCGGGTCCGGCTCAGCGTCATGATGTTCCTGACGTACGTGACCTGGGGGGCGTGGCTGCCGTTGTTGTCGGTCTACTTGCGGCACCCGGACATGGGGTTCACGGGTAGGCAGATCGGTTTGGTCTTCGCGGCGATGGCGATCGCATCGGTCACCGCGATGCTGATCAGCGCTCAGGTGGCGGACCGTTGGTTCTCCACCGAGCGTTTCATGGCCATCAGCAGCGTCGCGGGGGCCGTTTTGATCTACATCGTCTCGATGCAGACGACGTTCTGGCCGTTCTTCATCGCGTTCCTTTGCTACTGCATCGTGTATATTCCGATGCTGTCTTTGGCGAATTCGATGAGCTTTGCGCACATGGAGGATGCGCAGCGGGACTTCGGCGGGATCCGGCTCTGGGGGACGATCGGCTGGATTGCCGTGAGTCTGCCGTTCATTCTGCTTCTGGGCGACAAGGCCGACCCGGTGAAGCTCCGCTGGACGTTCTACCTCTCTGGGACTGTGTCCGTGGTTCTAGGCCTTTTTTCGCTGACTCTGCCGCACACGCCGCCGAAGAAGGATGCGGTCGAGCGATTCGCGCCGTTTCGGGCGCTGTCGTTGTTGGGCCAGCCGGCGTTTCTGATTTTGATCATCGTGACGCTGAGCGACGCGATGGTGAATCAATGTCACTTCATGTGGACGGGCCCCTATTTCGAGGCGCTCGGCGTGCCGGCCCGGTACATCCCCCTGTCGATGGCCGTCGGGCAGGCGGCCGAGATTATCACGATGTTCATGCTCGGCTGGACGCTCAAGCGTTTCGGTTGGCGGAAGGTGCTGGCCGTCGGCGTGTTCGCCCACGTGATTCGGTTCGGGGTGTACTCGTACGGGGCGGGCAAGCCCGAGCTGGCGTGGCTGATGATCGCGTGCAACGTGGTGCACGGGGCTGCGTATACGTTCTTCTTCGCGGCGGTCTACATCTACGCCGACGAGCACGCGCCGAAGGACATCCGGGCCAGCGCTCAGATGCTGTTCAACCTGGTCATCGTCGGGGGGGGGCAGCTATTCGGAAGCCTGGTCTTCGGGGCATTGGGCGACGTGTTCGAGAAGGCGGGTGGGGGCATCGACTACCGCGGCGTGTTCCTGGTTCCGACGATCTGGGCGTTGGTGACAGGGGTGGTTCTGCTGGTGGGCTTCTGGCCGACGGCGAAGGTGACGAACGACAACGCTGAGCCAGATTCGGGTCTCGGCGACGGCGAGGCGGAGGTTGAGGCGAGGCTTCGCGATCTGGGGTACATCGAGTAGGGGCGGCGGGTCGTATCCGCGTCTGAGAGAAGGCATAGCGCTCCCCCGGCGGCTGCACGCCGAGGGAGCGTCTTGTTTTGGCGCTGCTCGGGGCGTTTGGCTCGTGGTGGCCTGGGGAGCCGTGTAGGCCGGTCGGGCGAGACCCGCGCCCTGCCTTTCAGGCTGTCCGGGGAGTGGTGCGGCTCCGCTCGGGCAGGGCCTAATTCCTACGCATTCAAAATACTGGTCCAATCCAAGCCGAACCATCGCTGTCACAAGTCATTACACATCAAAGTATTTTGTCAACACGGGCCTTAGGGCAAATGAATGCCGCGATATCAGCTTGAAAAATACTTAGTGTACGATACACTTGCCGGATGCTCCGAGAGTCGGGACAGGAAGGTGGGCATCCGGAGAGCATTTCGGATCAGGTGCTGATGTCGCTTCGGCGGATCATCCGCGCCATTGATCTTCATTCGCGATCACTTGTATCTCAATACGGCCTTACTGGGCCGCAATTGACGATCCTCAAGGAGTTGGGTGGTCACTGTTCGAGATCCGTCGGGGACTTGGCCAGGGCCGTGCATCTGAGCCAAGCCACGGTGACGGGCATTGTGGATCGACTCGAAAGGCGTGGCCTGGTCGAGCGATCCCGTAGCGATTCGGACAGGCGGCGGGTCGTCGTGACGCTGACGGTCACCGCCCAGGCGATCCTGGATCAGACGCCGTCACTCCTTCAAGACAACTTCGTTCGCGCCTTCGGCAAGCTCGAGAACTGGGAGCAGACGCAGATCCTCTCGTCCCTCCAGCGGGTGGTGGCCATGATGGAGGCGAAGCACCTGGAGGCGATGCCCATCCTGGCGACCGGCCCGATCACGGCCTCACCGGAACGAACGCAGGCCTTTCTCGGCAGCCCGCCTCGATCCGAATCCGCCCTCGCCGTCCCCGGCGATTTGCCCGGAGCCGAGGCGGGGAGTCCGAAAGACAACCCAAGCGAAAAGGAGAGTTGCTGAAATGCCCCATCAAGAGACGGAGACGCTTTGGCAGAAGCGTCTCAACCAGATCGACTCCGACGTGCAAGAGATACGGTTTCCGCAGGTCGAGGAAGACACGGTATCACAGGATGAAGAGACCTGCGAGGTCGTCATGGGCGACCAAGCGCTGCGGATTCGTTTCCACGACTACGATGAGGTCTACAAGATTCCAGGCCTATACGAGAAGCTGTTCTATGAGGAGCTCAGGTGCTGCTCTCCCAGCCGGGTGGCGGGACTGCTCGACGACGTCCTCGAGGACTCAGATTCGTGCCCGGAGGACCTCAGGGTCCTGGACGTCGGGGCCGGCAACGGCATGGTCGGCGAGGAGCTCCTGGTTCGTGGGGTTCGCAAGATCGTCGGCATCGACATCATCAAGGAGGCCCGGGAGGCGGCGCGACGAGACCGTCCGGAAGTCTACGACGACTACCACGTGACGGACCTGACGGACCTTCCGGAGCGCGTGGAGGAGAAGCTTCGAGAAGACGGCTTCAACTGCCTCAGCACGGTGGCGGCACTGGGCTTCGGCGACATTCCGCCGAAGGCCTTCGTCAAGGCCCTCGACGTCATCGAGACGCCGGGGTGGCTGGCGTTCAATATCAAGGAGGACTTCTTGAGTGAACGCGACAGCACGGGCTTCTGCAGGCTCATTCGCAGACTGAGTCGCGATCAGGTGATCCAGATTCAGGCCTATCGGCGCTACCGCCACAGGATCTCCGTCACGGGGGAGCCCCTTCACTACGTCGCCATGGTGGCCAAGAAGCTCAAGGACGTGCCCGACCACTATCTAGAGGACTAGGCTGCCTGCAACAATGTTTGGACAGCCAGCGAACCTTGGGTGGCGTGCCTCTTGAGAGGTGGCCGGCATGAATTCGATAGGAGATTCGCGTCCCCCACGGCTAAAGCCATGGGCCACCCACCCATCGGCTAGTCGCTTAGGTTTTCTTGAGCGTTCTTAGCGTTGTCGTGTTGGGTGGGTTCTCTTTCGGGTCGCGGATCGCGCGGGGCATCGGTAATCACACGCGCGTTCGTCGCTTCGCTCTCGTGGCGAGCGTTCAGTGGTGAGGCATCGTGTTTGCCGGGACGGGTGAGAGGTGATCGCACTCAAACGCGTCAACAAGTCCTTCGATGACGGACAGTCGTATGCCGTGCGCGATCTCTCGTTCGAGATCGCCGAGGGGGAGACGCTCATCCTGCTGGGATCTTCCGGGTGCGGGAAGACCACGACGCTCAAGATGATCAACCGGCTGATCGAGCCGACCAGCGGGGAGATCCTGGTGGACGGGCGGGACGTGCTCGACCGGGACCGGATCGAGCTTCGCCGGTCCATCGGCTACGTGTTCCAGGGCATTGGCCTGTTTCCCCACATGACCGTGGAGCAGAACATCAGCATCCTGCCCCGCCTGTTGGGCTGGTCGGAGCAGAAGCGACGGCGACGAGCGCAAGAACTGCTCGAGCTGGTGGGGCTCGATCCGGCTCAGTACGCGGGGCGATACCCGGACGAGCTCTCGGGCGGACAGCAACAGCGTATCGGCGTGGGTCGGGCCCTGGCGACCAATCCGGCTTACCTGCTCATGGACGAGCCGTTCGGCGCGCTGGACGCCGTGACTCGCGACGGCCTCCAGCAGGAGCTCCTGGGCCTCAAGCAACGTCTCAACAAGACGATCGTGTTCGTCACGCACGACATCTTCGAGGCCCTGACGCTCGGCGATCGGATCGCGGTGCTTCACGAGGGGCGCCTCGAGCAACTGGGGACGAAGCAGGAGGTCGTCAGGACGCCCGCGAGCGAGTTCGTGCGCGATCTTTTCGCCAAGCCCGCGGAACAGCTATCGATCTTCGAGGACCTGCGATAATGCTGGGCGCATTCTGGGCAATGTTGTCGGGCCGACTCCCCGAGCTCTGGTTGCGCACCGGCGAGCACCTGGTGCTGACGGGGGTGTCGACCGGTTTGGCGATCCTGCTGGGCGTGCCGCTGGGGATCCTGGCGGCGCGGGCGTCGAAGCTGCGCGGCGTGCTGTTGGGCGCCGTCGGGATTCTGCAGACGATTCCGAGCCTGGCGATGCTGGCGATCCTCCTGGTGGTGCTGCGGAAGATCGGCGCGGTTCCCGCGGTGATCGCGCTGACGCTGTATGCGTTGCTGCCGATCGTCCGCAACACGCTCGCCGGTCTGGAGGGGATCGGGGCGGACGTTGACGAGGCGGCCCGCGGCATCGGCATGACGCCTCGCCAGCAACTGCTGATCGTGGAGATTCCGATGGCGCTGCCGATCATGGTGGCGGGCATTCGGACCGCGGCCGTCGTCGGCGTGGGGATCGCCACGCTGTCGGCCTTCATCGGCGCCGGGGGGTTGGGGCAGTTCATCAATCGAGGGTTGGCCCTGTCTAATCCTCAGTTGATCATGCTGGGCGCGGTGCCCGCGGCGATCCTCGCCCTGTTGGTGGACTTCACGCTGGGCGCGGCCGAATGGGGGACTCGACCGACTCGTCAATCCGAACGTAACGAATTCAAGACTCGGCTGAAGCCGCTGGCCATCGTCTCGCCGCTTCTTCTGGTCGTCCTGGGGATCGTTTCGTCGACGACGGCGGGCGCGTCGGTCTCGCCGGGCGGGAGCGGCGCGACGACCGGGACGATTCGCGTCGGCTCGAAGAACTTCACGGAGCAGTTCGTGCTGGGCGAGCTGATCGCTCAACTCATCGAGGCCAAGACGGACCTGGCCGTTGAACGGCGATTCAACCTGGGCGGCACGATGATCTGCCACGAGTCGCTCGTGAGCGAGGAGATCGACGTTTACGTTGAGTACTCGGGGACGGGCCTGACGGCGATCCTCAAGGAAGCGGCCCGCTTTGATCCCGACGAGACCTTCGACATCGTTCGCGAAGGCTACCGCAAGCGATTTGGCGCCGAGTGGCTCGACGCGCTGGGATTCAATAACACGTTCGCGTTAACGGTCCGGGCCCGGGACGCCAAGACCCGAGGGTGGACCCGGATCTCGGACTTGGCGGGCAAGGCGGGTCAACTCCGCGCCGGGTTCACGTCGGAGTTCGCCGAGCGTCCGGACGGCTATCCCGGCTTGGCGCGAGCTTACGGTCTGAAGTTCGGGACGGTTCGGGACCTCGATCCGTCCATCCTGTACGAGGCGATCGCCCGGAAGGAGGTGGACGTCATCTGCGCGTTCGCGACGGACGGTCGCATCGCCGCGTACAAACTCAAGCCGCTGATCGACGACGCCCGTTTCTTCCCGCCCTACCACGCGGCGCCGGTCGTTCGCGGCAGCGTCCTGGCGCGACATCCGGAGATCCGCGAAGCGCTCGCGCCCCTGTCCGGGCTCCTGAGCGACGCGAGCATGCAGCAACTGAACTTCAAGGTCGACGAAGAGAAGCGCGGCCCCAGGGAAGTCGCTCGCGAGTTCCTGGACTCCAGAGGCCTTCTGGATTAGAGAATACGCATCGTCGGCGCGTTTTCGGGCACGCGAGGGAAACTCGAAGGCCGATTGATTCGTCGCCTTGCGTCCCCGTCGCCGGCACAGGAGGCCTGCCGTGAGCTCACCTGGCCCGCCCTTTTCAGAAGGAGAACCCGGCGAGGACTCCCCGCGCGCGCGGCTCCGCGACCTGTCACGGGGCGTCTCGAAGGCGATGAAGGAGGGCGACGACGCGCGGGCGGCCAGGCGGGTCATCCGGGCCGAACAGGGCGGGCTCTTCCAGCAGCGAGCGGACGTTCTCAGATGGCTCGTCAAGAAGATCGGCAAGAAGCGGGTCGGCAGGCTGATCGACGCTTTGGCGCGCTATGCCTGCCATTACTGCCAGAAGGGCTACGCCGCCTGTGACGAGTGTCACCACAGCGGCGAGTCGGATGGGCAGACCGTGTGCGAGAAGTGCATGGGTCTCGGCGCGATTCCGTGCGATTTCTGCGGCGGGACCCATTTGATTCCGCTCGACGCCCTGCCGGCGATTCTGCGCCCTCTGGTGGCGATGGAACGTGGTCGGAGATCGATCAAGCGGCTTCGGAGGCACATGCAGTGCCCCCTGCCGGATCCAGATCAGGAAGGCGCCAGTGCGGCGCGCCAAGGCTTCACCAAGGAGCTGCTGGCGGTTGAGCGCCGCGTGCGCGGTCTGCGGGCAGCTCTGATCGTGATCCTGGAATCCTCACGGGCTCAAGAAGACAGCGAGATTCGCCAGAGGCTTGGGGGAATCATCTCGGACGCCGCACGAATCGCCGAGACGTCGGAGGCGCGAGTTCGGCGGTGCATCCACGGACTTGCCGTCACGGCGAAGGCACAAGCGGAGGCGGTGGCGCGGGGGTCATCTCAACGACGGCTCGCCGAGAGCAAAGCTGCCTTCTGCCAGACGCTCGCGGGGTCCGACAGTTTCGCGGGGACGGCCTTCGATCGCGCGACGCTTCAGAGCGAGCTCGATTCCTTTTCCGAAGGCGCTTGAGGTCCTCCTGGCGTCGGCTGCTTGAGCGCGAGAATGGGTGGCGCGGGAATTCGCGCCCCCCACCGCTGAAGCGATGGGCCACCCGGGCGCTGAAGCGATGGGCCACCCGGGCGATGAAGCGATGGGCCACCCGGGCGATGAAGTGATGGGCCACCTGGTCTTTATCTCTCACGGGCAGGATGCCCGTGCCACGGTTTGCGGACTACGACGCTAGTTTCCCGGTCCGGTCCAGCCGTACACGCGGTCTTCGTCTGCGATGAGGAGGGTGTGGTCGCCGAAGTAGGCGCGTCGCGCGGAGGTGTAGTGGCCGAGGTCGACCCAGCCTCCGTCGGCGGGGATGAGTCCGCTGTCGTTTCGGCGGTCGTAGAAGTAGGCCATGAAGCGCCGGCCCGGCATGTCGGGGCGCTCGCCGAGGAGTTCGCTGACGGCCACGACGAAGGGCCGGCCGATGCAGCATCGGCTGAGGTTCGGCGATCGATCCGTGGCGCCGCGCCAGAGGACATCGAGCGTTCGGGCGTCAAGGGCGACGACCTCATCGAGGCTGAGGACGAAGACGTGGTCTCGGGTCGCCATGGGGATGTCGGTCATGACGGCGGCGCGGGACAGGACGGGGGACTCTGCGAGGATCTCGCCGGTGGCGAGGGAGCGTCGGACGAGGCTCTGTCCGTTGTGGGTCAGGTAGACGCCCTCGGGGCCCGTGGCGGTGACGGCGCGAAGGTTGTGCGCGGTTTCGGAGATCTTCCAGGCGAACTCGCCCGTGTAGGGATCGACCGCGTAGAGGGATCGACCGGTGGCGGCCACGAGGAGGCCCTCCGGTGACATCGAGGTCCAGACGGACCGGCCGTGGGTGCTGGTGTCGATCTGGCGGATCTGCCGCCCGGTCTCGGCGTCGAGGACGTGGACGAAGGATTTGGATTCGTGGGGGATGTTGGCCTCGTAGACGAAGAATTCCTCGTCGGCCATGGGGCGGCGCTCTGGCTTGACGGGCAGGCGGACGCGCCAGAGGACCTGGCCTCGATCGGCGTCGACGCAGATCGTCTGTCCGTCCTGTAGCACGGCGAAGACGCGGTCCTCGGTCATGGTCCACGTCTCGAACCGGGCCAGCACCTCGGGGTCGAGCTCGGGGCGATCGGCGTCGGCGGGTCGGGCCTCGATGGACCAGGCGACCTTTCCCGAGTCGATGCTCACGCCGAGGATCTGCCGATTCGAGATCAGGATCAGCATTCGTTCGGTCATGCCCAGGAGGCTCGGGTGTCCCTCACAGGCCAGGGGGGTCGTCCACTTCGCACGAAAGCCCGGCATCTCGAAGAGCTGGACCTGCGAGCCGAAGTAGACGGCACAGAGATCCCAACGGGTCGTGCGGAGCTCGGGGTAGATCGGCGGGAGGATCGTCACGCGTCCGGGGAACTCTCGCGACCATCGGGCGCTGAGGGGGAGCGAGGACTTCGGCAGCGGCGGGCCGTCGTCCTTGACCTCGGCCGTGAGCCGACGGTAGGCCTCGAAACCGATGGGCTGGCCGTCGCGATCGAACCGGTACTTGGGGAACATCCTGGCGCCCCGCGCCAACCAGCGTCCGGCGGCGGCGGAACGATTCGCTTGCAGATAGGCCTCGGCGATCCGGCGGATGATGGCGGGCTCGTCCTCTTTCTTGCCGCCGCGCTGGAGGAGCTGGAGGTAGGCCCGGACGGCCTCGGCATACTGGCCGCGCTGCTGCTGCAGTTCGGCCTTGGCGAGGAGTCCCTGCCGAGCGGCTTCGGAGTTGGGGAAGCCCTCGACGACGCGACGGATCATCTCGATGTCCTTCTGCTCGACGCCCATTTCGAGCATTGATTGCGCCCGCTTCTCGAACGAGGCGTAGACGCCCCGCCCGTAGCGGGAGAGGATGGAGGCGATCTGCTTCTCGGCCCACTGTCCGGCGGGCCAGGTGTCGTCGACGTCGCGCGGCTTGGTCGTTCGGACCCTGAGGCCGCGGTCGCCTATGATCTGCTGATACTGCTCGATGGCTTGCTCGGGTCGGCTCAGGGCGAGCAGGACCTCGGCCAGACGGAGCCGGTAGATCACGTGGGCGTCCGGGTCGGGCGGGCACTCGGCCGCCTGGCTGTAGAGCTCCAGGGCCAGCGACTCGTCGGGCGGCTCGGACGCCATCGCGCGATCGCCGAATCCGATCAGGTCCTGGAAGATTCTGGCTTTGAGCTTCGGATCGCTGAGCTGGGCGAATCCGCCGGAGACCTCGACGGCCTGCTTCATGGCCGTAACGGCCTGCTTGCGCTCACCGACGCGGAAGGCGACCTCGGCCAGATCGAGCCATCGCGAGGGGTCCTTGGGGTCGGCGTCGATGCGGTTTTGCAGGCGAGCGAATGCCTCGTCCTTGGGGACGTAGCCGGTGACCCGGTCGCTGCCGGCCACGACGACGACCTCGGGCCTGACGAGGACGTTTCCGCCGACGGCGTCCTCGGGCCATGGGGACCAGGTGGGCTGTCCGCCGGCGATGGCGAAGCGGTAGAGGCCTTGCTTGAGTGGGAGATAGACGTGCGTCCGCGTGAGCTGTCCGCGTCCGAGCAGGTTCTCACCGAGCGACAGGGAGCGCGACCACCGGGGCTGACCGGCGTTCAGGTCCCAGGCCGTCAGCTCGCGCCCGGCGGTGTAGAGGACGTCGTCGACGACGCCGAGGATTTGCTCGAAGCGGTCGAGATCTCCGGCCTCGATCCGGTGGACGATGTTTCCGTCGGCGCGATCTAGGATCATCAGGGAGTCGCTGTCCAGGGGGCCGCAGATGAGCTTGTCGCGCCAGCAGATGGGGGGACCGAAGCGCCAGGGCAGAAGGCTACGAGCGAAACGAGCGCCGGCCTGTTCGGCGGTCTCGTCCTTGTGATAGATCTGGAGCCAGCGGATGCCGCCGTCGTGGGCGCTGACGGCGGCGACAGCGCCCAGGTTGGTGCAGACGTAGACGATGCCCTCGCTGATCGCCGGGATCGCCAGGGTCCGCGGGCCCAGCCCGTAACTGACGGAGGAAGCGCTGGCCAGGTGGCGCATCCATTCGAGTCGTCCGGTCCGAGCGTCCAGGCGGATGAGGTGGCATTCCTCGAAGCCGAATCGCTTACGCCGCCGTGCGACGGCGAACAGCTTGCCTTGATAGAAGAGTGGCGCGCCGTCCAGGACGGTCTCGGCGAGCTCGGCGGCCAGGTCGGTGAGCCTTCCACCCCACAGGGGCTTGCCGGAACTCGTGTCGAGGCAGACCAGCGCGCCGGCACCGCCGCTGGAAGGCACTCGACCGGTAACGTTCACCGGCTGGCCGAGGATGGCGTAGAGCCGCCCGTTGCTCAGCGTGCACGCGTTGACGGTCGCGGCGTGCTGGCGAGACATCGTCGCCCGCCCGCGGACCTCGCCGCGTTTGATGCCGAAGGGCTCCCACGCAGGCGAGCCGTCGGCGGCGCGGATCGCCCAGACGTGATCCTCGTCGGCGAGATAGACGTTCTCGCCGTCGCTCACGGGGACGAGCGACAGGTCATATCCGCCTCGCTCGGGCCAGTTCCCGCGCAGACCGCGCCTGTTTCGTTGATCGTCGTCTCGCACGGCGGTGCTGGGGTGGAAGCCCTGCTTCTCGGCGAATTCCCAGAAGGGCGCGCCGGGCTCCACGCCGTCGGCGGCGACGCGATCGCCCGCGACGCTTCCGCCGACGACGGGCCAGGAGAAGGCCTGTCTCGTGGCCAGGGGCGGGGCGCGTCCCGCGATCGCTTCCTGGATGACGTCGGTGAACTTGCGGGATTGTCCCGCCCACGTCATGACGCCGTCGGGATGCTCGGTACGGATGCGCTCGAGCAGTTCTTGGGCCTTTTCGGATCGGCCGTCCCAGACGAAGGCGAGGCAGAGCTTGGTGAGGTATTCACCGGCGAAGTCCTTGCGGTCGGGGTGGTCGGCCAGGCATCGCTCGTAGAGACGGCGCGCGAGCGCAAACTCGCCCGATTCCATGGCGAGCCGGGCGGCGAGATCTGCGGCGGTGGCAGCCTGACGGGTGCAGTACAGGTCGTCGGTGAGACTCAACAGGGCGTCGAGGTCTCGTGAGGCACGGGCTTCGGCGAGGCGTTTCTCGGCCTCGGGGGCGAAGAGGAGTCGATAGGCGTCGAGGCCTTCGGGCGGCCAAGCGGCGATGCGGCGATTGGCGTATTCCGAAGGTCCCACGTACGCGCGAGGTGAGGTGCGGATGAGCTTGCCGGGGAACCGCTCGACAGCCTGCTGATAGGCCTGGGCCGCGTCGCGCCAACGTTTGTCGTCGGCGAGGCGGTCGGCGCGTCGCAAGGCGGCGCCGGCCTCGAAGCTGTCGGCGACGAAGACGCTCGGGGCGTCGTCGTTTGACTTGTCTGCCTCGGCGTCCGGCGGCAGGGGCTGAGCGAGGCCCGGCGTCGCCGCCGCGGCCACCAGCACCAGCCCAATGCCAAACCGACGTCGATACGTCATGGCGACTCGAAGTATCGCCCCACGATCGGCCGCAGGCGCTCGACCGCGGCGCGATCCACCTTGCTCTTGTCCGACCAGATCGCCAGCTCCAGGGCCTTGCGGCACTCGCAATCGCCGGGCGGGTTCTTGCCCAGGTGAGCCACGGCGGCGCGGATCAGCTCGATGGCGTTCTCTGTAGCCTTGTTCATGTTGCCGATGATCTCGGCGAGCAGGGCCTGCTTGGTCATGCCGGGCTCGTGCGGGCGCCAGCAGTCGTAGTCGGTCGGGAGGGCCACGAGGGCGTAGCACATCTCGGCCTCACGCGCCAGCTTCGCCTCGGGCATGCAGGTCATACCGATCAGATCGCCGCCCCACAGGCGGTGCATCTTGGACTCGGCCACGGTGGAGAATTGCGGGCCCTCCATGCAGACGTACGTGCCCTTGTCATGAACGTTCGCCTTGACGCGATCGGCCAGCCCGATCAGCACTTGCCGCAGGGGCTCGCAGAAGGGTTGGCTGAACTCGACGTGCGCGACCACGCCCTGGTCGAAGAACGTGCCGGCTCGCCGGAAGGTCTTGTCGATGACCTGATCGGGGATCATGAGATCGCCGGGATGGACGTCCTCCTTCAGGGAGCCGGTCGCCCCGCTGGCGATGACGTGCGTGACGCCCAGCTTCTTCATGGCGAAGATATTGGCGCGAAACGGCACCCAGGACGGGCCGATCGTGTGTCCAGGCCCGTGCCGGGACAGGAACGCGATGTCGACGCCGTCCGTGTGGGTCGTGGTGATGGGCCCGCTGGTGGCCCCGAAGGGGGTGTCGACGTTGTGCGTCTGGCCCTTGGTTTGCGCGCCGAGGGCGTCGCCCAGTCCCGATCCGCCGATGATGCCTACCCGAAAGTCGCTCACTGTCTGCCTCCGCTCGAACCCATGACCGTCCTGGTGCAGCCGTGCTTCATTATAAGGTCAGTCGGGACGGGTTCCCACTTGGACGGGGGGCGAGGCCGGATCGATCATCCATCCCGCCAGGTGATCTCGCGCCAGGCCCGAGCCTGCCACGGTGAAGTGATCGCCGAGGTAGCCGCTTCGGACGAACTCGGTTCGATACGGCACGGTCATGAGGCGGTCGGCGAGATGGCCTTGCGGTCTGTTTCGGAAGCCGACCGTTCCGGCGGCGATCGCGTGCCGACGGTCGGCCGTCCCGAAGAGTAGCGGACCGATCCCATTGATCAGCCAATCGCCGCGGCTGTGCAGGGCGATCATCCGCCCGCTGATGTGGCGCAGGGCGCTCGTGAGGTCGTAGTCGGGCCGGACGGTCGGCGCGAGCAGGATCGCCATGCGAACCGTCACGCCGTCGGGCAGGGACTCTAGTGCCACGAGCACGACGTAGGCGCCGGAGGAGTAGCCGATCAGGTCGACGGGGCGATCGGGATATCGCGTCTGGTAGTGCACGATCTTCTCGGCCAGGCGCCGGCCGCGACGCTGCATCAGACCTTGGCTCATCAGGGCCGGGATCGCCAGGAAGCCTCGCCATCCCGAGCACCAGCGGAACAGCTCGATGCCGGCGGTGACGCCGCCGGCCCTCAGTCCGCGGGCGACGCGGACGAAGCTCCACCGGATGCATAGCCACCGCGCGGCCTCGGCGAAGAAGACGATTCCGCGCTCGCGGAGCTCGGGCGAGGCATATCGGCGGCACTGGCGGCGCTCATGCAGCAGCCATAGAAGCCACCAGGCCACGGCGGCCGCAAGCGCCGCCCCTGGCCCCGCCCGGCGCGCGGAGATCGCCACCGCCCCCAGGCCGGCGGCAAGGATCAGTAAGCCGCGCAGCCGCGGGGCCAGCAGACTTCGTCGAACCGGCGAGATGGCTACTTCATCCATGGTCACGCACTGCTCCGCAATCAACAGACACGGACGCTTGTATCAATTGGCAGGCGGGTTGCCAACCAGGGCGGGGCGTGTTTCGGCGGCAGTGCCAAGCCGCAGGGATCGTCGCCCGAGGAGACGCCACCGCGCGGGATGAATCACGCGGCTCGGGTTCTTGGCGAAGCGGTTGCGCCGTTGTTTGCAGATCGCGAGCGTCTTATGATGGCCGGCAGGCGAGGCGTCGCGGGTGGCTCTAGGGGTTTCGGTCGCGTGTCGACAGAGACGATGACAGATTATTCGGTCTATCTACGAAACATGGCTGGCCTTTGGCGGCATGACGCCCGGCTGGCGATGCAGATCGACGCGGTACCCGACGAGGCGATCCTGCCGACGGAGCCGTCGAAGTCGGGACCGGGCACGCTCGCGATGGAGGCCTCGGACGGCAAGCGCGTCTGGCTCCACAGCCGGTACGACCCGCGGGCGGAGGCGGAGAAGTTCGTCGACGGCATCGACATGTCGGAGGCATTCTGCTTTGTCGTCGGGGGATTCGGGCTGGGCCACCATCTCAAGGCCTTGTACGAGCGTCTTCGGGGCGACGCCTTCATCATCGTCACGGAGCCGAACCTCGTTCTTATTCGGACCGCGCTGATGCACGTGGACCTGTCCGACTTGCTGAACAGCGGACGGTGCGTCATCCTGACGCAGGCCGAGACTTCGCACTTGCACGAGAAGCTTCAGCCGCACAACACGATGATGATGCTGGGCACGCAGATCGTCTCGCATCCGGCCTCGAACCGCATCGCGGGGGAGTTCCACGCGGCCTTACGAACGATGATCACGGACTACGCGAGCTACTGCCGCATGACGGTCATGACGCTCGTCGGCAACAGCCGGATCACAAATACGAACGTGGCGAACAATCTGCCGACGTACGTGGCGACGCCGCCGATCGACGTACTGCAGGGCCGATACGCGGGATATCCGGGGATCGTGGTCGCGGCCGGTCCGTCGCTCCATCGGAACATCGACCTGCTGGCCGAGCTGAGCGACCGCGCGGTCATCTGCACGGTTCAGAGCACGTACAAGACGCTGCTGCGACGGGACATCGCGCCCGACTTCGTCACGTCGCTCGACTTCCACGAGCAGTCTCGGAGGTTCTTCGAGGGCATCGAGGACTTCCGCGGCACGCACCTGGTGGCCGAGCCGAAGGCGACGTGGCACGTGATCGACACGTTCAAGGGGCCGGTGTCGCTCTTGTACAACGAGTTCGCGGAGAAGTGCCTGGGCAAGGACCTGGCGTATCGGGGGGGGTTGCCGGCGGGCACGACGGTGGCGCATCTGGCGTTCTATCTTGCGCAGTATCTGGGGTGCGATCCGATCATCTTCGTGGGCCAGGACCTGGCGTTCACGGACCATTCGTACTACGCGCCCGGCTCGCCGGCGCACGACGGCTGGCGAGGCGAGCTGAATCGCTTCAACGCGATGGAGACGAAGGAGTGGGAGAAGATCATCCGGGCCCGCAAGGTGCTGAGGAAGGTTCCGGACGTCCACGGGCAGGAGATCTACACGGACGAGCAGATGTTCACGTATCTGCAGCAGTTTCAGAGCGACTTCGCGAAGTGTCCGGCGCGGATCATCGACGCGACGGAGGGCGGGGCGGCCAAGGTGGGTGCCGAGAGCATGACGCTCGCCGAGGCGGCGGCGCGGTTCTGCACGCGGCCGATTCCGCGACAACTCGACGCTTACCGGGCCGAGGCGCCCGTGTTCGAGGCCGGGCGGCTTCCGCCGGCTCGGGCGCGCCTGGCGGCGCGCCGGGAGGAGCTGATCAAGTTCCGCGAACTGTGCCAGAAGACGATCGACCTGCTGCGAAAGCTGACGGACCTGGCGGACAAGCCCGGCGAGTTCAACCGCGTCGTGGCGCAGGTGGACGAGGTGCGAAGCCGCGTGCAACAGCACCAGACCGTCTATGAGATGGTCAGCGGGGTCAGTCAGATGGCGGAGCTGCGGCGGTTCACGGCCGATCGCAAGATCAAGGCCGACGATCCGTCGGGGCTGGATCGCGCCCGTCGCCAGCTCACGCGCGACGTCGACTTCATCGAGCACATGCTGGAAGGGTGCGACGCGCTCGACAAGATCCTGAGCGGCGCGATCGAGCGATTCGACCGGGCCATGGAGGCGCGGGGAGTGTCATGAAGGTCATTGCCGCGATCGAGGCCGATCTGACCACGTCTCCGCTCGGCACGACGAGTCGTGTGGCGGATGACCTTCTGGGGAATCCGGTCCTGCGTCGAACGGTGATGCGGTTGCGCGAGTGCAAACAGCTTTCGTCGGTGTACGTGATCACCACGCCCGAGCAGCGTGAAGACGTGGCGGCGCTGGTGGCCGGGCTGGACGTCGGGATCGAGACGCACGCAGTCGGCGCGCCGCGATATCAGGAGCGGGTGCGGCGGTCGAGGAAGTGGGCGCTGGATTCGTGGCGAGGGGGGATCGGCGGGCTGTGCTGCTTCGACGAGTCGATCCATGCCGGGGCGCTGGCGGCATTGGGCCAGCGTGAGGGGGCGGACGTCGTGGCGTCGGTGCCCGCGGCGGCGGTGCTGATCGACCCGGGGATGCTGGACGCGATGATCGAGCACATGGGGGCGCTGGAGCACGACACGCGGATCGTGTTTTCGCAGGCGCCGCCGGGGCTGGCGGCGGTGCTGAATCGTCCGAGCTTGCTGGAGGATCTTCATCGGGCGGGGGCTCCGCCGGGAGCGGTGCTGACGTACATCCCGGACAACCCGCAGCTCGACCTGACGACGAAGCCGTGCTGCTACTCGGTTCCCGGCCCGGTGGTCGAAACGGCGGCGCGGGTGCTGGCGGATACGCAGCGTGGCATGGAGCTGGTCACCGAGGCGCTGCAGGCGCTGGGCGAGAACGACCTGACGGCCGAGCGGGTCTGCCGGTTCGCGGCCGCTCGCCGCGCCGGGCATCTCGATCGGCTTCCGCGCGAGGTGGAGATCGAGCTGACGACGGACGATCAACTCGGCGAGACGACGATTCGGCCTCGCGGGGAGCGGGTGCCGCGGCGGGGGCCGCTCGGCGTCGATCTGGTGGGCCGGATCGTCACGGAGCTGATGCAGTACGACGACTCGCTGGTCGTCCTCGGGGGGTTCGGGGAACCGCTGCTCCATCCCGAGCTGGCGGCGATCCTGGCAGTGTGTCGCGGGGCGGGGGTGTTCGGTCTGACGGTTCGGACGAACGGGTTGGCCTTGCGGGGCGAGGCGATCGATGCGCTGATCGACCACGACGTGGACGTGGTCAACGTGCTCATCGATGCGCACAGCGCCGAGACGTATCGTGCCTTGCACGGCGCGGACGGGTTCGATCAGGTGACGGGCAACATCGAGGCCTTGCGGCAGCGAATCATCGAACGGGGGGCGCATGGGCCGTTGATCGTGCCGGAGATGACGAAGCTCCGCATGACACTGCCGGAGCAGGAGCCTTTCTTCGACGATTGGATCCGCCGGGTCGGGTGGGCGAACATCATCAGCCCGTCGCGCTTCGCCGGGCAGATGCCGGACGTCGCGGTGATGGGGATGGCACCGCCGAAGCGGTGGCCGTGCGGGCGGCTGTGGTCTCGGGCGGTGGTTCTTGCCGACGGGACGGTGGTGACGTGCGATCAGGACTTCTCGGGCAGGCAAGTGGTCGGCAACGTGCGTGAGGCGTCGCTCGAGTCGATCTGGACCGGGGAGCGGTTGGCGTCGTATCGGCAGGCGCACGTCGAGGGGGCTCTGGGGGATCTGCCGTTGTGTCCAGCGTGCGGGGAGTGGCACCGGCCGTGAGTGGGGCGCAGGGCCACCGCACGCCCTTTGGGATTTGCTGTGCCCCGGTTTGGAGGTGACACGACATGTTCCTTGCTCGGAACCCGGTCGTGGTATCGGCGTGGGCTGGCATGGTCATCCGGATCTTGGCGGCTGCGGCGATGACTGGCGGACCGGGCTGTGCCGAGGTAATGGCGGCGGAAGCGGACAAGGTTCACTACTACGTTGCCCCCACTGGCAAAGATACGAACCCCGGCACGGCCGCCGAGCCGTTCGCGACGGTGGGCAGGGCCCGGGATGAGGTTCGCAAGAGAATCGCGGGGGGGCTGGACCGCGACATCGTGGTGCTAATTCGCGGGGGCACCTATCCACAGACCGAGACACTGGCCTTCGGTCCGGAAGACTCCGGCACCGACACGCATTCGATCACGTACGCGGCCGCCCCAGGGGAGAAGGTGGTGTTGAGCGGCGGCAGGGCCATCGCCGGATGGAAGCGCGGGCCCGGTACGGTGTGGACCGCGGAGCTGCCCGAGGTCAGAGCGGGGAAATGGTACTTCCGCCAGTTGTTCGTGGCGGGGCGGCGCGCGATTCGGGCGCGAACGCCGAACCGTCCGGCATGGTGGAAGCTGGTACCCAGGCCGGACAATAGCGACGCCAACGGCGCTACGATCACGTTGGGCGTGGATCATCCCATCGGGGCGTGGAAGAACGTCTCGGACGTCGAGGTGATCTGGCTGAACAACAACGACGCGTCGCGAAAGCGGCTGGGAAGCGTCCGACAGGGCGACAACACGTTCACGCTGCCACCGCCGCACCAGTGGCCGCACGGGCTTCCCGTCGAGTACAACATCGGCTTCCCCTCAAAGGGCTTTCCCTGCTATTTCGAGAACGCGCTGGAGATGCTCGATGAGCCAGGCGAATGGTACCTGGATCGGTCGACGAGCGTGCTTTCGTACTGGCCACGGGAGGGCGAGGATCTGACGCGGGACGAGGTGATTGCGCCCCTGGTCCAGAGCACGCTCCTGGCGATCCGAGGCACGCCGGAGCGCCCCGTGCGGAACCTACATTTCCAGGGCATCCGGGTGACGTACGTGGATTGGCCGCTGCCGGCGTATGGGTTCACGTCGATGTTCGGCTGCCTGCAGGTCTTGGAGCAGAGTGATCCGCCGGGGGCCAAGAAAATGCTTTGGATCGATGCCGCGGTGAGCTTCAGGCACGCCCGGGGCTGCAACTTCACCCGCGGCGCCGTGGAGCACGCGGGCGCCATCGGCCTGAGCCTCCTGAACGGCTGCGCCGAGAACGTGATCGAAGGCAACGATCTGCATGACCTGGGCGGCGGGGGGATCACGGCCGGTCAGTTGAGGAACCGCGATACGTGGAAGTGGGCCGACCCGCTGGGCAAGGACGACCACAAGGGCTATCGCATCGCCAACAACCACATCCACGACTGCGGCGCCGACTACATCGGGGCGGTCGGCATCTGTGCCGTTCTCACGCAGGATGTGGTCATCGCCCACAACCTGATCCATGACATCTCGTACGCGGGGATCGTGCTCAGCGGGAATGAGACGCCCGAGCCGGACTACGCCAAGTTCGCCAAGAGCGCCGCCGTCGAGTACAACCACATCCATGACGTCCTGAAGGTGGCGGTTGACGGCGCGGGGATCTATGCCAGCTTCCCTCATGCGGGTTCGGGCGCGGCCATCCGGGGGAACTTGATCCACGATCTCCGTCCGAATCCGTCGAACCCGCGTGAGGTCGGACCTTGGAGCGCGGCCGGTATCTACCTCGACGGCGTTCGACCCCAACTCGGCTGCAGAGACTACCGGATCGAGGACAACCTCGTGTACAAGACCACGGCGCCGCTGTTCTTCTGCGCATGCGGCCCGGAGGGCAACCACATCCTCAACAACGTGTTCCTGCCGGCCGGCGTTCCCGCTAAGGAGTCGCTGGAAGCGGCACAGTCCAGAGCGGGTCTGGAGCCGGCGTATCGGCGAGCGTTGCTCGGGGCCAGCGGACCGCCGGGCTAGCACCTTGGGAGTCCGGCCGGCACACGCTCAGCGCGGGAAGCAGTCTTGAACATGCCTGTGGGTCAGAACGCGCTGCATCCCGAAATCATGATGGGGTACTTCTCCTCGCCCGGCGGGTGGGCGGCGGGGATGCCGGTCTTGTGGCTTCAGGCGCTTTCGCTTACGCTGCCCGCGTCCTGGCCGACATGAGTATAGTTGGAGGCGAACTGCCCCCGCCTTCGCGGGGGTCTCATGCGGCACTCCAGACGGGGTCCGGGGTGTCCGACGGACCTGGGGGTCGTGAGATGATGATTCGGTTGTCCATCGCACTTCGACGAAACGCGGTCCTTGGGCTGGCTGCAATGATTGCCATCACCATCAGTTCAGCGGGCTGCGCTCGAGAACAAGGTCAGACTGGGTTCTACGTGATTCTGGCAGACGCCCAGGGCGTCGAAGGATTGCCGAAGCCGGCGCCGGATCAACAGATCGCTCGATACGACCAGAAGTACCTGCGTGAGGCCGGGCAGGAACCCACGCGGTATCTACTGCTTCGCAAGAAGCCCGACGTCGCCCTCAAGCTGGCAAGGCCGCCGGAATCAGGCGAGGATTCCAGGGGATTCACGACCTTGTCGATCGAGCTGACGAAGGAAGCAGCGATGGACCTCGAGCGAGTCTCGCGCGACAACCTGGGGAAGAAGGTGGCCTTCGTCATCGAGGGGGAACCCGTCACAATCCACAAGATCAGGAGTGTGATTACCGGTGGTCAGTTCCAGCTCTCGCGATGTACCGACAATGCCTGCGAGTACATCCGTTCCCGCTTGACTCAGTAATCATACAAGGCGTCGAGCACATCGCTGCACCGTGGCAGAGAAAATAGGGTGCGTCCCTATTAAGGGGATACGAATGAGTCGTGTGGCGGCGGCATCGCAGATGTTTCGGGACGGTTGCGCTTGTTCGCAGGCCATACTGGCAACGTACGGGCAGGCGCTGGGGCTGTCGCGGAGGACGGCCATGCGGATCGCCGCCGGCTTCGCCGGTGGCATGCGTTTGGGGAGCACATGCGGGGCGGCAACCGGTGCATTCATGGTGCTGGGGCTTCGCCATGCCGGGGACAACTGCGACGTGACAGCGGGACGAGCTGACGTCTACGCTCGGGGTGTGGAGTTCACCAGGAGGTTCCAACGACGAAACGGCTCGATCGTGTGTCGGGAGCTGCTCGGGTGCGACATCAGTACGACGGAAGGAATGAAGCAGGCGGAGGAACGGAACCTCTTCAAGACGACATGCGTCAAGATGGTCGAAGACGCGGCCGAGATTCTCGAGGAAATGGAAGGGGACAATCACACAACAGACTGAGCGGATGCGCTGCCGCGTCGCCAACCACACCGCCATGAAGAGGAGATGAAGAAGGGATAGCCGGACGTACCCAATGCATGCAAGTAGAAGGACATCAAGATGAACCTGATGATCTGCATGAGAGGTGAGCCAGAACAGTTGCCCTTCTTGCCTGAGATTGCTGAACTTGGTGCCGGCATCGAGCTCGGAAGCTACGGCCTGGTTGGTATTCGGTCTGAGCGGGACTGGGAAGCACGCTTCGAACTGCACAGGGCCGTCCGCGACCGATTTCAGGGCACGATTGCCGTGCATGGCCCCTTCATTGGGATGGAGTATGCCCATCCGGACCACTTATTCCAAGAGGTCGTCCGTCGCCGATTGGACATGACGTTTGACGTGGCCGGGAAGCTCAAGGCAAGCCGGGTTGTCTTGCACAGCGGCTACAGCCCGGAGATCGACCTCTTCAGCTTGCAGGATTTGTGGCTCGAGCGATCCGTCGATTTCTGGCGACAGGAGATTCGCCGTTGGGCGGACGCCGGCGTAGAGGTCGTACTCGAGAACGACACGGAGAGGTCTCCGGACTTGCCCGTCCGGCTCGTCAACGGTGTCAACAGCCCTTCTTTGGGTCTTTGCATGGACATCGGGCATCAGCACATGTTCTCGGAACTGGACGCGCCCGAGTGGGTGCGGTGGATGGGCATGCGACTCTCCCACGTTCATCTACATGACAACGATCGCACCGGCGATCACCATTGGCCCATCGGGCGCGGAACGATTGACTTCGAACCATTCTATGCGGCGATGATGCAGCACGTTCCGCAGGCAACCCTCTCTCTTGAAGTCACAGCCGCCATGGAGGCGAGGATGCACGACCTTCGCGAACTCGTTTCCCGTTTTGCGTCACGGGGACAGTCACCCAATCCGGCGTCTGAGGGATGAACCGAATGTGCACCGTGAGAAGGGCGACGAGCGAGGACGTTGCGATCATCTTGAAGCTGGCTCAGGGGCTCTTCGCCGAGCTGGGTCATCAAGTCCCCGTCGATGACCAGCACGCTCGTGCATTCTGCGAAGCCATAGTGGGAGCCGGCGAGTATGTGGCTCTTCTGTCTGAGGAACGTCAGGGGCAGGCGATCGGCGTCATTACGATGAGCGAGGGCGTGTCGCTCTACGCCGGCGGGAGGTTTGGGGTGATCCGGGAGTTCTATGTCATTCCCGAGGAGCGGTCCCGCGGCGTTGGGAAGGCCCTTCTGGAGAGGGCCAAGGAGGTCGGCAGAGAGAAGGGGTGGAAGCGGATCGAGGCGACTCCTGCGGACAAGGTGAAGTGGCCGCGAACATACTGCTTCTACGCCAGAGAGGGATTTCGCGAGATCGGGCCGAGGCTCAAACTCGAGGACCTGAGTCAGAAGTGAGCGTTGCGGGCGCTGCCCGACACCGGGTTGCAGGTGACATATCCCTCGCTTGCGCTTGGGTTCGCGTGGCTGGACGCGAAGCCCATGGGTTGACACAGAATGAGAATAGACACGGTCTTCACAACGGCGAGGCTGATCCTCCGACCCTTTGTGCCGGAGGACCTGGCGGCCGTATTCGCGAGGGTCAGCGATCCCGAGGTCATGCGGTTTCACAACTGCGGGCCTCTGTGTCTCGAGGACGCCAAGACGGGACTGGGGTTGACCATACGACGCGCTGCGGAGATGTTGCCCTTCGGGGCCAGGGCGGTAGTTGTGAAGGCCACGCAAGAGAACGTCGGGTATTGTGGGCTCGGGCCACAGCCCAAGCTCGAAGGCAGTCCGGCGGAGATCAGCTACGACATGGCGCGCAGGCACTGGGGCAGCGGGTACGCGACCGAGGCCGCGGGTTGCCTCGTGGCGCACGGGTTCGAGGATCTGCGCCTCGATGAGATCTGTGCGGCCATCAACCCGGCGAATACTGCGTCGGCCCGCGTAGCGCAGAAACTGGGCTTCTCTGTCCGTCGGAAGGTTGAATGGCCTGAACAGGGCTTGGTGGATCTGTACGTGATGGCGAGAGAAGAGTACGCCGAGAGAAGTTAACACAGATTGCAGGGTGATGCGGAGGACCACCCTCGCTGAGCTGAACGTTGGGCTGCCGCACGCGCTCTTGGGTCTCGGTCTGAGCGAGAAGAAGTAAGTGTGGTGTCCCCTGATTCTGTCCCCCGATTCGCAGAGATCCCTGAGCCTAAAATGGGGTGCGTCCCTATTTGAGTGCCTTGACGAGCGTTGCGGCCTGGGCTGCGGACCATTGCTCCATGAGTTCGACGTGCGTTTGTTCGGGATTGCCCGCGGCGATGCTTGCCTTGAGCTTCTCCTTTAGGCGCTGCTCTTCGGCGTGCATGGACCGCTCCATCGCCTCCCAGCGCGGTGTCTGGGGCGGGCTCTTCTTGCCCAATTCGTAGGCCGTGCCATCGACCAGACACACCGGCGTTCGGCCCTGCCCCATCAGTAGGGGGAAGGCCACGCTACGAGCGGGCAGCGTGATCCACGCACAGGTGAACAGGTCGGGGCGGTC
>JAFGLZ010000075.1 GCA_016927755.1 Phycisphaerae bacterium
CGCTTCACGTCGCGGGATTCGATTGGGATTTGGGGTGATGAGGGGAACCTGGGGAATGCGTTTGCGTATGTGGGGAGTAATCCGTGGACGCGCCTGGACCCCTCGGGACGGCATCCCATCGTGTGGTACTTCTTGGGCGGCTTCGCACTCGGGGTGGCAATCAACTACTACGTGCATGGGTCGGATTACAGCCAATGGGATGGTTGGCTGGTATTCGAGCTTACCCTTTCGGCGGGCGGGACGCAGATCCTGGGTTGTGCCGGCGCCTTCTTCCTTGGCGGTCCTGGGCGTGCCGCAGGTATCGTAGCCGGGGGGTTCGGTTCTTGGTGGCTGATTAACGGAGAACACGGTACTTGGGAAACCGGGGACTATCCGGCGGATCCAATGACACCGGACCTTTCTAAGTTTCCGGACCCTAATCCTCCTCCCGATCTGTGGCCTCCTGGCTGGCCAGACCTGACCCCGCCGCAGTATGACCCGGAGCTGCCGAAGCTCACGGATCCTGGCTTCGATGTAAAATGAGTTGTCGTGGCAAGGACGGAAGTGGTGTCGGGACGCTCGGCCCAAGATCCTGTTGGCCGAGACCGGGGATTCAGAGTGATCGTATTGGGCGCGCAAGGGCCTGGTGGAGGGTTTCGTGGCGCGACCTATCACCGCGGCACGTCTCGGAAGACGGGTAGTCTCCCGGAGGATCCCAGAGACGGCGTGCGGGAAACCTGCGTTCGGCATATATGCGTCCATGGTCGCCGAATCCCGGGGCAGTCTCACTCTCCTTGCAGCAGACTGGGGCATGCGAGGGCAGTGGGCATGGCATCGGGTTCTGACGTGTTAGTCCGACGTTGCTGAGGCTGCGGATCATCGAGGTGCTCATGGCTGACCATCATGCTCAGAGGGGCAAGTGGATCACCGCATTCTTGACGGATTTCATGGCCATCGTAGCGGGTGCCGTGACGGGTGTGACCATATTCTATCACCTGGGTGCTCGGGAGTGGCTTTTCGACCTAAGCAACAATAGCAGGTACGCTGACTTCGTCGAGAAGATGCTACTGCTTGGGGGGGTGTTTGCGAGCCTACGCGTGGCGCGGCGGCTCCAGGGGCGCATGTAGACGATGGGCGAAACCCGACCGCCTGGGCATTGGCGCCCGTGAAGGGTCGAGAACGCGCTGGGAAACCGCATCGATTACTCCGGGCGGAAGTACGCTGATCTGCACTAGGGATACGGAGTCCGATTCGTGACGAGCGCGACTTGTTGTGTGCTGCTGATGTCCCAGATCTGCGGATCGAGCCTGGACCACCTTGAACACGGGAGGAGTCAGGTAAGGGCGATGCTGCAGGGCAGGCCCGCGATGCGCGAGCACGTGGAAGAGGGTGATGCCATCTGGGAGTGGGCGGCTCGGCGGTTTGCGGGTGAGGAACTCGGCCAGGAGGTCTACTGGGACCCGAACAGCCCAAGGCGCGGCTTCCTTGGAGAGCACCGCATTCCCCGGCCCGGCGTAACGGGGTGCATCCGCCTTCGGGAGGTACACCCCTGGGGTCCGAAGCAGGGCACCCCTCTGTCTTTCGAGGACCTGTGGGGCGCGGCGGTCTTCGAGTTGTTCAACATCACCAGCGCCGCTGCTTTTCTACGCCTATACGACGACGCGCGAGCGGGAGAGATCGACCGAGACGGGTACGTGCTTGGGATGGCCGAGATCGAGTATTCGGCCATTGTCCGGACGAAGCGATTCTGGGAGGAGAATTGGCTTCCATGGACCAAGTCCAAGGGGGTGCCACCCCGGCCCTTCCTGTCGCTGAGCACCTGGCAACCTTCGTACGAGGCCTGGATTCGGCAGTTTCCGAGAGATCCAAACCGCTACCCGTGGCGCGACTACGGTAAACACTACGACACCGTCGTGGTTCCCCATCTGATTAGGACCGGGAAGTTGGAATTCACCGACTGGAGACGCTTTTGGCCACATATCAGCGTGGGCTTGTGGCTTGTCGTTGGCCTGCTCTGTGTCTACGGAAGAAAGCGCTTCTGGGGCAAGCAATCGGGCGATCAGGATTGAAGTGAGGAAAGGGCGGGACGCGGCGGGCAGTCCCCATTCGTTGGTGTAGTTGGCCTCCGGCGGCAGGACACGGGTTTGCCTGGCATGGTCCGAATCCTCTTCGCCCGATGTCCCGCACGATATCGTGCCGCGCGACAATAACCGCCAGGACATCCTTCTCGTCGACGACGATCGGTAGATCCATCTCGATTCGCCCGCGAAGTGGTCGGTGCGATTCGGGCGGAAGGTTCAGGGCTACCTGCCACCCAGAATGGCGCTGTCTGACTGGAGACGGCGCTGGTCGGTTTCGATACGGTCTCCGTTCTACGCCACTTCGGTTACGAAGACTTCTCGGTTCTGCGCGGCGGATTGTTCGGCGGCTAGGGCCAGGGCGGTAACGGCCCGGCCGTCTTCGCCGGTGAGGCGGGGCTCGCCTCCGAATCGCAGGACGTCGATGAAGTGGCGGGTGCAGTCGACGAAGCTGTCGGCCCAGTCCCAGCGGTCGGCCTTGACGTGTTCGGTCTTTCCGTCGCAGTAGAGCAGGACGGGAGGCAGGTCGTAGGTCTTGGTCGAGCAGGTGTTGATGAGGATCATGCCGCGCTCGCAGATGATCTCGACGCGGTTGTCGTCGGCGTAGTACTTGCTGTTGATGACCATCTTGGGCGTCCAGGCGAAGTCGAACACCGCGTGGCGATTGGGCAGCGAGAACTCGACCATGGCGGTGGCGGGGACGTCGACCCGCTTGGTGGGGACGATGCTGTTGTGGTTGATCCAGGCGACGACCTTCTTGGGCTCGCCCATGATCCATCGCGCGAGCGACCAGAGGTGATATCCGTCGTCGTCACCGTCGCCTCCGTCAGCGACACCTTCGCCTACGACGCACTCGGCCGCATGACCTCCGCCGTCCGAAACGTGAGCGGCAACCCCCAGTCCGCCGTCTCCTTCACCTACGACCCCCTCGGCCGGCTCGATACCGAGGCCATCGACATCGGCGGCTTCGCCAAGACCATCGACTACGCCTACGACAACGCCGACCGACGTACCGGCATGAGCCTCCTCGGCGAGAGCCTCGCCTTCACCTACGAGTACTTCACCGGCTCCGCCCAAACCCGCTACATCAAACGCAACGACGTCGCCGTCGCCGAGTACGCCTACAAGGGCCCGGCCGTCAAACAGCGCTCCGTCTACCCCAACACCGACCCCAACGTCGCCGTCGTCTGGGACGTCGCCCGCGACGGCCACCTCCGCATGACCGCCTCCCGAAACCTCCGCGCCGACGCCGCCGACCCCAACGCCCTGCTCCTGGCCGGCTTCGACTACGTCCGGTCCGCGATGGGCATCCCCACCCGCGAGACCTTCTCCCGCCTGCCCGACCCCAACGC
>JAFGLZ010000076.1 GCA_016927755.1 Phycisphaerae bacterium
CCAACCGTCAAACACGCTGACCCCCAACCGGATGAAGACCAACGCCCCCCACCCCGAACCCCATCGAACTGGTCAACTGGTTAGGCCCTTGAGCCCAATGCAAGCGGAAATGGGAAAGCTTTCGGCAAATTCGCCTCCAGCTATCAGCAACGCTTTGATCTGTAAGAAGCACAAGACTTGGTGGTCCCGCGCCGCCCGATACGCACCATCTCGCACGCGAATCCGACCGCCCCTGTCAGGATAGCGCCGTCAAACAAGTTTCCGCCCGTTTCTCGCCGAGAGGCGGTTGTTGTCCGATAACTGTGTGGTATATTTCGAGTGACGGAACAAGGAACGAGTGGTTGAGAAGAGGTTAGAAAAGATCACTCGAACGACTGCGGCCAATCGCCAAAGCCATATCGGAGGGCACGGGGCAGTCGGTTCCATCAGGGATGCATCGGTGGGCGGGTAACGATTCTAGTCCCAAGACAACGTAGCTGAACCAGACGTACATGAAGGCCTATGAAGGCGCTTCGGCGGTCACGAAGCGTCAGACGCATAGGGTGTGGCATCAACGGATGGGTGCCCGCGCGGTAAGACGTAACCAAAAAACATAGCTTGTAGAAAACGGAATCAAGGAAGACCCCCGAACCGGTCCAAGGAAGGACCAACCACATTGCCCGACCCGTTTCGGTAGTGGCACATCGGCACGGCAAGGAAGCTCGAGCCAATGTGTGGAGAGTTGGGAGGATTCCCAACGCACCAGACGGCGGTGTAGCTCGCAACGGAGTGCAGCAGTCTGCTTGAGGCGGATCGGGATGGCTGAAGCAGTGGCGCGACGGAGGACCAGGCAAACGGCCGCCTGGCAAATGATGGCTCCGATGAGGCAAGGATGCTTCGTCGACCAAACCTCCCTTCGCAACCACGTAGGAACCCGGGTGGGTCCTGAGGAGTGCAGTCAAACCAGCAAGCGTTTTCAGACCGCAGACCGTGCTTGATGGTTCCCTCGCTCGTTACCATTCCTCAAGACTCTTCCAAAGGACCCACCCTCCTTTTTCTCTCCCCCTCTGACACCCCGGCCACCCCCCACCTCCCGGACGAATCCTCCCGAATCCAGGCGGGCAAGAACAGGATGGGATTCACCGGAAGCATACGCATCTTCAGCCGACGAATCCGATCGAGTCAGTGTTCGCGAGCGTTCGGTCACGAGCCAACACCGCCAAGCGGCTCAAGAAGACGCGGAGCGGAGCGCATCGGATGTGCCGGCTTGTCGCGCCATTCCTCCAAAAAACCTGATACCATGGCCCCCCGGGAAAGTGGTCCAAGACCGTCCCCGAAATCCCGAACCTAATGGGCCCGTCGAGATGAATACCTCACGAACCTGGCCGGCCAAGTGTCTTCACCGTGAAAGCCCCGAGCAGATCGGGCAGACACCGCCCCGCTCGCTCCGCAGGGCCCGCCGGGCCGTCGGATGCCTGACCTTCTGGACCATCGCCTCAGCGCCGCTGGACGCCGCCGTTCTGCTACCCGTTGAACTGACGTGCGAATACGCCACGGACCCCCTGGGAATCGACACCACGCACCCAAGATTCAGTTGGGTGCTGCAGTCAAGTCAGCGCGGACAGATGCAGTCGGCCTACCAAATCCTGGTTGCCAGTGCCGAGCAGAAGCTCGCGGCCGGCATCGGCGACAAATGGGACAGCGGCAAGGTGACGTCGGAGCAATCAGTCAACGTCGTCTACCGGGGCAGCCCGCTCGCCAGTGGCGAACGATGCTATTGGAAAGCCCGATGCTGGGACCGAGGCGACCGGGCTGGCCCCTACAGCCGACCGGCATGGTTCGAAATGGGCCTGTTGAGGCAAGAGGATTGGAGCGGCAAGTGGATCGGAATGAACACGCCGGGCTCCCTTCCGTTCGTCTCCGGCAGACTGGGCCAGGCCGTCCTGCTCGACGGAAGAAGCCAGACCGTCAGGATCCCGCACTATGCCCGGCTCAAACCCGGCGCCCAAATCACCATCGCCGCATGGATCAAGCCCGCCGAGTGCACCGACCAGTGGCGGCATATCTACAGGAAAGAAGACGGAGACGCACGGCACCTTCTCGCGATCGGGAAGGATGCCGGGTTCTTCGGCCTGTGGCTTGGCCTGGGGATAGGCGGGGCCTACAAGGAGTGCGGCGCGCCCTTGGCGTCACAGCGCCTGCTGGACGGACAGTGGCATTTCGTTGCCGCAACCTACGATGGTTCGGCCATGCGCCTATACGCCGACGGCAAGGAAATCGGCAGCCGGCCCGAGACCGGGCACATCGACACCGCCGGGACCAGCCCCGCCTACGTCGGCTCTTACGAAAACGTTAAGGACTTCTTCCCCGGTGGCATCGACGACGTCCGCATCTATGAGCGCGCGTTGTCGGCCGGCGAGATCCAGGCACGAACCGACGCAAACCGCGACGCACCCGATGCCGGCTTGGTGGGCTGGTGGAAACTCAACGGCGACTTCGCCAATTCCACCGGAGACAACGCCGGCGAAGCACTGAGCCGCGCCGGCCCGGGCCAGGGCCCGGCGCCGCTCCTACGTCGGAGCTTCCAAATCGCCAAACCGGTCAAACGTGCTCGGGCCTATGTCTCCGGGCTCGGATGGTGCGAGTTCCTGATCAACGGCCGGAAAGTCAGTGATCGCGCTCTCGACCCCGCGGTAACCGACTACTGCAAACGAGTACTCTATGCCAGCTACGACATCACCGATCGATTGGCACAGGGGGCGAACGTTGTCGGGGTCGCGCTCGGAAACGGCTGGTACAGCAACCGCAAGCACTTTACTGAATTCGGCAAGTGGGGCGACTCGCCGCGACTCCTCCTGCAGCTCAACGTCGATTTCACCGACGGCGGTACCATGAGCATCGCCTCGGATGAAACCTGGAAGGCATCCACCGGTCCGTTCCTCCGCGATGATCTGTACGGCGGAGAAACCTACGACGCCCGATTGGAGAAGCCCGGCTGGGCAACGATCGCCTACGACGATTCCGCCTGGGGCCACGCCGTGGCGAAGAGGCCGCCCGGAGGAATCCCCCAGTCGCAGTTGATGCCGCCCATCAAAGCAATCGACGTCATGAAGCCCGCGAATCTCACCAACCCGAAACCAGGCATCTACGTCTATGACATGGGCCAGCTCTTCGGAGGCTGGGCCAGGCTGCGCGTCAAGGGCTCCGCCGGAACCAAAGTCAATATCCAGTACGCCGAGCGAGTCCTCGATAGCGGGCTTGCGGACCAGGGAATGTGCTGCTACCCGGGCCTCAAATCAACCGACGACTACATCCTCAAGGGCGACCCTCAGGGGGAAGTCTACGCGCCAACGTTCACGTTCCATCCGGTGCGGTATGTGCAGATCGAAGGCTATCCGGGCACGCCGACTCTCGGCGACCTGCAAGGCGTGGTCGTTCACGGAGCCGAGGATCTCACCGGCGACTTCCACTGCTCCAATGAGTTGCTCAACCAGATCCACCGCAACGCGGGTTGGAGCTTGAGGAATGCACTGTACGGCATGCCGATGGATTGTCTCCACCGCGAACCCATTGCCTACATCTATGTGTCGGGAGTCTTCTCAGCCTTGAACGCCCGAAAGCACATGCCTCTGTTCTGGAGCAAGTGGTTGCGCGACGTGAGCGACAGCCAGGACGAGAAGGGATCGATCTCCGCGATTGTGCCCTGCTACAGCGTGCACGTGTTCGACGCGGCCTTCGGCGGCATCTACCCGGTCCTCGTCTGGTACTGCCACCAGTACTACGGCGACGACCGCATCCTGAGCGAGCATTACGCCGGTATGAAGAAGTGGGTGGACTACCTCACCTCGCTGGCGCCAAACCATATCCTGTCCAAAGGAACCTACGGCGACCACATGGTGCCTGGAAAATCGCCCGGAAAGGAAGAGTACATCTCCAAGGAAACGCCGCCGCCGCTGATCTGGACCGCATACTACTATCTCGATGTCTCCGTGATGGCCCAGGCGGCCGGCGTCCTCGGCAAGACGGCCGATGCCCGACACTATGCCAAGCTGGCCGAGGACATCAACCAAGCCTTCAACAAACAATGGTTCAATCGCGAGACGAGCCAGTATGCCGGCGGTTCGCAGACGGCCAACCTCATCCCTCTAGCCATCGGCCTGGTTCGCCAGGCGAACAGGGACGCCGTGGTCAAGAATGTGGCCAGGAGCATCGTGGAAAAACACCAGGGCCGTTTCCATACCGGCGACATCGGCACCACCTGCATGCTCGATAGGCTCCCGGAGCTCGGACAGGGAGAGCTCATGTACAAGATCGCCACGGCGACGACCTATCCGGGCTGGGGATACATGGTCAAAGAGGGGGCCACCACGATCTGGGAATCGTGGGGACGATCCTGGCCTGGCAATCCTCGCGAACGTCACGAGAGCATGCTCATGTTGGGCGTTATCGAGAAGTTCTTCTACACCGACCTGGCCGGCATTCAGGGACCGGCGTTTCATGCCACTCGTTACATGGCCCCCGGCTTCCGCGAGATCTGCATCCGCCCCCGCGTGCTGGGTGACCTCGAAGACGCCGCCGCCTCCATCAAGACCGTTCGGGGGATGGTGTCTTCGAGTTGGAAACGCACCGGCCACTCCATCAGCCTCGATGTGGGAATTCCCGTCAACAGTCAAGCCAGAGTCAGCGTGCCCAAACTGGGATTGCGAAACGTGGCGGTGGAGGAAGGCGGCAACGTGGTGTGGCGGAACGGATCGTATCTCGCCGGGACCGACGGAATAGTCGGCGGCGGCGAAAGCACCGACTACGTGACGTTCGACGTTGGCTCAGGATCCTACGCCTTCGTGCTCACAGGAGAGCAAGAGCCCCGCGTCGTTTCCCCAGACCCCAAACCGTAGACCCTACCCTCCTTCCATACAGACACCCAAAGATAACCCTTGCCCCGCATATCCCCATGTGCTAGTTAGAAGAGAAAGGAACTGCAGAGGCGACAAGGAGCAGGATATGCCGCGCACAATCGGATGTCTCGCTATCTGTCTCGGCCTACTCACCCCCCTCACCCCGACGCTCGCCAGGGACGTCACCCTCTTCGTCACCGCCGACACACACTATGGCGATGCCCTCGCCGGCCCATACAACCCCGTCCAAATCCAGGCCCTCAACGGCTTGCCAGGCTGGCCCTACCCCGACGCCCTCGGAACCGTCGACACCCCGCGAGGCGTCATCGTCGCCGGAGACCTCACCGACGAAGGACTGCAAGAGCAGTGGGAAGAGTTCGTCACCAACTACGGCCTCACCGGCGCCGACGGCCTGCTCGACTACCCCGTCTTCGAAGGACGTGGCAACCACGACAAACGAAACGGTGGCCTGCCCGTCAAGAACGGCGTCATCAGCCGGCACGGAAGCCTCACCTACTCCTGGGACTGGGACGACGTCCACATCGTCTGCCTCGACGTCATCGTCACCCCCAGCGTCTGCTCATGGCTCATCGCCGACCTCGCGACCGTCCCCCCACACCGACCGGTGATCCTGTGGCACCACTACGGCTTCGATTCGTACTCCTTGGACGCCTGGACCGACGAAGAGCTCGACGCCTACGAAGACGCCATCCGAGGCCACAACGTCGTCGCCATCTTCAACGGCCACAACCACCTCTCCAGCCAGTACACCTGGCGAGGTTGCGACGTCTACTCCCCTGGCGCCCCCGCCCTGCCCGTCCTCGCCCAGAGCTTCGCCGTCGTCCGCCTCACCGACGACCAGATGCTCGTCGCCGAGTACGAATGGACCGCCGGCGGCGGCGCCTGGACCGGCGGCTCCTGGGCCTGGTCGCACACCAAGCCCCTCAACCCGCCCGGCCTCGTCTCCCTCTCGATCAGCGCGGTGAATTGCCAGGTCACCCTCGACCCGCCCCCCGTCGACCCCAACCAGCCGCGCTATCCCGTCGACACCGAAGTCACCCTCCACGCCGTCCCGAACTCTTTCATGAGCTTCGTCCACTGGCTCGTCTACGACCCCAACTACCCCGGCGACAACAACGCCCCCCCCGCCCTCATCGACGCCAACACCTCGATCACCGTAGCGTTGGACAACGATCTCTACGTGGAAGCCGTCTGCAAATGCGGAGCCACCCCCGCATCCCTCCCCCTACCCCTCCTAGCCACCCTCTGCGCCCTCCCCCTCCTCCGGCCCAAGCAATAGACAACGGTCCAAGACCCACCCAACCTAGTACCGCGTTTCACAAGTTTCGCGACTATGATTTCCGAGTCTGTTGTCACCTTTCTGTCTTTCCGGCCGTACGCCGGGCTGGCTAGCCCGGACGGATAGTCGCACCATTTATGAAACGCGGTACTAGGTCCCGTAGGGACCCTGCGAAAATAGCCCAGGATCTTCAGTCCTGGGAACCAACCCGCCTCCCCGCCAATCAGTCCCGTAGGGACGGCTGAAGCCTCGGCAAACATTCGAAGAAGCTGCGCCCCACACCGGTCCCAACCCAATCCGCCGCCTCCCGCCAACCTCTTCGCTGCCGCTCACCCCCACACGCATGGCAAACACCCCGAGCCGCGGGATTCATCCCGCGTGGCCTACGGCTCACCCCCCCCGCACCCACAACACCCATCAAGTCCATCCCGTCCATCTCGTCCATCCCGCCACCACCCCCCTCAAAACTCAATACCCTCCACTTCCCATTTCTCTAGGAATCGCTAGCATAACACTTGCCCACCCCAGGAGGGATCGGGCCTCTATACCCAGGTATCCGGACGCCCTCGGCGGAATCACGGCCGTCCGAATAAAAAACCGTTCCCGCTTCTCCCGGCCAGACCATGCCAAACCAGGACTACCAATTCGACGCCTTCCTCTCCCACGCCGGCGAAGATACGCCCTGGTGCGAACAGCTCGCCGAGCGCCTCCGCAACAAAGGCGTCCGCGTCTGGTTCGATAAATGGCGCCTCCAACCCGGCCACAACCTCGACGTCGAACTCAACAATGCCCTCGAGACGTCGAAGAAGATGATCGCCGTCTGGAGCGCCCACTACTTCCGCAAAACCTGGACGCAACTCGAGGCCTTCAGCAAACACCACGACGACCCCCTCAGCGCCGACCGACCCGTCATCCCAGTCTGCATCGAGAACAGAGACGCCCTCGACATCCCACCGACGCTCCGCCCCATCCTCTCGCTAGACTTCACCAACGACGCCGACTACGACCTCCGCCTCCACCAGCTCATCGAGGCGTTAGACCTGCCCAAGCGCGAACCCGCATCGGAAAGAGCACCGGAACTCCGCGAACACGACATAGACCCACGTAAACGCGGCCGCGACGCCTACCGAGCCGGAAAACGCTTCGAGGACGAGGTCGCCGCCCTCTACCGCCTCCTGGGCTTCGACGTCACCCCGGACACCCAAATCAGCGGCGTCCAGATCGACCTCCAAATCAAGAAACGCGAAGGCGGCCTGACCACCGAGGCCGTCGTCGAGTGCAAGGACAAGCGCATCACCGCCACAGAGCGCGACCAGATCCTCGCCCAACAGAACGTCGTGCAGAAGAAGTTCCCCAAGCTCCGCTGGATCGCCGTCTCATCCCAAGGCTTCGCCGCCGAAACCCGCGTGGCCCTGGAAGAGGCCGGCATCGACTGCATCACCTACCCCGAGCTCCTCCACGGGCTCGTCCCCCTCGACACCTACGTCGACCACCTCATCGCCGACGTCGAGGACTGGATCGCCGACCCCAAGAACTGGGACGGCCGAGACCTCTTCATCCGACCGGACATCGTCACCGACGTCACCTACGAGCGCCGCGCCGCAATGGCCCACCTCGCCGAATGGCTCGGCAAGCCCGACGCAAACCTCCTCGCCGTCCTCGGCGACCTCGGCACCGGCAAGACCACGCTCGCCCGCTTCCTCGCCTACCAGATGGCCCGAAGCTTCCGCGACGACCCCCTCCGCCACCCCGCCCCCGTCCTTATCCCCCTCCGGGAGGTCCGCAAGGAAGTCGCCCTCGACAGCATCGTCGTCAAGCACTTCCGCGACCGCGGCCTGCCCGGCGTCAACTACCAGCGCTTCGACCACCTCGTCCGACAGGGCAAAGTCGTCCTCTTCTTCGACGCCTTCGACGAAATGGCCGACCGCGTCCGCTGGGACGTCACGCAAAGCAACTTCCAGGAGCTCCGCCGCGCCGCCGACGGCGACGGCAAGGTCATCCTCACCTGCCGCACCCACTACTTCAAGGACCGACAGGAGCAGGCCCGCCTCATCGGCCAGGGCCCGTCTCTAACCGCCGCCGAAACCGCCCTCTACAAGGAGCTCCGCCAACAGTCCAACGCCGAGGTCGTCTACCTCCAAGAGTTCAGCGAGGTACAGATCCAAGAGTACCTCCGCCGTACCCGCGGCGACGACGCCGACGCCGACTGGCTGACCATCCGCAGGATCTACAACCTCCGCGACCTGGCCCAGCGCCCCCTACTCCTGGACATGATCGTCAAATCGCTGCCCCGCCTGGACCCGGACGACTGCGTCAACGCCGCCAACCTCTACACCGTCTACACGAACCTCTGGGTCGAACGCGACTATCGGAAGGGCCGCGTCGTCCTCACCCAAGAGACCAAGCTCGCCCTCATGATGGAGCTGGCCTGGTGGATGTGGCAGCAGGAAAGTGGCAGCATCACCACGAAGGATCTCGTTGCCTTTGTCGCGAAACTCCAAGCCGCCGGCGCAATCGAGTTCGGCGACGAGGAGGTCGACGACATCGCCCGCGAGGTCCAGACCGCCTCATTCCTCCGCCGCGACCACGACGGCAACTTCTCCTTCATGCACCGATCCTTCGGCGAGTTCTTCCTCGCCCGAAGAATCCTGTCGTCCCTGCAGCCAAGCGAGGCGAAACCCGAAGATGCCGTACGTTCCGCCCTGAACACCCGCCGCCTCGACCGCAAGGTCATCTACTTCCTCACGCTGCTCGACGAAAACGACGCCCTCCTCGCACCGTTACGAGATATCCTGATCACCTCGTACACGCCAAACGCCTCGGAAAACGCCCTACAAGTCCTCTACTGGAGCGGGCGCGTCCACTGCGACATGGAGGAGGAGATCGAGGACGCCGAACGCCTCAGACGCGAGCTGGCCAAGCGCATCCCACCGGGCGCTCAACTCGCGGGCGCCCAATTGCAGGAGATCGTCCTGGAACGTGCCGTCCTGAAGCAGGCCCATCTCGCCGAGGCCAACCTGACCGAGGCCAACCTGAACGGCGTTCGCCTCCTGCGCTGCAACCTTGCCAAGGCCGATCTTCGCAAGGCCAAGGCACAGGGCCTGCTCGCCGAGCACGTGGACTTCCGCAAATCGGACCTCGGCGGCATGTCGCTCGGGAATGCGCGCCTGACCCACTGTGATCTGACCGGCGCCTCGTGCGACCCGGCCCAGTTCGCCACGGCCACCGTTCAACACGTTCGCGGCATTCACCTGCCTGGCACCGTTGTCCGGGACGAGTTGGTGCCCGTCGTCCAAGCCGGGTCACCCTCAGCCGTCCAGGCCGTCGCCTGGAGTCAGGACGCCGACCTGCTCGCCGTGGGCGGCAGCGACGGCATCGTCCGGCTCTACCGCGCCGCCGACGGACGCCTCCTCCGAACCCTCGAAGGACACCGCGACTGGGTCAGGAGCGTCGCCTTTGATCCGCGCGGCCGCGCCCTGGCCAGCGGCAGTGATGACAACACGGTCAAGCTGTGGGACACCGAAACC
>JAFGLZ010000077.1 GCA_016927755.1 Phycisphaerae bacterium
GATTGACCACCAGTGTTATGTCCGGCGACGCGGCTCTGTGCGCCTCGATCAGCCGTCTCAGCAGCTCCCCCCGAAGCAGCGGCATATCGCATGGAATCACCAGACACCCGGCCGGGTGGCTCAGCCGCAGCGCCGTCGCGATGCCTCCCAACGGACCGACGTTCGGACAGTCGTCCGGATGTGCCTCCACCTGACCCGGAAGCCCATTCACCCCCGTCCGCCCTATCACCAACACGCGATCCGCGATCGCCTCAGCCAACTCGACCGCTCGCTCCAGGAGTGTTGCCGAGCCCACCCTCATCTGGGTCTTGTCCAGCCCCATCCGCCGTCCGTCCCCGCCCGCCAGAACGGCAGCCACCTCACATTGAGTCGGATGACCGGACGGATTGGAGTGAGAAGTCTTCAACGCGGAGTCTCGAGCTCGCCCGCCGCCGATTTCATCCCTCAATGGTAGCGATCGGTCACGACGATCGGCAAGCGGGGATCAGCCGGAACCATGGAATCAGGCCGACGGACCGAATCCGCCGTCCACGCTCCCGCCAAGAAGAACACGGCCCTTGACCGGTATCCATCCGTCGAGGGCCGTGTGTGTTGGACTACCGTAACGGCGCGACAACCGCCGGCGCCGCATGCCCGTTGCTACGGGCTGCTACCGGGCTCCGTCTTGTCCTTCTTCTCCTTTGTCGCTTGCTTCTTCTTGAGCGCATCGAGCTCCTTCTTCAGCGCCTCGTTCTCCTTCTCGAGTTCAGCAATCCGCTTCTTGGCCTGCTCTAGGTCGGCCTGAGTCTTCGTGACGCTGGCCTGAGCGGCCTTGGCCGCCTCCTGCGCCTCCTTGGCGCTGACCGTGGCCTTCGCCAGGTCGTCCTTGGCCTTCTTCGCCTGAGCGTCCGCGTCGGCCTTGGCCTTGTTGGCTTTGTCCACGTCGGCCTTGGCCTGATCCGCCGCCTTTCGGGCTTCGTCGCCGGCCTTCTTCGCCGCGCCGAGCTCACCCTCTAGCTTCTTGACCCGGGCGTCCGCATCGGCTTTGGCCTTGTTCACGTCGGCGACCTTCTTGTTCGCCTCGTCGGCGGCCTTCTTGGCATTCTCCAGATCGGCCGCCAGGATCTTCATCTGAGACTTCACGCCCTCGAGGTCCTTCTGAACCTGGGCCTTCTCCTGCAGGAGCCTCCCGTTGTCCTCCTCCAGCATCGCGATGCGCTGCTTGTTGGGATCCTCGCACCCCGTGGTCCACAGCCCCGCCACGATCAAACCCAGCAATGCTCGACCGGCAAACCGCACTCTCGGTTTCATCCCCTTGCCTCCTTTCAACGTCGATCCGCTGGTACTCGAGGAACCTTACCGAAAGGCACCTCTCATCCAGAGCCCGTTCTCGGCCCCGATGGAAATATCAGATCTTCAGCATCCATGAACTGCATGAATATGAGCACCCGCTTGGCGCGATGTCAACCCCGCGCCCGGCATCCCCAAAATCATCGCTCACGGAAACTTGACCGGACGCCCGCGCGCATCCTTGCAGACGTACTCCAACTGCCCAGGGGCAAAATGATCCGCCGCCCGAACCACCACTCGCTTGCCCGACTGCGCCTCGAACTCGTGAATCGCCCGACGCTTGCGGTTCTGCAGCTCGAAGGCCGCATCCGGACACACATGGATCTCGATCTGACTGATCGCCTCCCGGTGTATCGCGAGCTGTAGCATCCGCATCGCGTCCAGCGTCGTCGACTCAGGCGTCTTGATCAGCCCTGTCCCGCGGCAGTACGGGCAATCCTGATGCATGCTCCGCGAAATCGAGGGCCGCGTCCGCTGCCGAGTCATCTCGATGATGCCGAAACGCGACATCCGCAGAATCTTTGCCCGCTCCTTGTGACGCTTCAGCGCATCCCGCAGCGCCTTCTCCACTTGCCGCCGATGCTTCTCCATCCGCATGTCGATGAAGTCGCAGACGATCAAGCCGCCCAGATCCCGCAGTCTCAGTTGCCGCGCGATCTCCTCGGCCGCTTCCAGATTCGTCCGGCGAGCCGTCTCCTCCGCGTCGGCTTGCTCGCGATACTTGCCGCTGTTCACATCGATCGCCACCAGGGCTTCCGTCGATTCGATCACCAGCGAACCGCCGCTCGGAAGCGGCACGTATCGATTGTGGAGCTTCTCGATCTCCTCCTCGATGCGGTACCGGTAGAACAGGGGCAGCGGGTCGGAATAGAGGCGAACCTTTTCCGTCGCCCGAGGCATCGCGATGGACAGGAAGTCCTGGACCTTCTGCGCCGTGGCCTCATCGTCGATGACGATCCGCTCTACGTCCGTTTCCAACGTGTCACGGACCGTCCGGATCGCCAGATCCGACTCCTGATACAGCGTCGCGGGTGCCCGCTCGTTCTTGATCAAATCCGTCACGGTCTTCCACAGCCGCGCTAGGTAATTCAGATCTCGCTGCAACTCCCGCTTGGTCCGATTCAGCCCCGCCGTCCGCAGAATGAAGCCCATGCCCTTGGGCAAGGTGAGTTGACTCAGCATGTCCCGCATCTTGTGACGGTCGTCGTCCTCCTCGATCTTGCGGGAGACTCCCAACCGGCTCATCCCCGGCATCATGACCAGAAACCGACCCGGAACGCTGATGTACGTGCTTAGCGTCGGACCTTTCGTCCCGATCCCCTCTTTCGTGATCTGGACGATTACCTCTTGTCCGCGTCGCAAGCAGCTCTGCACCGGAGGGCGATCCCGACGCGGCGTCTTCCGGCCGATATCCTCGGGCTCGCCGTTATGGTCGGGGAAGTAATGCGGCACGACGTCCGAAATGTGCAGGAACCCGTTCTTGTGAAGCCCGAAGTCGACGAATGCCGCCTGAATCGACGGCTCCACGTTGGTGACCCTTCCTTTGTAGATGTTGCCCACATGGGATTCCGACGACGCGCGTTCGATGAAGAGCTCCTCGAGCCGTCCGTCAAGCATCAGGGCAATTCGGCATTCCTCCCCCGGAACCACGCTGATGAGCATTTCGCGGCCCTTGCCGATCTTGCCCAGCTTGGCTTCCGTCACGTCCCCCTGCGATCGAGAACGCGGCTGCCTTCGAGGTCGCTTGTCCTTGCCCGAGGCCTCGCGTTCCTCGTCCGATTCGGAGGGTCTCTCTTTCGGTTCCGCTCCCGTCGTCCGAGCAGCCTCGGCGGCGGCGTCCGATCCTGAAGCGGCCTCGGTCGTCGATTCTGACGACTCTCCCTCCGTCGCGTCATTGGGCGCCGCCGACCCCGTCCGTCCTGACTTGCGCCGGCGTCTCGGCCTGCGTTTCTTCGGTCGCGGCGAGGTCTCGGATGACGCGGCCGCGCCGTGACCCGATTCGGAGGTCTCCGAGGACTCCTGCGAGTGAGGGTGCTCCGCCGAGCCGGACGCCTCTGCAGGCGCCGATGAGGATGCCTCCCCAGAGGCCCCCTCCTGCTCCGTCGTCCCTTCCGCCGGCGTCTTGGCGCCCTTGCGCCGCCCTCGAGATCGACGCCGGCGCTTTTTCGCGGGACGATCGGCATCTTGTGAATTCGCCTGCACCCCCGTCGCCGCGATCTCGCTCTCGGGCTTTTCTCCGGAGCCCGTCTGACCAACGACTTCCTCTTGCGCCGACCGGTTATCGTCGTTGTCGTCCGCCGCGTCTCGGTCCGCCGTGGCCCCTCGCCTGTTTTCTGTTTTCCGTCCCACGTTTCATCCTTTGCCGGATCCAGCCGGCTGTATTGAGTCTGTCGGCGAAGCGCCGTCGGGCCCCAGCCCTTCCCATCCGACCGACGCCCTGCAAAGGCGCGGTAATGTTTCGATGGGATCCAGGCCGAGAAGACCAAGCACTTCCGCCGGTCGAGCAGATCCTTCCGGACTGACGTGCAGAACGATGATCAAGGTGGTGTCATTGACTTCCAGTCGGATGATCCAAGGCCGAAGGTTCACGATTCGCGTCCGTCCCCCTTTGTGGACGGTCCGCTCAACGTCAATCCCGCCAGCCGCCATCACCGTGCGGATTCGCTCGGCAAGGGCCATGGGCTCCTCGGCGCCTCGTCGAGGCGCCTCCGTCAAGCCCGGATCCTCCATCTTGCCGCTCAGTTCGAGGTGATACGTCACCTCCACCGGCCGGGGCGTAACACGCGAAGCCTGTTCAAAGGCCTCGCGCAACACGATCCCTTCCGGCATCTGATCGGCAAGTCGCTCGAGCACCCGACACGGGGGCTCGTGTCGGTCCAACTCGAGGACAAGGAGTTCGTCGTCCGAAGCGACGCCCACCCCTCGAGGAAGCGGCAACCACAGGCGAGGCCTGGGATTGAACCCCGAGGAGTAGCGGATCGGCAGGTTCGCTCGCGAAATCGCCCGTTCGAACAACCGAGCCAGATCGCGATGCGACAGGAAACGTCGATCTCCCGTCACCGCAAACCGTAATGCCACCTTGTATCGCAATGCCCGTCCAAATCCTCCGATCGGCTGCTTCGACGTCTCGTTTCGTCTCTCCGCGGCGATCTGCCCCATTCCTCGCCGCAACCATGTATCCTGTCCTGGCCCGAAGCTACATCGCCTCGGGCAGGATCCTGAGCATCTCGTCACGCAGACAGTTATAGATTTCGCGGTCACTCTCCATCCGCAACACTCTTCTGGCGAGCTTCTGCGTCTGATTCGTCGTCACCCTCCGGATGATCTGCTTGATTTCGGGAATATCGGTCGGGGCCATGCTGAACTTCCGCAGCCCCAGGCCCAACAGCAGCGGCGTGAACATCGGATCGCCCGCCATCTCGCCGCAGAGGCTGCAGTCGACCCCCTGCCGCTTGGCCCTGTGGATCACGTCCCGAACGAACCGGATCACCGCCGGATCCGCGCCCGTATACAGCGGAGCCACGCGCTCGTTCGCACGGTCAACCGCCAGCGTGTACTGAATCAGGTCATTCGTGCCGATGCTGAAGAAGTCCACCTCACGGGCCAACGTTCCCGACATCGCCACCGCCGACGGCGTCTCGACCATGATCCCAACCCGGATGTCCTTGCGGTACTCGATCCCTTCCTCATCCAGGTCTTCCATCGCCTCGGCCAGCAGCCACTTGGCCTGGCGAAGCTCCATCACCTTGCTGATCAGCGGGAACATGATCGACACGTGTCCCAGAACCGACGCCCGCAAGATGGCCCGCAACTGAGCCTTGAAGATGTCCACGTTCGCCAGACACAGACGAATAGATCGCAGACCCAGGAACGGATTACGCTCCCGCTCCGGATCCTCGCCCAATGCCTGGGCGTACTTGTCGGCCCCCAGGTCCAGCGTGCGGATGACGATCGGCCTGCCGCCGAGCGCCTCGATGGCATCCCGATAGGCCTCGTAGTGGTCAGCCTCCGTGGGCTCGGTCTCACCTCTAAGATACAGAAACTCCGTTCGATACAAGCCGATGCCTTCCGCTCCGCGGTTCAGGCACGTCGTCACCTCATGCGGAAACTCGATGTTCCCCAGCAGTTCGACACGTTCTCCGTCCAGCGTCTCGGCCGGCAGATCCCTCAGTTCGTCCAGCTCGTGGCCGAACTCGATCAGCCGCTCCCCCGTCTCCTCATACTCCTCCAGCGTCTCTTCCGTCGGCTTGCAGATGACCAGGCCCTTGGTCCCGTCGATGATCACCAGGTCGCCGCCGGAAACGGTGCTCGTAATGTCGTTCAGACCGACCACCGCCGGAATCCCGACGCTCCTGGCCAGGATGGCCGTGTGCGACGTCAATCCCCCTGCGTCCGTCACGAACCCCAGCACCTTCGATCGGTCCAACTGCGCCGTCTGGGAGGGCGTCAGGTCATGCGCGATCACGACCACGGGTTCGCTCAAATGAAGCAGGTCTTCGCGGATGTGCCCCAGCAGATGTCTCAGCAGCCGCTTCTCGATGTCGTAGACGTCCTTCACGCGATCGTTGAACACCGGCTCGCGCATGTCCAGGAAGCGCCGCTGATACTCGTGCATGATTTGACTGACCGCGTACGCGGCCGTGTAGCTGTTCTTCTCGACGCTGTCGAGCAGCTTCTGCCGGAAGGACTCGCTGTTTAGGACGCCAAGGTGGAAGTCGAAGATGGCCGCCGTCTCGCGGCCGAAGTGCTCGCTCGTCCGGTCGCGCAGCTCCTCCACTTCGTTGCGCGCCGCGACCAGGGCCAGATCGACGTGCTCCTGCTCGTGGGGGACCTCGTCGGGGGACGCGGTCCGCTGGGTGATGCGGTATTCCTCCGCATCAAGCACCACGGCCGGCGCGATCGCCACACCGGGAGAAACCGGGATTCCCTTCTTGACCTCCATGGTGCTCCGTACGTGTCCAAGCCCCGTCGGTCTCCGTCGTCGAGCCGACGGCGGCAGTACTGTTCGTCCGGTGGCAAGGACAACGCTCGATCACATATCGGCGAGACATGTCGTTCGAGTCAACTCTCTGGTTCGACCCGTCCGACCCGAACATGAAGCCCGCCGCAGCCGGTGTTCCGGGCATCGGCCCGTCCGTCAGAACCGCTCGCAGGACACCAGGCTCATTCCTCGTCGAATTTTCGCTCGATCAACTCTACCAGGGCATCCGCCGCCTGGCGCGCATCGTCCCCAGAGACCGTCAGTCGCAGTCGCGTGCCCTGCGTCGCCGCCAGAAGCATCATCTCCATGGGGCTCTTGCCGTCTACGACCGTCTCATCAGAGGCCACCTTCACCTCCGACGCGAACTGTGCGGCCGTGTCCACAAACTGCATGATCGGGCGCGCATGCAGACCTTGCGAATTGAGGATCGTCACCTCACGCTCGATCTGATTGGACTCAGATTGCGATTCAAGCACGTTGCGCCCCACCCCGCCAACGCCCCGTCCGACCCGCGACCCTCAACCGGCACCCTGTGGTACCATAAAGGCCCGCCACGTCGTCGACTCCTCGCGGCCGAGGCGTTCCGACGATCAGGTCAAGCCGCTGTCGGCTTCCTCGATCAGATCCACGATCCCTTCCACGGCGCCCGCCTGACGAAGGAATCGCCGGAAGTTATCCTGCTGCAGATGACGGAAGATCGTCTCCATCGCTTGCAGGTGTTCGTCCGGCTGATCTTGCGGACTCAGCAGTAGAACGATCGAGTACACCGGTGCTCGGTCCAGCGCCGCGAAATCGACTCCGGCGCTGCTGCGGCCAATCGTGGCCACCATCTTCTTGACCGCCGGGTGCTTGGCATGCGGAACGGCTACGCCCTTCCCGAAACCGGTACTTCCCTGGTTCTCTCGCTGCACGACTGCTCGAACCAGCGCCTCGACATCCCCGGCCGCCACCTTGCCGGCCTTCTTCAAGCTCTCTACCAGTTCCCGGATGACGGCATTCCGATCCGTACTGTCCAACTCGGGGATAATCGCCTCTTTGACTACAAAATCCGATAGCTTCATGGTTTACCTATGTCGATGGAGTCTCCGTTTCGTCGCCAGCCTTGGGCGCCTTTGCCCCCTGATGCTTGCGGTTCCGAAATCGCTCTTTGTGCTTCGTTAGCTGCCGTTCGATCTTGTCCATCACCAGATCCACGGCGGCGTACATATCCTCTCCTCGTTCCTTCGCCACGAAAACGCTCTTATGCTCCGCCGTGGCAATCACCTCGGCCTCAAAGCCGTTGCCCTCGCCGTCAAGTACCACTTCGACGGCCTGCAGCCGATCATAGAACCGCGTCAGCTTGCCGGCCTTGCTCTCGGCATAGCTTCGCAATTCCGCGCTGAGTTCTAGATGTCTTCCGCTGACCGAAATCTGCACGGTCCACTCCTCCTTGCCAGTCAAGACGCCCGCCCGCGGTCCGAATCCTGACCAGACCGCGGACTCCGGTCCGTCGCCTCGGATGATGAAGGGTCGGCATTCGAGACCCCAGAATCCGCCTGTGCCAGCGGCCGGGTCCGAAAGCTCGCCATCGTCACCCCCTCGGGCCCTTCCGGAGCGCCCGCCATAGGTCGAGTCTCCGGCTTGATCACGCCTCCGCTGATCGTAAACCGCAGGGCCTCGTCAATACTCAGCGGTAACTCTATCACATCTGACCGCGGAACGGTAATCACATATCCCGTCACCGGCGTCGGGCTGCTCGGGATGAACACCGAGACGAGGTCCTTCTCCGTCGTTGCCTCCGACAGCCGACGAATCCCCTCCCCCGTCAGCAATCCCAACGACCACATCCCTCGCCGCGGGTACTCCACGGCCACCACCGAACGGAACGCCAGGCGGTTCTCGCTCAGCAGGAAGTCCGTGATCTGCTTGACGTGCGGATACACCGCATTGACCAACGGGACCCGCTGCTGAACCCGCTCCAGCAAGCCCCACGCCGTCCGGCCGATGAAACTCGCCACGAAGAAACCGACAAAGTATACCAGCGCGATGGCCAGGAGGAAGCCCACCAATCCCAACTTGTACTTGGCAAAGGCAATTCGCCACAAGGCCGTACGATACGCTAACGACCCATAGGGTCGGTCAGGTCGTTCCGGACGATGGGCCGGATGGTGCACGATGAGGTATTCATTTGTCACCCAACGACCTTTGGAATCCAACTGACCCGTTCGAACCCCATACTTCAACGTATCCCGATCCCGATCGACAGTACCGCTGGTCGGCGCGCCCGCCGTTCGTGCCAGTCCGGCGATGAAACCTTCCGTGATGTACTGCCCGATATACGCATCGACGAGCTGATACGCCCAAATAAGGATGGCAATTGTCAGCAGCGTCGGGAGCAGCGCGCCAACCCCCCGCAAGAAGAACTTCTTGAAGTCCTGGAAAAACCCGGTATTGGACTTTGCCGTATCGGGATCCAAGGCGTACTTCCCGGTGGGACCGGCTCATCTCCGGTTGCTGGGGTTGTATAATCCCAGTAGCAATAAGGCGCTTGCGACCTAGTTCGCGCTTTTTGCGAGTGTAGTCTTCCACCAACGTCACGTCAATAGCTTAGCAGGACCGGTCACGGAACGCCACGCGAAACAGCCCCTCAGGTCCGCCAGGATGCCCTTGGCTAACTCCGACCTCATTCCCCCGCGGACCGGTAGATCTCTTCGATGCGGCTGACCATCTCCCTGTGGTCAAACCTTTTCAGGCAACGACGTCGCCCCTCCGCGCCGTAGCGCCGCCGCCTGGCGGCATCGTCAGCCAGGCTCGTGATGGCGTCGCCCAAGCCCTGGATGTCATTCAGCCCGACGAGCTCGCCCGTCTCCCCGGGCACGACCACCTCCGGAGCCCCGTCAATATCGAAGCTGATCGCGGGTCGCTCCATCAACAGGGCTTGAACCACCGCCCGAGGGAGCCCCTCCCATTGAGAAGCGTGCACCAGGATGTCCGTCCCCGTAATCAGCCGCGGAATCTCCCCCGGATCCACGAGGCCCGTCAGGAAGACCCGCTCGCGCAAACCCGCCAGGGCCAGTTCGGCCTCATACCGCTGCCGCCACGGCCCGTCGCCCACCCAGACGAATCGCAGACGTTGATTGCCTCGCACGGCCCGGCTCATCGCCCCGATCAACTGCTCGTAGCCCTTGTTCGCGAAGAGCCGCGCGATCGTCCCCACGACCACCTCATCGCCCCCGAAGTCCCACCCCTCGCGCACCTCCTGACGGTCGTACCGCGCCGGATCGAATGCGCTCACGTCCATCCCGGAGTAGACCGTCCGGTACTGCTCCGCGCGCCCCACGCCGCCGGCCAGACACTGAGCCGTCATCGCCTCGGCCACCGTGATCATCACGTCCGTGAAACGCGCGCAATAGCGTTCGATCGCCGCGAACATCCGCCGCTTGAGGAACGACTGCGTTCGGTTGAAGCTCATGCCGTGAACCGTGTGAACGACCTTGGGCGCGCGGACGTCTCGAGCCGCCAGCCGCCCCAAGACCCCTGCCTTGCTGCTGTGCGTGTGAACGACGTCCGGCCGCCAGGCGCTCAGCCGCCCGGCCAGGTCGCGCCGGCAGGCCCGGTCGGTCAGGGGATGAACGTCTCGGAGCAGCGAGTCCAGGATCTCGAAGGCATAGCCCCCCCGGCTCGCTCGTTCGTGAAGAGACCCCTCCGCCCCCGTTTCCGGCCCGGCGAGCAGGAGCACGTCGTGACCGCGCTCGTGCAGCCCTTCGCAGGTCAGGAGCGTATTCTCTTGCGCCCCGCCCACGATCAATCTCGTGATGATGTGGCAGATCCTCATGAGGCCGCCGTGACGGTCAATCCGCGTCGTTCGAGGAGGCCACGCCTGCGGAGGAAGCCGCCCCAGCACCCGGACCGGATCGGGACAGCCCTCGAAGCAACTCCATCTGCCGCCGCTGGAGACGGTAGCCCTCGTTCCGAAGATCTCGGATCTGGCCCGCGACGAATCCGGTCAGAAGGCCGACCAGCCCGGTCCCCGTCGCCATCATCCCCACGATAGGCAACATGATGCTGCCTCTGTCCGAGCCGACCACGAACAAGATGAGCCTCGTGAGCAAGGTGATCAGGCCCATGCCCAGCAGCCCGCCGCCCAGCCAGCCAAACAGGGCCATGGGGGATTCGGCCAGCCCGCGCGCGATGTGCGAAACGATCAGTCCGCCGGCTCGAAAACGACGCTTCTCCTTGCGACGGTCCGGGCTCCACGCCAACGTCGCCGGGATCTCCATCATCCTGAACCCCAGCGCGTGGGCCTTGCTGATGATCTCCAGGTGGAGCTCCTTCCCGTCCGAGTGCAGGTCCATCGCATCGAGCACGTCACGTCGATACGCTCGCGTCATGCCGGTGTTCATCGTCAGCCCGCCCGGCATCAAGCGCCGAAGCAGCACGTTGCCAAACTGAGTCAGGAACACTCGATGCGTCGGAACGTTCTCCAGCCTGCCCCCCTCCATGTGAGGGCTGGCCACCACCATGTCCACGCCCGGGCGCTCGCACGCAACAAGAAGCCGGTGCACGATGTCCGTTCCCCAGCTCAGATCCGCCTCCGTGGCGACGACGAACTCCCCCCGAGCCGCCGCGAACCCCGTCCTCAGCGCATGCCCCCGGCCTCGGTTGTTCTCGTAGGTGATGATGCGGATCCGCGGATCCTCGCCGGCGGCCTGGCGGGCGAGCGAAAGCGAGTCGTCCACGCTGCCGTCGTTGACGAGAATGAACTCCCAGCTCCGCCCAAGGCTCTCCAGCGAGCCCCGCATCGCCGCCACCGCCTCTGCGATCTTGGCGGACTCGTTGTACATCGGTGAAACCACGGAGACGGCGGGAGCATCGTTCTGATCTGACATAGCTTATGATGTTTACCGAATAGCGCCAGTCCCCGCAAGCCTGGCATCGCGGACGTGGCCCGGCGGCAAGTGAGCCAGCCTGTCTTCGAGCCGGTCTTGTCCGCGGACGGACCGTCCCCCACGGCACCTGGACGACACCCGTGTGCCGCGGAGGCAATCAGTTTCTCGAAACGTCCGGAAGGGCCTCGGATTTCGTCTGATCAGCGGGCGTCGACGATCGGTCCGGCTCGGCCAGCGGTTGAGCGAACTCGGACAGCACGCTGTTGGAGAAGAACCCGTCCGCCGGCGTTCGCTCGGCCAGGTAACGATCGAAGAACGCCACCGTCCGCGCCGCGTACTGCTCGGGTTGGATGATCACCGATTGATTGTGCTTGGCGCTGGGTACGATCCACTTGTACTTGGGCTGGCTCGAGAGGGCGTACAACAATTCCGTCTGCTCCACGGGAATATAGCTGTCCTTCTCGCCGTGAACGAAGAAGATCGGCCGGGGCGACATCCGCATCAACGCCTTGCGGACCGACGGGAACTCGACCCCCAACTCGTGCTGCGCCTGCTGGATCATGCACCACCGCAACACTCGCCAGAACGCGGGGTGATGGTTCTCGTACACGAATCGGACTTTCGCGAAGATGTACGCCCAGCGCTTCATGAGGTGTTCGATCGTGGTATCCGTGCTGAACGCACCGTCCACGAGCAACGCATGCACTCTCGGGTCGTTCTGAGCCGCCAGGATCGCCGCCCCCGCCCCGCGACTGATCCCGAAGATGCCCAGCTTCACCGGATATGCGTTGGCCTCCAGCCAGTCCTCGACGTATGCGATCGCCCCGACCATGTCGTTGACTTCGCGGTCGCTGGCCCACTGTCGGGGCTCGTAGTTCGGCTCCTGGCTGCTGTCCCCGTGGCCTCGGAAGTCGAAGCTGAAGATGTCGTAGCCCGCCTCGATCAGCGGCCGACAGTAGCGGGCGCAACTGCTCCTGTCGCTGGCGTACTCGTGGGCGAAGATCACCATGCCCCGCCGCGCCACGTCCGGGTTGCCCCGCAGGAGGACTCCCCGCAGGTTCAGCCCGTCAAACGACCGAAACTCCACCTCTTCCCCGGCGAGCGGGACGAAGTCTCGCGGCCCGCGTGACAGGGGTGGCGGCGTATCTTTCAGGATGTTCAACGAGATGTTCACGTACTTGCGGATGATCAGGATGGGGGTGATGACCAGAATCAGCAGGGTCAGGAAGATGGCCGTCAGGGCCCAGTTCCGAGCGATCAGATCCCACACGACTCGCGCCGTCGTGAGCCCGGGATCACCGGCCGCAAGGAGAGAGACGAGCTGTATGCAAACGGAACCCATCACGCGAGCAACCCCAGCGGAACGGATGCCAGTTCCCGCGCCCTACCCCGTATTACCAGACCTGCTATGTCGGATTGATTAACGCGGCGACCGCGCCGTCGCCTGCGCGACATGTGAATACTATAGGTTCATGTCCCCTCAGCGCCAAGCCCGACCGGGCCTGCTGCTCGATTTCCTCGCCCACCCGCCCTCGACCCGTGTGCCCCCGCCCGACACCCCCTATTACCGGAAGTGGAGCGCGGATAGGGGCCGGATGTAAACCTAGGCAATCTCTCTTCGGATCTGGCGGCTGGTGCGGCCGATGCGACACAACGCGGCTGGGGCGAATATTCTGGCGATCACTGATAGACCCGGTGAACTCGGTGGCATAAGATTGAGTGTTTGACCGCCAAAGTCCGATATGAGTAACGGTTAAGTACGATGCGGTCCAGGGGAGGAAGGGGGAGCGTCGACCTGCTGAGAGCGGCAGATCCATCGATGCTCGGTCTATGCCGCGCGGGCTCTGCGGCGGTTGCGGCCGATTCACACCCTTGGGCCAACTGGCTAACGTTAGACGAACCGGACACGACCTTGTTGATCGTCCAGGGCTCACGACCGACAGGACCCCACTGTCTTGTCGCCCGGATTGACGTTGCTGCAAAGACAAGCTGAAGAAGGAGACGTGTTCATGAGGCTTCAGTCATGCCTAGGGGAGCAGGGCAAGCGACGACTGCAGGCGCGGGCGGTGCTTGCGGGCGCGCTGATCATGTTGGCGTCTGCTCAGGCGGCTCTGTCGGCGGAAACTCCCGTGTACTACAGTCGGGGCGAGGCCGTTCGGCTGGAACCCGCTACCGACTACGTCACCGTGGAACTCGCCAAGGGAGCGGATTCCAAGGCGGTGGGCCGGGAGTTGGCGGCGCTGGGAATGCCGAGCATGGTCGCGCCCAATGAAGGAGCGATCTTGAGAGGCCTCAGGATGGTTCCCGTCCTCGGGGGCCCTCCAGACGCGGCAGCGCAGATCCGGCAGGTCTCCGGCGTCAAGCAGGTTCGCAAGCTCTACCGTCTGTACGAGAGCGGGCGGATCATGATGGTAACCGATCGGATCGTGGTCAAGTTCCAGGCGGGGCTTGGCGACGCGGAGATCAGCAAGTGCCTCAGCGAGTACGGGCTTGCCAAGATCCGGAAGGTCAAGGGGCTGGCAAGTGCGTACTTGGTGCGAGTGCTCGATCCGGAGGGCGATGCCGTCGCCGTCGCGGCCAAGTTGTACAAGGACTCGAGGAGCGTCTACTGCCATCCGGATTTCCTCACGGAGCTGGTGCGATACCAGGTCGCAGACCCGCTTTACCCGAATCAGTGGCATCTCAACAACACGGGGCAAAGCGGCGCGACCGTCGATGCCGACATTGACTGGCCCGAGGCCTGGGCCGAGGTCTCCGGGCTGACATCCCAGGGGAGCGTGCGCGTGGCCATCAATGATGACAGCGTGCAGCGGAATCACGAGGATCTGGCAGACGCCTATGTGGGCGGGTGGGACACCTTCGATGAAGACGCCGACCCGACCCCTGGACTGCCGGGGGAAGATCATGGGACCTGCGTAGCGGGGGTGGCGCTCGCACGATTGAACGGCATCGGCGTTGTCGGGGCAGCCCCGACGGCTCAGCTCCTCGGCATTCGCCTTGGACTCTACATCTATGAGGTCAACGCGGCCGAGGGATTCACGTTCGCCTCAACGCAGAACGCGGACATCATCAACAACAGTTGGGGCGGTCCCTACCCCCCGTCAGACGTTCTCTACGATGCCATTCAGCAGGCTGCCACAACGGGGCGAAACGGTAGGGGAATGGTCATTCTCTTCGCCGCCGGCAACTATCCGAGCTATATCACCGACGTCAATGCCAAGGCCGCGTTGTCGCAGGTGATCGCCATCGGGGGTTCCGACTGTTTCGACCGGCGATACGACGACAGCGCCTTCGGTCCGGAGCTGTGTGTCGTGGCACCGACGTGGAACTACGGAGCGCTCGGGATTACGACGACCGACGTCATGGACGATCCGAATCTCGGGATTCCCACGGCTGGGTACAACGAAGGTAGCGGAACCGACATCTTTGGAGAACCTGATCTCCTGAACGGGAGTTACACCCAGAACTTCGGGGGCACGTCCAGCGCCACGCCTCTTGTGGCCGGCGTCTGTGCCCTCATCCTCAGGGCGAACCCCACCCTGACCAACGAGCAGGTTCGGCGGATCCTGGAGCACTCAGCGGACCAGATCGACTCGGTGGCGGCCGGCTACGGGGCGGTGAGCGGGCACAGCCTTCTGTATGGATATGGACGGGTCAACGCGTACAAAGCGGTTGTCGCGGCCAAAGCCGCCTCGGGTGGCTCAAGCTACCCGCCCCCCGTCACGGAGCTGAGGCAGCTCGGTTCCAGCACGATCAATCTCTCGTGGAAGAACCCGTCGGAGGAGGTCGCCTCCGTGATGGTCATTCACTCGAACAGCCCGATTACGTGGCTCCCGTCGGGCATCCGCAACAAGACTCCGACCAACTACACTGTCGGCCAGTTCGTTGCACCTGGCGTTGAGGTCGTCAGCAACACGATCGGTGAGAGCTTCCAGGACGACCCCGGGATCGGGATACACTACTACGCCGTCTTCGTCCGCAACGAGCCAAGTCGGTGGTCGTGGGGCGAATCCGTCATGGCTCCACTCGGGAAGAAGAGCGCTCCCAAGGCGAGCGTCTCGGCCACGCCCAAGATCGGTGCGTCTCCCCTTACTGTTACATTCAGCGGGGGGGCGCTCGATCCGGATCTCGAGAACATCGAGTTTGACTACACCTGGGACTTCGGCGACGGCTCTTCCGCCTCCGGACAGCCCTACGCCACGCATGAGTACAAGAACGCCGGGACGTACATGGCCACGCTCACCGCCACGGACGTCAGCGGCCTGATCGGAACGGCCATGGTTCGAATCCAGGTCTCCTCGAAGCCGAATCAACCGCCGGTGGCACGGATCGCGCTGTCTCCCGGAGACGGACCCGCGCCGCATACCGTCCGCCTCCAGGCGGTGGCCAGCGACGTCGACGGCACGATCACGCAGTACGGCTGGGACTTCGGTGACGGGACGTTCGCCGCCGGGCAGATCGTGGAGCATACCTACACGCAGCCCGGCGCGTATGCCGTCACGCTCGAGGTCATCGACGATCAAGCCATGAGCGCCAAGGCCACCGTCGCCGTCAGCGTTTGGGACGACACGGGCGGCATACCGAAGCCGACGGGCGGAACGACCGACGGCACGACTACGCAGCTATGCGGAACCTGCGGTTCGGCCGGACTGCCGACGCTCGTCGCCTCGATGCTCGGATGGGGTCTGCTGACGCTCCGACGAAGACGACGATAGGCAGCCGACTCGGCTCTCGCCGTCGCGCATACAAGACGGCACGCCCGCCAGCCCGGCGGACGTGCCGTTTCTTTGGAGTGCGGTGGCTTGACACCGCCTTTCGACTAGCCGGTGCGTTTCTATGCAGGTCTTCCTCTCGTGGTAGCGAGGAAAGCGGCGTCGAGCCGCCGCAGCCAAAGCGGTGTCAAGCCACCGCACTCCATACTCCAGAGCGGCGTCGAGCCGCCGCAGCCAAAGCGGTGTCAAGCCACCGCACTCCATACTTCAGAACGGCGTCGAGCCCCAACGGGGCAGGCCGCCCGCACTCCATAACGGCCTTACGTCAGCCGCCACGGCGTCCGCATCGGCCTGCTCACCCAGCGATTGGCCTCGGGGTCGCCGACGATCTGCTCGCGATCCGGATCCCACCGGAACGGCCGACCTATCCGCATCGATATCACGCCCAGGTGACACATCGATATCGTCCGGTGGCCGATCTCGACGTCGGCGATCGGCTTGCGACGGCTCTCGATGCAGTTGAGCCAATTGATCTTGTGCGCGACCCAGTTGTCCGGATGCGCGAGGCTTTTGTAGAGATGGATGTCGTCCTGCCCGAACTTCTCCTTGAGCAGCGCCTTGGGCTCGGCGTCGATCCACCCGCGGTCGACGTGGACCCAGCCCTTCGTGCCGATGAAGCGCGTGCCGCCGCGATTGCTGCTGCTGCAGTGGAGCTTGACGCCGTTGGCGTAGGTGTACGTCACCTCGTAGTTGGTCGCCGTTTCATAGAGCCCGTCGGTCGGGAAGGTTCCGTGCCCGTCGATGTGGACGGGCCCGGTCAGGCTCATGCCGAGGCCCCATTGGGCGATGTCGTTGTGATGCGCGCCCCAGTCGGTCATGTTCCCGCCGGAGTAGTCGTAGAACCATCGGAAGTTGCCGTGGCATCTTGCCGGGGCCCAGGGCACCTTCGGCGCGGGCCCCAGCCAGCGATCCCAATCGAGCGTCGCGGGGGGGTCGCCACCTTCTTGCCACCCCCCGCCGGACGGCCCGGGGGGCAGGCCGGTTTGGACCTGGCGGACCTGACCCAGGCGACCGTTGATGGCCAGCATGCACGCGTGGCGGAACCGCTCGTCGGAGCGCTGCTGGCTGCCCACCTGGAAGACCCGCCCGTAGCGACGAACCGCGTCGGCGAGCGCCCGCCCTTGTGACACCGCCAGCGTCAGGGGCTTCTCGCAGTAAACGTCCTTACCCGCCTTGCAGGCGGCGATTCCGACGAGGGCGTGCCAGTGATCCGGGGTGGCGCACAGGATCGCGTCGACGTCCGGTCGGGCCAGCAAGTCCTCGAAGTGGTCGTACTTGTCGCACCCGCCCGGGACGCGGGCGGCGGTGCTGTCCTGATGCGCCTTGTCCACGTCGCAGACGGCAACGACCTTGGTCCGTCGCTCATTGATGAGCCAGCCCAGATGGTGGTTGGCCATTCCGCCGGCACCGATGACGCCGATGTTGATCCGGCTGTTGGCCGGCGCGGCGGCCTGGTTGCCCAGGGCGTTGCTGGTGATGACATACGGCCAGGCCGCAACGGCGCCGGCCCCGGTCGTGGCCCTGAGGAAGCGTCTCCGCGTTAGCCCCTGACGTTGCTTCATGATCGGTCCCCTGTCTGCATGCAGGTCTTCGGGCATCGGGTTTGGCCGATGCCGATGCTCGTTCGGCGGCGCATTCTATGGCGATCTGGGCGGAATCCGCAATATGCCGGCTGATCGCAGTTCTCGGAAAGCGGCGTCAAGCCGCCGCACTCCATATTCCAGAGCGACGTCGGGGGCGGGGGGTTGCGCTTCCCTTGACCCAGCCTACCGGGGAAACGATATTGACGCGACCGACACCCAGGCACAGGAGTGACCCATGCCCGAACCCAAGACGGTCCTGGCCTTCATGGCCCATCCAGACGACGTCGAGTTCCTCTGCGCCGGCACGCTGGCGCGACTCAAGAAGGAGGCCGGGTGCAAGATCGCCATCGCCACGGCCACCAGCGGCGACTGCGGCTCGGCGGAGCTTCGTCCGGAGCAGATCGCCCGGATCCGCCACAAGGAGGCCCTGGCCGCTGCCAAGATCCTCGATGCGGACTACTACTGCGCCGGGTGCATGGACCTTCAGATCTTCAACGACCGCGGGACGTTCATGCGTTTCGTCGAGGTCTTGCGCAAGGCTCGGGCCGACGTGGTGATCACGGCGGCGCCGGTGGACTACATGATCGACCACGAGCAGACGAGCCTGATCGTGCGGGCGGCGACGTTCGCGGCACCGATCCCGAACGTTCCGACGGAGGACGTCGACCCGGCGGAGATCCTGCCGGGGGTTCCGCATCTGTTCTACGCGGACCCGCTCGAGGGCAAGGACCACTTCGGCAGGCAGATCGAGCCGGACTTCGTCGTGGACATCACGTCTGTGATCGAGACGAAGGAGCGGATGCTGGCCTGCCATGACAGCCAGCGGGCGTGGCTGCGGAGCCATCATGGCATGGACCAGTACATCATCAGCATGAAGGAGTGGTCGGCCGAGCGAGGCAAGCTGATCGGCAAGCCTTACGGCGAGGCGTTCCGCCAGCACAGGGGACACGCGTACCCGTCGGACAACGTCATCCTGAAGCTGCTCGGGGAGGGGTAGGGTCTAGGGTTTAGGGTCTAGGGATTAGGGTCTGGGGGATTGGGGGGGGACGGGGCGCTGGATGTCCCGGAATGTCCCGGAATGTCTCGAAATGTCCCGATTTGCAGCGTGATGCAGCGTATTCCCGCGTTTCTGACGCCGGTTGCCTGTGGGGCCCGGTTGTTGCATGTCTCGAAATGTCTCGGAATGTCCCGGAATGTCCCGGAATGTCCCGGAATGCACCGGAATGCACCGGAATGCACCGGAATGCGCCGATTTGCCGCGTTTGAGGGGGGATCTGACGCCGCGCTGTGCTGGTCGGGTTGTGTCATTGGCTCTCTCCTCGAGGCGTTGGGCAGCCGAATACTGGGTGCGGCTCTGGCTCGTCGGGGGACGTGCCATGATAATATGGGGGTCGGTGTTGCGGATACGGCGGCGTCTGAGTGGTCGTGGGGACTCCTTGGGGGCCGGCGCCGGGGCCCGGCTTCGTGCGGCGGCTCTCCCAACAGGTATCATATCCGGCGCGGATTAGCTTCGACCTGTCGAGTCTCGATAATCTCCTATGGGTTGTGCGTGACGCGCCGATCCGGACGAGTCGCTATGATGGGTTCCTTGGGACGGGCCTGTTGGACTGCCAATGGTATGTTTTTTCGCCATGGGGTTTATGCCATATGCACCGGTCATGCGTATCCCGCATAACTGTCTTGATTCAATAGGGTTGGCTGCCACATCCAAGCAACCTCCCCCCCCCCAGCGGGTTAGGTTGTGGAAAGCGCGAGATTGGCCCTTGTCGAATTAGCGTTCGTGGCGTATATTGTTATGGGGCGTACACGGAGGTACGGTCAACAGGAGGGAAGAGTAATACCCTAGAAATAGTATGGTGTTTCCAGTTTGGGGTCTCCGAGCCCTTTCCGGTTTGGTGGAGGCTTCTGATGAACTCTGCATTGTATGCGGCGCGGTTGATCCTTGCGCTGAATCTGGTTCCATGCGGGCAGCCCGTCGACCGTGAGGGGCGCGTGCTCGACGCTCGTCGCGTTCTCCCGCCCCGCATGACCCCGGAGGAGCGATGCCGTCAGACGCAGCGCCGACACGTGGCGAAGGCGGAGCGATTGCGGGAGATGATCGGGCAGGCTAACGGCGACGAGGAGCTGGGCCGGCTGAAGCATCAACTCGCTCAGACGCTGGAGTTGACCGACGGTAAGGGGCATGAGGCCCGTCACGCGTACGCCGAGATGCTCGAGCGGCATCTCGGGTACTCGAAGTGGCCGGAGGTCGCTTACCGGCTCGGAGACCTGCACACGTGTATCATCCTTCCGGGTACGGAGCCCGACCGAGACAAGGCCATGACGTACTATGAGAAGGCGCTTGAAGCGGCTCCACCGGGTCGACTCGTTGCGCAGCAAGCGCACCTCCGACTGGGCGGGATTCACTACTCTCGTGGGGAGCGCCTCAAGGCCAGGGAGCACTACGAGCGAGCATATCGGTTTGACGCATCCCAATTGACGATGGGTGGCGACGAGGAGATGTCCGAGAGGGAGCGGAGGGATCGGCTGCGGGGGCTTCAGGCGGATTGCGAGATAGTCCGCGAGGCGGCGCTGGGGAAGTTCGTCGCCACGTATCGTGATCGGTCGAGCCCCGTGGCGACGCTGACGGCGCTAGACGAGTTGGAGAGGCGGTGTCCGGGCGACGAGCGGCTGCTTCAGATGATCGAGAAGGAGCGCGGGATGACGTTGAAACGGGGGGCCGAGCTGATCCGCGGCCTGGATAGCGTTCTGAGTTTCCCCAGCGACGTGTCTCCGCGAGCTCCGGAAGCGCCCGAGTAGATGTGCGTCCGCGGCACCTTGAACAGGAGATCCTCGATGGCTTCCACTCTTCCACGACCGCGCTGCGTCCTTCTGGTACTGTGCGGGATGGCGGCGATCGCCACGAGCGCCTGCAACAACCACTACACGGCGGACCCGCCGATAGACTGTAATCATGCGGGAGTCGTACCAGAAGAGCCTCTGGTCATCGCGGGATCGCGGGTGACTTTCAGCGCTGTCAGACCACCCGACAAGGACACGTCGTACCCGATAAGCCCGATTAACGGCACTGTGAAGTGGGACTCGCCGACACTGGTTGATGACGAGAAGGGGGACTCCAGTGAGTGGCCGCGGTGGCATGCCACGGGGGGAACGATCATTGGTGATTCGGTGGGCGTTACGTCGATCACATGGCAGGCCCCAGATTCAGACGGGTCGGCCACAATACGGTTCGGTGACGATGATCTGCCGACGCCAGTGGACACGGAATCGGGTGACACGGGTAGCAGGGACGATGCGGCTGTCAGCACGGCGGCCAGCACGGAAGTACTAGTTCGCATTCCTGAAGTGATATCAGTAGGATGGTTGAATACCCACTCGATGTTCGACGTCGACCCCTTGGCGTTCAGTGAGTGGGACGACTCAACCATGCCATTGCACTACCCTCAGTACGATGTGGAGTTTCCGCTAGCGTCCCCGGTCTGCATGACCAAGAACACTTCCGCAACAGTTGTTGAACGGTGTTGGGTTGAGCGACCGGTCTCGTTCAATACCACGCTGGTCGTCATGTCAGACAACGGAGACGTCCCTTTCGGCGAGAGCCAAGCAACGTTTACGGCTGGAAACGAATACGCGAGTTCGACGCATAATAGTGTGACAAATACTCCTGATGAGATCTACTGTTCTTCCGTCGAGCAGAACTGGAAGTATCGCGTCCCATCCGGGTCCAACAACTGGATCGACATGAATGAAACTTCGGTCATGCTGTATCTGACATTGGGTACGCCAAGTGGTAGCCGCGTGACCACGAAGAGGGTGGAGTGGGTGTGCCAGAAAGCGGCGGGGGAAACCTTGGAGCCCAATTGCGTGGATGCCATCTTCTACGGCATGGGCCTGATGCCCGTCCTGGGGTCGACGCCTCCCGTTCCTCTATGGCTGCTGCTCGATCCGAGTGGCACACACCAGGCGGATTGCGGGTACCTGGCCAATTTCTTCATCTTGTGCTGCCGGATGCTCGGCGTGTCAGCCCCGATGACCAAGGGCTACATCTATCCCCTCACCGCAGGGCTCGGGGGAAGGTGGAGCCTGAGCAGCAATGACACCGAGTATCGATTGGTCACCGACCCTCCTCCCCACGCAGGCGGATTCTCTCATCCACACGCGACTTACAACGTGGTTGAGATGTTACTGTGGTCGGGCAGTGAGGGCGGAACGAACAAATACGAAGGTGCCGTTTTGTATAACGGCAAGTACTATTGCGTCGGCTTTGACGCTTACGCGCATCCGTCGTTGGCCATGTACGCCCTGGTCGACAAGACGTTTTGGGTCTATCAGACCTCCTCGACCACCTGGTACTACTGCATCAATCCGCCGGATCCGGGTCCGTACCCCGAGTGGGACTGGTAGGTAAGACGCGACATCCCGTACCGGAGACAAATGATGATTGGCGTGAGTATTCTAATGGCACTTGCGGCTTCCGGCATCGTCCTCGGGCAGGCCGGCAGCCAGGACCTCGCCAAAGAGACCACGGAGGCCGATCTGGCCAAGGCCTTTGATGCCGCCAACGCCTATCTGGCCGTTGGCATTTTCGACGAAGGGCGGCGAGTTCCCATCGACAACAGTCCTGTCCGGTGCGAGACGCCGTACGGTCCGATCGAGATCCGGGGAATGGCTTCGTACGCCGTGAAGCAGGCCAAGGACTGGATCGGCCGGATGCTGCAGAAGGAGGTCTGCCCGCCGCCCGAGACCGACTTCAGGGCTTACCGAAGAGTAGGCGATTTCGAGACCGACTTCAGGGCCTACCTAAGAGCAGGTGGACCCGGGTGCGACGCCGTGACAGTCGACTACCGGATCGGTCAGGATCAGATCCGCGTCTCACAGACTATCTGGCTCGTCGCGATCACCGTGGAAGGGCCGGAAACAGCGTGCAATCTGGCCGATCCGGACATTAGAGTAATTGGAGAGCGTGTGCGGGATCTTGCCCGGCGGATCTTGAGAAGCGAGGAGGAGATGAGCTTCAGCAAACCCGAACGCTGTGGCGCGTGCCTCGTCGCACGCAAGGCTTCGCCCACATCCGCGACGATCCCGGAATACATGTTGAAGTGGAAGGATCGACGTCCGACCTCTCAGGAAGTTAGGGCGCACTTCGAGCGGATCGCGGGAGATCCGAATCGCCCGCCTAGCTGGTGGCTCGAGGGTTGGTGGACGGACGGGCGGCGCCTCGGGTTCCTCTGCATGAAACACCCGGGCGGGGATCCAAACACCATCGTGGGACCGGGTCTCCTCTCCAACCGAGCGTGGTTCCGTAGACCGCGATCGAAAGACGCGATGCGGCGGATGGCCGCGGAGTACCGGGCGGCGACCGAACGCGCGAAGGAGAAGTAGGTGTTGATGACTTTTCTTTGAGGGCGAGAGCAGATCCTGCGTGCGGGACGTCCACACGGAGCTCTTTGGTGACACCGCTGGGCCCCGCAGGGCATCGGAGATGAGTCGGTCGCCGAGACAGGAGCGGGGCGATTGGTCAGGGCGGAAAGGAATGGGGAGCCCACGATGAATCGGAGCAACGGCATTATCGTTGTCATAGCGTGCGTGTGCGGCGTGGCTTGTCCGGCATTGGCGGACTTCCACGACTGCTTCGGGGACCTGCAATACTGCCAGGACGCCAATGATCCCAATTCATACGACCCGAACGCCTGGGACCTGGACAACCCGCAGTGGTGGACGGAGGTCTTCATGGCGACGACCACGTCGTTCAGCGCCCAAGCGGGGGCCCTCGAGCTGGGGTCGGACAGCGTGAATCTGTATGCGTCGTCGATCGGCGCCTACGTCGACGACGGCGACCACGACGCCAATTCCAGCGATACGTGGTTCGATTCGGCGGGGGAGTTCTACCTGCTGACGCACGTACGTTGGGCGCGCGATCCGAACGAGCCGAATGATCCGAACCTCAACGGGGCGGCGCTTTCGGCGATCTGCGTCGATCCGAACGCGTGGGGGTGCTACGGGTTTGTGTACAATCCGCGCCAAGGGGAGCTCATTCTGGGCTCGCTGACGCTGGCCTCGGCGGCCGTGGCGCAGCTTGACTACGCGGTTCGCGGCGACGTCGACCCGAACGACGGCGTGTGGATGCTGCTGGCGCATGCCGTCGAGGGGATCGATCCCAACATGCCCTATACCATGAGGTATACACTCGGCTCCAAGGTCACGTTGACGGCAACACCCAATCCTGAAAAAGAGTTCTCCTACTGGCGGGTCTTGGATCCGAACTTCCCTGGGGACGCCAACCACGGCACGACGGACTCGAACACGACACTGCAGCTCACGATGACGCAGGATACCGAGGTGGTCGGCGTCTTCGCGTGCGGAAGCGGGCTGTCTTTCGTACCCCTTGCCGTGGCACTTCAAGCGTTGGTGGCGTGGTCGTTCGTGCTTCGCAGGAGGTAGGCGGCCAAGTCGGTGGCGACGGGGCTGAGCTGTTCGCAAGAGTGTTTGGACAGCCTGCGATCTCTGGGTGGTCCACATCCCTTATGCCTGTGGCGGATGGGGGCACGAGTTCGATCGGGATTCGCGTTCCCCAAGGCTGAAGCCATGGGCCACCCAGCCGAACCCGATTCGTCTGACTTCGGCTCGGCAGGAGCCTCGCCCTCCCTTTGACAGTTCCTCAGTCCCTCGAATCAGTCGCGGCGCGGCTAGGCGGACGCCGGGTTGATCTGTTCGAGGCGTTTGACGAAGTCTTGGACGATGCGTTCGGGGGTGCTGGTGCCGGCGGCGACGCCGGCGGTGGTTTTGCCGACGACCATTTCGGGGCGGAACTGGTCCCAGGTCTCGAGATGCCACGTGGTGACGCCCTGCTCCTCGCAGAGGCGGGCGAGCTGGCGGGTGTTGGCGCTGTGGAGGCCTCCGATGATGAACATGACGTCGACGCGGCCGCAGAGGTCGACGGCGGCGGACTGTCGACGGCTGACCTCGTTGCAGAGCGTACTGACGATTTTGACCTCGCGGAACGGGCGGGCGACGATGGCGGCGACCACCTTGGCCACGTATTCGGGGGCGTGGGTCGTCTGGGCGACGACGCCGAGGCGGGCACGGTCCGGGACGCGCTGGGCCGCTTCGTCCGGACTGTTGATGACGATCACCTCGTCGGCGTACCCGACCACGCCCATGACCTCCGGGTGGTTGGCGTCTCCGATCATGACGACCTGATACCCGTCGTCATGCAGCTCCTGGACGATCTGTTGGGCCCGCTTGACGAGCTTGCAGGTGGCGTCGACGACCTGCAGCCCGCGCCGTCTGGCCTCCTCGATGACTTCGGGGCGGACGCCGTGCGATCGGATCAGGAGCGTGCTGCCGGGGGGGACCTGGTCGAGCTGCGTCGACTGGTTGACGCCGGCGTCCTCGAGCCGACCGACCTCCTGCGGGTTGTGGATGATCGGGCCCAGGGCGTAGACGGTTCCGCGGGTTCGCTCGGAGGCGGTACGGAGGGCGAGCTCGACGGCGTCTTGCACGCCGAAACAGAAGCCTCGATTCTCGGCCACGAGGACCTTCATCATGTCACCGTGCGTACTGTAGCACGGTGGGAACCGATGCCGAAAGGGCAAGCTTGGGGTTCTGGGCTTCCTGCAAGAGACTTTGACCAGTGTGGGCCGGTGGGCTTCGTGCCGTTGTAGCGCAGGCTTCCAGCCTGCCCAGAAGACAGGCAAGGATGCCTGCGTTACACGAGACCGTCTGACCGAAAGGAGCACTTGTCAAGCATTCTTGCAGGTAGCTTGGACCGCCCTTCATGAAGAGGTCCAGTGCGGGGGATCCGGAGCCCTGGCGACTCCCCAGAGTGACTCACTGGGGTGCGGGCCGAGCGGGTACCGCCGGGCCGGCTTGACCCGATGGCGCGGTCGTTGCGCGGCGGCCTTCGGCAAGGGCGCGAACATCGTGAACGGTGAACCCGTGCTTGGCGCCGGCGTCCGCGACGGTCTCTGACTCGGGTACGGAGCTGGGAATCCGCAGGCGGCGGCGGAGCTCGTCGATGGGCAGCTCCTTGATGGCGGCGGCCTGGCCGAGGGTCGTGCCGCACCGGATGCGATGATGGGGGTCCTTCTCGGGGGCCTTTCCCGCGGGGTTGCGGTCTTGGGCCTGGCCGGGTTGAGAAGCGACAACGACGCGTTCCCGGTTCGGGGGCAACTGGGGGTGATGATGGTGATGGTCGATCTCGGCCTCGGACGGCTCCAATTGCACGACCATCGAGTCAGCGGCGGCAAGCAGGCCGACAGTCCCGACGAGGAGAACGGCGAGCAGGCCCGCGCCCGAGAGGGCGCGGCGAGCGAGCGACGGCAGATGCCCGCTGGGCCCTGAAGGCGCCAGGAGCCGTCGAGTCGTTCCAACGACCCATTGCCAGTGCAGGAACACGTGGAGGAACATGAGGGCGCATGCCGCCACGGCGAGCCAGAAGTGCACGTCTCCCCAGCCGTGACGATTCATTCCTCCAAGGGCCAGCCAGTGTCCCGTGCCCGGCGGCATGACGTACTTCATGAGCAAGCCGGTGGCGACGAGTGCCCACATAACGAGCAGCGATGCCAGATCGACGGCGAAGTTGAGCGTATTGCGTTTCATGGCTTCGGCCTCCTAATGAGCTTGGGCCCTCGGCGAATCGAGCGTCTAGGGCTGTGGGAAACACGGATCATTCGCCCAGAAAGGCTCCTTCCATGCATCAGGACCGGCAGGCAAGTCGTTCGGGTCGAAGAGGTCCCCGTGTGAGTCGAGGTAGAGCAGTTGAGCGCGGTCGTTGTGACGGGGCGCGACGTTCTGGTTCACGCACCCCTGCCAACCGACCACATGGGGGGCGTGCTCGTCTCGGACGGCATCGCAGAACGCCATCGCTTGGGCGGGCCTCTTGACCTGGTCCCTGCGTCGCCCCCGCTTGGCGCCGAGGCGGCGCATGCCGAAGGAGGCCGTGTTGGCCGCGTAGCTCACCCAGCAACCCTTTGGGCGCGTGGTCCCGCTGTGAAGATCGACACACTTGTCGGGCTCCTGGTCGCTTGGACACGTGACGACGGACGGGCCTTGGGGATTGGGGAGCAGCGCGAGGTATCGCAGGAGATCGCGGTTCTCCCACCAGTTGAGCTCGTTGGGCTCGTCGACGTCGCCCCTCGGGCCCTTCTCGGCGGTCGGGTACCAGTCGTTGTGCTCATCGGCATACACGCTCAGGGCGATGCCGATCTGGCGGAGGTTGCAGCCGCAGACGGTGCGCTTGGAGATCCGGCGCGCCATACCGAGGGCGGGAAGAAGGATGGACAGCAACAGCGCGATCACCGCGACGACAACCAGCAACTCGATCAAGGTGAAGCCCGGTGACCGAGGCGTCCTGGCCCGTTTCAGGCAAAGGTATCTCACGTTCGCTCGTCCTTTCTCCGTGCCGCCGCTCGCCGGATCGGTTCGATCCGGGGCAAGGGTGGCCCGGGCAGGCGGATCACCACCTGCCCAGGCCGGAGGCGTCCCCAGCTATGTTCCGTGTCGGGTCCGGGTTCACGGTTCGCTCGCAAGGCATCCGTCCTCAGCGCGCGGGATTCCTTACGGAACGCAGTCCGGCGACTGCCAGCAATGAACCGAGAAGCGGAAGCATCACGTCGAGACCGGAACCGCACTTGAAGCTTGCCTCGACGCGGCGGTCCGCCATCATCACGATGGTCGTAACGCTGTTGGCGTCCTCGGTGGCGTGGTTGGCGTCGCCGGGGAAGTTCGGATCGAAGATGATCCACTTGCTGAAGGCCCTACCCTCAATGGGGACCGCGGTCAGAGTGACCTCGGTATCGGGTGGATACGACGGCGTGTTCGGGTCGTCGGGTTGAGGGTTCAGTTCGACAGTCCCCCATCTGCCGTTGACCTCGGTGAGAGTGAGGCGGTAGTCAGGGGGCACAATCTCCAGGTAGGGCCAGAAGTCCTGATCGTAGTGTTCCCGGCTCCGGAACTGGGCGAGCGGGCTATCGGTCCAGTAGAGGTTCGGGTCGTCGTACTCATCGGCATCCTTGATCATCAGGCCGAAGTTGTCGTGGGTTCCGGTGCACCATTCCATCACGAGGCCCGTGACGTCCCACGTCATCCAGTTGCCGACCGGCGGGACTTCCGACAACGCGTAGACGACGTTCGCGTCATAGTCGCCGCCGCCCGGCTGGTACGCGGGAACGCCCGCCAGGTAGTCGTCCCAGCGGATGCGGATGTTCGGATCGTTGTGGGCGCTGCGACACTGCCAGGTCGAGCCGGGTTCCGTCCACGGGTTGGTGACGCGGCGGACCTCATAGACTCGTCTGGTGGGATCGCCGTTGTGCGAGGTGTAGAAGTAGAGACCGAGTGTGACTCGGCCGATTTCGTTGGGATCGCCGGGCAGGTCGGACATATCAAACTGGAGAAGCGATCGGAAGTTCTTGACGTCGCAGGACCACACGGCCGTCCGGACACGGAGTTCGGGGTCATCGCCGTAGTTCGCCGTGCAGCCCGATGCGCAGGAACTCATCCAGTTGTCGGCCACGGGGTAGATCTTGACGGACTCCGCGCGCGACTCGGCCGCGGCGAAGACACAGCTCAGCATTGCCGTCACGAGGGCGAACGGCGAGGGACTCGGTTGGCCTGGCACGGGCGCGTGGTTCGGGTTTCTCGTTGGCATCATCGTCTTGTCCTCCAATCCCCGTGGGGCGTTCATGCCCCGGGGAAGAGCGTTGGGATACCTTTTAGTGACGGCAGGGCCCCGCCCCTCCACGGGGCCCGCCCCCACCCGCACGGCGGTTTGGATCAGGACCGAGGTTTGCTCCGCAATCCGCCGAGGGCGAGAAGCCCCATGCCCGCGAGCGCCAGCGTGCCCGGCTCGGGGACGTAGGTCACTTCAAGATAGGGCCTCAGACCGGGATCCTCGGCGAACTCCGCACTGTGAAAGAAGGCCATGTAGCTGACCTTTCCGCCCGGGTTCGACTCGATCTCATCGGAGTCCTCGAGGATCAGACCGAAGCTCTCGAGGCCGCCGACCCGCTCGGCGAGGAGATCGGTGACGTCCCACGTCATCCAGCCGAACTCGGCCGGGACGACCACCGAGGCTTTGGCGGCCTGGTCGAAGTCGCCCCCACCCGGCTGATAGGCGGGGGCCCCCGCCAGGTGGCTGTCCCAGTACACGGGGCTCGGCTGGTCGAAGTCATCGCGGGCTTGCCAGGTGGACCCCATCTCGGTCCAGGAGCCGCTCACGCCGTGCACGTCGTAAGTCCTGCCCGCCGGATCGCCGTGCGCAGTGGCGAAGTAGTACAGTCCCAGCGTCGCGGAGGTGATGAGGTTCGCATCTTGCGGCAGGGACGACAGGTCGAACGAGAGCAGCGATCGGAAGTTCTTGGGCTCTTCACTGCCGCTCGTACCCCACCAGGAGGTTCGGACGCGTAGTTCGGCCATATGGCCGTTGTTGGCCGTACAGCCCGACGAGCACGAGCTGATCCAGTTATCCGAAACGCAGTCCAGCGTCACGACGGCTGCCTTCGCCGTGGCGACCGATAGGGAGGAACCGCACAGAACGGCGGCAAGTGAGCACGCATACGACACAACCCAACGAACGGGCTTCACTGAGGATATCATCAGTCATCTCCTAGCTTCCCTAAGGAATCATGACTCAGTGTCGCCCACCCACAGGGCCAGCCACTGGCGTTGCACTCGGTTACACAACTCTGTCCATCGAACCGGGCCTCGCGCTCGCGTTCATCGCCAAGACGATTTCGTTATCGAGCCATCACCTCCTGTCCGCTGCCCCTCGGCGCCGAGGGCAGGTAGTCCACGACGAAGCGATACTGCTTTCCGCAATGGATGATCACTTCCTTCTGATTTCGCTTCATGATGCGGATCTCGATCCGCAAATCGCCGAAGCCGTCGTGCTGTTGCAGTTCGTCGTAGAGCTCAAGGAGCTTTCGTTTGACCTTCTCGTTCATACACATGGCCGTCTTGCCTCGTCGATCCGCCAAGCACCGACAGCGGCAACCGCGGGCGTAAGGCTGCAGTCTTAGCCGAACCGTGTGGTGCCGGTTCGCGGCGCGCGGGTTCGCCTTGGGCGCGGCGATGTTGTTTCTTCATGACTGCCGACAGGCATCAGGAATCGACAAGCGGCGGGCCCCTCGGGATGGGAGCCGCGTTGACGGTCGGCGGCAACGGGGCCTTGCTCGGGGCCGGATAGAGGACCTCCACCCACTCGACGCATGTGACCAGTGAAGGCGCGTCTTGGCAGAGGGCCGTCCACCCGGCCCTCAACTGGTGGCAGATCGGGCAATCGTCGGCTTCGTACTCGTGCCCTGGTCCCTCTGCCTGGAGATGAAGCGCGTAGGACAGGCCGGTGCAAGAGCACAGGCAGCAGACCATCGCGATCAAGCTGACAGCGCGCCGAGCGCAAGGTCCGTTCAACGGCCCAAAGCAATGACGGGCATAGGGGCGTACCAGGCTGGGTCGCATGGCAAAACGCATCGGGCTATGCCTTGCATATCCTTTCGGCGGAAACCAGATCGCGTGGTGTCGACAACGGTTACTCCTCCAAATCCGCGAAAGCGCGCCGCAGGGATTCCACGGCCTTTCCATCGCCGTGGGCGCAGAAGCGCCCGAAGGCGCCAAGAGGATCCATGCCGCATTCTGGGCAATGCCGCGCGAACTCCAGGAACCGCGACATGCGGTCAAGGACTTCGGCGTCGATCACGTGCTCGATGCGACACGCGTTCGCCTCGGCCTGGCCCTCATCGATCAGAAGCACCTCGATCAGGAAGCGGCGAATGACCTGATGGCGATGGAAGACTTCCCGTCCCAGCGCCTCTCCGCGAGGGGTCAAGCTCACCAACTCGTAGGGACGATAGTTCACCAACCCGTTCTCGGCGAGCCGCCTCAGGGCCACGCTGACCGTGGACTTGTGCACGGACAGGGCCTCGGCCACATCGCGAACGCGGGCCGATCCTTTCCTGGCCAACAAGCGCAGGATGATCTCGAGGTAGTCCTCGAGCGCGGCACTGACCGCAGACGACTCGGACATCAGAACAGGCCTCCGCACCGAATCCGCACGATGTTTGATGCGTACAACTTTGTAGCAGGAATCCAACAAGCTGTCAAGTATCGATTGTGGAGGGCCCCGTTCGGGCCTCGGTGTGGCTCACGAACCCACTGGGGATCAATGTCTGAATGGGTCCGGGTTGGGTGTCTTCAGTCGGAAACCGGCTGGGCAGGTCGCGATTCAAGCCTTTTAGCCGCAAGCACTTTCTATCCGAATTGGGGCCGGCGACCGAGATCGTCGCGTTCGTCTGGGGGCAGGACGGCACCCGGTCGATCGCCAACGATACTGCCGGCCGAGAGGATGCGGGCAAGGAGGGCGGCGGTGTGGCGAGACGAGCAAGGCGGCATGGGCGGTCGGCAGCCTCCCAACGTCATTACCACCCCGCCGCGGACTCGCGGGCCGGGAGCGCGTGGATCGAGGCCCGCCCGGACCCGCCCTGCCCTCTCGTGCTTTGTGCCGGCTCTCATTGGCCCCAACTCAGACCGCGCAGACGCCGCTTGCGGCTTGGGATCGCAACCGGTACAAGCGAGGTGTCGGGGCACGAGCAGCGTCGGCGCCGGCGAGGCGGCTCGGCAAGACCACGTGCAACTCCGGGAGCGTTCGATGTCGTGGCAATGGCATGCAACACGCCTTCTGCTTTCGGCCGGGACGTTTTTGAATGTGGGCTGCGCGATGCAGCCGACGAATCAGGCGCGTCTGGTCGGCTCGGTGAGCCTGGATCTCGTGGGGGACTATCCCAAGGAGATCGTCTTTAACGGGGGGGCGTACGCCCAGCGAGGCGACCGGGGCGTGGTGATCCTGACCGGCCCGAGCGGCGATCTCCTCTTCAACTACAAGGGCCCGCAGAATCGCTTCGAGCTGCTGCTGACCAACGGGTCGGAATCGATTCTCTATCGTCGGTTGGGGCAGCTTCCGCTCATGATCGCGGACGGGCAAGACATCCCCCGCCCGGTCGGCGTCGACGTCGGCAGCGAAGGAGATCGGCTCGAGGGTTCCTTCGACGTCATGGTGGAGCGAGCGGACCCGGCCGATTACGGGTCGAGGTTCGAGCACTATCCGGTGCACATTCGCGTGACCGGGACGTTCTCCGTGCCGCCGTATCGGGAGCCCGTCGGGCCGGCCACGCGGCCGACGACGTTTCCGTCGAGCTTGCCGGTGGGGTCGGGCTGCGAGGCGGCAGGCGGGGAGGGTTGCGGGCTCGAGCACGGCCCCCGATAGGCGAGAAGACGATGTGGGCCTATGCAGGGCCGTTTTCGGTGAGTGAGTCTCGCGTGGCATTCGGGGTGGCTCAGCGTCAGGTGGGCCTTGCGGCATGGAGCGAAACACGGGGCCGCGGAACGCCGTGCTGATTCTAGACGGCGCATTTTGCTGACCCATCGTTTGTCCGGTCGGAAGGGTCTTGCCGCGCGGACCCGTGCCACCCGCGGCGGATACGGGGCTGAATTCGAGTTCCCCACCGCTGAAGCGGTGGGCCACCCATCTTTGCGCTCATCCTTGCACGCATCCCTGCGCTCATCCTTACACCCATACTTACGCTCATCCCTACGCTCATCCTTACGCTCATCCTTACGCTCATCCTTACGCTCATCCTTACGCTCATCCTTGCACTGATTCCTGGGCGCCCATTCTTGGCGATCTGCTCAGACACTCCAACGGGGCTCTTGGGGTTCGCCGGTCTTTGGGGCGTGGCCGGGGCCGCGGGTGGGCGGGTGGGGGCTTGTCAGCCGGGGGGTCTTTCGTCAAGATTCCGTCATGGGGTTCGACCTGTTTTACGCTTGGCGATACATGCTGGGGGTGGTGTGCACGATCTACGCGGCGGTGCGGCTGGGCCAATCGTTGTGGCGGTGGCAGCAGTACCTCTGGTCGGGCCAGCGGTCGACGACGTTGATGCGGCACTATCTGGTGGCGCAGTTGGTGAGCGTCCGGGTGCATCGCTTTACGCTGGAGCTGGCGCAGATCGCCGCGCTGTTGGCGATGTTCGGCTTGATTACGTGGGCCCATCGGTACGTGTAGGGCTATGAACGCACCGGGTGACAGCAAGGAGAAGGGGCTGGCCGACCTGCCGATCGACGAGCTGCGGAGCTACGCGTTGGGGCTCGGGATCGAAGTCGCCAAGAACGCGCCCCGGGCGGACATTCTCCGGCTCGTCCGTCAGCGGCGAGAGCTACTCCTCGAGCTGGACCGACAGGCGATGCTGGACGTCGTGGTCTGGGCCCGGATTCCGGTGCGCCGGTCGGCGAGCAAGGAGCAGCTCGCCAGGCTGATCGCGACGATCGATCAGGTGGAGTTCGCCGGGCTGAGCCATCGCGGACTGGTGGCCGTGGCGCGGCTCCGGGGGCTGGAGGTCGGCAAGGAGGACACGGACGAGCAGGTTGCGGCGGCGATGAAGAAGCGGGATGGTCTGTGGTCGAGTCTGCGACGTCGACGCCGCCGTCTGAGCGGCTGGCTCGTCGATCAGGTCATCGCCGACCAGACCGACAAGCAGGCGGAGTACCAGTTCCTGCCGGAGGACCCGAGGAGCCCCGAGGCGATTCTCAACGATCGAATGGAGCATCGGGGCGTGGTTCGGGGCATCGCGGGTCGTCTGCGCAACGTGGCGGACGATTACATCGCCGAGAAGCTCGACGAGATCGAGAAGCGGATCGATCAGAAGCTGGACGAGATCGACGCGCGTCTGGCGGAATGGCGCGATCGTGAGATCACCAACCGGCTGAAGATCATCAAGATCACGCTGGTGGCGTCGGTGGTTGTGGCCGTGTTGAGTTTGGGGTATAAGTACGTCAGTTCGCGGGTGGGGGCTGAGTCGCCGACAAGTCAGCCCGCACAAGGATCATTGACGAGGGGCGTCTCGAATTCCTTGGCACTGAAGCGGCTGGCCGACCTGTTGCTCTCGGGCGGCGCTGGACACGACAATTCACCCATTCACATGCTGCTCGGGGCCGACGGGCATTCGAGGCAAACGGAACGAACCGGCTATGCATCCAAACTTGTCCGAACGTAGCAGGAAGGTCATCCGCCTGGCCAACGAGATCGCCCACGAGTACGAGCAGGAATACGTGGGCACGGAGCATCTCCTGTTGGCCATCGCCCGGGAGGGGTCCGGGGCCGTCGCCCAGTTCCTCAAGGGTCAGGGCGTCGGCGAGGACGAGATCAAGGACAAGGTCGATCAGCTCATCAAGCAGTCGATGGAGGACACGTGGGTTTTCGGACGTCTGCCGGGCACCCCGCATTTCCGTAACGTCATGGCCGGGGCGATCGAGGAGGCCGGCAAGTTCGGCAGCAAGGAAATCAAGATCGAGCATCTCTTACTCGGGCTGCTCCGCGAGAAGGGCAGCGTCGCCGAGACCGCCCTGGCGGATCTGGGCATCACGCTGAGCCAGGCGCAGAAGGCCATCGCCAAGCTCGTCAAGGGCAAGGAAGAATAGGGACCGTCGCGGAAGATACCCCCCAAGAACGCGCTGCGTGCACATCATCGCTCGCTGTGTCTGACCGGCCAGGTGATCGGCGGCTGACCGAAACGGGTGCCCTCGGCGGAGATCTGCGACCGTTGCCGCACCTTTCCGGGTTCCTGCGCGGACCGCTTGGGCAGCACCACGCCCTGATCCCGCAGCGTGCGGACGATGTATTCGACCGCCTCGTCGACGTCGTCGGTCAGCTTGAACATCTCCAGGTCCTCGGGCGAGATGCTCTGGTAGTCCTTGAACATGACTTCCTTGACCCAATCGATCATGGGCTGATAGAAGCGAGAGCCCATCAAGACCACGGGGCGGGGGTCGGTCTTCTCCGTCTGCATGAGCGTCATCGACTCGAAGAACTCGTCCATGGTGCCGAAGCCGCCGGGGAAGCACACGACGCCCAGCGCGTACTTGACGAACATCACCTTTCTGCAGAAGAAGTAGTGGAAGTTCACGGCATGCGTCACGTAGGGGTTGATGTGCTGTTCCATCGGCAGGGAGATGTTCAACCCCACGCTGGCGCCCTTGGCCTCGAAGGCGCCCTTGTTGGCGGCCTCCATGATGCCTGGCCCGCCGCCCGTGATGACGGCGAAGCCCGCTCGGACCAGGGCCGCGCCCATCCGCTCGGCCATTTTGTAGCGCTCTTGATGCGGCTTGGCTCGGGCGGAGCCGAACACCGAGACCGCCGGTCCGACGTAGGCCATTTCCTCGAAGCCTTCGACGAATTCCGCCATGATGCGGAAGACTCGCCAAGTCTCCTCGGCCGCGGTCCGGTAGATGGGTTCAGTCCGTGTCATGATCCGCCTCCTATGCGCATCTCGGCCCGGTCCCGACGCCGGGGGCCCAGAGGTCGCGCGGCGTCCACAAGGGCCATCGCCTGACAGGTTCAACGAAAGCTCACGCTGACCTTGATCCCAGCCGGAATGAGGCTACCGGGGTTGGGCAACTCCAGCTTGATGGTAAACGTCTGGCTGTCGGCCTGTACGAGTCGATCCACGAGGATCACCTTGGCCTGGGCCGATCCGCCCGGCAACTGCCGGCTTTCGAGCCGGGCGGTGTCGCCCGTCTTGATCGTCCCGTAAGTGTCGGCGGGGGCGGGGACGAGCACGTGCAGCGGGTCGAGCTTCGTCACCTGGCAGATGACGGTGTCGTCCACGCCGTCGACGAGCTCCCCGACGCTTTTTACCTTTTTGGCCACGTAGCCGTCCAGGGGCGACTTGATCGTCCGACGATCGAGGACCTTCTGGTCGCGCCCGTACTGCAGGAGCATGACGCGTTTGTCGCGGCGCGTCTGATCGGCCTGAACGGCCGCATACTGCTCCTTGACCCGGGCCGTTTCGAACTCCATCTTGCCCGCCGCGTCCATCCTCTGGAGGTCCTGCAGGCGCGCGAACTCGATCTTGGCCAGCTCGTAGCTCAGGTCGGCCGCCTTGACGTCCGCATCGCTCTCGGCCTGCACCCTGCTGACCTCGAGCGAGGCCTTCTCCACGTTCGACTCCAGGCGGCAGACCACTTGGCCCTTCTTGACCATGTCTCCTTCGTCAACGGTCAACTCCTCGATGATTCCCTTCTCGAAGCTGGCCAGGTCCACGACATCCGACGGCTGGACCAGCCCTGGCAGGGGGGCGTCCCGCTCGGTGGACTGGGTCGTCTGGGCCGAGACCGGGCGGCCCACGGACCAAGCCATCGTCACCATCGCCGCCAGCATGGGGATCCCGAACAGACCTGCCACCACCAGACGCTCTCGCATGTCCTTACGCCTCCCTGCGGATTTCGCCAAACTGCGTAAGTTTCATATCGGTAGCGACTTGCCGATGGCATCAGCCAAAATCGACCCGTCCCGCCGCGGCGGGAATCAGACCGGCAAGGCAACGTTTGCCGCTCGAGGCTAGTGTGCCCGGAAGATACCCTCGGACGATCCCCCCGGACCTGCCGCAAGGAACCTGTCGCACGGACCGCACCACGCCTGAGGAGCCATCCCAGGCTGGATGCAGGGCGCCTTACTTCTTCTTCTCGTCCTTCTTGCCGCCGAGCAGCCCGCCCAGTCCCTCTTCGAGCTTCTTGCCGGCGTCCTTGACGGCCTTGTCCGCTTCCTTGCCCACTTGCTTGGCGCCCTCGTCGACCTGCTTGACGGCGGTTTGAGCGGCCTCCTGGGCCTTCTTGCCCTCTTGCCCCAACCCTTCGACGGCGGCCTTGCCCACCTCGGCGACCTTCTTGACCTCGCCATCGATCTTGGCGGTGACCTCGCCGACCACCTGGAGGCTGCCGGCCCCGAGCTCCTCGAGCCCCTTGAGCCCCGTCGTCAGCTCGGCGGCGATATTGCCCGGAAGCACCCCACCGGCGCTCTTGGCGACCGCCGTCAGGATCGCCTTCATAATGATCGAGGTCAGCTCGGCCATGTGGACGCCTTCGGCCGAGCCCGTGCCCACGTCCTTCAGCTCGATCTTCTCGATCTTGACGGGAACACGGGTCAGCTTCCCTCCGAGGGGCAGCAGGTCCACCTGCACGTCGACGTCCTCGATCAGGACGCGCTGGATGACGAACTTCTTGCCCTCTCCCTCCTTCGCCGCCGGGGCCTGCTCCTTGGCGGGGGCCTGGTCTTTGGGCTTGGTCTCTTCCTTGGCCTTGCCCTTCGACTCGAACTTCTTCAGCCCGTCCATGATGGCCTGATAGTTGGCCTTGTCGCCCCTCTTTTCCAGGTTGACGCTGACCTTCGACAGCGTCAGCTCCGGGAGGACGACCTTGTCGTCCATCAGCGTTCCGAGCGAGACGGCGACGCGTCCGTCGCCCAGATGGAGGAAATGTGGCGTCTCATAGCCCGACGGGTTGGCCACGTCGAGGCCCGACATCTCGACTTTGCCCGTGACCACGCCGACGTCCATGCTGTCGAGCTTGGTGGGCACGCCCAGGGCGAACGTGCCGCCCTTTTCCACGCCGGCCTTGGCGATGCTGTCGATCCAGATGAACACCCCCGCCACAACGAGGATCACGACGATGACAAGACCGACGACGAGCTGGATGATCCGTTTCATGACAGGACTCCCGTTTCAGATCCGGCGCTCAACCCGCGCCGATGAGGTGATGACATCGTGACATGACCGCCGCCGCATCCCCGACCGAATCCCACTTGTATCAGACTGCGCCGGGAAACTAAAGACAATTCCGAGACAGAAACCGCGCCGAAGCCGTTACAAAGCACGAGAAGGGGGTGGAGCGCTCACCTTCCCACGTTCTGATGGATCCGGCGGCTGGAATCTTCTGCCGCCTCCTCGGCCGAACGGCAGAAAGAAGGCTGGCTGACGGGCGACAGAATCCACTGGCCAGACCGGTTCCCGCCCGGCGGCTGTGGCCCGCCTGAAGACAGCGCGCCACGGTCTGGCGGTACGCTTCAGAACGTCGTGCCGACCAGCGCACCGCGAGCTTCGCTGCTACGAGGCCGCCGAGAAACCGGAGAAGCCGGTACTCCTGCGGGGTCATGGATCGCGAGGACCTCCGCCGTCCTCGATAGGATCGTTGGCTGCGCCGCGGTGCGACGGCTGAATCGGGCCGGGCGGAGGCCGTAGCTCAAGCATGATCGCCTCAGCACCAATGGGTCACCACACGGAAACCAAGAGGGCTTTGTCGTTGCAGGGCCCAGTTTCTCGGGTTAGCCTGTAGGGATTCCAATTCACATTGGCCGTACGAACACATCGAATGCAGCGTGCTGTGAGGTGGAGCGGGGGCGGAGAGTGGGGTTTGAGGCCGCGCCTGCAAGCCAGAGCGGTCAGTCATCGGAGCCACGCTGGCTCTAGCAGGAGGAAGTGACGGGCCCCAGGCAAAGGACCTCAGCCCGGCACTACGATTCTGGCACGAAGGAGTCATGGCGATGCCATACACGCATAAGGTCTTTCTGAGCTACTCGCACGACGACTGCGATGACGTGGGCCTGATCGCCCGCTTCCTCAAGCTCATCGGCGTCCCCGTATGGTTTGACGAGACCGAAGGGCCCTTCGCCGGCCAACTGCCCCAGACGCTTCGTGCCGGGATAGACCGGAGCGAATTCTTCGCGTTCGTCCAATCCGAGAATACTGCGCGAGCCTCAGCCTACCTGCAGTTGGAGGCGGCGCATTTTCGGTCAAGCCGAAGCGTCCCGGAATCAGCCTCGTTCATTCTCCTGAAGCTCTCGCCAGGCAGCCTCCCGCCAGCCCTAGCGGAATATGCCATCCCGATCACGGACGCGTTCGATTTCTCGGTGTCCTTCCTTGACGGCCTATCGAAACTCGCTCGCTTCTTCAGACCGTCTGAGTCCGGCATTCTGAAGTACTTTCCAAGGGACAGACTTATCCCGGGATGGCTGCTTGACATGCTCATCGAGAAGACCGCCCGGGAGATATGCCTCATGGGACACTCAATGGCCGGCGTCCTCGCCGACAGCAGGGATAAGCACCTGATTGGGGCCGCCCTCGAGCGAGGCGTCCCCTCGGCAAGACTTCTCCTCCTTACCCCGAACCTTCCCCGGTTGCAGCAGCTACGCGAGGCTCAGATGGGTCTTAGACAAGGAACGGCCTTGCACGAGAAGATCCTCCAGTCACTAGAGCTTGTCAGGAACCTCAAGACCGAACACCAGAGTATCGGCCAAGAAGGCCCCTTACAGGTCCGCGTCACCAGCCACATCATGTATTCGAAGCTGTACCTCTGCGATTCCCTGGCCGTCGTGACCGGCTACAGCAGCATTGCCGAAAGCGGCGACAATAGCCCGGCGTTCTTGGTCCACGACATTGGCGATTCCGAGTCTGTGTACTCCTTCCACCAGTCGGAGTTCGATAGGTGCTGGAATCGTGCGATGCACCCGGAGGACGCCAGCAGAAGCCTGGAATTGAACGATACAAGCCGGATTCTCTCCCACCGTGACCACGTGTCGCACATCAGCCGTTGGCTCTCCGTCAAGGAAGACAAGCTGTGGCCCCCATCGATGCTCATCGTTTATCCCACCTATCAGTGCTCAATCTCGGATCACCAAGGCAACTCGCGTCCCCTCTGTCGGGATTGCGCCTATGCCCGAAAACGTGGGAATCACCACTTGCCCTTCGATCTCCTCGAGAGGATCCTAGGCGATGCCGTCCGCGAAGGTGTAGACCGGATCGAGTTTTCAGGTGGCGGAGAGCCCCTGCAGTACCGGTATATTGAGGATCTGCTCGGACTGGTTGAGACGCTCAAGAAGGATAGGCGCGATATCATCTTCGGACTTCTGACGAATGGTTTTCACCTGAGCGACGGGAAGCGCGCGGGGGTCGCCCAAGCTTTCACGTACGTCAGGTTCAGTTACGCTGATGCGATACTCGATGACGAGGATCTCGAGAGCAGATTCCTGGACCCGTTCAGGTCCTTCCTGTCTCTCGTTCAACCTTCCCCGACTCCGCGCGTGGGTCTGAAGTTCCTCGTGAGGAACGGGAACGCCGGTCGGCTTGTCGAGAAGATGCTCCAGTTGAGAAAGGCGATTGGCCAGGACCTCTTCATGCGGATCCATCACATTCGCGTCAAGGCCTTGAGAAGCGACAAGCCTGGCAAGCCGCCGCGAGCTTCGGACTGTGCAGCATTCAAACACGACTTTTACGACCACATATTCGCGGATCGCTACAGGTGGCCTGAAGATGTTCAGGTTGACCTAGACACCGACGACCTACCTGAAGACTTCCGTTGTCGATTGAGCCCTCTTGCCGCCGTTGTTGACCCACACGGGGCGGTGTGGCCGTGCTGCAACTACCTAGACATGACAACGAATGAGCGGATCGGCGACTGGAAATCACACAGTCTCCGCGAGTTCTGGGGAACATCTGAGCACAGGGACATACTCCTCCGCATTCGACCAAGAATCGCGTGCAACGCAAGGAACGGTACGAGTTGCCGTTTCGCGAGATACCAGGAGGTTCTGGAGAACTCTCTCCCAAGCGACGGCCCCTCGATACCGTGGTCCAGCTCGGATTACCTCTGAGTCGTGTCGAGACGAGGAAGGACGAAGCCAATGCCTCGTTTCTCTCCGCGCCCGCCCCGTTGCGGACTGGGCTGGTTCACAGTAGCCTGCATACGTTCGCGGCGCGAGGCGTGAGGCCACGATCGAGCGTCCCCGGGGTTCTGAAGTGAGCGTCGTTCGGGACGGCGCGGGAAACGCAGTGAGGATTGACCATCATGAGGATGCGTGTTCGGCTTCTCGTTCTCGCAGGGCTGCTTCATTCAGCCTGCGTGGCTCTAAGAGCGGAGGATCACGTGAGCGGCGGATCGGCGTCGTCGAACCCGGAATACACCGTCGCGGCGTTCTACTGGCCCGCGTATCACGACGAGCCCAGGTGGCGAACGTTCTTTCGAGGGACGGAGGGCGAGTGGGAGATCATCCGCAATTCCAAGCCTAAGTACGAGGGCCACTGGCAGCCGCGCGTCCCGCTGTGGGGCTACGAGGACGAGTCGGACCCGAAGGTCATGGCCAAGAAGATCGACGCGGCCGCTTCTTGCGGGGTGAACGCCTTCATCTTCGACTGGTACTGGTATGACGGCAAGCCGTTCCTCGAGGACTGCATCAACGACGGATTTCTCGGGGCGCCGAACAACGGCAAGATCAGGTTCTATCTCATGTGGGCGAATCACGACGCCACGACGCTGTGGGACATCGAGCGATCGCACAAGCACGAGGTCATCTGGCCCGGGGCCGTGGATCGTGCGACGTTCGACGTGGTGGCCGACCGGGTCATCGCCAAGTACTTCAAGCATCCGTCGTACTACAGGATCGACGGGAAGCCCGTCTTTTCGATCTATGAGATCGGGACGTTGATCAAGGGACTGGGCGGGACGGAGAAGACCCGCGCCGCACTCGACGACTTCGAGCGGAAGGTGAAGGCGGCGGGCTTTCCGGGGCTGCATCTACAGGGCATCCTGTGGGGTCAGTTTCCCAAGACGCTGGGCGAGACGGTGCCGGGGGACAGACAGAGCACGCAGGAGAATACGGTGAGGGCTCTCGGCATCGACAGCCTGACCAACTACCAGTTCGTGCATCTCTCGGCGCCGATCGACGATTACATGGCGTGGGCCGAGAAGGCCATGGCATTGTGGCCCAGGTGGGACAAGGAGTTCTCGGTGCCGTACTTCCCGCACGTCTCGGTCCACTGGGACAATAACCCGCGCTTCAAGACCTATACGCATTGCGTCAAGGACAACGCGACGCCCGAGAACTTCGAGAAGCTGCTGAGGAAGGCCAAGGCCTACGCCGACGCGCACCCGAACCAGCCGAAGCTCATCACGATCAACGCCTGGAACGAGTGGTCCGAGGGCAGCTATCTCGAGCCGGACACGCGATACAAGATGGCCTATCTCGAGGCGGTCAGGCGCGTCTTCGGCCCGGGGAAGAGATAGCCTTGGGGCCTCGGACTCATGGCCTCAGGGCTCGGCGCTGGGTCGGTGGTGCTTGAATGGTGACGAAGGCAACGGAGATCGTTGAGGCTTGTGTCCTGCTGTGGGCGGTCATCGACCCCATCGGGACTATTCCGGTCTTCATCGCCGTAACGCGCTCTCACGCGGACGAGCATCGGTCGTGGATTGCCTTGCGCGCGGTTCTGGTGGCCGGGGGCGTGCTCTTCTTCTTCCTGATCGCCGGGCAGCTCCTGCTGGAGGCCATGGGGGTGCCGCTGATCGTCTTCCAGATATCCGGCGGGGTCGTGCTCTTCCTCTTCTCGCTGACGATGATCTTCGGGGAGAGCAAGCCCGACGAGGAGGTCAAGATCGTCCGTTCGCACCAGGAGACGGCGGTCTTCCCGCTGGCGGTTCCATCGATCGCCGGGCCCGGGGCGATCATCGCCGTGATGGTCCTGACCGACAACCACCGCTTCTCGATTCTCCATCAGGTCGGCATCGCGGTGATCATCATCGGCATCCTGGCGATCACGCTGGTCCTCTTGGTCCTCAGCGGGCGGATCTACAAGTACATCGGCAACGCCGGCGCCAGCGTCATCAGCCGCATCATGGGGTTGATCCTGAGCGCCGTGGCCGCAAACAACATCCTCGTCGGACTCAAGGAGTACTTCGGGTAGCGATCGACTCGCGGGGTCACTCCCGCAGCATGACCGCGTGGAAGCCGCCGTCCCGCCAGTCAGTAACGTGCTGGCCGACGGTTGGAAGCGTGAGGTTGCTCCTGAGCAGGCGCCAGCCGGGCGTCGTCGAGAGAAACCGCTGAACGACGTCCTCGTTCTCTTCTTGCTCGATGCTGCACGTCGAGTAGATCAGCTTGCCGCCGCGTCTGACGTGGGTCGCGGCCGCGGCGAGCAGATCGGACTGGATCCGAGACAGCGACTGGAGATGTCGCTTGTCGATCCGATATCTTGCCTCGGGGCGGCGCGCCAGGACGCCGCTGTTGCTGCAGGGAACGTCGGCCAATGCCAGTTCGAACGGTCCGACCTCTCCGGCCATCGCCGGGAGTTCGTCGCTCTGGACCGCCTTGACGCACGTGGCCCCCATTCGATGGCAGTTCTCCTTGATCATGGTCGTCTTCTCGGGCGTCCGGTCGCAGGCGAGGATGAGCCCCTCGTTGCCCAGGTACTCGGCCAGTTGAGTGGTTTTGGTTCCCGGCCCGGCGCAGAGGTCGAGGACCTTCGATCCCGGCTTGGGCGGCGCCGAGGCGACCACGGCCTGGGCGGTCGCATCCTGGGGCTGGCAGAACCCCTGCATCACGGCGGAGAGGTGTCGAACGGGCGGCGAGTCCGACACGAAGACGGCCCCCGTGGTCGGATCGGCCTCCGCAGAGACGCCTTCGGCCCGCAGTCGCGAGACGAGATCCCGCGAATCGGAGCGGATGTGATTCGGTCTGAGCACCAGCGGGGGGCGCAAGCTACCGGAAAGGCAGATCTCCTCCGTCTTATCCCGACCAAACCGGCCGAGCCATTCGCGGATCAGCCCGACGGGATGGGAAGTCGACACGGAGAGATACGCCGGCACGTCCCGCGACGGCTCGGGGAACACGTCGGTGGCGAACTCCCGCCATCGACGCCGATCGATCCGAACGCATCGTGTCGGACGATCGGCCCCCGACACGGGGATGTCGTCGTGCCGACGGCGGAGGAGTTCGCGCAGCACCGCGTTCACCAACCCGCCTGCCTTGGGGCCCGCCAACTCCTTGGCTTGGGCGACCGCGGAGTCGACGGCCGCGAACGACGGGATTCGATCCAGCCAGATGAGTTGGTATACGGCCACGCCCATGACGGATATCAAGCCGTGATCGAGATTGCGCAGCTTGCCTCGGAACACCAAGCAGATGAGGTGCTCCAACGTCAGGCGATGCCTGACCACGCCCAGGGCCAATTCGGTGGCCAGAGCGGCCTCGGCTCTGGCTGGCTTGCGCTGATTGATAAGGCGGTCGAGCTGGTGCTGAATGAAGGGCCCTGCCTGGCGGAGGCCCCGCAGCGCCTCGACGGCGATGTCTCGCGACGTCGCGGACGTCAGGCTACTTTTGCTTCTGGAGCTCGCCAAAGACGGTTATCCACAATAGGCTTCAGGCCAATAGGTTGCGTCATTTCATCGGTCCGATAAGAGCGGGGGAGTCACACCGCAAACGCGATTTGGCCCGAAGGGCGCGGAAAAGTCAATCACTCCTTGACTCCCGTGACGCCGCAAGCCTAGCATTGGGTGACTTTGGGGGACAAGTCATGCGGAGTCTGGGGAGGCTCCGGCACTAGAGCTCACGGAACATTGTGTAAGAAGACCATCAAGGGGTGATGGTATGGATTGCGCGTACGGTGTGCGCGCCACTTCCGTCAGGCTTCAGAGGAGTCCTGGCTAGATAAGGAGGAGTTACGATGAGATTGGCAGGGGTATTGGGTGTTCTATTGTTTGTGGCCGCTCCCGTAATGGCCGGCGAAATCGATTACACGTTCGACGTCATTAGCGGTACGCTGACCGTGGACACGACGCCGAATGATATCGCCGTTCCTGACCCGGCTATCGTGAATCTCGGCGGAACGTTCATGGCCACCTTCGTAACGCAGAGCGATGGCCACATCGGCGAGAGCGACACGATTCTGCTCGGC
>JAFGLZ010000010.1 GCA_016927755.1 Phycisphaerae bacterium
CGCTACGCCCCCGTCGGCGGTGGGTGTTCACGCGCCCCGCTTTCTCTACCCCTGCCAGGTGCGAGAAAACTGATTCGTCAGGGCTGTTCCGACCCGCCGAAATGGCAATAACACCGCCAGTAAGACGTTTGCCCTCCTGTGTATGCGGTACCGGTATCCGGGTACCTGGCTCCGAGGACTGGAACAAGCCCCGATCGAGGAAACCACTTATGTTCGGAAAAACGACGGTTCTATTGCTGACAGGGGGAATCCTGGCCTGCTCCGCGACGCGCGCTGCTGCCGAGGCCCCAACCGTTGCCCCTCCCGCAGCGCCTCAGGAGTTGCTCGATCGGGCCTTCAAGCACCTCGACGCCAATGGCGACGGGCAGATCGACCGCACCGAGTTCCAGCAACGCATGCCCCAGATCGCCGGGCGAATCCGTCAGAGCGCCGGACAGCCGCCCAGGATGCCGGGGCGAGGACCGCATGACTTCTCATCGCGCCGCCCGGGATCCCCCACTGGTCGTCCCTGGCACCGTCTTCGGGCGGGGAACCCACCATCTCCGCTTTGGCAGGATGCGGCGCTGGGAATCGCGATCATGCGTCCCCTGGAGCAGATCATCGATGTCAAGGTCCAGCAGGCCGTCCGCCGCGCGCTGGCGGGGCTGGGCCAAGCATTACCCCAACGCCCTTCTGCCACGGGCTCTGACGTCCGGCCGTTTCTCCGAGGCCCCGACGCGCAACCGGGCAGCCCTCGACGCCCGAGTAGACCCGCCGAGGCGCCTCGGTCGTCAAGCCCCCGCTTCTCGCCTGATCGGGGCGAATCTGCTCCTTCATCGCCCGCCAGCCAAGGCCCCCCGCCACACCCGCGTGCTGGCGCCGCCGGCAAGGCTCTCGTGAATGCCCTGGACGCCAACGGGGACGGCAAGATCGACCCACAAGAGATCGCTCGAGCAGCGGAATCCCTCAAAAAGCTCGACCGCAACCGAGACGGCGTCTTGGACGAACGAGACCTCCGAGAAGGCCCGCCCCTCAGGCAACACGCTGCCCAGCCCCCCAAGGCCTCTGCCCACCAGCCGGGAAGGCGCGATCGGATCGGTCGGGAAGCCCCTGACAGGGGCAAGCCGCGCGCGCCAGAGGCGGGCGTCGCTCCGGCGAGGACCCCCTAGAGCAGCGTCTGGACCGTAAGCCCAGGCCCAGCAAGATATTACTGACACTATTAGGGCGGAATCCGCCGTTACACCTATCGGGCCCAACTGATTGTGCCGCTACACCTTCACTGAATATCTGCGCCACAACGCGCCAAATGCGTCGGGCGGGGTGGCATTTTTATGGGGCATGTGGATACCGCTGGAGCCTGGTCGATTGCGGGCCGATGTTGGATGGGTACAATTGCGTGGAATCGCGTTGAGGCGGGCCGCGAGACTTGGTCTCTTGAAGTGAGTTGCGCATGCGAACGCTGGTTCACGTTACGCACGAAGCCGTGCAGAAGGTCGGGGGCATCGGGGCGGTCCTGCAGGGACTCATCACCAGCAAGGCCTACAATCAGCAGATCGACCGGACGGTCCTGATCGGCCCCCTCTTCACCCGAGAGGGAAACTACCAGTCCAGGCTGGGAAGCGACGGGGAGGTCTTCTATTCCTCCGTCGACGGCGTGCTGAATCATCCCACGGCACACGTCTGGCAGGACATTGAACGGAAGTTCAACGTCGACGTCGTCTATGGACGGCGGACGTTCTACGAAGACGCCACGAACTTCAAGGCCAGCGCCGAGATCATCCTTTTCGACATCCACCGCGTCGACTTCCGTAGGCTCAACGAGTTCAAGGCCGCGATCTTCAACCATTTCGGCATCGAATCCAACCGCTACGAGGACGTGTGGGACTTCGACCAGTACGTCAAGCTGGCCGAGCCGGCCGTCGAGGCCATCTACGGCCTGGGCCTGAGCACCGGCGGGCAGTGCGTCGTCGTCGCCCACGAGTTCATGGGCATGCCGACCGCCCTGGCGGCGATCCTGCGAAACCACAACGAGCTGCGAACCGTCTTCTGCGCCCACGAGGTCGCCACCGTCCGCAAGCTCGTCGAGGAACATCCCGGGCACGACACCATGTTCTACAACGTCATGGCCGAGGCCATGGCCGAGGACCTCTACCTCGAGGACATGTTCGGCAACCAGCATCACTACTTCAAGCACGCCCTCATCGAGGCCAGCCGGTTCTGCGACAACATCCTGGCCGTCGGCGACTACGTCATCAAGGAGCTTCGGTTCCTCGACCCGGACTTCGACGCCGTGGATATCGACCTGTCGTACAACGGCATCCCGGCGTTCCAGATCACGCCGGAGGAGGCCCAGGTCAGCAGCGAGCGTCTCCGACAGTACTGCGACAACCTGCTCGGCTTTCGGCCCGACCACGTGTTCACCCACGTCTCGCGGCTGGCCCCAAGCAAGGCCCTTTGGCGCGACATCCGCATCCTGGAGCACGTCGAGCAGGAGTTCCAGCACAGCGGTAGAACCGGCGTGTGCTACTTCCTGAACACCGAGCTGCCCCGCCGCCGACCCGAGGACATCTATGACATGGAGCAGTGGTGGGACTGGCCCGTCGCGCATCGAGAGGGCATGCCCGACCTGTCCAACGGGGAGGCGATCTTTTACACGTCCATCCAGCGATTCAACGCGAGATCGCGGAACCTCAAGGCCCTCCTCGTCAACCAGTTCGGCTGGGAGCGCTCCCTGTGCGGCACGAAGATGCCCGAGGGCATGGAATTCTGGGACATCCGCAAGGGCGCCGACGTCGAGTTCGGCCTGAGCATCTACGAGCCGTTCGGCATCGCCCAGCTCGAGGCCCTGTCCGTCGGCGGCATCTGCGTGATCAGCAACGTTTGCGGCTGCGCCGGATTCGTCGACGACGCCTGCGCCGGCCAGCCTTCGCCTAACGTCATCGTGGGCGACTTCACCGAGATCCCCAAGCCGCGCCCCCCGGCCAGAAACCTCCTGACCATCGACCGCGCCTATCGCGACAAGGTCGAGACCCGCGTGACCAAGACGATCGCTCAAGACCTGCTGACCCGGCTCCCCAAGACTCCGCAGGACAAGGCCAAGCTCGTCGAGACCGGATACGAACTGGCCAGCAAGATGACCTGGGAGGTCGTGGCCAGAAACTACTTCCTCCCCGCCATCGACCGCGCCTGCCAGAAGCAGCGCGTCCTGCAGTTCGCCGGGTAGGCCGTCTGCGGCAAGGATTGAGCGGCTCTTGACTGTTCGAGAACTAACGCCCCCCAAAGCACGGGCGCCCTACTCGCAAAGCATACCGGCTGCGCGCCCGTCGAGGCGACCGACCGCGCGTAACCCGCGCCACCGCGCCAGGCAACTGGACAAGCCAGACCCCGTCCAGTTACCCTGGCAGTGCGTGACGAGGGGTCTTCGATGCATATTCCGGACGGGTTTCTAGACACCAAGACAGCCGTTGCGACCGGCGTGATCGCGGCCGCGGGGCTTGGATTTGCCCTGCGGCAGGCTCGTGAGCATCTCCCTCCAAAGCGCGTGCCCCTGCTGGGACTCTCGGCGGCCTTCGTTTTCGCCGCGCAGATGCTGAACTTCCCCGTAGCCGGCGGTACGTCCGGTCACTTGGTCGGCGCCGTCCTCACGGCCGTGCTGTTGGGACCGAGCGCCGCCGTCATCGTCATCTCCGCGGTGCTGATCGTCCAGTGCCTGATGTTCGCCGACGGCGGCATCTCGGCACTCGGGGCGAACGTCTTCAACATGGCGATGGTTGCCGGCGTGGGCGGCTGGGCGATCTACTACCTGGTCAGCCGCGCCTTCAAGGGACTCTTCGGTCGCGTGTTGGCGGCGGCGTTTTCCGCCTGGTGCGGCACGGTCTTGGCGTCCATCGCCTGCGCGGGCGAGCTGGTCGCTTCGCACACGGTCGGCTGGTCCGTCGCCTTGCCCGCCATGGCGGGCGTTCACGCGCTGATCGGCATCGGAGAGGGGATCATTACGGCGTTGGTGTTGGTCGCCGTCGCTCAGGCTCGTCCGGAGTTGATCGTGGAGCCAACCGGCGCGGCCTCGTCCCGATCCTATGCCGCCGTGGTATGCTACGGTGTCCTGATCGCCTTGGGTCTGGCCCTGTTCATCTCGCCCTTTGCCTCGGAATCGCCCGACGGGCTGGACATGACGGCGGAGAAACTGGGCTTCGACGGCAAGGCCAATGTGGTGACGCCCGCGCCCATGCCCGAGTACAAGATCGAGCGAATGTCCGCGGGCAGGCTGGGCACATCTCTGGCCGGAGCGGCGGGAACGGTCGTGGTCTTCGTCTTCTCATGGCTGCTGGCGCGAGCCCTCGTACCCAGGACCGGGGCCGTAGAGGTGGCCGATCCCCCCGGTCCGGAGTAATCTGGTTGCATGCGCCAGGATTTCCTGGATCGCCATAGCCGATCCGACAGCATCATTCATCGCCTTCCGGCCGGCGGCAAGCTGGCCGCGGCTCTTGCCGTGGTCATCGTTGTGCTGCTATGGCCGGCAAGCCACACATCTCTCCTGGTGCTGCCGGCCGGATTCCTGGTCGCCGTGGCGGCATTGAGCCGAATCCCTCCCTGGTTCCTCCTGCGGAGGCTGCTCCTGCTGGAGCCATTCATCCTGGGCGTCTCCCTGCTCGCCTGGCTGCAGCCTGGAGGCTGGCCGCTTGCCTTGCTCCTGATCATCCGATGCACGCTCTGCCTGCTGACGATGATCCTCCTGTCCAACACGACCCCGTTCGCCGAGCTGCTCCGGGTTCTCAAGGCCCTTCGCGTGCCGGGGCTGCTCATCACGACGTTGGCGCTCATGTACCGCTACCTGTTCGTCCTCGTTGACGAGGCCCAGCGCATGAAGCGGGCCAGGACGAGCCGAACCTTCGTACAGAAACGCCACCGGGAATGGCGAGCGTCGGCCACGGTCGCCAGCCAGCTCTTCGTGCGAGCCAGCGAGCGGGCCGAGCGAGTCTATGACGCCATGTGCGCGCGGGGGTGGCAATGACCCCGGCCATCGAGGTCCGCGATCTGACTTTTCGGTACGCCGACGGCACCGAGGCCTTGCGCGGCGTCAGCTTTGCCGTGAGCCCGGGCGAGTGCGTCGGGCTCATCGGACCCAATGGCGCCGGCAAGAGCACATTGCTGCTCCACCTCAACGGCCTGCTCCCCGAGAGCCCGAGCGGCGACGGCGCGGTTCGCGTCTCCGGAGAGCCTCTGACCACCGGCAACCTGCATACCGTTCGACGGCAGGTGGGGTTGCTGTTCCAGGACCCGAACGACCAGCTATTCTGCCCCACGGTGTTTGACGACGTAGCGTTCGGCCCTCAGCAGCTCGGCCTGAGCAAAGAGGAAGTGTCCCGCCGCGTCCGTGAATCCCTGTCCCAGGTCGACCTGCAGGGCTTCGAGAAACGGGCTCCGCACCACCTCAGCGGCGGGGAGAAGCGTCGGGTGTGTATGGCGGGGGTGCTGGCGTGCGAGCCCACCATCCTGGTGCTCGATGAGCCGACCAGTTCACTAGACCCCTACAGCCGCCGCGAGCTCAAGGAACTCTTGCGGCGGATCCCCATCACCAAGCTCATCGCGACGCACGATCTGGAGCTCGTCGTGGAGCTGTGCTCCCGCGTCCTGGTTCTGGACAACGGCACCATCGTCGCGCAAGGGCCGACGACCCCCCTTCTATCCGACGAAGAGCTGATGCTGCGACACAAGCTGGAGAAGCCGCACATCCTTCGGCACATCCATCCGCATTAGCCTATTGCTGTCCGCGCCAAGCAGAGAAGCTCGGAGGCAGTGCGGCGAGCCCACGGATCGGGCCTCTCCGCTATCGCCCGTCAGAAGACTCGCCCTTCGGCGTATACAGCCAGATCGGCCGCCAAACGCCACCGACGCTCGTATTGGCCTGCGCCTCGACGGCCAACGTGTTGGCCTGGCCCGGCTGGATCTTGCCCGTTACCTCGAACTCGAATGGCGCGTGCCAGCCCACCCCGTTGCCCATCCCGTGGAGTCGGACGTGGACCGCCTGGCCGTTGATGTGGATCGTTCCTCCCTCGTCGAGCGCGCCCACGTACAGGAAGAGCCGCTTGCCCTTGCACTCGGTGGGAACCTTGAACGTGCACCGCCCCCAGGCGGTCCCCCAAGACACCTGATCGAGCTGCTTGAACCACATCTCATCGCCTTTCAGGCGGTGCCACGCACCGTCGTCGAAGCCGGGCGTCGTCCAGTCGGCCGGCGGCGCGCCGACCTCGTCCTCGAACTGCACGCGCCACGTGTCGGGGAACTCCAGCCACACCTCGTTTCGCGCCCGGAAGTCCTTCATTCTGGGCAGGTAGTTCTGCTCCCGGGCAAGCCGTCTTGCCAGCCATCGCTCCGGCTGCGTCTTGAGCATGAAATCCTCGTTGGTCTCGCGCAGTCTCTTCAACACAGGCTCGATGTTCGTCTCAGCCGCGGCCATGGCGCTGTAGTAACCCCCGGACACCAGATGCTGCCCGACCATGAGATAGCCCTCGAGATAGCGCAGCCCCATGTCGACCATTTCGACGCGCGTTTGGGGCGGGTCTTCATGCGCCTCGGCGAGGGCCGCATCCATGGCCGATCGCATCCGGCGAACAAGTCCCTCGGGGTAGATCGCGGTTATCTTCTTGTCCGTCCAACCGGCGTGCACGTCCTTCTGACGATAGCAGGCGGCCAGCGATTCGTAGTACCGGCGCATGGCATCGCCCGCCCACATGAAGAACTCGTTGATGTAGCTGTCGAACAAGGCGTTCGGATCTCGCGTCGCGTCCCACTGCAACTGAGCGCTGATCCACAGGTTGGGCGACGTAATCGCCCAAGAGTCATGACATTCCCAACTGAACCCCTTCACGCCCATCTTGTGATACAGGGGGATCGCCGTGGCATGGGCGGTGTAGAGCGGGCTGGGCAGGTCGAGGTGCCCGACGGGCGGGTCGTAGTCGTAGATATAGACGTTCTTGCTCAACTCGCACCAACGAGCCAGGGCCGCCCGCATCTTCTGCCGAGATTCGCACCACTCGTCGGCGATCGAGTGGAGCACGCAGAACGGCTGGGCCGTCAGCGTCGGGGCGAGGTTCGGATGGACCTTCTCGCGCTGCGGCGGCGCCGTGTGGTTCATATACGCGTAGAAGCCCAGTCTCGCATCAGGGAAGTCCTTGGCCACCCGCTCGGCCACGCCGTTCCAGAAGACCATCAGACGATCGGTCACCCAGGGCTTGCTCGGGTTGAACGGGTCATTCTGGCCAATGTCGAGCGCCCGACAGGCCGGGCACTCGCAGAAACGGTTGTTGTCGTTCGGGCTGAGCGAGGCCGTGTGCGGACCGGCCGGATTCTTCTTGAAGGCGGCGATGATCGTCTCGGCCGCGATGCGGATGACCTCGGGATTGGACGTACACAACTGGAGCGGCTGACGCTTGCCCCCGACCAGCGAGTAGTACTCCGGATGGTCGTTGAAATACTTGTCGGAGGGCACCAGGTGGTCGAAGTTGTGGCTCGCGCGGATGTACGGATCGCTCCCCTGGCGGTTCCGTCGGGCCCAGTCCGCGAACCGCCGCGCGCACGCGGGCGAGTTCGCGCCCCAGGCGTACCAGATGCAGCGCATGCTGAACGACGGCGCGTGGCGATACGTGAACGGCTCGACCTTCAGCGACCGTCGTCGCGGAACCGACTCGCCGACCGCCCCGGGCATGAACCAGCGGCACCCCAGCCGGTCCAGCCACGTGTAGACCGCGTGACGGACGCCCGGGGCGCCCCCGCCCAGCAAGAGCAAGCAGTCCCTTTGTACCGTCAGCAGGACCTCTTCGCTGGCCAGTTCCGGAAGGTCCTTTGCCCCTTTGGACACCGCCTCGTCGCGCGTGCCCACGAAGATCGTTCCGGCGTCAGGCGGACCGACCTCGATCGGCAGTCGGGCCGCCGTCATCCGACCGAGGATCCGCTGCAAATCGCGCACGCACTCGCCGTACGCGTCCGGCTCGAGCGTCCGAATGACGGCCTTCGGCTGGCAGTCATACGCGATGTCCATCGCGCTAGCCGATGAAGCCGCCCCCAAGATCCCGAACAGCAGCACCCTATGAAACCACATGGCAATAACCTCCGCGACAGCCAGGACAGCGGCGCGCGTTACATGGGCACGTGTTCTGCCCATCCGTAAAGACGAATCAATAGTCTGAAGGTTAACACTCCTTCTTGCCTCAGGCCCTGAGCACCATGACCTGATACGGCGACACTTCCACTTGGCCGACGTGCTGAGTTCCGGTCAGCAGATCAGTCATCGCCCCGCCGAGCGTCACGGTGCCCGACTCGTTCTCGAGCTCCACGACGACCGCGCCCTCGCCGGCGTCCCCGCGTCGAGGCACGACAAGAACGTTCTCGCTCGCCTCGGCCGCCAGCGCGATCCCCACGCGCGCGGTGAGCGCCAACATCAACGACTCCAGATGATCGGCCACGGGCAGCGTCCCCAGCACCACGATCCGCCCGTCGCCAAGCTTGTTCTCGGTCGCCGCCGCCAGCGACTCGAAAGGCCCGTCCGTATACGTCGCGAGGACCTCCGCCTGGCCCGGCTCGAACCCGTCGTACCATATCGAACCGGTCGACGCGCGACCGTCCGACCAACGGAGCGAGAACTCCCGCGGATCGCCCGGAATCTGGTAAACGCAACGGACCCCCGCCCAGTCCTCCAGGCAGCCGAACGGCGCGTGCGTGTACTTCGTGGCGTCCAGCGTGCGGTTGTCCGACAGCGGACCGACGATCCAAGTCCCGCCGGCCTCGATCCATGCCCGAAGCCGGCGTCGCAGATCCCCCTCGTCCAGCGCCGGCAGGAACGGCGAGAACACCACGCGATAGGCGTCCAGCGGCTTGGCCGGGTCGATCACGTCGGCCCGCAGGTGAGCGTTCATCAGCGGGCGATGGACCCTGTGGATCAGTCCCTCGACGTAGTCGAACCCCTGCGTCATCGGCTGGAATCGGAAGATCGCCGAGGCCAGCCCCGAGCAGTGGACCGCCAGCCCCGGCGGCGTCGGACGCGTGCCGGTCAGGAACTCCCCCGCGGCCTTGAAGCCCGCGGAGATCTCCTTGACCTCGTCGAAGATGTGCAGTGGCCGGCCGCAGCTCGAGACGACCGACCCGTGCATCAGCTCCTGTCCGCTCCAGTGCGCCCGCCACAGCCAGTAGAGGTTCGCCTCGCCGCCGAGGGCGATCGGCAGCCACGAGTTGGCCCGGCAAAAGCCCGGCTCCTTGTACCCGTTGGCGGTGGTCGAGCCGTTCCAGCACGTGGCCGTCTCGGTGTTCCAGAAGGGCGCGTCCTTGACGCTCCGCACCATGTCCATCCAGAAGACCTGGCGCCACAGCGTTCCCATCGCGTCGTAGTGGTTGTATTGCACCAGGTCGAGCGCGCGGTGCATGCCGTGGTAGTTCACGCCGAGGACGGGCATCATGTCTGTCCCGACGGGCTGGCTCACGAGCCGGTGAAGGATCTGGGCTTGATGTTTGACGTATTCGACCTGGCTGTCGCCCTGAAACGTAATCCACGCCGTCAGCAGCGACGGATGATGCCACGTGTCCGAGCGCGGCGGCGGCAGGTGCGCCAGCGACTCGTACGTCTGGCTCCACAGATGCGTTCCCCAGGCCGCGTTGAGCGCCTCGATGTCGCCGTAGCGCTCGCGTAGCACCTCGCGAAAGGTCGTCATGCACACGTCGCAGTAGCAGCCCAAGCCCTGCCAGAGGTAGACCTCGTTGTCGATCTGCCAGCCGATGACGTTCTCGTCCTTGCCGAACTCGGCCCCGAGCCGCTCGGCGATTCGGGCGCAGTGGCCGCGATAGACCGGGCTGTTCGGACAGACGTGCCGCCGGGCGCCGTGCTGGGCCTGCCGTCCCTGATCGTCGACCGCCAGGATCTCCGGGTAACGCGCCGCCAGCCAGATCGGCGGCGTACACGTCGGCGTGCACATGATCGTGGCGATGCCCGCCTCGCCCAGCTTGCGGACGACGCGATGCAGCCAGTCGAAATCGTACCGGCCCTCCCGAGGCTCCATCCGCGACCAGGCGAACTCGCCCACGCGCGCGACGTTCAGCCCCGCATCGAGCATCAGCCGCATGTCCGCGTCGACCTGCTCCGGCGGCCAGTCCTCCGGGTAGTACGCAGCCCCGAGGTAAGGTGGTTTGAAATGGCTCATCACACATGACCTCCAAACACCGCATCATACCCCCTGGCCTAGCCCCGCCGCGTGCGGCGGGTCACAAGCAGGTGCGGCAAGACACCCCGAGGACTACGACCCCCGCGCGGCCTCCAACAGCTTGATCCACGGTCCGATGTAGTGCCCGTGATCGTGATACGTCCGCCCGCTGATCAGGTTGCCGTCGATCACGCATGCCTCGTTGACAAACGTGCCGCCGCAAACCTCCAGGTCGAACTTGCACTTGGGCACGGTCGCCATCCGCCGTCCCTTGACGCACCCCGCGTACGCGGGGATCTCGACCCCGTGGCATACGCAGGCGATCGGCTTGTTCGTCTCGAAGAAGTGGCGGGTGATCCGCACCAGCGCCTCATCGTAGCGAATGTACTCCGGCGCACGACCGCCCGAAAAGAAGATGCCCAGGTACTCCTCCGGCTTCACGTCGCCAAAGGCCACGTCCGCCTCGATCGTGTAGCCCTCCCACTCCTTCGTGATCGTCCAGCCGGGCTTGACCTCGTGCATGACCATCTGGTACCGCCGCTTCTCCGGCGCGGCCACCACGGGCTTGAACCCCGCCTCGATGAGGCGGTAGTACGGGTACAGCGTGTCGACCGTCTCCGATGCGTCGCCGACGATGATTAGAACCTTGTCCATGCTTGTGAGCTCCTTTCATGGAGCGCGTCTTGCTGGACGCCTTGGTTGGCAGACACCGCGTGTTAAGGGAAAGGCGCGTCAAGACGCATCTCATACACGCTTGCGGCGTTCTTCGATCTCCCGCACGACGAGAGCCGGCGTGATTCGGCGCTTGCGGCGGACCTCATTACCCAGCATGAAGATATCCTTCCACCGGCACCTGAGCTCGATGTACATGCGGGCCGCCTCCCGCATGAGCTCCGACCGAGACCGCGATTCGTCCCGTGCAATCTCATCCAGCTGCCGCAGGAGCGGTTCTGGCAATGACACGCTCACCGTCTTGCCCATCGCGTGCTTCCTCAATCACATCATGCGGACGCTGCGTGCGCTGCGCCATCCCCCGCGCGAGCCGCCAACCTTACCGGCCTGGGTCCCGACCCGTCCTACAGCCGTGCCAAGCGATCGTCCAGATACTTCCGCGCCTTGTTGATCTCGGCCGTCACCGCGGCCGTCGGCTCGAGGATGGGGATGCCACGCGGGACAGGATGCATGAAGATCTCGGTGTGGCCCTTGAAGCCGATCTCCTTCAGCGCCGCGAGCAGCGGCACGAAGTCCAGTGAGCCCCGGCCGGGCATCTGCAGGAGCTCCTGCTCCTTGGGGAGCTTCTTCATGCAGCCCATGCCGTGCTGCCAGGCGTAGAAGACCTCGATCTTGCCTGCCAGGGCGCGGATCAGATCGGGTAGCAGTCTGGTGTCTTGGGGTAGGTGATAGGGCGCAAAGGCGATCGCCAGCCTCCGCGTCGGCGCCAGCTCGGCGAGCCACTTCATCCCGTCGGCCGATTCCATCAGGTTGTTGGCGTGGTTCTCGATCGCGATCGTCACGCCGGTCTCCTCGGCCACGGCCAGGTGCGGCTTCATCTTCTCGACGAACGTGCGAACCGCCGCTTCTAACGCGTCGCCCGAAAGACCCTTGGGCCCCACCGCCCCGGTCACAATCGTCTTGCAGCCGAGGCGCCTGGCCAGCCGCATCTCGTCCTTCAGCCCGAACGGACCCAGCTTGTACTGCGTGATGACCCCAAGCCTGACGTCATGCTCGCGCAACAACGCGGCGAAACGCTCCTCGCCCATCTCGTCCAGTTGCTCGCGCTGCGAGCCGTGGTTCTTGGGCCAGATGTCGATGGCGTCGGCGCCGGTCTTCCTGACCTCCGGCAAGATCGTGGCCACATCGGTGCAGCCATACATGGACGACGCCAGGACGTAGCGCAGCCGGAACCCGCCCGCCGATTCCGCCATCGCCGCCAGCGGCGACAGCGTCGCCCCGACGGCACCGCCCAGGAACTCACGTCGATTCATCATCGCTTCCCACCTCGCGCTTTCGTCTTGCACGTTATGAGCGCCGCCATGCCACGCATGTCACGCGGTCTCGAACCCTTTCCGCTGCTCGCGGCTCAGCCAGGTGTTGGCCTCGGCGTCGCCGACGAACTGCTCCTTGACCGGGTCCCACTTCAGGGGCCGACCAAGCCGCATCGAGATGTTCGCCAGGTGGCACACGCTCACGCTGCGGTGCTGGCTGACGACGTCGGAGATCGGCGCCTTGCGCGTCTTGACGCAGTCGAAGAAGTTACGCATGTGGTTCTCGATCGACGCGAGCTTGCCGACCTTGGGCGCGAACTTCAGATCGTGCTCATAGATCTTGTACTCCGACCGATCCATCGCCAACTGCTTCAGAAGGCCCGGAGGATCGGTCACGACGCTCTTGCGCGTCACGAACACGTCGCCCTTCTCGCACTTGAACCGGACGCCGATCGTCCCTTCGCAACGGATCTCGAGCGCCACGCCGTCGGCGTACTTCATGTCGGCGGTGAACCACGTGGCCGTGTTGTAGCCGTTCTTGACGTTCGGGATCTTGGCCTTGGCGTCGATCTCGACGGGTCCGGTCGCGTCCGCACCGATACCCCACTGCGCCACGTCGACGTGGTGCGCGCCCCAATCGGTCATCTTGCCGCCGGAGTACTCGTACCACCATCGGAACGTGTAGTGGCACCGCTCCTCGCAGTACGGCACGCGCGGCGTCTGGCCCAACCACAGATCCCAATTGATGTGCTTCGGCTCGGGCACGTTCTCGAACGGGCCGCCGGCCGGGTTGGCGTCGATCGTGACGATGCATTTCTTCAGCTTGCCCAGCCGGCCCGAGCGGACCAACTCGCACGCCAGGCGGAAGTTGACGTCGCTCCGCTGCCACGTGCCGACCTGAACCACCCGCCCCGTCTCCTTGACCGCCTTGCAGAGCTGCTTGCCCTCGTCGATGGTCAGCGTGAGCGGCTTCTCCACGTAGATGTCCTTGCCCGCCCGGCATGCGTCGATGACCATCTTCGTGTGCCAGTGGTCGGGCGTACCGATCATGACGACGTCGATGTCCTTGCGGTCCAAGAGTTGGCGGTAGTCCTCGAAGATCCTGGCCAGGCTGCCGAAACACGCCCGGCCCATCTCGCGCAGGTTCCGATCGACGTCGCACAGCGCCACAAGACGCCCGTACGGCAACGCCTTCTCCGTGATGACCGAGCCCTGATACCGCAGCCCGATCGCGCCGATGCCGGCCTGCTCGTTGGCCGACCGAGGCCGCTTGGCCTCCGCCGCCTCGATCACGTCTCGGCGCCTGGGCGTCAGACCCACCGCCCCCGCGCCCGCTGCCGCCGTCAGGAATCCTCTCCGATTGATACGCATCGCTTCTCCTCGAGCTGGTGTGCCACACTGGACAACTGACCGACCAACGGGCAACCTATCGCACTGGATCGACCGCATCAAGCGCTTCGTTGGGCAGGGCCTTGCCGCACGAATGCGAATCGCCTACAAGGTCGGCATCCCGCATTGCGGACCTCGACGAGGGAACCATCGGGCATCGACGCCCAAGCCGCCGTCTGGAGACCTGACACCATGAGCGCCACGCTGATGAAATCCTTGATGAACCCGCTGGCCCTGTTTCTGGCGCTCTCACCATGCATGGCCCGCGCCGCCGAAAGTCCCCAGAGCGCGAAAGCGGCAATTCCGAAGCCCGACGCGAAGGACCTCGACGTGGAGATCCTGCGGACGGTAACGGTCTTCGAGGCGAAGGAGCACCTGAACTTCCCCTGGATCTTTCGCGGACCCGGCAAGTTCCTGTCGCTGGCCTGCTCCACCGGCCTGCACACGAAGACCGAACGAGGCATGCGCCTTATCTCGACGGACGATGGCGACACGTGGACCAAGCCGACCGAGACGCCCGTGGGCGGCATGGGGACGCTGCTGCCCGACGGCCGGGCCGTCGTCCTGTCGTGTTGGGGACCGGAACCCAATCCCAACGGCTCGTACCCGACCACAACCCTCTTCTACACCGACGGCGGCCGAAAGCGAGTAGAAGCCGTGGCGGGAACCCTCACCTGGCCGCTGAACATGAAGCCCCACTTCCACCGCAACATCCTGCAGATGCCGGACGGCAGCCTGATCGCCACGATCTACGGCCGACAGGACGGGCACAAGAAATACACCTCGGCCCTGATCCGCACCGAGGACGGCGGGAAACGCTGGACCCTCCTGTCGATCATCGCGCATTCCGAACAGGTCGGCGGCGAAGGTTTTTGCGAGCCGGCCATGGTCCGCCTGACCAACGGAGATCTCTTCTGCGCGATGCGGACCGGAGGACCGCTCTACACGACGCGCTCGACGAACGGCGGACGGACCTGGAGCACGCCGGTAGTCGTCGCCGATCACGGTGTGGACCCCGACCTGCTGCTGATGGAAAACGGCGTCTTGGCACTCAGCTATGGCCGACCCAACGTCGACCTTCGATTCTCAGCCGACGGAACCGGCCTCAACTGGTCCCCGCCGATGACGCTCTACCGCGGCCCCGGCTGCAGCTATACGTCGCTCGTCGAGGGCGCGAACCACGACTTGCTCGCCTTCTTCTCACAGTCGGGCTTCTGCGGGACTCCCGGCACCGGCCCGCTGAACATGATGAGGATGGCGCGACTGTCGGTGCGGCGGAAGTAACCAAGAACACCAGCCGACGACGCGGAACGCCGACAGCGCACGCTATCGGACGCAACGTCCGCCGCCTGTACATGCCGTTTGCTCGCATTAGCGTTTGCCTGCCCCTCGATCGTGTTGCATAATCAAGCGAGGAGCCCGTCAACTGCGCTTTCGTGGGAGGTGGGACGATGCCCGAGACGTATTACGTGATCCTCGGCGTGGCCGAAGACGCCACGGTCGACCACATCAAGTCGGCCTATCGACAGAAAGCCTTGGAGCTACATCCCGACCACCACGGCGACGACGCCGGCCCGTTCCTGGCCGTTCAGGAGGCCTACGCCGTCCTGAGCAACCCCGAGCGTAGAAGGGCCTACGACCGGTCGTTGCAGACGGCCGAGCTCCGAGCCTCCCGGCCCGAGCCCAAGCCCGTTCGCGTGGGACACAGGCATCCCCACCCCCCTGCCGTCGTGCCCGTCGAGCCGGTGGACATCGGCGAGGTCTCGCTGAGCCGCTCGTTCGAGACGTTCTCGCCGTCGTTCGAGGCCATCTTCGATCGGCTCTGGAGCAACTTCGCCGGCAGGTCCCGACCGAAGGATGAGCTGCCCAAGAGCCTGACGATCGACGTCCCCATCGCCATCGAGGACGCCGAGATCGGCGGGTTCGCTCGCGTCATGGTCCCCGCCGTCGCCGCCTGCCCCACCTGCGAGGGCCACGGAGGCGTCGGACCCTTCGAATGCTGGCGATGCTCCGGCTCCGGCTCCGTCACCGGCGAGTTCCCCGTCCAAGTCGAGTTCCCTGCGGGCATGACGTCAGCCCATGTCGCCACCGTCCCGCTGGATCACCTGGGAATCACGAATACGTATTTGGTTGTCCGATTCCGGGTAGTGTGAGCGATTTCGGCGCTTCGGCTTCGCCAGGTCCTGGTACGATCCTTGATGAGGGGTCGGTTCATGACTGAAGAGATCAGACAGACCGTCACGATACAGTCGGGAGGCCGAGTCGAGGTCATGTCCAAGGACTTGCCCGAGGGCCGCCAAGCCGAGGTCATCGTCCGAGTCAAAGATGAGACGGCGCCCAAGTCCTATCTCGAGCTCTTCGGCGCCGGTACCGGCGCGTTCGCCAACCCGCAAGTGGTGGATCGGTTCCTCCGCCGAGAGCGCGACGCATGGGAGGCGTAGTCCGGTCGCTCGGAAAGCTCGTCTATCTGGACTCGAACATCGTCGTACATGCAATGGAAGGCTACGAGCAGTTCGCCGCTCCCATCAGGTCGTTGCTCGCGGAGATGGACGCCGGGGCGGTGGTGGGCACCTTGCCAGACACTCGCCGCGTGACCACCCTACTTTTCCCCTAACACACCTTATGTTACGCTGTCCGCCATGGCACGGAGATTCAGGCTGCAGGCCCGGCGGGCCACGGACGATCTCGACTTCGCGGGCGACCTTAACGAAGAGCAGCTCGCCGTCGCCTCCGCGCCCGGCGGGCCCATGCTCGTCGTCGCCGGCGCGGGCACCGGCAAGACGCGAGCGCTAACCTATCGACTCGCATGGCTGGCGCACTCGGGCGTCGACCTGTCGCGCATGATGCTCGTCACGTTCACCAACCGGGCCGCCAGGGAGATGCTCCACCGCGTCGAGCTGCTCATCCAGAAGGACACGCGGGAGATCTGGGGCGGCACGTTCCACCACATCGCCAACCGCACGCTTCGCCGCCACGGCCGGCTCCTCGGCATCGATCAGGACTACAGCATCCTCGACCGCGAGGACGCCAAGGACCTGATGAAGTCGTGTGTCACCGACGCCGAGATCGAGACCACCGAGCGGCGCTTCCCGCACAAAGGCCTGCTCGTGTCGATCTCGAGCTTCGTCCAGAACACGCTCGATCCGCTCGACCGCATCCTGGCCAAGCGATACCCGATGTTCCAGGACGACGTCGATAACATCGCCAAGGTCCTTGACCTCTACGGCCGGCGCAAGCGCCAGCAGCAACTCCTGGACTACGACGACCTGCTTAGCGAATGGCTCCGCCTGCTGGAGGAGCACGAGCAGATCCGCGACATGCTCGCCGAGCAGTTCCAGCACGTCCTCGTCGACGAGTACCAGGACACGAACGCCATCCAGGGCCGTATCATCGACTTGCTGGCCGCCAAACACCGCAACCTGTGCGTCGTCGGGGATGACTCGCAGAGCATCTACAGCTTCCGCGGCGCCTCGTTCGAGAACATCATCACGTTCAAGGAGCGATACGCCGACGCGCGGCAGTTCAAGCTCGAGACGAACTACCGCTCGACGCCCGAGGTGCTCGAGTTGGCCAACGCCATCATCGAACGGAACACGCGGCGGCTGCCCAAGGCGCTCCGGGCGGTCCGCCCGTCCGGGCTCAAGCCCGCCGTCGTGACGTGCCACGACCACTTCGTTCAGGTCCGCTTCATCGCCGAGTACATCCTCCACCTGCACGACGAGGGTCACAAGTTCACCGACATGGCCGTGCTCTACCGCAGCCACTGGCACTCACTCGAGATCCAGCTCGAGCTGCAGCGGCGGAACATCCCCTTCCAGGTCCGCGGCGGGCTCCGCTTCTTCGAGCAGGCGCACATCAAGGACGTCCTGGCACACCTGCGGCTGGTGCACAACCCCCGCGACGAGATCGCCTGGATGCGCGTCCTGCCGATGCTGCCTCGCGTCGGGCCGGTCATGTCGCGGCGGCTCTGGCAGCACATCGAGAACACCGAGAACCCGCTGGTCGCGGCCGGCTCGCAAGACGCCCGCGGGCTCTTCCGCGGCGCCGCCCGCAACGTCTACACAAAATTCGCCGACATGATGGCCGAGCTGGCCAAGATCGCCTCCCCCGCCGAGATGATCGAGCGTTTGATGCAACTCCACTACGGCGACTACCTCGTCTCGCACTACGACGGGGCGAGCCTGCGGCGCGAGGACATCAACGGGCTGACGAACTTCGCCGCGCAGTACAACACGCTCGAGGGCTTCCTGGCCGACATAGCCCTGGCGGGCGAGTTCTCCGGCGAGACCGTCGTGACCGGACCCGACGAGTGGGAGTTCGTCGTCCTGTCGACCGTGCACCAGGCCAAGGGGCTTGAATGGCCCATCGTCTTCATCCCATGGCTGGCGGACGGACGCTTCCCGACGGATATGGCCATCAACACGCAGGAGGACTTGGAGGAGGAGCGCCGCGTCTTCCACGTGGCCGTGACTCGTGCCAAGGACGAGGTCTATCTCGTCATGCCGCAGATCTACCGGAGCAAGGGCCGAGGCCTGGTCATGATGAAGCCCAGCCGCTTCCTGACCGAGCTAAGCAAGGACGTCACCGAACCCATGGAGTTGGAAGAGGGCCTGCCGTTCTTGACGACGGGCGCCCCCTCGAAGGAGACCGACGTGCTGACGGAGGGCGCCCTCGGGCCCGAAGGCCCAAAGGCCCTGCCGCCCGCTACCGAGGACTGATATCACACAAAGGACATCGACATGAGTGATCTTCCCGAGACGTCGCGCGGCGTAGTCTACGATCCGGATACGGGCTCGCTCGAGGTTCGAACGTTTCCCATCCGACCGGTCCGGCCCGGCGAGATCCTCGTCCGCGTCAGTCTCAGCGCGATCTGCGGATCCGACTTGCATACCATCTCCGGCCGACGACGACCCCGAGGCCCGATCATCCTCGGCCACGAGATCTGCGGCACGATCGCCGCCCTCGGCGATGGCCTTCAACACGACTCCTCCGGCACCCCCCTGGCCGTAGGCGATCGCGTAACGTGGAGCATCGCGGCCAGTTGCGGCAAGTGCTTCTTCTGCACCCACGGCATCCCGCAGAAGTGCGAATCGCTCTTCAAGTACGGCCACGAGAGCATCGACGTCGACCCGCCCTTGAACGGCGGCTTCGCCGAGCACGTCTACCTCGCGCCCGGAACGGCCGTCTACCGCATCCCTGACGCCCTTGATGACGACACGGTCGTCTTCGCCAACTGCTCGCTGGCGACGATGGCGGCGGCGATGAGGCTCATCGAGCTCCAACCGGGCGAATCGATCCTCATTCAGGGCGCCGGACTGGTCGGCGTGTGCGCTGCCGCCCTGGCCGCCGCGCGCGGGGCGGGTCCCGTTGCGGTCGTGGACGTCGACGCGCAGCGGCTCGAACGAGCCAAGGACTTCGGCGCGACCCACATCATCAACGCGGCCGGTATGGACGAGGCGGACCTCATCGAAACGTCGGCCGGGGTCGCGGGCAAGCGAGGCTTCGACGCGGCCATCGAGGCCTGCGGCAGGCCGGACGTCGTCCCCGTCGGCCTCAAAGCCCTGCGAATCGGCGGACGATACGTCATCGCGGGATGCGTCTTCCCAGGAGCCACGGCCCAGCTCGACCTGTGCGGCATCATCACACGACTGGCGCGCATCATCGGCCTGCACAACTACGCCCCCACCGACCTGGAGGCCGCTCTCGCATTCCTCAACGGCCCGGGGCAAGCCTACCCCTTCGACAAGGTCGTGGACAGCCACGTCCGTCTCGACGAGATATCCTCCGCGCTGCAGAAGATCGACCGGCACAAAGACATCCTACGGATTGCGGTAAGGCCTTGAATGATGGGGGGATGGTCCGCGCACCGACGACGTTGACACCCCCGGCAATTGCCTTTAGCATCCGGCGGCCGGTTGGTCCGCCAGGAGTTCGGAATCCGTTGTACCGTCAGGAGGATGGCCCATGCCCGAGATCTCACTCAGCCCCGAAGGCGAAGAGTTCCCAATTCCACAAGAGCAGGAGTACGCCGCCGAGTTCGACCGCATCAAGTCGCTCGTCGACGCGGCGCGTGCCGAGGGCAGCGAGATCGTCGTCGTCATGGGCGTCGGTTTCGTCGGCGCGGTCATGGCGGCCATCGTCGCCGATACCGTCGATGAGAAGACCGGCAAGCCCAACAAGTTCGTCATCGGCTGCCAGCGGCCCAGCACGCGAAGCTACTGGAAGATCCCCCTGCTCAACCGCGGACAGTCGCCCGTCAAGGCCGAGGACCCCGAAGTCGACCCGATGATCAGCCGGTGCGTCAACGAGAAGAAGACCCTCGTGGCCACCTACAACAACGACTGCCTCAAGCTGGCCGACTGCGTCGTCGTCGACATCCAGTGCGACTATACCAAGCACGAGCTAGGCAACCTCCGGAACGGCGAGGTCGAAATGCGGGCCCTGGAAGCCACGATGCGGACCATCGGCGAGAAGATCCGGCCCGAGGCCCTCGTGCTGATCGAGACGACCGTCGCCCCGGGCACGACCGAGTTCGTCGCCTATCCCATCATGAAGAAGGCCTTCCAGGCCCGCGGGATCGATTCGCCCCCACTGCTCGCGCACAGCTTCGAGCGCGTCATGCCGGGTAAGGAGTACGTCCGGTCGATCCGCGACTTCTGGCGGGTCTGCTCGGGCTGCAACCCCAACGCCAGAGAGCGCGTCGTCGCCTTCCTCAACGAGATCCTCAACACCAACGAGTTCCCGCTGACGGTCATGGACCGCCCGATCGAGTCCGAGACGACCAAGATCGTCGAGAATTCCTTCCGGGCGACGATCCTGGCGTTTCTGGACGAGTGGAGCGTCTTCGCCGAACGGAACGGCGTCGACCTGACCAAGGTGATCCAGGCCATTAAAGTCCGCCCGACGCACAGCAACATCATCTTCCCGGGCCCGGGCATTGGCGGCTACTGCCTGCCGAAGGACGGCGGACTCGGCTACTGGGCCTACAAGCACATCCTCGGCTTCGAGGACGACATCTTCAAGATCACCACGCGAGCTATCGACGTCAACGACACGCGATCGCTGCACGTGGCGGAGCTGACCCGCGACGCCCTGCGGAACATGGGTCGCTACATCGCCGGGGCGCGCGTCCTCCTGTGCGGAGCCAGCTATCGCGAGGACGTCGGCGACACGCGGTACAGCGGCTCGGAGATGGTCGTTCGGAAGCTCACCGAGATGGGCGCCGACCTGAGCGTCCACGACCCCTACGTCGACCACTGGTACGAGTTCGAGAGTCAGGACACGTACCCCGCCCCGGGCCACTCCTGGGCCCGGTTCTTCCGCAATCAGGACGAGCTGGTCAACCTCCGCGTCCAGAAGGACCTGCCCGCCGCGCTCAAGGGCTGTGAGGGCGTCATCCTGGCCGTGCGCCACGCCCCGTACGTCGATCTGAGCCCGGATGACGTGGTCAAGTGGGCCGGCAGCCCCCTGGCCGTCGTCGACTGCTTCGGCATCCTCAGCGACGACAAGATCCGCCGGTACTTCGAGCTCGGCTGCGAGGTCAAGGGCCTCGGCCGAGGACACATCCAACGGATCAAGGAAGAGATCCGCGGAAAGCACAAGTAGGCTAGCGGGGCAACGTATCCAAGAGTCCACCGGTCGAGGTGTCGTACGACGGATCAAGTCCGAAAAGACCCGTTGCCGGACCATGGGGTGACGGATATAGTGGCATGTGGAAGGTGTGCCATGCAGACACGGAAACTCTCCGAAGACGAAGTGATTCGATTGGCGCTGCGGCTCTCCGCCGAGGGCAAACGCAAGCTAATAGAGAAGATCCGGATCGATGATCGAACTGAGTGGGAGGCGCTCCGTGCTTACGGGTGCCAGCGCGCACAGGCGGTTTTCGCCGAGAACGACTTGGACTGGAACCGCATGACCCAGGATGATCGTGAAGCCGCCCTGATGAGGATCCTTGACGAGCCTTCGGCATGAGTGGCCCTTCGGTCGTCCTCGACTCGAACGTCATCATCTCCGGTCTGGCCTTCGTCGGCTCGCCCAGCAAGTGTCTCGACTTGGTCATTCAAGGCAACGTGGACCTCATCTGCTGCAGGTACATCCTTGACGAAGTCGGCGAGAAGCTTGTCGGCAAGCTTGGCTTCCCAGACGATCGCGCGGCCTGGGCCGTGCGGAAGGTTGAATCCTTGGCCAGAATGGTCGAGCCCGTCGGACCGCTCCGATGCGTGTGTCGGGATCCCAAGGACGATCCGATCATTGCATGCGCACCCCAAGCGAAAACGGACTACCTGGTAACCGGAGACAAGGACCTCCTTGTAATCGAAACCTACGAGAAGGTACGGATCATAACCCTCAAGAATCTGATCGATCTGACTGCGACAACTTGACAGAATGGCGATCCCCGCCACAATCAAACGCCGCGCGGGGTGGAAGTGGCGGAACTGACCTGACATGAAGGGAACGGGCATATCATGACAGAGGTGGTACTGCAGACAACCATCCCAGGCCTGCCGGTCCGGCGGGGCAAGGTGCGGGACGTCTATGATCTAGGAGACAAGCTGGCCATCGTCGCCTCGGACCGGATCAGCGTCTTCGACGTCATCCTCCCCACGGGCATCCCGATGAAGGGCAAGGTCCTCACGCGGATCAGCGCCTTCTGGTTCGAGTGGCTCGCGGGCCGAATCGAGCACCACCTCGAAACCCTCGTCATGTCCGCCGGCGACCTGCCCGAGCCGATGCGCGGACACGCCGACACCCTCATCGGACGCACGATCATCGTGCCGAAGGCCGAGGTCGTCCCCGTCGAGTGCGTCGTCAGAGGCTACCTGGCCGGGTCAGGCTGGAAGGACTATCAGAAGACGGGGCACGTCTGCGGCATCGCCCTTCCCGAAGGTCTCCGGCAGTGCGACAAGCTGCCCGAGCCGATCTTCACCCCCGCCACCAAGGCCGAAAAGGGCGAGCACGACGAAAACATCGACTTCGATCGCGCCGCCAAGCTCTGCCCCGATGGCGTCATGGCCACGCTTCGTGATCGCACGCTCGATATCTACAAGACCGCCTCCGACTACGCGCGGGACCGCGGCGTCATCATCGCCGACACGAAGTTGGAGTGGGGCCGCGTCGGCGAAAAACACCTTCTCATCGACGAGGTGCTGACGCCCGACAGCTCGCGGTTCTGGCCCGCCGACAAATACGCGCCCGGCCGAGACCAGGACAGCTTCGACAAGCAGCCCGTCCGCGACTTCACCGAGTCCCTCGGCTGGAACAAGACCGCCCCCGGCCCCGAGCTGCCGCCGGAGGTAGTCAGCCGGACCACCGAACGGTACATTGAAGCCTACGAGAAGCTGACGGGCCGGAAGTTCCAGGGCTAGTGGGCGAGCCGCGGGTCGAAAAAGGGGTCGGGATCGCCATACCGCATGATGCTGCGTCACAGAAAGGTTCTGCTGGCCGTCTCGCTCCTGGTCGCGGGTGGGTCGTTCTACTCCGCCCTCGGCTACGCCGTCTATCTCCACAGCGACCGCTATCGCACCAAAAAGGAGCGAGAGCTCGCCCGATTCCTCGAGCTGCCCGTCTCCATCGGTGACGTCAAACCCCAGAACTACTACCGCGCCGACTTCCTCGACATCCGCGCCTGGCTGCCCGGCAAGCGATCCGAGATCTTCCGCTGCGACGTCGCCGAGATGCACGAACTGCCGCGCCAGGGCGACGCGTTCGGACTGGTCATACGCAACGGGCGGCTCGTCATCGACGACGACCAGTGGAACGTCAACGATTACCGGTACGTGCTCCGGTCCGGTCTGGCGCACGACTTCGCCGCGCTGCAGCTCCGCTGGGTGGACCTGTACGATATGGACCTCTCGTGGCGTAAGGGCCCGGCCGCCTTCACCGTCCGAAAGGCCACCGGCCACATCGGCTTCACCGAGCCCGCCATGGACACCGGCGAGATCGAGGGACGCATCAGCGTCATCAGCCACACCCTGAACGACACGCGAACGAACGAGCCGATCAACGTGGTCGCCCGGTTCCGCCCATCGCGCAACCTCGCCGTCTACGAAGTCGTGCTGAGAGTGCCCTCGATGCCGGTCAAGGCCCTCGGATTGGAGTCCCTCCTCGGCGTCGAGCAGACCCACGGGCAATTCGAGGGCCGGCTCATCTATCGAGAAGAGAACGGACACCCTCACGTATCGCTCGATGGCCGCGCCGTCGGCATCGAGCTCCTCGACTGGACGAAGAGCCTCGAGGCGGGTCCTATTCGAGGCCGATTCGACTTGCAGATCGACCAGGCCGAGCTGACCGACATGGGACTGGTCTCGGCGAAATTCAGCGGGCGGGCCCAGGCGCTGAACCTGACCGATCTCGCTCGCGTCTTCGGCCTCGCGCCCCTCGAGGGCGCCGCCGCCTTCGAGGTCCTCAGCGCCGAGATCGGCGACGCCGGCGTCGTCCGCATGAGCGTTCGCGGCGAGGTGGTCGACGGCTCGCTCGAGCCCATCGTCGCGATGATCGGCCCAGGCAAGCTGACCGGCACGTTCCGACTCAAGGTCAATTCGCTCGACGTGGCCGACAACCAAGTCGTCTCCGCCGACGTCGACTTCGAGGTCGTCCCGCCCAAAGACAAGCCCGGAACGCTCGATACCGAGCTGATCATCCACGGCGCCCGCAAGCTCATGGGCGTCGAGCTGTCGCCGCTGATCTCGGCCACGCTGAGGCGCCTGGACAGCGTGACCTACTCCCGCCTCGCCTTCAAGCTCATCGCCGACGAAGGCCAACTCCGGATCCTCGGCACGCACGGCGCGGGCCGCCGCGCCATCCTCACCGTCAAGGTCTTCGGTACCGACCTGGCCGTCGTGACCCAACCCGAACGACCGATGGAGCTCGCGCCGCTGATGACCCAGCTCCGAACCACCGGCCAGGAGAGACTCCGCGAGTTGTTCCAGAGGTACCAGCCGACGACGACCTCAGTCCCCGCTATGCCATAGCCAAATTCCACCGACACCACGCGGCACTCACGCGCAGACGCCTCGCAATGATCGGTCATGTCGCCAGCGACGCGCCGCCAGGGAATCGACGACCTCCTCCATGCGAGACCAGACAACCCGTGCCAACAGCCCCACGGGTATGATAGACTGCTCGGATCGAGTCGATTGCCCCTCTCGAGCAGGACGACGACGGCAAGAAGGACACCCATCATGAAGCGACTCGGCGGCGACGAGCGAATGTCATCCAAGGAAAGGGTCCTAACGACGCTGGCCCGCCAGGAGGCCGATCGCGTCCCGATCGACTATGCCTCGAACCCGGGCATCGATCGACGCCTCAAGGCCCACTTCGGCCTGGCCGAGGACGATCATGAGGGGCTGCTCCAGACCCTCGGCGTGGACTTTCGCGGCGTGAACCCGAGCTACGTCGGCCCGAAGATCCATGAGGACCTCCCCGATCGACACGTCGACCCGATGTGGGGCATCCGCACGCGCTGGATCGAGCACGAAAGCGGCGGGTACTGGGACTTCTGCGACTGGCCCCTGGCAAACGCCGACGAGGAGACTGTCGCCAACTGGCCCATGCCCTCCCCGGACGACTTCGACTACGACCACATCCCCGAGGCCTGCAAGCGCCACGGGGCGCACGCGGTCTTCGCCGGCGGCTGCGGACACGGCGACATCATCAACTCCAACGGCATGCTCCGGACCATGGAGCAGGTCCTCGTCGACCTGATCACGGACGACCCGGCCGGCCTCCTGCTGATCGACCGGAAGCTGGACATCCAGATCGAGATCACGCGTCGCACGCTCGAGGCGGGCAAGGGCCTGATCGACTTCCTCTGGACGGGAGAGGACCTGGGCACCCAGTTGGGCCCGATCATCAGCATGGACCTGTTCCGCAAGCACATCCGCCCGCGCCACCAGAAGCTCGTCGACCTGGCCAAATCGTTCGACCTGCCGGTAATGATCCACACCTGCGGGTCGAGCAGTTGGGCCTACGAGGACTTCATCGAGATGGGCATCGACGCCGTCGACACCCTCCAGCCCGAGCCGGTCAACATGCACCCGAGGTACCTCAAGGATCACTTCGGAGGGCGTCTCGCCTTCCACGGCTGCATCTCGACCGCGGGACCCGTGGCTTACGGCACCGTCCGGGACGTGATCGACGACTGCCGGCAGACGCTGGAGATCATGATGCCCGGCGGCGGCTACTGCTTCGCGCCGACGCACTGCCTGCAGGACAACTCCCCCACCGAGAACGTCACGGCCATGTACGAGGCAGCCCATCGTTATGGGCGGTACCCCACGTAGGTCGAGCCTGGCGGCGCCCGGGCCAGACCAGGGCTCAGAGCTCGCGTGTTCGCTCCCCCGCGCGATCGTCCCGCCCAGTTGACACCCGTCAAGCGGATCACCATAATCGTAAGTGGTTTTGAGTCCGTCGGATATGCCCAGCGGCCCGCGGCGGCGCGCGTGGCGGTGTGCCCCTGGCCCGCGGCGTGGCCCAGGTTTGGTCCAGCGGCGAGACGCTGTCTGCCGATCATACTTTCTGGAGTCTCGTCGCGCTAGCGGATTCGCGGCGTCATGCATGCGACGTGAAGACCGGCCCAATAAGCCGGACCTGCCGACTCGGCGGTCCCGGGTCAATGTGAGGGAGGATCCATACGATGGTGGCTAGCCGACCCACGCCTGCTCGCGGCGGCGGCATTACGACGATCCACGTTTGGCTTATCGTCTTCGTGGCCTTGTGGCTCATCTCGACAGTACTAGCCGTGCTGCTCTACACCGGTCGAGAGAAGCTGGTGCTCGCGGCCCAGGACGCCAAGAGCGAAGCAGAGGGCCTCATGAAATCCAATGAGGCGAGTCGCTTCAGGGTCTTCAAGGAACAGGGCGGAGACAGGCAGAGCCTCGCTCGTGTCTTGGACAACGAGCGCGTCGAGCTGGCGCACCTGATCGGCCTGGATGAGACCACCAGCGCAAAGGCCGCCTCGGATCAGGTCAACAAGGTCATCGCCGCCCTCACCGAGGGCGCCCCGAAGGGCGCCGAACTGCCCGACCTCACGGGCTCGGACCTGCTCACCGTCGTCAAGACGCTTCAGGCTGCGTGGCTGGCACAGACCAAGGCCGGCGCCGATCTGAACCAGCGGCTTGCCGCGGCCGTGCTGCAGATGAAGGGGCAGACCGCCACACAGGTCCAAAAGGCCAAGGGGTTCGAGGAAACGCTCGCCCAGCTCGATGAACGACTCAGGAAGCTGGAGGGGGATGCCGAGAAGACCATTGACTCGAAAAACAAGCAGGTAAAAGACCTCGAGCAGAAGATCACCAAGGTCCAAGACGCCGGCGATGAGAAGGCCGTCAAGCTGCGCAGGGAGAGCCGGGACAAGGACAAGGAGATCAGCGATCTCCGGGCCAAGTGGAAGGACGCCCAGGCACAGCTCACCGACTTCCGTACGAAGGTCGCCAGTCTCGACCTGGCCAAGGAGGCCGACGGCAAGATCCTGCGCGCCAGGTCCGACGAGGACATGGTCTACATCGACCTCGGCAAGGCCGACCATCTAACGCTGGGTCTTACTTTCAACGTATACTCGGCTTCGACTAAGCCCGACGACTCCGGCAAGGGCAAGGCCACCATCGAGGTCGTCGGCATCGGTGATGACATCTCCGAATGCCGCGTGATCAACTCCAATCCCGCCGACCCGATCATCGCCGGCGACTACATCGTCAACGCGATCTACTCTCCGGACCGTAAGTACCGGTTCGCCGTGGAAGGCCAGTTCGACCTCGATGGCGACGGAAGAAGCGATCCCCAGGACGTCGAACGAATCAAGGCCTGGATCCGCGCTTGGGGTGGTGAGGTCGTCGACCTGCCCAAGACCCCCGCGCCGGGGGCGGACCTGGGCATGGAGACGGTGGATTTCCTGGTCCTTGGCGCCTCGCCGCCGAGTCCCCCCCCTGGACAGAAGGGACAGCTCAAGCCAGAGGAGAGAGCGCGAAGGGCCGAGCTCCGCCGAGCGCTCGATCGTTTCAACGCCATCAAGCAGGAGGCCAAGGATCTGTCGATCGCCGTATTGACCCAATCCCAATTCCTGCACTTCATCGGACAGGGCGGGCAGCAGAAGTCCCGCTCGTCGGCGGGAGGGACCGGACGGACGGCAATGGGGCAATAGCCGCCGACCGGCGGCGGATTCGTTATCGCCGAAATGCGGACTGACCCGACCGCGAGCCGCTTCACGCGAGCGCCTCGCGGCCTTTCTTTTCACCCGAGGCGCCGCGCCGATTACGGCATCCGAGACGGACTACTCCGGCGTCGGGCCGTACCGGCGGGACACCTCCCCACAGAACTCGACGACCTGAACCACTCTCGAGTCCGGCGTGTCGGCCTCGATGTCCGCCAGGACCACGTCGCAGGGCCCGTATTCCAACGCGAATCGCTCCAGGTCCGCCCGGATCGCATCCAGAGCCTTGTTCGCCAGGTCCATCGGCGTATACATGACCGCCCGCCGGGCCTGCGGGAACAAGGCCCGCGCCCTTCCCAAATCCGAGTCGGCCCCCATGTCGACATACCCGAGGTTTGGCAGCGTTGCGTAGTGATCGAGATAGGCGTCGGCCGTCCACGCGCAGTTGTGGACCCCGAGCAGACCGAATGCCTCCGAGAAGCGACGATCGAACCGTAGCAACATGTCCCCGTACTGCTCCGGCCCGATCATGTTCACCAGACAGTTGCTCACCGTGAAATGCTCGACCGAAACCCCCGTCTGACGCTGCGCTGCATACAACCGTCGAGCCGCGTCCTCCATCGTCAGCGCGACGCATTGGAACAAGTGGTTCGCCCTGGCGGGCGCCAACAGCATGTCGGCGAACAGATCCTCGCCGCGCAGGCGGTAGGCGTTGTTGAGCACGCCTTGCCAGTTCACGTAGCCGAACACCCGCCCCCGACGATCGGCGATTCGACCGAGCTGGTCCATCAACGCGTTGAAGAAGGGATTCCTGTCGAGGTCCGGCGGCTGCAACGCGTCGACGGCCCCGTCCGTCAGGTAGGTGTGCTCGCAGACAGGCCATTGATCGCTCGCATACACGATATCCAGCCCGTAAATGCCCCCGACCGTGCAGGCCCCGAAGACCCCCGTCAGCAGGTCGGGCGGTGACTCAGGATCCTCGACCCACCCGATATCGACGTCACGGAATCGGCGCCGAAGCGCCCGTGCCATCGCACGAATCGACTCGTCCCGGTAGACAGCGTCCGTATGCCACCGGCGCCCGAAGTCGACGCCGACAGCCTGGCGATACCACTTCGGCGTGAAGCCGATCTCGGGACGAAGGAACGGCTCGTCCCCACGCCCCGGACGACGCGTGGCCGGAGCCCCGGGGGCGATGTAGCTCACTAGCTGCGAGGTCGAGGGTTTCTCGTCGGTCATCTCGCTCGATCTTCATCGGCTTCGAGGCCCCCTCCTCCAACGAAGTCACGCAATTGCCCCCAGCGCAGGCTACCGGCTGTCGGTGACCGGCTCCACCGTCACCTCCGGCGGCTCGGCGAAGTCACGGGCCCACCGGTCGGCCTCGGCCCGATCGGGCACGCCGTCGTGAACGACGCACCGGTATCGCAGCTCAATCGACTTGCCGGGCTCGATCGTGCGCGACCCACGTTGCGAGAAGGCGAAGCAGTAGTAGGGCTCGTTCGGATGAATCCGCAAGGGCGTCGGATAGGTTGGATTGGACGGATGGTCGAGTAGACAGACCCCGCCCGAGCTCCCGTTGGGGAGCCGTCCCGACATGTCTACCCAACGGGCCTTGTCCGCCTGGCCCTTCTTGGCGTCGTATCCGTCGCTGGTCTCGATCAGCGGACGCCTGGCGCCAAGCCAATCGCACCGCCCTCGATACGCCATCCCGCCGTAGTGGTATTTCTCCAGCACCACGGGCCGCTCCGTGGCCGTATGGCGGATCTCGAAGTCCATGATCCAGGGACCGTCGGGACGACCGTAGACTCGCGTAACCCACGTCTCCTTGAGGGCCACCCGCCCATCGGCGACGCACTCGTTCTCGGCGATGAACCCGGCGAAGACCGGCCCGGAGACGACGTGCGACAGGCCGCGATGCGCCGTCTTGCCGCGATTGGACATGAGGTTCCAGAAATCGGCCTTGTAGTCGCCTATCGTCGCTCGCGTCCAGGCCAGGAACAGACCGCGCTGATGCGGATGTGAGTCCGGAAAGTCGTCCGTCACAATCTCGCCGCAAGGCGCCCAAACCGGATGGAAGTATGCGCTTCGATCGAAGACGCTGCTCCTGTCAGGATGCCTCCGGACCAACCCGTAGTTGTACCGGGCGACCGGGCGAGATCCATGACCAAACGTCAAGGACGTTCCCTTCTCATCGGTCACCCTAACCGGACCCGGCGCCGACGATCCCGACGACATCCTTAGTCGAAAGCGCCGTTCGGTCCCGGCCGGCGTCTTCCCGGACAGCACGAACACCAGCGCCCCGGTCTTGAAGGCGTCAAGCGGGGGGCGCGTCCGGTCTTGCCATTGGGCCGGAACGGCTCGGGTCATGGCCCCCGCCGTTTCCTCGACAAGCTCCAACCGGCGGCGGGCCAAATCCTCGCTGGTCAGATCCCCCCCAAACCGCAGCTTGGGGTACACGGGAACCCCCACCGGCGTGTCCGACCGTTCGTGCCTTCCCGCATGAACCACGACGAGTGCGAGGTCCTCGGCCCTTGCCGCGGTGTCCGTGGTCGACCCACCGAGAAGGGCCAAGACTGCAATCAAAGGAATCTGCATGATTCACCTAGTCTCGATCGGCGGATCGCCAGATCGCCGCGGCGATCTTGGACCCCGGCGCCGCGATGCTACAGACTACAACCACCGGCAACAAGCCGGCCGAACCCACGCCGAGTCCACGGGCACCGAGTACCTCGCCAAAAACCGAAGAGCCCCGGCCACCCACCCGAGCCTCACGGCCCGGAAAGGGACCTCCCCCGGACTTGCACGCTCGCCAGAGCCATGGTAGAGTCAATCGCGATATTAGGAAGCCAAGGGCGACAGGCTATTTCGGTATCATATCCATCATCCATCTCATATCCGATCGCCCTGAGCATGTTGATGTAGGTCGGAGTGGGTGCTGCGCGCCTAGTGCCATCGGAACGGAGTGCGTCTCCGACTCCCGGCAGGTTGCGCCAAGCCAAGCATGGAGTGGGCAGGATATGGATACGCACATCACGGGAAAGTGTCCTCACTGCAAGGCATCGTATCGGCTGAGGGTCCACGCCGCCGGTCGCCGCGCGCGCTGCAAGACCTGCAAGCAGGTCTTCGTCGTGCCGGGAGAACCCCTGGGAAAGTCCGTCGAGGAGGACGTCCTCGGCTGGCTCAGCCGGGGTGAGAAAGACACGCTGGAGACCGAGGAAGACGACGAAGAAGGCGAGACGGACGCTAGCAGGATCCGTTCTTCGGGCCTGTTCCGATCCGACGGCAAGAATCCGGCGTCTCGGCCGATAGCCTCATAGGCAAGAACCGACACGCGAGCCCGCAAGCTTGCGGAATCTCAAGTCTCGTGGTCTATGGAGGAGTCGGGACGCGAAGGGTCGAGTTCGGCTTGGCCGGCGAGCTTCTCCCCAATTGCCGCCTCAACCTTCTCGGGAGACTCATCGAACTCGTCGCCCCGAAACGTGCTGCCCAGATAGGTCCGCCGCACGAGCGGATCGTTGATCAAATCGCGAGGCATACCGTCGCGAAGCACCTTCCCGGCATCGATGATGTAGCTCCGATCGGTCACGGACAGCGTCTCCCGAACGTTGTGATCGGTCAGGAGAATGGCGATACCTCGCTCGTTTCGCAGATGCAGGATTTCCCGCTGAAGATCCTGGACGGCAATCGGATCCACGCCGCTGAAAGGCTCGTCGAGGAGGATAAGCTTGGGATTGCTCACCAGGGCCCTGGCAATCTCCAGCTTGCGCCGCTCGCCCCCCGAAAGCGTTCGGGCTTCCTGGCGCCGAACGACCAGAAGCCCGAACTGCTCGAGCAATTCAGACGCCTTGGTCTTCCGCTCCTTTCGGCCCATTCCCTTGAGCGTCTGGAGGATCGCCAGCAGGTTCTCCTCAACCGTCAGTCGCTGGAAGATGCTCGGTTCCTGACTGAGATACCCCATGCCAAGCTGTGCCCGCTTGTACATGGGCAGTCTCGTGACGTCCTGGCCATCGAAGGCAACCGTGCCGCTAACCGGGTCAATCATGCCAACCGTGATCCGGAAGCTGGTCGTCTTGCCCGCCCCGTTTCGACCGAGAAGGCCTACAATCTCGCCTTTGTGGACCGTGTAGCTGACCTTGTCGACGACGGTACGACCCCCATACCGTTTCACGAGATCGACTGCGTCCAGGAGGACCTCGTTTGGGCTGGACAAGGCATCGACTCCGTAAGTGTTATCCCTTGTGGATAAGATGTTGAAAACAGCAGCCTGCGAACGGAAGGACACCACTTCAAACCTTCGAAAGGGCCGTCCGATCGACAGCGACTACACCTAGCGCCCCCCCTAACTCGCGGCTAATATGGCCGATATTCCCTTGCAGAAAAATAGCTTATGATCAGGCTTCGGTTCGGACCCCCACGGGCCATCACCCAATAGACGGATTCTGGTCAGGTCCGCCAAGTCTCCCAGCTTGACTACCGAAACGTGAATCTTGGTTCCTGGCAATTGTGGATAACCTCTGGACGAACCGAGGCGCGGTAACCTTCAAAAGTATCCCAAGATACAGAAGGGGTGACGTTCTGTCAACGTCCCCGAACCCTCCCTCGGCCGAATCATCCCACGAGCCAAAGGTGGGGCCTCACCTGACCCGCTCCAAGGATTGGGCAGCCTCGGACAGCACCGGCACACCCCCTTGGACCGGGACCAGGCCCCAAGCCTACCCCCCCCATATCCGCCCGCACCAACCGGCTGACGACAACTCCTTACAGTCTCCCCTGAAAGTCAGTGGCCTCAGGAAAATCCCGGGCTATAATAATTGATTGAGCACTAACAAGTGTGGGCGCGAAGCCTTCGTGGAAATGCCGGGCGGATCGGCTGGAACAGGGGAAATAGACTCCGGACCAACGTGTCAGACATGAAGGGCTGGGACTCGATGAGTCGGGGACCTGCCCCACTTGGACTGTGGCCTCGCATGGAGTGAGAGGCCGGCTCGCTGATAGCAGTAGGGCGGTGCCCTGAAACCTAGTGTGTCTCCACGTTGCCTGAGCAACGCTTCCCGCGATGGAGAGGCAAGCGAAATGAACGAGCGAATCCACGGGGTACTCGTAGCGGTGGTGTTTGCTCTTGTTACGGCAACAGCGCTCGCTCAGGCTGGACCCTCGACTCCCCTGCCGGGCCCAGAGCGGACTTATTCATGGCTTCCGGTCGGTGCCGATGCGACCGCTGGCGGCGGAAAGACCCTGAGCGTCGCGGTTCGTCAATCGTCCCAGACGGGCCTCGACGTCGTCGTCAACCTAAGAGGGGTCAGCCGCACGATCGTCACCGGCACTGACGGTCAGCAGTACTCGCAGCTCGCCATCCCCGAAGCCGGCGTTACCGCCGACGGGATAGGCCAGCCCGCCCTGCCCTTCAAGGGCTTCTTCCTCGAGATCCCGTACGGAGTGAACGTCTCGGTTCGCATCCGCAGCGCGAATCCGGTGGACTTGGGCTCTGGACACAAGATCCACCCTCTGCAGTTGCCCGAGCCGGACGACGGAAGCGAGCCCACTCCGTTCCAAATCAACGCGGCTTCCTACACCCAAGACCGCTTCATCCCGGCAGAGCCCGTCCTGATCGGCGAGCCCGGCATCATCCGCGGACGACGGGTCGTCTTCGTGAAAGTCTTCCCCGTGCAGTACAACCCGGCAACCGGGGCCCTCCGGGCTTACAAGTCCATCGAGTTCCGGTTGGAGTATGAAGGTCAAGCCGACCCCAAGGGGCCGCGCCGCAAGTCAAGGCTGGCATCGGCCGCGTCGGAGGCCGCGGCCCGAGATCTCCTGCTCAACTACGCCCCGGCCAAAGCGCCTCAGGCTGAAGGGGACGCCGATGGTGCGCTTCCCGAGTCCGAAGCCCCCGCCGGTGGCGGCGATCCCGAGGTCGCCGGGACCGACGGCGCCGACTACCTCATCATCGTAGCCGACGCCCTCTATGACGAGATCCTCCCGCTGGCCGAATGGAAACACCGCAAGGGCTTCATCACTCGGATACTCAAGATGTCCGAGATTGGCACCACGAGTGCCGACGTCAAGAACGCCATCCAGAGTGCTTACGACACATGGAATCCGGCGCCCTCCTACGTCCTTCTCGTCGGCGACAGCGAGGATGTCCCTTCGTCTTATTTCTACGGACAACTCGAGTGCACAACCGATCAGCCCTACAGTTGTCTCGAGGGGGACGACTACTACCCCGACGTGACCTTGGGGCGGATTCCGGTCAGGACCACCGCCCAGTGTGCAACGGTCGTTGGCAAGATCCTGACCTATGAGCGCGCCCCCGACACCGGCAATTGGTACACCGCGTTTCTCAGTGCGGGTTACTTCCAGGACACGGACGACAACAACGGCATCGCCGATCGATGGTTCATGGAGACGTCCGTCCACGCGACGGAGTTCCTCGAAGGCACCGTCGGAATGACGAAGTACACCGCCTGGTGTGCCGGGACCGGAGTCCCCGGGCCCTATCACTATCGGACAACCAGTTACCCTCACCGCTTCCCCTATCCGGACCCCATTCCGGAATCCGTGACCTCACTGTGGCAGTTCATCTGGGACGCAAGCGACGCAATCACGACCGCCATCAACAGCGGCGTCGGACTCGTGTTCCACCGCGATCACGGAAGCCAGACCGGGTGGGACGATCCGCCTTTCGACGTGGGCGACGTGAACAATCTTGCCAATGGAGTCATGACGCCCGTCGTGCTGAGCCTCAACTGTTCGACCGGATCGTTCCAGCGTGGCGCGAGTGACTGCTTCTGCGAAGCCTTTCTGAAGCATCCGTCAGGAGGCGCCGTCGCCATCGTCGGCGCCACACGGGTCAGCTATTCCGGGTTCAACGACCTGATCACTCACGGCCTCTTCACGTGCCATTGGCCTGCGTATGATCCCTCGCACACCGATACCACCTACCCCGTGTCGTGGCGACCTGCCGAGGCCCTGACCTACGGCAAGTACTACATGCTCATCTACAAGGACGACGGCCCTTACACGGAAGGCGAGTTCAACATGTTCCACTATTTCGGCGATCCGGAGTTGATGCTCAGAACCGAATCGCCGGAGGCGCTCACGGTCACCTGCCCCAATTCCGTCGGGTTCTCGACGTCGCTCAACTTGGTCGTTTCGGTCCAGGCTGGCGGCGCGGCGCTCGAAGGAGCGCGGGCCACCATTTCGAACGTCAACACCGGTGAGCACTGGACCGGTCTGAGCGGCGCCGACGGAAACGTGGCGTTCGACGGCATCGTCTTTGGCGCGCAGGACGACTACGACCTCGTGGTGACCAGCCAGAACGGCATCCCTTATGAAGCCACGATTGTCGCCGGCCCGTCGTCCGTCGGTACCCTCGACCTCGACAGGCAGATGTACACCTGCGCCAACACCATCGCCATTCACATGACCGACGCCGACATCGCCGGGAGCGGCTCGCACGACGTCACGGTAACGGCATCGAACGGCGACATCGAAACGGTCATCCTGGCTGAATCCGAACCGGGAATCTTCGACGGCGGAATCTCGACCGACGCGGGCCCGGCGGCGCAACAGGATGGAACGCTCCAGCTCGCCCATGGCGCCCTGATCACCGCGACATACCAGGACGACAACAACGGTAGCGGCACCCCGGTCAGTGTCCAGAAGACGGCCGAAACCGACTGCGAACCCCCATCGATCTCAAACGTCCAAGTGGCGGAGATCCTCAGCACGCACGCATTCGTCACGTTCGAGACGGATACCCCGGCCACGGCCCGCATCGACTGCGGAATGGCCGCCGGCGGCCCGTTCCCCTTCGTGGGCCAGTCCACGGAGTTGCTGACCAATCACACGGTCAAGATTCCCAATCTGACCGGCGAAACCCAATACTTCTTCAAGGTAGAGGTCACGGACGCGGCCGGTAACACCGCCATGGACGATAACGGCGGGGAATGCTACACCTTCACGACGCCCTTCCAGCTCGACTACTTCACCGAGTTGTTTGATGCCAACGACAACGATCTCTCGTACCAGAGCGTGACCTTCGTCCCGAACGGATCTTCCAACTTCTATATGGCCTGTCGAGACGAGGTCACGGAATTCCACACCGACCCGAATGGCGGAACCGTTCTGACCCTGGGCGACAATACGAGCGCTCTTGTGTACCTAATCAACGGCGCGCAGGTGCAACTCTTCGGCATCCAGGCTCAAGCCTTCTTCGTCGGCAGCAACGGATACCTCACGGGCCCATACAGCGACAACAATCCCCATGAGTCACTGGCGAGCCACTTCAACAGCTTGCGGATCTCGGCATTCTTCGACGATCTGAACCCGTCCGCTGGAGGCACCGTGTCCTGGAAGCAGCTCGTCGACCGGGCCGCCATCACGTTCGAGAACGTCCCCGAAACGGGCACCACCAATTCCAACAGCTTCCAGATCGAGTGGTTCTATGACGGTCGGATCCGATTGACTTGGCTGGACATCGATGCCACCGACGGTCTCGTCGGACTCTCCCCGGGCCAGGGCGTGCCGTCGGACTTCGCCGAAAGTGACGTGAGCCAGTACGGAACCTGCATCCCCAGATGCCAGCTCATGCTTACGGTCAACAACGCCGCGCTGGGACGCGTCGAACTCGACCCACAGCCCGACTATCCCAATTGGCCGGAATACATGCAGGGAACCGAGATCACGTTGACGGCCGTTCCCGAAAACCCCGAGGATGTCTTCGTACACTGGCTCATCTACGATCCCAACTATCCCGGCGATACTAACCGTGCCGCCGAGGACACCAATACCGTCCTCGTGCTCATCATGGACACGGATCGTGAGGTGACCGCGATCTTCAAGTGCGGCCCCGGGCAGGTGCTGCCTCCTGTATTGCCTGCGGGCATCGTCCTGGCGTCCATGGTCGCCCGAAGACGTCGTCGGTTCTCGCGCTAATGACAAGACTGCTTTTCATGTCCGACGACACTGAGGAGGGTCGGGGGATGGCCCTCTGCCCGCCGGAAACGCGCTCGGGCCCGGCTTTCGCGTTAGCGCCGAGACCCTTTCGCGCCACTGTCCCATCCTGACTCGGTCATCCGGAGAACGACTAGCCCATGCCCAGCCGCCCCGTCGTGCTCGTCAACTCCAACGAAATGAAACCTCCGGTCGCCCCGCTGGCCCTCGACTACATTGGCGGAAGGCTCGAAGCCTCCGGCTTCGAGCCCAAGCTTGTTGACCTGTCCTTCTCGCCGACGCCGGAAGAAGACCTGGCACGCGCCCTATCCCAGGCCGACCCGATCGCCGTCGGCGTGACTTTCAGGAATAGCGACGACTGCTTCTGGCCCAGTTGCGGCTGGTTCGTGCCCAGACTGCGGGAGATCGTCGATGTCGCCCGCCGCAACACCTCCGCCCCGATCGTCCTCGGCGGTTGCGGCTTCAGCATCTTCCCCAGCCAAATCATGGACCGCTGCGGTGTCGACCTTGGCGTGGTCGGCGACGGTGAGGACGTCATGCTGACCCTTGCCCAGCGGATGAGTGAAGGACGAGCCCTCGACGACGTCCCCGGCCTGGCCCAACGTGACCGCGATGGTCGGATCGTCGTCATCCCGCCCCGGTTTCCCGCGGTGCTCGACCTGACCACCAGCCGCCGCATCGTCGACAACCCCCGCTACCTCAGGACCGGCGCGATGGGCAACATCGAGACGAAACGCGGCTGTCCGAACCAATGCATCTACTGCGCCGATCCGGTCGCCAAGGGCCGCCGAACACGATGCCGCGACCCCCGACAGATCGCCGACGAGGTCGAGTCGCTGCTCGCTCAGGGCGTCGATATCCTGCATCTCTGCGACGCGGAATTCAACGTTCCCGGCGACCACGCCATGGCGGTCTGCCAGGAAATCATCGCCCGCAAGCTCGGAGACCGCCTCTGTTGGTACTGCTACGCGACCGTTCAGGGATTCTCGGCCGACTTGGCCCTGGCCATGCGGCGAGCCGGATGCGTGGGCATCAACTTCGGCGTCGACGCCTGTTGTGACCGGATGCTCGAAGTCTATCGACGGGGCTACGATCGCCAAGCCGTCAAAGAGGCCGTCGAGCACTGCCGTCGAGCCGGCATCACGGTCATGCTCGACCTGCTGCTGGGCGGGCCCGGCGAGACCCCGGACTCCGCCCGAGAAACCATCGAGTTCGTCAAGGTTCTGAATCCCGACCGCGCCGGCGCCGCCACTGGCATTCGGCTCTATCCCGGAACACCCATGGCCGACATCCTCGCCCGGCAGGGCCCCATGCACGACAACCCCAGCCTCTACGGCAACCTGGAGGACAACGACGATTTCCTCCGCCCCGTCTTCTACATGGACCGCCGACTCGGCGAGAATCCCCCCGGCCTCATCCGCGACCTCATCGGCCAGGATGAGCGGTTCTTCAAACCCGCGCCCATGGAGGGAATGGTCGACTACAATTACAACGACAACACCGAACTCGAGGAAGCCATCGCCCGAGGACACCGCGGCGCCTTCTGGGACATCTTCCGCCGTCTGTCAAACGACCAAGCCGACTGACCGACACACGTCGGCATGTCCCTACACCACCCGCGCCTGGACGCCAAACAACTTGCAGTAAGACACGAGTTGCCGCTTGTAGTCCCCGTAGAAGAACACCTGGTGGAATCCGGGATAGGCCAGGTAGTCGCTCACACCGTCGAGCTTCACGCTCACCGCCACGACACATCCGCCCGACGGCGGTACCGACGGGTTCTCGATCACCTCCCCCGCCGAGATGATCATCTGCGGGGGCGCCTCGTCCTTGTTGCTCAAGACGAACTGGGCCACCGTCACTCGCTGCCCGACTCGCCAGGTGGGTCGGGGCGTGGCGTCCCGCATGCCGTGATGGTGCGAAAGATAGTACGGCTCCCCCGGCTGGTCGAACCCGTTCAGCCGTGTGGGGCATGTGCAGTGCGATCCGGTGAGGCACTCCTTGGCCGTGTCCCCGACGGGGTCCTGCTGGAACCCGGGCCGATCGAAGAGATACTGCACCAGCGCGTGCGTCGTCGCGGCGTTGATGTCCGCCTCGCACGCAGCCGGAATGCCCGCGTCGAGCATTCGCGACCAGGAAATGCACGGCAGGCTGACCTTGCTCCGCCCCAGCGCGCCCAGACAGTCCATCGTGATCCCGTCTCCCTCTTCGCGCTGCATGATGCTTCGCGCCACGACGTAGCTCTTGACGCCGTTCAGCAGATCCTGCTTCGTCGGACCCGAGACCCGGGTCGCGTGCTTCAGATACTCCTCGGCGATCCGCTCGATCTCGCCCGTCTGTTCCGTCCGCTGGTACTCCTCTAGAAACGTCTTGGCGGGAACGTATCGCAGCCGCGTCCCCAGGTGCCTCACCTGGCTGTCCTTCCGCTGATTCCCCTTCAGGACCACGTAGCGCATCTCGCGAAGCTTGGCGTGTGCATGCAGCATCTTCATGCCATGGATCGCTTGCCCGAAATCGTCGGTCGAGCTGATGAAAACGCCGGTCCGCTTGCTCAGCGGGGCCGTGTTCGTGGTGAACGCCGCGCCGAGCGGCGCGAAGATCACCGTCGGAATCTGGCTGTCCACGGCCTTCGTCGCCGTAGGCCAAGCGTGTTCCTGCCGATCGAGCAGAACGATGAACAGCCCGTCCGGCTTGGACGATTTCGCCTGAACGATCCACTCGTCCGCCTCGGCGAGCGAGTAGATCGGCGCCGGACGCAGATCGAGCTTCAGTCCCATCCGCTTGCCGGCCTGTTCCATCTGATCCCGGTACTTGGCCAGCGCCGCCTTGCCGTCGTAGATCTGCCCGGGCCAGCGCATGCCGTATTCGCCCTTTCGACGAACGAACGCGGCCCGGACCGAGGGCGTGTACTTCGACGCCGGACCCGCCGGCGCGATCCCCCCCGCGCCGCACGATTCAGCCGCCGACAGAACCTCCGACAGAATCGGAGCGCCCATCACGGCCCCACACGCACCCGCGAGAAACCCTCGGCGCGAGCAATCGCCGCCAGACGCCCCGCCGCCAATACACCCGCATCGCTCTCGATCCATGCTACTTGCTCTCCAATCTCATCCGCGCCACGACCGGAAAATGATCACTCGGGTACTGACCGTCCTTCGAGAACGTCACGATCTCCGACGACAGCACGCGCACCGGACCGCGCGACAGAATCCAATCGATCCGCGCCCCGTCCCTCGCCGGCTTGCCGTAGCCGTGGTACGTCGCGTAGAGTTCGCCACGCCGCTCCGCCGCCGTCCACGCATCCGAGAATTCGCCCGGCTTGACCAGCAACTCATACGGCCTGCTCCCGCCCGCCGCCGCGTTGAAGTCTCCGACCAAAATGATGGGCAGCTCCGTCTTCAAACGACCGACCCGATCCAGAACGAGCCGCGCGCTCTTCTCGCGCGCCTCGGCCACCTGGTGGTCGAAGTGCGTGTCGACGAAATAGAGCTTCCGCTTCGTCCGCCGGTCGAGGAACTTCACCCACGTGACCATCCGACGGCACTGATTGCCCCACGTCGACGAGCCGATCACCTCCGGCGTGTCGGACAGCCAGAAGTGGTCGAACTCGAGCGGTTCGAATCGGTCCTTCCGGTAGAAGACCGCCATGAACTCGCCCCGGCTGCCACCGTCGCGCCCCGTGCCGATCCAAGCGTACGCTGGCAAGTCGACCGCGAGATCCTTGAGCTGTTCGTAGAGTCCCTCCTGCGTGCCGATCAGATCCGGCCCGACCTTCTCCAGCATGGCCTTGGCCACCGGGCGGCGAACCGGCCAGGCGTTCGGCGGCGTCGTGCTGGCGTAGCGCAGGTTATACGTCATGACGGACAGATCGTCCGCGTCGGCCGCCAGGCACTGACTCCCGGCGACGACCAAGAAAGACGCAGCAAAGCAGATGTGCATGTCGAACCTCTGCAGCGAAATCACGCTCCCCAAGCCGCGCCGTTCAGAATCCGGATCCGAACGGTCCGCCGAGAGCGTCCCAACCATTATACCATCCGATCCCACCCCGTGGTCCCGGCACACGGCCCCAGCGCCGCCGAGTTCAGAAGCAACGACGCTCCCGCACCGTGACGTCCGTGTATGGGTTGACGGCGAACCATCGCTTCGAGCCCTGCTTCGTCGCCGTCACCGTGAGCTCGACCGCCGAGCCGGGCCGAGCCATGGACGCAGGCACCGTCAACGTGAATAGCCCGAAGCTGTCCACACCCACCGTCCGGCGAACCCAATACCGCAGACAAACCGCCTCGTCCTGGCTCCGCCACGTCGCCGAGGCCTGGGCAAACGGAAAGTCCAGCACGTGGCTTCCGTTGACGGCCAGGCTGAAGTGTCCCCCGCCCGGCTCGCTCTGCCAGCCGATCCCGCCCGCCCAGACGAACGTGACCGAGTCCTTCGACCAGTCCTTCGGCACGATCGCCGTGGCCCATCGCAGCTTCTGCTTCCCGTCCGTCTGGCGAACGGCGTGGTTGCCGACGCTGTCCTCCAGGTACGAGTGCCAGGTGGAAGGCGGCTCGGTGCACTCGAGAACCTTGGCGAATCCCTCCACGCACGACGAAAGGTCCGCCCGGCCCGAGTCCACCGCCCGTTTGCGAAGCCATTCCATCGGAAGCTCGACCTGGGGGTTGAAAGCATCGCTTCGAACGTACCCGAGCAGTCGTCCGAACAGCCACGCCGCCGCCGGATCCCTCTCGCGCTGCTCGCGCGAAACGTTGAGCGTGCTGACCAGAAGCCTGCCCGCACCCACCTTCGCCTCGAAGAGATAAGCCTTACGACGCATCTGCCAGGGCACGTCCAGGTACCAGATGATCGGCTCGATCTGAACCGGCAACGCGTCCATCAAGACCGTCGGACGTTCGTCCAACAGCCCCGCCATCTGCAGGTCTCCGTACCCGTCGTGAGGAAAGCCCTCCATCGCCGGATGCGGCAGGATCATGTTGCCATACCCGGAATCCGTCTTCTCGCTGCCCTTCCACCAGGCCGGCTTGAAGCGTCCAAGCGCCGTCGGCAACACGACCTTCTCGTCCACCACCCACACGCGCCCACCCGCCGCCAGACGCTCCAGCGCCGTCTTCGTCAGCCATCGCGTGACCATCGGAACGGAATCCGACGGAGCCCTCTCACTAGTCCCCACGACGTCGCCCTTCTCACTCGACGCCGGGAACACCCACACAGGCCACTGATTCCGAACGCCGCCGCAACGCGCCTGCAACACCAGCGCGACCGGCGCGGCCGACTTCGGCGCCCGGACCTCGCCCGTCCAAGGCCCGATCAGCCCCCTGCCCCCCGCCGAGGACGGCGCCTGCAGCGAGACCGACTGATCGCCGAGCGTCACGCTCATCTCACTCAAGCGAGGCCTGGCCGCCTTCGGACGGAAATCGGACAGGAACAGCCGCAGCGGAATCGTCTGCCCGCACCGGAAGTTGACGCGGTCGTGCTCCCACAGCACAACGACCTGACCGAAGAACTGCCGTGCCATCTCGGGAGTGAGCGCCCGCGCCTCGTCGAACTGGTTGACGATCCCCGTGCTCTGCGTCCAGTAGTCGCGGAATAGCCACTGATGGTGCCCGTCCGTGTCCGGATTCACGCGACACGCCTCGATGTTCAGCTTGATCAGGCTCGCCTGAAGCCTTCGCGAGGCGGTCAGCATGCGATCGAGGTACCCACTCAGCCCCCGACGGGAAACCTGATCCGCCATCTGCTGGATCCAGAACGGATCGATGATCCCGTCGTACTTCGGGATGTCCGCCGGGTCGGGCAGCACGGAGATGTTCGTCGTCTCGTGGCTGATGATGGGCTTCGTCGGCGGGCTGGCCATCTTGAACTTGGCGTAGTGCCGCCCCCACGGAATGGCGAAGACGTCATACTGGAACGCGATGTAGTCGATCGTCGGACGATTCAGATCGCCCGCCGCCCCGTCCGCGTCGATCACCGGGCGCGTCGGATCCAGCAGTTTGGCCGTCGCGTAGAGCTCCGGACCCAACGCGAACCCCTCCCGCATTTCGTTGTTCATGCACCAGGCGAAGACGCTGGGATGATTCCGCATCTGACGGATGTAGCCCCGCCAGACATACCGATAGAGATCGTAGCCTCGCTCGTTGGCCGCGTTGAAGAACGGAGCGTAAGCGATAGGCAGCTCCGGTTGCACCAGAATGCCCACCTCGTCCGCCGCCGCCAGATACGCCTCCGGCGGCATCGTTGAATGATGCCGGACGCCGATCAGACCGAACTCCTTGCGACGAAGTAGGTACTTGCGCCAAGCCTCGACGTCGGGCGCCGGCATCAGCGTCACCGGGAACGTCCAATCGTCCCCGTATCCGCGGAAGTAGAACCGCTCGCCGTTGAGGTAGAAGTCGGCCCCGCGAATCTCCAACCGACGCTGCCCGAAGCGGATCGACCGCTCATCCAAAACCTGATCGCCTCGCTTGAGGACCAGATCCAACACGAGCAGATTCGGCGTCTCCGGCGTCCACGGCGGAACGTCGCCGAGAGCCAAGTCCCACGACAGCTTCGCCTGCTTGCCCACCTCCTGCTTGCCGCTGGTCACGACGGCCTCGCCGACGCCTTGCGCCGTCCATCGCCGGACCCGAAACTCGATCGCCGTCGGATCGGCCGTGCCCGGCTCGACCCGCGACATCGTCACCCGAACCCCCGCCTTCCCCGCCGCCGGGTCGGGCAAGACGAATGCGTCGTCGAGCCAGACGTCCCCCGTCGCGTAGAGCGTCACCGGCTCGAAGATGCCCCCCCAATCCACGTCCATGTAGTCGATGATGTCAAACGCGCCCGTCAACGGATCCCGGTCGAGGTGTCGACGGCTGTCCACGGCGATGACGAGCGCATGCTCCTTGCCCGGCGTAACCGCCCCGGTGATGTCGAATGAGAACGCGACCGGATACCCCCAGTGCTCCCCGATCCGCTCGCCGTCGATCCACACCTTGGCCGATCGATGCGCCGCGCCCACGCGAAGCCAGATCCGCCGATTCGCCCATTCCTTGGGCACTGCAAAGCTTCGTCGATGCCACCCCACCCCCACCGCGTTGTGCCGAACCTTCTCCGTCGGCTCGCCGATCCCCTGGGAATCCCAACAGCCGGGGACCTTCAGCGTCTTGTCGAACGTCGTCTCCGGCTTGAACCAGCCGTCCCGCTCGCCCGAATCATCCGCCGAAAACCGAAACTGCCAGACGCCGTCCAGCGACACCGTCGGACGACCCGCGGCCGGCGCTGCCATCAGCAGCGACAGCAATACCACCCGCATCCCCGTCATCGCAGTCATGGCAAACCCTCTCGATGCAAGAAGCAGCAAAACTCACCCATAGCGAGCCAGATCTATTCAGGAAGACCCCGCTGCCAGACCGCCGACCCCACACCCCAAGCATCCCGAAGTCTCGACGTGTCGACCCTTCCCTACCCGAGCCACGTCTCGAGCTGCCTATAGATCATGTACGCCCCGGCCACCGACACCACGAGAATCGCTAGCGCCATCCCGACGTTCCAGACAGCCCGACGGATACCCTCGGGTCGGTCCTGCCCCAGATAGCGTTTGCTGTTCATCATGACGAAAAACGTCACGTACGCGATCGGCAGGAAGAAGAAGCAGATCACCGACGTCGGCACGACCAGCCAGAACGCAAGCTTGCCCCACAGAATCGGCGCCAAGAAGCCGACCGACGGCATCAGAACCCCGACCTTGTGGAGAGTGCCGTAAGGTTGCGCGCGGCAGATCTCCGTCATGACGAACCCGCTCACCAGCATCAGCATCACGATGCTGCTCACCGTCATCCCGATGATGCCCAGTCCGAAGACGTAGTGGCTCAGTTGCGCGCCCAGGAACGGCTCGAGCGTCCGCGACATGAACACCGCGTTCTTCATCGAACCCATGAGCTTGCCCGCTTTGTCCTTCAAAGGTCGGATCTTGGCCTGCTGCTCCTCTGCCGACAGGGCCCCATCCGCCTTGACCTTGCCAATCTCCCCCTCGATCTGAGCGATCTCCGCCTTCAGCGCCGGCATCTTCGGATGCAGCACGTTGGCCGCCGAAATGATGACGAAGCCCGTCGCCAGGACGAACGGCACCATCATCCCGACCCCGAGGTCGAACTTCGCCAGACCGCGATGCTCCCGACCCCAGCCCCTGGCGATCAACGTGTACGGAAACAAGAACGTCATGTTGATGCCCACTGCGTTGGCCGACATCGCGATCAGTACGCCCAAACCGTCCCCGTCCCGGGGAATGTGAAAGCTCGTGAATCCCTTGAGCAGTCTGCCCCAGTCGATTCCCGTCTTGAACGCCACGATGGCGAAGCACACGACGATGCCCCCCACCATGACCTTCAGCACGTTCTCGAACAATCGAACCCCGCGCGACCCCCTGCTGTAGTTCCACGTCACGTACAGCGTCAGCAAGACGATGATCGGCCCGGACAGCACGGCGTAGCCCGCCATCGCTGCCTGCTTGGCATCCGCCGTCTCGCCCGCGAAACCGCGCCCGAAGCCCACCGCCCACCCGGGGAAGCTGTCCTGACCGGCCGTCAGCATGTCCCCAACCACCGATCCTGCCAGGTTGAACTGTGTGAAGCTCCAGACGACGCTGGCGATCAGCGACGCCAGCGCCCAGCTCCAGCCCAGCACGGGGTGGGCATACGTGTTGACCGCATGGAAGGGCCGCTTGCCCGTCGACAGCGTCTGATAGGCCAGCGCCGACATCATGATCACGCCCAGGAGCATCGCCAGCGGCTGGACCCACAACAGCGAGTAGCCCATCATCGCCCCGGCGAACAAGCTCGAGCCCGCGCTGCCACCGCCCAGCGTCATCGCGCTCTGCAGCCAGCCGGGCCCGCCCATCTTCAGATAGCCGCCGATACGGGGAATCAAAGGCTTGGCCTCGATCTCGCGGAGGAGAACCTTCTCTCGCTCCAACGCATCGAGCTCCAACCCGGACCGCGTGCGCGGATCTTGCCGGTCACCCGGATCGTTCCTCGTCTCACCGGCCGGAGGGGTCGCTTCGGTCATGGTTCCTCTCGTGAGCTGTCTGCTAGGATCGAGTCATGGAAGCTACCGAACGGCATCGCCGCACCGGTGGCGCGGCATTGTAAGCCGACGGCGCCGAGTCGGCAAATCCGGATTCCGGTGACCAAAGGTGCCTTTTCGTAGCGCCTTGGGCCGATTCTCTCTGCATCTCACGACGACCGAAACCCACCGACCATGCCTGTTGTTTCTCCCCTACCAATCGCGTAGACTCTCTGTACGTGACTCCTCTCGGGGCGAGCACGGATGGAAAAGCAGTCAGCGCGCGTCTCACTTTTTGGGCCGGGTCAGGCCAGCCACATAAGGACTCGATATGGCCTCTATCTGCTTCTACTTTCATGTCCACCAGCCGTTTCGGTTGCGCCGGTACAGCGTCTTCGATTCAGAGAGCAACTACTTCTGGGACTTCAAGAACCGTGAGATCTTGCACAAGGTCGCGCACAAGTGCTACCTCCCGGCCAATCAGGTCCTGCTCGACCTGATTCGAAAGCATAACGGGCGCTTCAAGGTAGCCTTCTCCGTCACGGGCGTCATCCTCGACCAGATGGAGCAGTGGGCGCCCGAGGTCCTGGACAGCTTCGTCGAGTTGGCACGGACCGACTGCGTCGAGTTCGTTGCCGAGACCTACTACCACTCGCTCGCCTTCCTCTACAGCCGGGACGATTTCGCCGCACAAGTGGAACTCCAACGCCAGCGCCTCAAGGACCTCTTCGGCCACGAACCCAAGGTCTTCCGCAACACCGAGCTCATCTACAACAACGACTTGGCGCAATTCATCGCGCAGATGGGCTTCCACGGCATCCTGGCCGAAGGCGCCGACCATGTCCTCGGCTATCGAAGCCCAACGTACCTCTATCACGCGCCCAAATGCCCCAACTTGGTGACCTTGCTCAAGCACTACCGACTGAGCGACGACATCGCCTTTCGGTTCGGCAACCGCGGCTGGGAAGAGTGGCCGATGACCGCCGAAAAGTTCAGCCGCTGGGTCGACAACGTCAACGGCAACGGATACGTCGTCAACCTCTTCATGGACTACGAGACGTTCGGTGAGCACCAGTGGGCCGATACCGGCATCTTCGACTTCATGCGATCGCTGCCCGACGTGATCTTCCGACACCCCGACAACGACTTCGTCACGCCGAGCGAGGCCATCCAGCGGTATCCGGTCTCCGGCGAATTCGACGCCACCCACTGGATCAGTTGGGCCGACACCGAGCGGGACCTCTCCGCCTGGCTCGGCAACGCCATGCAGTCCAACGCGCTGCACGAGCTGTATCGCATGGAGGCGGCCGTCAAGGCCTCCGGAGACCCCGACGTCATGCGCGACTGGCGGATGCTGCAGACGTCGGACCACTTCTACTACATGTGTACGAAGTACTTCTCCGACGGCGACGTCCACAAGTATTTCAACCCGTATGAGTCGCCCTACGACTCGTACATCAACTTCATGAACGTGCTGGACAACCTCCGGAGTCGACTGAAGCCGAAAGGTCGGGCGGTCCCCTGGGTCAGTCGCATGACCGATCAGGATCTGAGCATCCCGGTGAGACCCCCGACCGAGGCCGTCTAGCCCCGGTCGTGATGAGCCGAACCCTGGGCGCCTGCCCAGACCTCGCGCAAGCGGGTACAATCCCGTATCCGCCCCTCTCGGCTCGAAGGCTCGAGGCGGCGGCAACGATGCTTTCCAGTCGAGACGGACGTCCGGTGTGACTCGCTCGACGGCGAGAGAGGGAATCCTTCGATGTCTCAGAGAAGCGGTCTGAACCTGTCGGTTCGATTCGGCGACGTGGTCCTGAAGAACCCCATCGCGATCGCCTCGGGACCCCTGACGGACAAGTTCACCAAGATCGCCGCAGCCGCCGAGGCCGGTGCGGGCGCGGTCAGCCTCAAGCTCACGTTCGTGAGCGTCCCCTTCCAGTCGCAGATGCGGACCTTCAGCCTCCCCGGCAACGTCATCATGTCGCCGACCAACAAGAGACTCGGCATTCAGCAGGCCGAGGAGCTCATGCGGCGGATCAAGGGCGAGCTCGACGTCCCCATGTTTGCCAACTACAGCGCGGTCGGGGGGGCTCGGGACGAGTGGGAGCTGATGACCGAGCGATTCCTGGACGCCGGCACCGACCTCCTCGAGCCCAACTTCTGCTGCCCGAACCTCGACACCTCCGACCCCCGCAGCAAGGAGGCCGAGGACCACGGCGGCGCATCCATCGCCGATCATCCCGACGTCTGTGCCGGCCTCGTCGCGACAATGCGCAAGATGACTGACCGCCCGATCGTGCCGAAGATCATGCCCTCGACCCGAGGAGCCCTGCTCAAGGGCTGCGAGGCGATGCGCCAGGCCGGCGCCGACGGCGTCCACGTCGTCGGCACCCCCGCCAGCGGACTCCCGCCGCTCCTGGACGACGGAACCCCAGACATGCCCCTCCTCGAAGGCATCCCACAAGGCTCGACGAACGGTTCGGTCTGTCGATACGCCACCTACCTCTCGGTCGCCCAGGTCGCCCAGACCGTCGACATCCCCGTCATCGGATCCGGCGGGCTCGACACGTGGCACGACGTCGTCGACGCGATCATGTGGGGCGCCACCGGCGTCGGCATCTGCAGCGCGATCATGTGGAACGGCTGGGAGGTCGTCGGTCGCATGCTCACCGGCATCGAGGACTACCTCGAGCGGCGAGGGCTCTCGTCGCTCGACGAAATCCGGGGCCTCGCCCTGTCGAACTTCACCACGCCCGACAAGGTCGCCCTCGTCGACGGACACGCCGTCGTCGACGAGGAGATCTGCATCGGATGTGGCCGGTGCCTCAAGCCAGGCCACTGCGAGGCCATCGCCATGACCGACGACGACAAGGCCCGAGTCGATCCCGATGAGTGCATCGGCTGCGGCGTCTGCCGATCGCTCTGCCCGGTCGGGGCGATCAGCTACAAGGTCAAGGAGAAACCCGAAGTCGCCGAGGTGCCCGCTCGATGAACCGTCACCCGAGTCGAGAGTCCTACACGCTCGTCGAGGCCGTCAACGAGGCCAGACGATGCCTGCAATGCGACGACCCCCTCTGCAACAAGGGGTGCCCCGCCGAGGTCGACGTCCGCGAATTCGTCGGCTCCCTCGCCACGGGCAACTTCACCGCCGCGATCCGGGCGCTCAAGTGCCGCAACACGCTCCCGCTTTCCTGCGCGTATGTCTGCCCGGTCGAACGACAGTGTGAAGAGCATTGCCGCAACACCAATCTCAACTATCCCATCACCATCGCCCGACTCCAGCGGTTCGTCAGCGAGTACGCCCTGGCAAACCGGGTACTCCGCCATACGCCCGCCTCGCCGACCGGACATCGCATCGCCGTCATCGGCGCAGGCCCCGCGGGCTTGGCCGCCGCCGCCGACCTTAGGCTCACCGGACACGACGTCGTCGTCTTCGAGGCCAGCGACCGCCTGGGCGGCATGCTCACCGGAGCCATCCCCGACGACCGACTCCCCCCCGACGTCGTCCGTCGCGAGGTGGCCGAAGTCGAGCAGCTCGGCGTCGAGATCCGTCGCGGCCAGACCATCACCGATCTCGACGCCCTCCTCGGTGAAGGCTTCGCCGCCGTCTTTATCGGCGTCGGACTCTGGTCCTCAGCCCGCCTGCCCATCAAGGGCAGTGACTTGGGCGGCATTCAGGGCGCCCTCGAGTTCCTGGAGGCTGCCAAGGATTCCAGCGGCGATCTGCCGACCGTCGGAAGACGCGTTCTCGTCATCGGCGGTGGCAGTGTCGCGATGGACGCCGCGCGCGTCGCCTACCGGCTCGGTGCCGAGCAGGTCGAAATCGCCAGCCTCGAATCGCCCCACGAGATGCCCGGCACCCGAGAGGAGATCGGCCACGCCTGGGAACTCGGAGTGATCTTCCATAGTCGCGTCCGTCCGCTATGCTATCTCGGAGGCGATGGACGCGTTTCCGCCGTCGAGTTCGTCCGGATCGAGTGGCGAGAGCCCGGCCGGTTCACCCCGGACAACGCCGTGGACCGCCCCGGAACCGAATTCCGTCTGCCCGCCGACAAGGTGGTCGAGGCGATCGGACAGCGCCCCGGCCAGGCCGCCCAGGCCCTGCTGAAAGGCCTGAACGTCGAGCGAGGTCGACTCCTCGTCGATCGGGAAACGATGATGACCTCCCGTGCGGGCGTCTTTGCCGCCGGAGACATCGTCGCTGGCGGAGGAACGACCGTGGTCCGAAGCATCTGGGAGGCCAAACGGGCCGTCGCCGGAATCAACGCGTACTTGGAGACCGCTCACTAGACAACGGACCCCGCCACCCATCGAGGGCAATGACGCCCCTCGGGTGGCCTTGCGATTGACGGTGCAATGACAGCAATCACGACTGAACGGATCGCCGCATGCGGCGTGGTCGGCGCGGGCGGGGCCGGTTTCCCCACCAGCGTCAAGCTCGGCGGCAAGGCCGAGGTCGCCATCCTCAACGCGGCCGAGTGCGAGCCCCTCCTCCACAAGGACAAGGAGCTCCTCCGAGCCTACGGCGCCGACGTCCTCGCCGGCCTGGCCACCGCCATGCGACTGACCGGCGCCACGCGCGGCATCGTCGGCATCAAGGGCAAGTACACCGACGTCATCGAGCAGCTCACGCCCCAACTCCCCGCGGGAATCGAGATCAAGACGCTGGGCGATAGCTATCCGACCGGCGACGAGTTCATCCTCGTCTATGACTGCATCGGCCGCATCATCCCGCCCGGCGGCCTGCCCCGCGACGTCGGCGCCGTGGTCGTCAACGTCGAGACCGCGATGAACGTCGCCCGCGGCGAGCCCGTCACGAAAAAGTTCCTCACCGTCGCCGGCGCCGTCGCAGAGCCCGTCACCATCGGCGTCCCCGTCGGCGTCACCTTCGCCGAGTGCCTCGCCCTCACCGGCGGCGCCACGACCGATCGCCCGGTGGCCCTCGTGGGCGGGGCGATGATGGGCAAGCTCGCCCGATCGCTCGACGACACCGTCACCAAGACCACCGGCGGACTCATCATCCTGGACGAGTCGCACCCCCTCATCCGCCGATACCGGAACGACTGGCCCGTCATCCGTCGAATCGGTGCCGCCGCCTGTGATCAGTGCAGCTTCTGCACCGAGCTGTGCCCCCGATACCTTCTCGGTCACCCCATCGAGCCCCACAAGGCGATGCGGTCGCTCGGCTTCAGCCTCGCCGGAGAGGCCAACGTCATCGGCACCCTCTACTGCTGCGAGTGCAACCTCTGCACCATGTACTCCTGCCCGGAGGACCTCGACCCCAAGAACGTCTGCAGCCAGAACAAGCAACGGCTCATGAAGGACCGGCCCAAGGTCAAATTCGAGACCAACCCCAATCGGGCCAACCTCCACCTCGACAACCGTCGTGCGCCGATCAAGCGGCTCATCGCCAAGCTTGGGCTCGCCGGATTCCGAAACGTCGGCCCGCTCATCGCCGAGACCGTCGCCCCGCGACGGGTCGTCCTGCCGACCAAACAGCACGTCGGCGCGCCCGCCGAGCCCGTCGTCAAGGTCGGCGATCACGTCAACGTCGGCGACGTCGTCGCCCGGCCCGCCGAGGGCGCCCTCGGAGCCGTCATCCACGCCAGCATCGCCGGTCGGGTTCGAGCCGTCGACGGCAGTATCGTCATCGAAGCGTAGCACCAGGAGATCAGACGGAATGTTGCGATCCATCGGAATGGTAGAGCTCACGAGCGTCGGCATCGGATGCCTGGTCGAGGACACCATGCTCAAGGCCGGCGCTGTCGAGCTGGTCCTGGCCAGAACGATCTGCAGCGGAAAATACATGGTCGTGGTCTCCGGGGACGTCGCGGGAGTCCGGGCCGCCGTGGAGGCCGGCATGGCCGCCAGCCAGGAAGGCCTCATCGACCATCTCGTCATTCCCAGCGTCCACGAAGCCGTCTTCCCCGCTATCGGCGGCTCCGTCGCCCTCGATCCCTCCGAAATGGGCGCGCTGGGCATCGTGGAAACCTACTCCGCCGCGGCCGCCATCGAAGCCGCCGACGCCGCCGCAAAGGCCGCCTCCGTCACTCTCTTCCGGATCCACCTCGCCATGGCCCTCGGCGGAAAGGGCTTCGTCCAAATGACCGGCGCCGTCGCCGACGTCGAGGCCGCCGTCGAGGCTGGCGCCGCCGTCGCGCGAAACCGCGGCCTCCTCGTCAGCGAGGTCGTCATCCCCCGACCCCAAAAAGAACTGTTCGCCGAGTACATCTGACCCCGCCGCCTGACCGATAAGATCCCCCCGCGCGCCGCCTCACCGCCCCTTTGGCGAAATGGATAAGCTTTCGATTTGTCCCCCGACGAATCGAATCGTATGTTCCCACCAGTCAATCCGCGTCGTTCACCTCGGAGGCCAAGCCAGAGCTCCTTTCATCCAGGTAAGGGGGGCCCGCAACGCGTGGAGAAGGTCGGCTCACGTCCGCCAGGAGGGGAGCGATCGACGGCAGTCCGTCATGACGCCGTCGTCCCGCGTCCTCGGCAGGGGTAAGAGCCGGGCCGAATGGGTTTTGTAGGTGGCAGACGGATCGCGCCAGCGAGCCGGTCTCGACACGAGTGCCAAAACACCGAAGGGACAACACTCGCACTCGTCCGAACCGCGCATCGGAGCCGACCGCGCGCACGCCGCGCGGAGCTCCCCAGCCCCCTACAGACACCAACGGCTTCAGTGGGGTAACGAAGCGCCGTGTCATTGGGGAAAGGCCATGTTGCGACATTTCATCGGAGGGTGGATAGCACGTCTCGGATTCTCTGCGCTCAGTCTCGTGGTTTGGGCCGGGTCAACCGGCTGTGATGCACAGAACAACCCCGTCCTCGGGATACTCAACGGCGGACAGACCGTCGTCGCCGCCGCCATCGACGTGCCGGAGCTCGGCAACGAGTGGATCTCCGCGAGCCAGGTGGTCCTGCCCGACAGCGGCGGCATCAGCATCTCCGCCAAGATCGACTCGGGCGAGGACGTCGACGTCTTCGATCTCGGCGCCGTCAGCCGCGGAGATCGCATCGTCATCGAGACCAGTCAATCCTCCGGCCTAGATGCCGCCGCCGGACTCTTCGATGACAGGTCGATGCTGCTCATGGTCAACGACGATCGTAGCTACTCCCTCGGCATGTACGACCCGTACATCAACCACGTCATCCGTGAGGATCTCACCAAGTGCTACGTGGTCGTCGCCGCCAGCCCCTATCAGCCGAGCACCGGTAGCTACACCCTCACGATTAGGCGCACCCGCAACGCCACCGTCCCGGCCCCCCAGGGCCAAGCCGTCCTCCTCGATTTCGACGGCGCTTCCGGCGTCCAGATCGGCAGCCGGACGCCCATCAACGTGCCGGCCTTCAACGCCGCCAACATCAGCTCGAAATATGCCGGACAGACCGACGAAATCATCGACAGGATCGAGCAGATGGTCTACGAGGACTACGAGGACTACGACATCGACATCTACAGCACCGCCAACGGCGACAACCCCTCCGGCGAAGTCACCCGCGTCTTCTTCGGAACCTACGACGCCGACCTCCTCGGACTCGCCGACACCGTCGATCCGTACAACACCCGACCTACCGAGGAATGTATCATCTTCACCGACACCTTCCGGCTCTTCATGCCGCTCAATCCCTCGGCCGAGCAGATGGCCATCGCGCTGGCCAACGTGGCCACGCACGAGCTGGGCCACCTGCTGGGCCTGAACCATACGAAAGACACCACGGAGATCATGGACATCTCCGCCTCCGCGCAGGAGCTCCTGGTCGACCAGACGTTCCACAACGCTCCGCTGGAAGACGGAATCTTCCCCGTCGGCTGGCAGGACCCACACATGCTGCTCATGCAGGCGCTGGGCGCCAGATAGCGCCATCCAGCGCCGCTGCCGATACGCCTTTCCCTGTCCTTTCGGTGGCAACATGCCCGCCCTCGTGGCGGGCATGTTCATTTTCCCGCCCCGACCGCGCCCCTGATCCCCGACCCGATTTTGTGTCTTGACGCGCGGGCCCCTGGCCGATATGTAATATAATGTTCGAGGAGCCTGAGCACTCATGACGGGCATTCGGTATCATGTCGGCGATTGTGACCTGGGCCTACGGCTCGGCCTGCTGCTGGCATTGCGCACTGCCCCGAGTGCGTAGGGCTCCGAGACGACCCTGAAGAATCAGGACACCGGAAACCAAAGGGCCCTACGCAACGATGCGAGGGCCCTTCTTCTTTACAGGAAGATCGCGATGATTCGCCGCCCGGGAATAACTCGACTGTTACTGCCAAGGGCCGACCTGTGCGGATGCACGGGGCCGGCCCGGTTGCCCAACCTGAGTAGCTGACTGAACGCCACACTCTTAGCAAGGCGAGACCCCAATGAGCGCAGACCGAGCCAGCGGAGCCTACACCTTCGCCCAGATCGAGGCCAAGTGGCAGGACTACTGGGCCCGCCACAAGACCTTCAAGACCCTAGGCCCGGGCGACGACGGCTTCGACGCCGACAAGCCCAAGTACTACGTCCTCGACATGTTCCCATACCCCAGCGGCGCGGGTCTGCACGTCGGGCACCCCGAGGGATACACCGCGACCGACATCGTCGCTCGCTACAAGCGCATGAAGGGATTCAACGTCCTCCACCCGATGGCCTGGGACAGCTTCGGCCTGCCCGCCGAGCAGTACGCCATCGAGCACGGCGTCCATCCCGCCGTCACCACGCAGCAGAACATCGACAACATCCGCCGTCAGATCAAGGCGCTCGGCTTCAGCTATGACTGGGATCGAGAGTTCGCCACCTCCGACGTCCGCTACTACAAGTGGACGCAGTGGATCTTCCTCCAGATGTTCAACGCCTGGTACGACGACGCCGAGGACCGGGCTCGCCCCATCGCCGAGCTCGTCGCCGAGCTCGCCGACGGCAAGCGCCTCGTCACCCCCTCCGGCGACGTCGTTCTCAACCCGAGCCCCGACGGGTCGAACCTCGACGCCATCACCGGCGGTCCCGTCGGCCTGACCAACTTCAACGAGCTCTCCACGGAGGCACGGCAGGACGTCATCGACAACCAACGCCTCGCCTACGAAGCCGAGGTCCCCGTCAACTGGTGCCCCGCCCTCGGGACCGTCCTCGCCAACGAGGAAGTCACCAACGAGGGGCTCAGCGACCGCGGCAACCACCCCGTCTTTCGCCGACCGCTCAGGCAGTGGATGCTCCGTATCACCAAGTACGCGGAGCGCCTCATGGCCGACCTCGACACCGTCGATTGGCCCGAGCCCATCAGACTCATGCAGCGAAACTGGATCGGACGCAGCGAAGGCGCCGACGTCGACTTCCCCCTCGCCCAGGACGCCGCCGCCGCCGCGCGCCGCGCCGGCCTCACCGACGTCATCCGAATCTTCACCACACGCCCCGACACCCTCTTCGGTGCAACCTACATGGTCCTCGCGCCCGAGCACGCGCTCGTCGACGTCATCACCACCCCCGAGCAGCAGTCAAGCGTGCGCGACTACTGCGACCAGGCCGCTCGAAAAAGCGACTTGGCCCGAACCGACCTCGCCAAGGCCAAAACCGGAGTCTTCACCGGCGCCTACGCACTCAACCCCGTCTTCCCGGAGGACGATCCGAAAGCGCGAATCCCCATCTGGGTCGCCGACTACGTCCTCATGACCTACGGCACCGGCGCCATCATGGCCGTCCCCGCGCACGACCAGCGCGACTACGAGTTCGCCGAGGCCTTCGACCTGCCCATCACCGACGTCGTCTACCCCCGAAAGGTCCAGGCCATCCGCCACTTCGTCGACCACTGCGGAAAGCTCCCGCACGTCGAGCAGAACTGGCAAGAGCAGCTCGCCGACCTCGTCCTCGAGGTCGCCGCCAATCCCGATGGAGACCTCATCGAGCAGTTCGACGCCATGGTCAAGTGGACGAGCGATTGGCTGCCGTCCGCCCTCCCCAACGACGCCGCCCAGGCCAGATTGTCGAGCCTCTTGGGCCAGTCACTGACCGAGGAGATGATCACCGCCGTCAACAAGAGAAAACACGACCAGGTCAGGGACCGATGGCGCGAGGCCTTCGCGGGCGCCCTGGACCGATGGCAGGCCGACAGCCCGGAGACGCTCCGCGAGCGAGTCATCACCGGCCGCTTCTACAAGGCCTTCGGCGCCGCCTACGAGGGCAACGGAACGGCCGTCAACTCCGGTCCCTTCGACGGGCTCCCGACCGCCGAATTCAAGAACAGGATGACCGAGTGGCTCGAGGAGCAAGGCGCCGGCAAGTCCGCCGTCAACTACAAGCTCCGCGACTGGATCTTCTCCCGGCAGAAGTACTGGGGCGAGCCCTTCCCCGTTCTCCATGACGACCAGGGCAACGCCTTCGCCGTCAACGACGCCGATCTGCCCGTCCCCCTCCCCGAGATTGACGACTACAAGCCCACCCCCGTGGCCGACGGCAGCGCCGCGCTCCCAGAGCCCCCGCTCGGCCGGGCCAAGGATTGGGTCAACGTCGAGATCGACGGAAAGCGATTCCGGAGAAACCTCAACACCATGCCCCAGTGGGCCGGGAGCTGCTGGTACTTCATCCGCTACGTCGACGCCCTCAACGCCGGCCAGATGGTCGACCCAGAGAAAGAGGCCTACTGGATGCCCGTCGACCTCTACGTCGGTGGCGCCGAGCACGCCGTCCTGCACCTGCTCTACTCGCGGTTCTGGCACAAGTTCCTCTACGACATCGGCGCCGTCTCGACCCCCGAGCCGTTCGCCAAGCTCTTCAACCAGGGAATGATCCGCAGCTTCGCCTATCGAGACCAGCGCGGCATCTGCGTCGGCTACGACCAGATCGACTTCCGAGAGGATGGCGCATACCACAAGGACACCGGCGAGAAGCTCACCGAGTCGATCGAGAAGATGAGCAAGAGCCTCAGGAACGTGATCAACCCAGACGATCAGGTCGCCGAGTACGGCGCCGACACCTTCCGCCTCTACGAAATGTACATGGGCCCCCTCGAAGCCACCAAGCCCTGGAACACCCGCGATGTCCCCGGCGTCCATCGGTTCCTCCACCGCGTCTGGCGGCTCGTCGTCGACCCCGACACCGGCGCCCTCGCATCGGCCGTCCAGGACGTCACCCCCGACGAGGAAGCCCTGCGCATCCTCCATCAGACGATCAAGAAGGTCGGTCAGGACATCGAGCGACTGCGCTTCAACACCGCCATCGCACAGATGATCGTCTTCGCCAACGAAATGACAGGACGCGAGGTCCGTCCCAAGAGAGTCCTCGCCGAGTTCGTCAAGCTGCTGTCGCCCTTCTCGCCCCACGTCGCCGAGGAGCTATGGCAGCGATTGCGCGGCCAGGAATGGACCGATTCGATCACGTATGAAGCCTGGCCCGAGTACGATCCCGATCTGGCCCGAGACGCCGAGATCGAAATCGCCGTCCAGATCGGTAAGAAGATCCGAGACCGCTTCGTCGCCCCGGCCGACATGACCGACGAGGAGGTCCAGGAGCGAGCGCTGTCCCACGACGCGGTCAAGCTGGCCATCGCCGGCAAGAAGATTCAGACCATCCGCGTCGTCAGTAGCCCGAAAGGCAAGCTCATCAACATCGTCGCGACGTAACATGTCGCGGTCGGTAAGCACGGGCAGCATCGGCAGAACGACGGATCCCGCGAGAGACAGGACATGCCCATCGACGACAGCCCCGTCGAGCAACCCACCCCGCCGATTCGCACCCCCTGGCTCGGCCACCTCCTGTCGATCGTGATCGCCATCGCCGCGACCGTCTACCTCTCGCTCTTCTGGGCCCAGATCCACCCATGGTTGCCCCGCTGGGCACAACGGGAACTCCTGCAGTCGCGCGTCTGGCTCACAAAGCACACGATCCACCTGACCCAAGTCGTCACCGGATGGACCCCCACCGGCCGATGGATCTGGGCCACCGTCGGCGTCGCCATGGCACTCATCATCCCCTGGATCTTCATGACCCTCATCGGCCGCGGCCGCCCACGAGACCTCGGCATCCGTCTCCCCAATCGCGTCGGCTGGCGCCTGACCCTGGCCGCATACCTGCTCTCGCTACCCCTCCTTGCGGCCATGGCCGCCTCCCCCGACACCCGCGCCTACTACCAGCGAGAGGTCTTCGCCCTGCCCTTCTGGACGGTCTTCGGCCCCTACCTCGCCGTCCTGATCGCCGAGCACTTCTTTTTCCACGGCGTCCTGCTCGCCCTCCTCCGCCCCACCAGGCGTTGGCCCGTCGTCCCGACTCCCGCGCCCCTGGAAGGCTCCCTCGCCAAGAAGGCCCTCCGATGGATCGGACTGGCCCAGCCCACCGAAGCCGCGCGCGGAACCGATCGCATCGCCCGATGGATCGGACTGCCCGACGCCTGTCTCCTGGCGATGCTGTTGCAGTCGATCCTCTTCGGCCTCGTGCACATCGGAAAATCCAACGTCGAGCTCGCCATGTCCTTCCCGGGCGGCCTCGCCCTCGCCTACGTCGCCTACCGATGCAATAGCTGGCTCGTCCCCATGTTCCTCCACGCCGCCACCGGCATCACCGTCCTCGCCCTCATCCGCATCTTCTAATAGGGGACAGTCACCTATTTCTACTGCTTTCTTGCCTCCTTAGCCGTCATGAATCGGTGACTGTGACTGTTCCCTACTGCTATCGTCTGCATGATTCGCGCCGCGCGCCAGTAGAGATTGTGCGCTGAAGGGCCCTAGATCGACGACAGCACCATTCGTGCCTGACCCCTTTGCCATCCCCGAAACGCCATTCGCCTTGCCGTACGCGCCACCGCCCGCCACAATGATGCCCATGAAACCCAAACGCCACGCACGAACCGCCGGATCGATCCTCTGTCTCCTGGCACTTGCCCTCTCGAGCTGTCGCGATCGAGCCGAGAGCGGCGACAAGATCCTCCTCAGGCTGAGCCACATCACCGCGCCCGACTCCTCTTGGGACCGCGGCGCCAGTAGGTTCGCCGAACTCGTCGACAAGGCCTCGGACGGCAAGATCGTCGTCAAGGTCTTCTCCGGCGGCCGCCTCGCCCTCGGCAACCAGGAGACCGAGCTCCAAATGCTCCGTGACGGCTCCATCGACATGACTCTCGACTCCCCCATCATCCTCGCGCTCTATCTCGACAAGCGATTCGACGCATTCAGCCTGCCCTGGCTCTTCCACGATCATCCTCAGGCGATGGCCGTCTGCGACGGGCCCTTCGGAAGGCAGGCCCTCGGCTGGCTCGAAAAGCACGGCATCGTCGGGCTCGCCTGGGGCGTCAACGGCTTCCGGCAGTTGACCAACTCCAGACGCCCCGTCCTGACACCCGCCGACATGAACGGCTTGAAGGTCCGAGTGGCCGGCAGCGACATCTTCCTCGAAACGTTCCGTCACCTCGGCGCCCAACCGCTGACGATGAACTTCGGCGAGCTCCTCACCGCCCTCGAACAAGGCGTCGTCGACGCCCAGGAGAACCCCCTCAGCATCATCGAATCGAGCCGCCTCTACGAATGTCAGAAGCACGTCACCCTCTGGGACTACACCTACGACCCCATCATCCTGACCATAAACGCCAAACGATGGCAGTCGCTGTCCGCCGACCGGCAGGCCACCATCAGACAGTGCGCAAAGCAGGCGATGGACTACCAGCGAAAGCTCGTCATCGAGGATGACCGCGCCATCCCGGACAGGCTCACCAAGCAAGGCATGACCGTCACTCGCCTGACCCCCGCCCAGCGCGAGGCCTTCGAGGCCAAGACGCAAGGCGTCTACACGGCCTTCCGCCCAAGGATCGGACCGGCCGTCGTCGACCAGATCGTCCAAGCGGCCAAGGCAGCCACATCCGCCGGAACCAAGACGTCAACCGCCCCAACCAAACCCCAAGCCGTTTCCGGAAAGGAATAGGGCAGTGCATGAAGCAGGAATCGTGAAGGGGTGGCCCATCGCTTCAGCGGTGGGGAACTCGAATTCGGACACGAAACCATGACCGACCCGACAGAACGCGCAAGCTGGCCCGAGCGAATCATCCGCCTCACCACCGCCGTCGCCCTCGCAGCCATGGTCGTGCTCATCTGCGGACTGGTCGCCCTCAGAGAAGTCCAACTCGGCCGGATCTGGCCCGCCGCCGGCGACCTCCAGAAGCGCGTCTTGACCCGATACACCTATGTCTCGCAGCTCCTGCCCGTCGTCCTCTGCTGGATGACCTTCCTCGGCGCCGTCCTGGCCGATCGGCGAGGCGAGCACATGGGCAATGACGTCTTCGTCAGCCGCCTCCCCAACCGACCTCGTCGGCTGATCCGACTCTCCGGACGCTTCCTCTGGGTGGCCTTCTTCGCCGTCCTGGCCGTCCTCGGCATCGCCCAGGTCGCGCAGGGCGAGTCCCTGGGAGCCCTCCGCGCCATCGGGCTGCCCGCATGGGTCTCGCAGCTCGGACTGCCTCTGGGAGCGGGTCTCCTGGCGATCATGGCCGCGCGGTCGTTGCTGGCCGAAATCCGAAAACCTCCCCGCGAGAACGGAGGGCCGGCGTGACTAACGGGCCCGTGGCGGCATTGCTGTTCGCATCCTTCGCCGTGCTCCTGGCGCTCGGCGTCCCGATCGCCCTGGCACTTGGCGCTTCCGCCCTCCTGACCATTGTCTGTTTCGATCCCGACCACCTCAGGGTCGTGCCCCAAACCCTCCTCGCCGCGACCCAGGTCTGGGACCTCCTGGCAATCCCCCTCTTCGTCCTCGCCGGAAACATCATGGCCCGCAGCGCCATGGCTCGCCGACTCATCGACCTGGCCGAATGCTTCACCGGACCCCTCCCCGGCGGCGTCGGGCAAGCGCTGATCCTGGCCAGCATCTTCCTCGCCGGCATCAGCGGCTCGGGCCCCGCCGACGTGGCCGTCCTCGGCACCCTCGCCGTCGGTCCGATGGTCAAGCGCGGCTATCCCCAGGGCACCGCCGCCGCACTGGCCGCCATCTGCGGAGGAATCGGCATCGTCGTCCCCCCCAGCATCGCCCTGATCATCTACGGCATCGTCGCCGGCGCCTCCATCCCCAAGCTCTTCCTGGCCGGCGTGATCCCCGGCCTCTTCCTCGGCGGCGTCCTGATGGTCACCCTGGCCCTCAAGACGCGCCACCGGATCGCTCGCGCCCCCTTCGTCGGCTGGCGCCAAACCGGAGCCTGCTTCATCCGAGCCTTCTGGGGGCTCCTCTTCCCCCTGATCATCCTCGGCGGAATCTACGGCAGCATCTTCACGCCGACCGAGTCCGCCGCGGTCGCCGTCCTCTACGCCGCGTTGGTCAGCCGCCTCGTATACCGCGACCTCGACTGGGCCGGCCTCTACCGCGCCCTCGTCGATTCCGTCTCGGTCACCGCCGTCGTCATGCTCATCGTCGCCTGTGCCAGGCTCTTCTCCCGTGTCCTCGACGACCAGTTCATCGCCGACGACCTGGCCCGGATGCTGACCGACGCTACCCAGAACCGTCTTCTCCTCCTCCTCCTGGTCAACGCCGCCCTGCTGATCGCCGGCTGCTTCATGGACGCCATCAGCATCTTCTACATCTTCGTGCCCATCGTCGCCCCCGTGCTGCACGCCGCCGGCGTCGACCTCGTCCATCTCGGCGTGATCATGACCGTCAACCTCGCCATCGGCCAGGTAACCCCACCCGTGGGCGTGAACCTCTACGTCGCCGCAAGCGTCACCGGCTGCGACATCCGCCGCATCAGCCGCGAAACCCTCCCCTTCATGATCGCGGGCATCCTCGCCCTGATCGTCATCACCTACTGCCCCTGGCTCAGCCTAGCCCTCCCCTCCCTCATGCACCCCTAGCGGCTTCTGGAAACGCCTGACCAGACAACGCAGTTGGGGTGGCCCGCCTCTTCAGAGATGGGGGACTCGAATTCGACGGGGAATTCCTGCCTCCCGACGGTCGATGCCACCAGTCGCGGACTCCTAAGCTGCTTTCATGAAAGATTGAACAGCGCGTCAGAAGCAACCTCTATGTGGGTGGCCCATGGCTTCAGCCGTGGCCGGCGCGAATCTCCGATCGAATTCGTGCCGGCCACCTCTCAAGAGGTGCACCACCCAAGGTTCGCTAGCTGTCCGGACATTCTTGCAGGCAGCTTGGTGGGGGCATTGTTCACTCCTTTCTGCGGACAGCCTGGACGCACCCCAATCCCCCCGTGCCATTCAACCCCAATCCACCGGCTGCTATAATCCCACTGGCTGTAACAGGAGCGATGACGTCGGAATCGATGGAAGAGTCATTCGGCAAACATGATTTCGAGGCCCTTCACAAGACGGGCGAACGCGCGGGCACGAGTTGGGCCATCGGCTACGCCTTCGCACGCGCTCGCGATCAGATCGCCCTCGGGCTCGTTTGGCTCGGGGCCACCCCGAACGGCATCACGCTGACCGGACTCCTGCTCACCACGGCCGCCGCCGTCTGTTTCGCTATCGGAGGAAGCCACACCGCCGGACACGTCCAAGGCCTTCCATCGAGCCGGTGGGGCCTCCTGGCCTTCTGCCTCCTCTTCGTCGCAGGCGCCTGCGACATGCTCGACGGCGCCGTCTCGCGAGCCGGAAAGATGGCCAGCCGTTTCGGGCAGGTCTTCGACTCGACCCTCGACCGATTCAGCGATTGCGTGCTCTGCCTCGGACTCATCGTCCACTTCGCCTGGATCGGAAACGTCACCCTCTCTGTCCTCTCCGGCCTGGCCATGCTGTCCGCATACTCCGTCAGCTACGTAAAGGCCCGAGTCGACTGCATCATCCACGCGGGAACCGTCGGCTGGTGGCAACGACCCGAGCGATCGTTCGGCTTCCTCGTCGCCGCCCTCTTCGGACACCTCCCGGCCTTCATCTGGCAGCAGGCGACCATGCCCTTCTTCACCGTCGCCCTGCGAATCCGGCACGCCGCTGCCGCCATGGAGGCCGAGAAGACCGGAACCCAACCCCGAACCGCCGGGCCGATGCCCGGCCTCTGGCGATACATCGCCATCTGGCGCCACGCGAGGGGCTCGCTGGCCTACGACATCGCCGCCGCCATCAACATCGGCTGGATTATCGTCGCGCCATGGATCTGGCCCTTCTTCTACGGACGCAGCGACCCGCTTCGCTCCCTCCTGGATCGATGGGTCGGTCAATGACGCAAACGCTATGGAGCGGACCTCCGCTTCGAGGATCATGAAATGAAGGTATTCGTCACGGGCGGCGCGGGATACGTCGGCAGTCATTGCGTCAAGCTGCTATGCGAGAAGGGCCACGACGTCACGGTCTTTGACAGCCTCGTCGCTGGCCACAAGCAGGCGGTACATCCCGACGCCGCCTTCGTCCAGGGCGACCTGGCCGATCGCGATCTGATCCGCCGGACCCTCTCCCAAGGCTTCGACGCCGTCATGCACTTCGCCGCGTTCCTCATCGTGCCCGAATCCGTCAGCGACCCCCTCAAGTATTACGAGAATAACGTAAGCAACACGGTCGGGCTCCTGCGGGTCATGAAGGACGAGGCCGTCCGAAAGCTCATCTTCTCGAGCACCTGCGCCGTCTACGGCGAGGTCGCCGAAGTCCCCGTCAGGGAGACGCTCCCCCTCCAGCCCATCAGCCCCTACGGACGAACCAAGCTCATGATGGAGTGGGCCCTGCAAGATTCCGCCGCCGCCTGGGGCCTCGCCTCCACCGCACTGCGATACTTCAACGCCTCCGGCGCAGCCGCCGACGGCTCGATCGGCGAGGACCACGACCCCGAGATCCACCTCATCCCGATCCTCCTGCAGGTCGCCCTCGGCCAGCGCGAATCCATCAAGGTCTTCGGCACCGACTACGATACCCCCGACGGCACCTGCGTCCGCGACTACATCCACGTCGACGACCTGGCCGCAGCGCACCTGCTCGCCCTCGAGGCCCTGCCCGACTCCGGCAAAGCCACCGCCTACAACGTCGGCACCGGTCGAGGGAACTCCGTCCGAGAGGTACTCGACGCCGCGCGTCGAGTCACCGGCCATCCCATCCCCGCCCAGGAGACCGACCGCCGCCCAGGAGACCCCCCGGCCCTCTACGCCGACCCGACCGCCATCCGCGCCGCCATGGGATGGCAGCCCAAATACACAGAGATCGAAACCGTCGTCGAAACCGCCTGGCGGTGGCACCAGGCCCACCCCAACGGCTACGGCGGGTAGCTCGACAGGGACTGACCCCGCGACGAATGGATCACCCGCTCCGCTTGGCCGATATCTAGTAGTGTGCTAAGCTGACTCTAAGAGAAGACTTGTCGACCCATAAGGCGACCACCCGGGCTCTGGAGGCCTAGAGATGCGCGAGATCGCATACCAGAAATGTATCAATCCAACCTGTGGCGCGACCTACAGCATCAGCGAGGTCCTCTTCAACTGCCACAAGTGCGGCAGCCTGCTCGACGTCCTCTATGACTGGGACCGCACCCCCATGCCCCGCGAGATGAGCTTCTTCGAGACCCGCTGGGGAACCCGCGAGAGCATCGTCGATTTCTCCGGAGTCTGGCGGTTCCGCGAGCTCCTCCCCTTCGCACGCGAACGCGACATTGTCACCATCGGCGAGGGACGAACCAACATGCAGACCGCCGATCTGCTGGCCCGCGAGATCGGCATGAGGCCCGGCAACCTCTTCCTGCAGTACGAGGGGCTCAACCCCTCCGGCAGCTTCAAGGACAACGGCATGACCGCCGCCTTCACCCTCGCGCGAATGCTCGGCCGCAAACGGGTCGCCTGTGCCTCCACCGGCAACACCAGCGCCTCGCTGGCGATGTTCGCCTCCCTCTCGGCCACCAACGGCGGACAGGCCAAGCAGGGCATCGTCTTCATCGGTACCGGAAAGATCGCCTACGGCAAACTCTCTCAGGCGCTCGACTATGGGGCCCTCACCCTCCAGATCGAGGGCGACTTCGACGCCTGCCTCCGCCGCGTCCGAGAGGCCTCCGACCAGCTCGGACTCTACCTGATGAACTCCGTCAATCCCTTCCGACTCGAAGGCCAAAAGGCCATCATGTACCGCATCCTCGAGGCCAGGGACTGGCACGTCCCCGACTGGATCATCGTTCCCGGCGGAAACCTCGGCAACTCCAGCGCCTTCGGAAAAGCCTACGCCGAACTCTACGAGCTGGGCCTCGTCGACAAGATCCCCAGGCTGGCCGTCATCGTCGCTCACGGCGCTAATACGCTCTACGAGCTCCACGAACGCCAAGGCCTGCGCTGGAACAAGGGCTACGTCGACTGCGAGAAGATCGGAACCCTCTACAACCGAATGGACCAGAGCGGATACAAACCCCACACCATCGCCTCGGCCATCGAAATCAGTCGCCCGGTGAACCTGCCCAAGTGCCTCCGCGCCCTGGACACCATGAACGGACTCGTCCGACAGGTCTCGGACGACGACATCCTCGAGCATAAGGCCATGGTCGGACGCTTCGGCTTCGGCTGCGAACCCGCCAGCGGCGCAAGCGTCGCGGGTCTCAACATGCTCCTCCGCGAGAAGGTCATCAGCCCCGATGAAGACGTGGTCTGCATCCTCACTGGCCACGAGCTCAAGGACCCCGACGCCACCGTCCGCTACCACACCGGCATCGACATGAAGGCCGCCGAGCCGCCCCCCGCCAAGCCCGTCACCGGAAAGTACGCCAACGTGCCGATCAGGGTAGCCGACGACATCGACGCCATCTGCAAGATCCTCGACGAGCACAGCATCGTCGAGCCCGACCGAGGCGCGCTCCCCGTCGGACAGTCGACCTGACCGACAGTCGAGCCTCTCGCCCCGGCTCTAAGCTACCTGTAGGAGTGTTTGGACAGCTAGCGAAGCTTGGGTGGCCCACCTCTTCAGAGGTGGGGGACGCGAATTCGACCGGAGATTCGCGTCCCCCACGGCTAAAGCCACCCGGATAGAGGTCCCTTCTGGCGAACTGGTCAGTCTTTCACAAAGGCAGCCCAGAGAACCGCCGCTGCCTGAGCCCCCGAATGTGCGCGAGGGAAACGCCCGAACCCTCCCGCCTCAGATCCGCTCGTACATGACGACCGCCGAGCCGGGCCCACCCTCGATCACAACCAGCAACCCCTTCTCCATCAACTCCGCGCCGCTCACCTCGACCGGCTTGGCACGGTCCAGATCCGTCACGCGATACCGGGCGCCCGCCTCCAAGCCGCGCAACCTCATCCGAGCCGATTCGTAGATGCTCTCCGCCCGCCGAAACGCGTGCACCACGCCCTTGCCGGCCTCGGGCCGGTCGAACTGCAACGCCAGCCAGACGTCCTGTCCGAGGCTATACGGCGTCATCGGATAGTAATCCCCGAGATAACAGTCACTGACCTTTCGCCACTCGTCGATCAGCTTCCGCAACAGGGCGTAGTCCAGATCCTTGCGCCGCATGTCCTGCCCCAACGTGAGCTGAGGCGACATCAGGCTCCGAACCAGGTACGTGTTGATGTCGATGAAGCCCGTGCCGTGAAACGGCATCCAAAACGAAATGCCGTACGCGTGGCACTGCTCGCCCACCGGCTCGAAGATGTAGTCGCTCCGCAGCAACGGCACCGCCCGGCGAAGCGTCTCCAGATCGTTCCGCCGCCCGCCGCTCGCGCACGAGTCGATCAGCATCCCCGGATGCCGGCGGAGCAGCTCGTCCCAGAACGCCAGATAACCCTCCACATGCCGAATCTCCGTGATCCCTTGCCGATCGGGCGAGTCGTTGCCCCGCCAGTACGCCAACGGATCCATGTTGAAGTCCTGGCGATACAGGTCGATGCCCTGCTCCGTAAGCACCCGATCGATGTGGTCGGTCAGCCACTTCCGAGCCTCGCCGTTTCCCAGATTGAGCAGCTTCGTGCCCCCGTCCTTGCCGAGCAGCCACTCCGGATGCTTCTCGTACAGCCACGTCCCCGGCGTGACCCGCTCCGGCTCGAACCAGACGATGCTCTTGATGCCCTTGGTACGGGCATGATCCGTCACCGCCCGAAGCCCGCCCGGAAACCGCTCCTTGTCGACCTCCCACGTGCCCGTCTTCGGCCAGCCTTCGGGGGCGCAGGGGTACCAACCCGCGTCCATCCACCAGTAGTCGAACGTCACCCCCTCCTCGAGGTAGCGGTTGATGAACAGGATCTCGTCGGCCTGGTTGCACATCAGCCCCGGATAGTGGTTGCCGCTCACCGCCGCGATCTGCGGCCTCAGCGGCTTGCCCCCGGGCCGAGGCGTGCTGTGCGCCAACATCCACCGCCGCCAGACGTTCTGGGCCCGGACACGATCCCCCTCGTAGAACTGAACGGCGACCAGCGGACCGCGCACCTCCTCGCCCGGCAGCAGCTTGAACCGCGTCAGCTCCTGCCCACCGCGAATGTGTAGCCCGTTGCCTTCGTCGCGCTCGAACGTCGCCGCCCACTGCCCGGGCCAACCGATCGCCACGATGACGCCGCCGCCCGGAGACTCGATATTGAAGTACGGCAGATCGCTGTTCGTCGGCCTACCGCCCGACGTCGTGATCCGCTTGCTCGCCTTCGCACCGAGGACCATCGCGTGCGGCTCATAGTCATTCGGAAGGCACGGGCTGCCCGTGTAGTGATGCAGGACGAACTCACCGCCGGCGTTTCGGCCGAGCCGCATGTCCACCGCATGGATGTCCGCCAGGATCGGCGTGTCGACCGTGCCAGTGTTCTTGAAGTAGGGCGTCCACTCGATCGTCGGGAAGTCGTGATACTCGATCCCCACGCAGCGCACGACCAGACCCGTCTTGGGATCGGTGTAGGTGAGCGTCCGCTCGGTCCGCTGGTCGTCCAGCTTCCTGGCGTCCCGCTTGAGTTCCCAGGTCTTCACAACCTCGGCGAACGGTCGGCCGTCGTACGTAAACGAGATCGGGCACTCGGTGGTGTACGGCGCACGAGAGACGTCCAGCAGCGGCAGATCGCCCAGCCACACCTCCTTGCCGTCGACCAGCACGACCTTCGCCTCGGCCCAGTCCGCCTGATCGCAGCCAATCCCGTCCCCCGAGTCGCCGACCAGCAGCGAAAACTCCGTCGCACCCTTCAGGTCGACCTCGACCGGCACACCCGCATCGTTGACGTGCATAACGCCCGTCCGGAACGCCTCCTTACCCCCTACCCCGACCGAGAACACGATACTCCCACCCCCGGCTCGGGCGTCGATGCCGACGACGCTCGTAAACGTCTTGCCCGGCCCCGGCAAACGCACGACGACGTTGCTCGGAGCGTGGCAGTACAAGCCCCGCTTGTATTCCTTGCCGACAATCCGTAGCGGCTCACCTGAACGCGCGTTCTTCTGCACCGGCCCATGATTGGCCAGCACGACCAACCCCGACCTGGGCTTCTCGGCCCGCTGCACCCCCTCGAACTTGGCCGCCACCCATCGGCGGGCCTCCATCATCTCGCCCTCCGTCGCGGCCGGAGCGCATCGATTGAAGCACGCCACGGCGATGCCGACCAACCCCACTCTGCCGAAGAACCCCATTTCCCTCGCTCCTTCGTCTGTGCTCGACCGTATCACCGCGTCTATTGCGCCTTCCTGTAAGTCATCACCACCGCCGCGGGGCGGTCGGGAATCTCGATCGACAGGCCCTTCCCCGTCAGCTCGCCCCCGCCGATCGCGCGGGATCTGCCCGTGTCCAGATCCGTCACCACATACCGCGACAGAGGGTCCAACCCCCGCAGCCTGAATCGCGCCGCTTCGTACGGGCTGTCCGTCCGGCGAAAGGCCTGCACCATTCCTTCCCCCGATTCGGGAAGGTCAAACTGCCAGGCCGCCCACGTGTCCTGCGCCAGGCTGTAGGACGTCAGAGGATAGTAGTCGCCGAAGAGATACCGGCGAACCGACACATACTCCTTCAAGAGACGACGCAGCAGATCCACGTCCACGCCCGACCATCGCTCCTTCTCCAGATCCGAGACGTTAGCCATCGGCCAGCACAGCACCATGCCCGGGCAGTAGGCGCTGCGAAACGAATAGGCGCTCAGCTTCGCCATCGGAACCGCCCCGCCGCTCAGTGGAATCCACGGGAACAAACCGTAGTTGAACGCCTGGGTAGAGATCGGATCGAACGTGCCCGAGGCCTGGCAGTCACTTCGCCACAGAACGATGCTGCGCCGCACGGTCTCGAGATCCAGCTTCCGCCCCCCGCATCCGCAGTTGTCGATCAGAAGCTCCGGATGCCTCTTCCGCAGCCCGTCCCAGAAGGCATAGAAGCCCTCGACGTACCGTATCTGATTGATCCCGCAACGGTCCGGGCCCTCGTCTTCCGGCCACAGAGCCAGGCCGTCCTGCCGAAAAACGTCGACACCGTGAGCGTCGATGATCCTGGAGAAGTGGTCGATCATGAAGCGGTTGACGTTGGGGTCGCCTTGGTCAAGCCCGTGGAACACCATGTCCCCGAAGGCGGGCGGGTAAGTGAAGGGCTTCAGCAACCATTCAGGATGATCGGCGGCGATGCCCACGCCCGGATACACGCTCTCCGGAACGAACCACAACAGGAACTTCATGCCTCGGCGTCGAGCAGCGTCCGAAACGGGACGAAGACCGTGTGGGAACAGCGCCTTGCTCGGCGTCTGCTGCGACTGATGGGCTACCCATCCCTTGCTCATGTCCGTCCAGCCCGCGTCCATCCAGTAGCATTCCATCGGGAGATCGTGGTCGCCCCACCAATTGATCTCCTTGACGTGGTTCTCCGCCGTCATCCACGAACCCCAGTTCGCGTCACAGATCATGCCCGCAAGCGGCCTGCCCCCCGGCAAAGGCGAGTAGTGCCTGAGCATCAGCCTTCGCCACAGATTCTGTCCATGCCACCGATCGCCGCGCCAAAACAGCGCGAGTACGCGCGGGCTTCGTATCTGTTCCCCCGGGCGAAGCGCCAGTCGCACACGATCCATGCCCGCCCGTACGACACAGGCGCGATCTCCTTCCCGGCCGAACTCGGCGATCCACGGCCCGGTCCATCCTAGGGCGGCGATCATTCCTCGACCGCCCCACTCGACGTTGAAGAAGGGCAAATGCTCCACCGACGGGCTGCCGCTGGGCGAACCGAGTGACGTCGGCCAACCATGAGAGTGCAATGCGAGCTTGCCGCCGGCGGGAACCGTGGCCGACAGCGGGGCGTAGTCCGAGAAGCGGGCCTCGCTGCCCCTGGCATGATGGACCACGAGCTCATCCTTCGGTCCGCCAAGCAGGGACACGTCAAGCGCCTGAACCTTCTCCAGAATCGGCGCATCCGTCGATCCGCCGTTCCTGAAGAACACCACCCACTCCAGGGCGGGGAAATCGGTGTACTCAATCACCACGCATCGAACAATCAGGCCCGAGCGAGGATCCGCATAGGTCAGCGTGTGTTCCGTGCGATGGTCGTCCAATGCCCGCTTCTCGTGCTTCAAGCCGAAGCTCGCAAGCAACTCGCGGGACGGCTTGCCCGCGTAGACAAAGGAGAACGGCGGTTGGGTTGATACGGTCCCCGACGCGGTGCCGAATGCGGTCGTCGTCCATCGACGGGCCTCGGCCAGCTCCTCCTCCGTCGGCGCCACCCCCAACGTAGCCTCTATCAAACATGCCACGATGACGACCGCCGGCATCAATGTCCGCTGGAAGCGCATTACACTCTCGCCGAGAACGACACTAGCGAACCCTCTTGTACGAGATCACCGCCGCGCCGGGACGCTCGGGCATCTCCACCAGTAACCCCCTCTGCATCAGGTCGCGCCCGCCCACTCTACGCGGCTGGTTGACGTCGACGTCCGTCACAATGTACGTCGCGGCCGGATCGAGCCCGAAAAGCCTCAGTTCGCCGGACCGATAGATGCTGTCCGCCCGCCGGAAGACCTGAACCATCCCCTTGCCCAGGTCGGGCCGGTCGAACTGCCACGCCAGCCAAGAGCTGCTCTCCAGACTGTATGGCGTCAAGGGGTAGTAGTCGCCGAGATAGCAGTCCGCCACCTCCCGGAACTGCGCCATCAGTCGGCGCATCAGGTCGTAATCCGCATCCTTGACCCGAACGTCCCAGATGCAGTTCGTAAACGGAACCATGTTGCTGCGGAAGTCATACGCCGCGAACGTCCCCGTGCCCGTCCCGCTCAGAGGGATCCAGAACGAAATGCCGTAGCTGTGACACTGCGTCCCGACCGGGTCCAGTCGCCAATCGGTCCGCCACAGAGGCACCGACCGGCGCATCGTCTCCAGGTCGTTCCGCCTCCCGCCGCTCGCGCAAGAGTCGATTAGCAGCCCCGGATGCCGGCGCAACAGCTCGTCCCAATACGCCAGGTACCCCGTCACGTGCCCGATCTCCGTGATCCCCTGCCGATCCGGAGCGTCGTTGGCCCGCCACAACCCGAGCGGGTCCATGTTGAAATCCTGGCGATACAGATCGATGCCCTGGTCCGTGATCAGCTTGTCCACGTGGTCCGTCAGCCACTTCCACGCCTCCGGGTTGCCCAGGTTCAGCAGCCCCCCGTTCTTGCCGCCCAGGATCCACTCCGGATGCTTCTCCGTCAGCCACGTGCCCGGATGAACCCGCTCTGGCTCGAACCAGACGATGGTCTTGATCCCCTTGGAGTGAGCATAGTCGCTGATCGCCCGAAGACCCCGCGGAAATCGCTTCGTGTCGACCTCCCACGTCCCCGTCTTGCCCCAGTTCCCGTCGCAGAAGTACCACCCCGCGTCCATCCACCAGTAGTCGATCTTCAACCGTTCCTCCAGATAGCGGTTGATAAATTCCATCTGGTTCGCCTCGTTCGCGTTGACCATCTCGTTGGTGAAGTGAGAGCTGCAGCCGAACAACATCGGCTGAAGCGCCTTGCCCCCCGGCCTGGGCACGTTGTACGCCAGCATCCAACGCCGAAACGTGTTCTGAGACCGAATTCGATCGCCCTTCCAAAACTGCAGCACGATCAGCGGCGTGCGGACCTCCTCCCCCGGATGCAGCACGAAGTGCGTCAGCTCCTGCCCCGCCCGAACTCGAAGGCCGTTGGCATCGTCGCGAGTGAAACGCGCCGCCCACTGCCCCGGCCAGCCGACCACGGCGATGACGCCCTCCCCCGGCCACTCGACATTGAAGTACGGCCAATCGCTGTTCGACCCGCGCCCGCCAGACGTCGCGATCCGTTTCTCCGTCTTGCCCCCCAGAACCGACCGAAGCGGCTGGTAGTCCGTCGGCGCGCACGGGCTGCCGACGTGATGGTTCAAAACGAACTCGCCCGGCGAGGCGAACCGCGCGTACACCTCGTCCCGCTTCCGCTCGAAGCGAGCGTCCAGCGCCTGGATGTCCGCGATGATGGGCGTGTCCGACGTGCCGCCGTTCTTGAAGTACAGCGTCCACTCCACCGTCGGAAAGTCGTGGTACTCGATCGCCGACCAACGAAGCACCAGCGACGTCTTCGGATCGGTCCAGGTCCACGTTCGCTGCGTCCGATGCTCGTCCAACTTCTTGATCTGGCGATCCAGCTTCCAGTCCTTGAGCAGCGCCGCCGACGCCTCCCCGCCGTAAGTGAACGAGAACGGCAGGTCCGTGGCCGCCGGCGGCGGGACCTGCCCCTCGATGATCGGCAGGTCACCCAGCCAGAGGACGCTCCCGTCGACCAGCACGATCTTCGCATCCGCCCAATCGGCCTGGTCGCAGGCGATGCCGTCGCCACCATCGCTCACCTCGAGCAGAAACTCCTTCGCGCCCTGCAGGTCAACCTCGACCCGCTCGCACGGCATCCCCTCACGCATGACTTTCGAGCGGAACGCCTCCTTGCCGGCGACCTTCACCGAGAAGACGATGCTCCCGCGCCCGCCCTGAGTCTGCGGATTCGTGTCCACCCCGACCACCGCCGAAAACCCCTTGCCCGCGCCCGGAAGACGAACCGCCAGCTTGCTCGTCGCGTGGCAGAATATCCCGCGCGAATACTCCCTCTTGCCCATCGTCAGCGGCCGGCCCATCCGACCGTTCTTGCACAACTCGTCGTAGTTGGCCAAGACGGCAATGCCCCACGACGGCGGCTCCACCTGACGGACCCCGTCGAACCGAGCCGCCACCCATCGGCGGGCCTCCGCCGTCTCGTCCCCCGTCTGCGTCCCCCCAAGACAGAGCGAGGGAACGACTCCGAGCAACAGCGCGCAAACCACCCAGGACGCCGAGTTCATCGTGTGCTCTCCTTCTGTGTCTCTTGATCGATCCCAAAGTCCCGCGCCACCTCTCCCAACGACGCCTCTCGATCGCCCTCGTTCCAAGTCGCTCAAACGCGATCACCGGCTGCGCCATCCGTCACTTCACGACGGGCTCCCCGTCCAACTCAGCAGCAATCGTGGCGACCGTCTCATCGGGTAGCGCTGCGGGAAGCGTGATGGTCTTCGAGCCGTTGTCGAACGCCAGCGACGCGCCCGTCGCCAGAAGCCACGCCCGCTTGATCTCGTTCCGCAACCCCGGCAATCCCAGTCGATCTCCCGGACGCGATTCCAGATGGATGTACAACCGATTACCCTTCGTCGTGCACTTGCCCGCCGGCAGCGAAGCAAACGGCGAGCCGTACGTGCCGTAGATCGACTCGCCGTTCTTGGCCATCCACACACCGATCTCCCGCAGCCGAGAGACCAGCGGCGCCGGAATCTCCCCATCCGCCGTGGGCCCGACGTTCAGCAGAACGTTCCCACCTCGGCTCGCCACGTCCACCAGCGTCCGAATCAGCTCCTGCCCGCTCTTCAGCGGCGCGTCCCCCTTCTTGTATCCCCACGACGTCCCGATCGTCAGGCACGCCTCCCACGGGTGGCTACGCTTCTTCTCGAAATCCGTCGCCTTCCGGATCTCGACCGGCTGCTCCCGTGTGTAGAAGTCGCACAGCGGATTCACCCCACGCTCCCCCTTGCCGAGCCGATCGTTGATCACCGCGTCCGGCTGCAGCTCGCGGATCATCCGCACCAGCTCCTCCGCCCGCCAGGTCGACGCCGGGTGGTCCCACTCACCGTCGAACCACACGCAGTCGATCGGGCCGTAGTTCGCGCAGAGCTCCCGCACCTGCGGAATCATGTACCCTCGCACGTACTTCGCGAGATCGGCCTTGTAGTCCGGCTGATGCCAGTCCAGCGTCGAGTAGTAGAACCCGATCTTCACCCCCGCCCCCCGCGCCGCGGCGATCAGCTCCCGAACGAAGTCCCGCTTGGCGGCGCGATCCATCGCGTCGTAGTCCGTCAGCTTGCTGTCAAACATGCAGAAGCCTTCGTGGTGCTTCGACGTGAGGATCATGTACCGCATCCCGGCCGACTTCAGGATCTCCATCCACTGCTTGGCGTCAAACTTCGTCGGCTTGAAATGATCAGCGTACTTCTCGTATTCGGCGACCGGGATCCCCTCGTTGTTCATCATCCACGAGACGTACGCCCCCTTGTTGTTCCTGGCCGGCACCGCGTAAAGCCCCCAGTGCACGAACATCCCGAACTTCGCCTCGTTGAACCACTCGGCGCGTCGAGTGCGTGCCTCGTCCGTCTCGGCCCGCGCCGAAGGTACGCTCTTGTCGGGGGTCGCGGGTGTGGCCGACGTCCCCGGCGGCGAGATCGCCTTGAACACGTCCACCGGCCACGTCGTCAGCCGCTCAAAGCCCTTCGGCACGTCCTGCTGGAACTGCACGTACGCCTGAACGCTCCCCTTGGTCGTGTACTGGATCTGGTCCACTGTCTTCTTGTTGACCCGGACGCCGAAGACCTTATAGCCCATCAACGTGCAGTCCTCGAAATCGACGTGCTGGTACTTGCCGTGCTCGACGCACTGCACGATCCCGTCCGTCGGCGTGCCCGGCGGCTGCGAAAAGTTGAGCACGATGAGCCGGCAGTCCTTCAGGCCGACCCGCGTGTACGACTTGAACCCGAAGTTGCTCGTCTTCAGCGCGCACTGCGGGCTGACCATCGTGCAGTCCTCCAGCACCGCGTCCGGCCGATCCGGCATCGACGTGTTCTCAACCCGGATGTACGCCGCCGCCGTGTCCCCCCACCAGTCCAGGGCATACAGATGGCATCGTCGAAACGAGATTGGCTCGTCGGTCCGAGACAGACAGTTCCCCACGCCGCCCCCGAATGCCCGACCGATCCCCACGCAGTCCTCCACGACGACCGTGAACGGCTTCACCTGGTTCGTGCAGTCCCAGAACAACCCCGCGTCGGCCCCCGTCGAGTACAGGCGCCGGCAGATCCATCGGTCCCAGATGATCGCCGAGAACGTCTCCTCCGTGTGCTGCGGAGACCAACCCTTCGACGTCGCCCGAATCGTCGACCACCAGTCGTAGCTCTTGAAGCCCTTGGCGGGGTCGCCCGAGTCGATCACCACCCAACCCGTCGCCCCGGACCCAAGCTTGCCGTCGAAGTCCCCCACGAACAGGTTGTAGGCGCCCTCCGCGCCCTTGTGAGACGGATACAGGTTCGCCTCGATGTACACGTCGGGCCGGACGATCACGCGATGCCCCCCCTTCTCGTCGGGCACGGCCTGCAGCGCCGCCTGGATCGTGTGAAACGCCTTGGCCCAACTGCTGCCGTCGGAGTTGTCACCCAGCCTCGAAACGTAGAGCGAAACCCCCTTCCGCCCCGCGTAGTCGCCACCGGCGGGATCCCATGTCGCTGCGGTAACGGCCGTGGTTGAGCATGACATGATGAGCAGAGCCTTTCCGATGAGGCGCGGCACATAACTGCCTTCAAAAGTCTCTCGCGTCACGTAACAATCTCCTTCTTCTCCTTCTGTATCCAACCGGCTCGCCACCGAGACGACACGGGCCCGCAACCCTCCCCCCCTACCGCGACGAATCGGCGAACTCAAGCCGCAACGCCGTAGGCGCGTCGATGTCCGCATTCAACCACAGCGTTCGCCCGTCCCAAGCGAACTCGTCGCTTCTTAGCTGACGGTTGGCCAAGCTGGCGCGGGTCAGGGCCTTCGGTGCTCCGAGCAGCTCGAACACCGGATGAACGCACGGCCTGCTCGGCTTGACAGTGATCGTCACGACGGAACGCTCGACCCGCACGCGAATCGCCCGGCGTTGCGGCACGTAAGAGTCGAAGTCCACCCGACCGCCGTCGACCTCCAGCGCCGGCGGCGCCGCGAAGCTGTGCGCCCATTGCAGCAGGCGCGCGTCGTCGGCGTCGCTCGATCCGATCAACCACACCCAACACTGCATCATCATCCGCCTTGACCGTCCCAGCGTGTCGATCGCCGGAAGCGTCGTCACGCTCAGAGGCGTCGGCCGGCCCCGCGCCCAGCTCATGATGCTGTTATGCGCCGGCGTCAGGCCGATCCGATCGTCAATCGATCCGCACGTCGTCTTACCCCGCGCCAACGGCCAGTGGCTCCCCCAATACGCCGGCGTCACCACGACCCCACGGTCGGAAAACGGCGGAAAGAACGTCCGAGGAAGATTCGTGTCGTCGGGACTGAAGTACACGGCGGCAAGCTTGTCGCCCCGGTTCAGTCGCACTCGGTACACCGCCGGAATGCCGCGCGGCCTGCGCTTCGCCCCCTGCTCACCGTCAAGGAAGGGAAACTGCAGCTCGCGCTTCTCGCCGTCCATGAAGATCACGTCGACGAGATTGGGCGGCAGGACGCTAAAGGGGTACGTCGCCTGCGGCGTGAGAATGATAAACTCGCTCAGCTCGTAGTCCGCATCGGGTGCGCTCTTGAGCGTCATGACGCGCGTGCCGAACCCGTCCGGATAGAAGATGTAGTCCTCCACCGCCGACTCGCCCCAGACCTTATAGTGGAAGTCGCACGACTGATAGCGCCACCGAACGTGAACCCTCGCGGCGGTCGACTCGATGATCTCCACCCGCCCGTACCGCAGCTCCTTGTCCATCAGCGGCTCGACGCAGTCCGTGAATCCCGGCGGCGGCGACGTCTCCGCCCACTCGTAGCACAACCCCGTGTTGTGCAAACCTGCCCAGAACGGGATGTAGCTCGATCCCCGCCAGAACACGAATCGCCCGCCGTTCGGCAGCGACACCACGACGTCGTGAAGCTCCCCCTCCCAGCCGTCTTCGTATCGCATCGTCGACAGCGTGCCGTCCTCCGCCCGAACCGAAATCGGGGCATCGTAGCGAAGCTTCGTCTCCCTCGCGCCGAACCGCGGCCACTCCGGCGGCTTGCGGACCAGCATCGTCGGTATCTTCTTGGCCCAGAGCTGCCCTCCCTCCGCGTCGGTGATTTGGACGTGCAGCACATCTCGGTCGCCCGCCGCGGCCGGCGTCGGCACCGGAACGCTCCGCCGCATCGGCAACCCGATCGGCATCGGCACGACAACGGCCGTGCGACCCTCCGGACGTGACTCGAACCACGCCGCCCATCGCGCCTGCGGAATCGACCGAAAACGGCTGACGCCCGCCACCGCCAACGTGGGCTTCTGCCCCGGACCCAGCAGCAGCCAATCGTTCGGCACCAGGATCGTCCCCAGATCCACCGGGTTCACCACGCTGTCGGGGCGCGCGACCGCCTCCCCCTCGAACGCCGGAGACGCAACCGTTTCCTGCGCCAGTCGAACGGGGTCGTGCCCGGCATCGACCTTCGCAAGAAGCTCCAACTGGTTCGGCCATCTGTCGAAGACGAACCGTCGCGCATGCGGCGGCTTGCCGGTGACCGAGAAGGCGTGGCGCGCGATCTCCTCTCCGTTCAGCAAGCCCACCAGAACGAACTTCGTCGACGGCTTCGCCCCCGAAGCGATCTCGACGTTCACCGCCATCGGCCGCGCGACACGATCCAGACCGAACGGCGGACGCCAGGGATGACCCTGCTCCACACTGATCCGACCGGCCAGTTTCTCTCCCGAGTTACCCGCTGCCATCAGCGCGGACGACGGCGCCGACAGTGCCGCCGCCAGGACGCCACACGCCAAGAAACCAGTCGCCCGCCCACTGCGGGCGCCACGCGCGGGAACGACTCTGCTCGAATCGGACTGCGTCATCCCATTCACCTCCCTCGGACGGAAGCCACGTGCCGACCCTACTTGACCATCGGTCTCGAATCCAACTCGATCGCGACCGTCGAGACGAACTTGTCCGGCAACGCCGCCGGGATCGCCACGGTCTTCGCGACGTCGTCGAACTCCAGCGTCTCGCCCGTCTTCAGAAACCAAGCACGCTTGATGCCGTTCTGCAGACCCGGCAGCCTGACCGCCGGACCTGGATGCGATTCCAGATGCACGTACAGCCGATTCCCCTTCGTCGTACACTTGCCCGCCGGCAGCGACGCGAAGGGCGAACCGTACGTGCCATGGATCGACTCGCCACACCGGCTCATCCATTCGCCAATGTCCCGCAGGCGGGAGTCGTACTCGCCCGGAATCTCCCCATCGCCTGTCAGCGGAACGTTCAGTACCAGGTTCCCGCCCCGACTCGCGACGTCGACGATCCTCCGGATCAGCTCCTCGCTGGGCTTCAGCTTCGTGTCGCTCTTGCTGTACACCCACGACTCGCCGATCGTCATGCACGCCTCCCACGGGTAAGGCCGGTCACGCTCGAAGTCCGTCGTCTGGTGTATCTCGTGCAACTGCTCCCGCGTGTAGAAGTCGCACAACCGCGTCTTCCCGCGCAGACCCTTGCCCAGCCGATCGTTCACGACCGCGTTGGGCTGCGGACGCCGAATCGCCTCGACCAGCTCCGGCGACCGCCACGCCTCGATCGGATGATCCCACTCCCCGTCGAACCAGATCCCGTCGATCGGACCGTAATTCGAGCAAAGCTCCCGGATCTGCCCGTGCATGTAGTTCACGTACTGTGGCAGGTTCGCCCGATAGTCCGGGTGATGCTCATCCAACATGGAGTAGTAGAGGCAGAGCTTCATCTCGTCGGCCCGTGCGGCCTTGATCAACTCGCCGATCAAGTCCCGTCCCGCCCCGTGCTTCACCGCGTTGTAGTCCGTCAGCTTCGTGTCGAACAAGCAGAACCCGTCGTGCTCCTTCGTGATGAAGATCATGTACCGACCGCCCGCCGCCTTCAGCCGCGCCACCAGAGTCGCCGCGTCGAACTTGCCCGCCTTGAACCGATCCGCGAATCGCTCGTACTCCGGAAGTGGATAGGCGCCGTTGCGCATCCTCAGGTTCAGCTCGAGCGGGTTCAGCCCCTCGTGCGGGGCCAGCGAGAACAGCGAGTAGTGAACGATGTACCCGAACTTGGCCTGCCGGAACCATTCCTGACGCTTTGCCATGTTCGCGTCGACGGCGCCGTTCGCGTCGCCCTTGGGCAAGTACCGCCCCTGCTTCGCGTCGAATCGGATCATGGGCGCCCCTTCGGGAAAGTAGCTCTCCAGAAACGCCTTCATCGCCCCCGGGTGCATCGCCACGCGAATCGTCCCCCACGTCTGCTGATCGCCCGTTGCGTAGTACACGTACGTGTTCCCCTCACACTCGAACAAGTCCGCGTCCGTGTTGTTGATCCCCTCGCCCGCCCCGGGGTCCAGCATCGGATACCGCGTGGGACTCAATTCCCAGAGGGCCAGGTCCTTCGATCGCGCGATCAACGTCACGTACTTCGTGCTCGCGAGCCGATACTCGTAGCTCAGCCCCGGGCCCTTGTACCGCCACGCCCCATAAATCATGTAGTAGTACGGCGCGAAGTACCGGAGCGTCGGATTGCCGCACGCCGTCCGCCCCTCCAGATCGGCAAACGATATCCCCTCGATCGGCTCCCACCGCGAAAGGTCCTTCGATCGGGCGAACCGGAAACACCACTGCACCGGCTTGTTCGATTCGTACGCCATCACGTAACCGTGATCGTCCCGGCACACCGACGTGTTGAAGAAGTGCTCCCCGCCCTTGCGCGTCAGGACAAGCTCGCTCTTCCACGTCTTCAGATCCGTCGACCAGAAGCGGTAGATGTCCTTCGTCCACTCCGCCTCGGTGTCCCCATACTGCGTGGCGAAGACGTTCATCTCCTTGCCGACCACGATCGCGCTGACGAACGAGAACCCCTGGCCGAAGCGAGTGACCTCCTCCCCCGTCGTCAGGTCCTCGATGAAAAGGTACATGTCCTTCGCCGTCGACTTCACCGGCCGACTGTTGTTCACCAGCAACGCCCGACCCTCGTACACGACCGGCGTGTTCTCCATCCCCACGGGAAAGCTGAACGGCAGCTTGACGAGCGTCGGGTTCTCGATGACCCCGCCCTTGCCCTCGCCAACGCTAGCTTCCTGGGCGGCTGCCAATGTCGACACGGTCAGAATCACGAACAGAATGAAACCAGTCAGCCCCATGCTCAAACTCCGTTTGTTGCATCGCGCGGCCGCGTGCCCCAACGCCCCCGTAGCACGGGCATCTTGCCCGTGTTCTGAGGTGTGCCGGGTGCCGGGTGCCCCATCGCTTCAGCGGTGGGGAACTCGAATTCCGCCCCACCTCCGAAGAAGTAGACCACCCAACGTTACACGACCCCGGCCGCGCGATACCCCCAATCCTGTCTTGCCCCGCAGCGCGGGCCCCTCGGAAATCACTCCCGCCTGGTGCTCACCTTGACCATCGGCGCGCCCTCGGGGAAGTAACTCTCGAAGAACGCCCGCAACCCGCCCCCAAACTCCGCCACCCTCACGTTGCCCCAAGTGGCCTGGTCCCCCGTCGCGTAGTACACGTACGTCTTGCCGTCCATCTCGAAAAGATCCACGTCCGAGTTGTTGGTGCCTTCCCCCGCCGCCGGCGTCAGAATCGGGTTGAACGGACTCAACTCCCACGTGATCAGGTCCTGGGATCGCGCCATCATCGGAACCCACCCCCGCTGCCCAGGACGCACCTCCCGCTCATGCGTGTAGATCACGTAGTAGTACGGCCGGAAGTAACGCAGCGCCGGGCAGGCGCACATGTTCGCCGGGTCCATGAACAGCAACCCCGGCACCTTCTCCCACGTGCTCAGGTCCTTCGATCGCGCGAACCGAAACACCCACTGCCTCGGCAGGTTCGACTCGTACGCCATCACGTACCCCTGCTCGTCCCGACAGACCGAGCAGTTGAACAGGTGCGCCTTCCCCTCGAGCGGAATCGCCAACTCCCGCTTCCACGTCTTCAGGTCCGTCGTCGAGAACCGGTAGATGCTCTGGAACCAATCGCGGTTCGTGCCCTGGCTGGCAAAGACGTTCAACTCCTTGCCATTGACGAATGCGCTCACGAACGAGTGCCCCTCGCCGAACCGCGCCACCTCGTCACCCGTCCGAAGGTCCAGGATGTACAGATACATGCTCTTCGTGTACTCGTCCGTCTTGTTCTTCGTGTCGTCGCGATGGTTCAGCGCGATCAGAGGACGTCCCTCGTACATGAACGGCGTGTTCTCCATCGATCGGTGGAAGCTGAAGGGCAGTCTCGTAAGCTCAGGCCGCACAGGAGTACCCGCCGGCGCCATCTTGCCCGCCCCCGTCGGCGGCCCGGGCGGCAGAAGGTGCTGAAACACCTCCACCGGCCAGAAGCGAAGACGCTCCATCCCCTCCGGAACCGGCTGGCGGTAGTGAACGTACGCCTGAACCTTCCCCTTCAGCGCATAAGAGATCGGCCCGCCGTCCGGACGCTCCCCGCTGCCGTACTGCTTGCCCCCCGACCCGAAGATCTTGTACCCCATCAGCACGCTGTCCTCGATATCCACGTGCAGGAACTTGCCCTGGATCGTGCTGTAGATCACCCCCGTCGATGGCTGCCCGTGCGGCTGCGAGAAGTTGAGCACGATCAACCGGCAATCCTTGAGCTTCACCCGCGTGTACCCGTCGAAGCCCGGATTCCCCGCCTGAAGCGCGTTGTCCGGCCCCACCAACGTGCAGTCCTCGAACACCGCGTCCGGATAGTCGTGCGGCTTGGGGTTCTCCGCCCGAACGTACGCCCCCGCCGCGTCGCCCCACCAGTCCATGCACATGAAGTAGCTTCGGCGGAAGACGACCGGCTCGTCAGGCCTGCCGACGTGCGCCCCGACGCAGATCCCCGCGAACCGACCGACGCCCACGCAGTCTTCCATGATCACCGAGAACGGCGCGCCCTTCTTGAACGTCAGGTCCCACCCCGAGCCGCCCTCCGCGCCGCACATATACAGGTTCCGGAACACCCATCGATCGCAGATCTCACACGAGAACTTCGGGTCGCACTTGAACATGCCCCACCAGTCCACGCTCTTGAGACCCCACTCCGCCTTCGGGTCCCCCGTCTCCAAGATCTTCCACGGCGGATTCCCCACCTTCACCGAGTGATCCGTCCGGACGATGACCTCCGGCGCGCCCGTGTCCACCACGACCCACCCCGTCGCGCCCGATCCGAGCTTGCCGTCGACGTCGCCCATCAGGACGTTGTACGACCCGGCCGCCCCCTTGTGCGACGGATAGAGGTTCGCCTCGGCATACGTATCAGGCCTGACGATCACGCGATGCCCGCCCTGATCGTCCGGCACCGCCTGCAAGCCCTGCTGAATCGTGTGAAACGCCTTCGCCCACGACGAGCCGTCCGAATCGTCGCCGAGCTTCGAGACGTGGATGGTCTTCCCCCGCCGCCCCGCATAGTCCGCGGCGCTGGGGTCGCACGCGGCGGCAAAAGCCCCCCCCGTCAGGAACGCCAGGAGCAGCGCGAGCGCGCCGCAAGACGAGATCGCCGACATCGCCGGCGTCATTGGATGAGTCATCGTTCACACTCCGATCGTGTAAGTTCCGATGTCCCGACCGGGCGATCGAGCCACGGAACCGGCGCCCGAGGAGGCCCGATCGACCGACCTCGCGAAGATCACTCGCTCTTGGCCGAGGCCTTCACCGCCGCCGGCTTGCCGGACGCCGGCGGCTCGATCGCATGGAAGACGTCCACCGGCCAGTATCGCAGACGCTCGAAACCCTTCGGCACCGGCTGGAGAAACTGAACGTACGCCCGAACCGCGCCCTTCGTCGTATAGCCGATCTGTCCGCTCCCCGCGCCGAAAACCGTAAACCCCATCAGCGTGCAGTCATCGAGATCCACGTGGAGCTGCTTCCCGTCCAGCGGCGTGTGGATGATGCCCGTCGAGGGCGTCCCGTGCGGTTGGGAGAAGTTCAGCACGATCAACCGGCAACCCTTGAACTGGACCCGCGTGTATCCCTTGAAACCCGGATAGCCGCATTCCAGCGCGTTGTCCGGCGAGACCAGCGTGCAGTCCTCGAACACCGCGTCCGGCGTCTCGGGCATCTTCTTGTGCGACGCCCGAACGTACGCCGCCCCCGCGTCGCCCCACCAGTCCATGCACATGAAGTACGACCGCCGAAAGACCACCGGCTCGTCCGGCCGGTTCACGTGACCCATCACTGCCGCCCCGGCAAACCGCCCGATCCCCACGCAGTCCTCCACCACGGCCGAGAACTCCGTCCCGTCCTTGCACGTCATGTCCCAGCCGATCCCCCCCTCGCACCCCGTCGCGTAGATGTTCCGAAAGATCCACCGATCCCAGATCGCTCCCGAGAACGACGGATCGCACCGCCAAGGACCCCACCAGTCGATACTCTTGAGACCCCACTCCTTCTTGGGATCGCCGCCCTCGACCACCTTGAACGGAGGATTGCCCCCCTTCACCGAGTGATCCGTCCGCACGATCAACTCAGGCGCGCCCGAGTCCACGACGACCCAACCCGTCGCGCCGGACCCCAGCTTCCCGTCCACGTCTCCCACGAGGACGTTGTACGCGCCCCGCGACCCCGCGTGCGACGGATAGAGATTCGCTTCGTCATACGCGTCCGGACGGACGATCACGCGATGACCGCCCTTCTCGTCCGGCGCCGCCTGCAAGCCCTGCTGGATCGTGTGATACGCCTTCGCCCACGACGAACCGTCCGAGTTGTCGCCCAGCTTCGAGACGTAAATCGCCTTGCCCACGCGACCGCCCTCGATGCTCGCCCCCGCGGCAAACGCCGCATCCGACATGCCGACGCCCACCATCACGACCGCAACGCACGCCACGACCCCCGCTGGCCTCGACATCCAGCGAACCCGACGATGACTCATCTCGCTCTCCTTCACAGCACCGCTTGACGCCTGATTTAACATATTATATGATAATTCCACCATGGCAACTGTCAAGCGGCAAACCTTGAGCGAGCAGGTCGTCGGAAGGATCAAGCAGTACATCATTGATAACGGGCTCAAGCCCGGAGATCGGCTACCGACCGAACAGGAAATGGCCGAGCGGTTTGGCGTCAGCCGCATCAGCGTCCGCGAGGCCACCAAGGCACTCAGCTTCCTCGGCATCATCCGGGCCGCGCCCAGACGAGGCCTCACCGTCGGCAAGGTCGACATGAAGCGGGTCACCGAGTTCCTCGGATTCCACTTCGCGCTCAACGACTACGCCAAGTCCAAGCTCCTGAACGCACGCATCGCCATCGAGTCCGGGGCCCTCCCGTTCACGATGCAGCGGATCAGCGAGGACCCCTCCCTGGCCGAACGGCTCTCGGAGCTCATCGATCGCCTAGACCAGGACGACAGCCCCGACGCCTTCATCGAGGGCGACATCGCCTTCCACCGAGCCCTCGTCGAGAGCAGCGGAATCGAGCCGCTCGTGGCCTTCACCGATCTCCTGCACGTCTTCTTCAAGCGGTTCCGAGAGGGCATCGTCGTGGCCGAACGAAAACGCGGAAACGTCTCCCACCGCCGCATCCTCGACCTGCTCCAAAACCAGCAAGTCGACGCCGCACAGGACGAGCTCCGTCGCCACCTCGAATACTACAAGGGATACCTCTAGCGCCGAACCACCAACGCCTTCTCCCCCGCCAGCGTGACGCGAACCACCAGCCTCCCATTCGAGTCCGCCTGGCCCGTCGGCGCATCCGCCCCCTCAACGCGATACGTCGCTCCCGGCCTCATCAGCGCCGCCTTGCCGCCAAACTCAATCGTCGCCGCGCCCTGCCCGTTCAGCCGGATCTCCGCCGACTCCGCGTCGTACCGCGTAACCATTACGTTCACCACCCCATCGCTCCGAAGCGTCACCGGCAGCCGCTCGATCACGGCGGACTCGTTCGGCCCCAGCTCGAGTCGCGTCCGAGCGCCGCCTCCGTCGACCGTCGTAACGCATTCATGCCGCGCCCTCCCGCCCCGCGCGTCAAACTTGTAGACCGCGTGAAGACGTCGATCGCCGGCCCAACCATAGGCCCCCGAATGAGTCGTCACGATCCGCTCCGGCCCGCGGATCAGACCCTCTCCAATCTCCTCGAACGTGATGGGAAACTGGTGAGAAGCAAGCGTCTCCTCCGTCAGATCCCCCTCCTGATAGTAGAAGAACGCGCTGCCCCACCGCAGCTTGTCCAGGATGTCCGCGTACACCCCGCCCTCGGACTGCATCACCGAGGCGTTGCCCAGCGCCGTCACGCTCGGCGCGAGATGCAGGTACGGCCCCGCGCTGATCTCCTTGTCATGCACAAGATACTTCTCGCGGGCGATGCTCCGAGTGATCACCGAGTTGTTGGCCACCACCACCCCGCCCTTATCGCGAATCCGTCGCGAGAACTCGATCAGCGACGGCTGCGACAGCAGCAGCACCGAGCCCTTCTTCCGCAGAATCGTCTTCGTCTTCGGGTCGATGTCGGCCGAGCGCCCGTCCCACCGGTCGTACGTCCACCGTCCTCGATAACCCCACATGAAGCCATCCATGAACACCCCGTCGCAGCCCAGGTCGTCCATCATCACATCAGCGCTCTTCATCAACGCATCATGCAAGCGGTTGCCCGGCGTCGGGTAGTAGATGTACCAGTTCCAGCCCTCCTTCTTCCGCTCCTCGCTGAAGTAGCCCCCGCCCTCCCAAACCGCCTGCTTCCCGTCCGCCCCGATCACCTTCGAATCGGCGAAACGATCCGGCTTGTTCGTCGCGTACAGGCTGTGCGCAACGTGAAACATCAGCTTCAGCCCCGGCGTCTGCTTGTGCGCCTCGGCGATCTGCTGCTTGAGCAGGGCCATTTCCTTCGGGAAGTCCATGAACTCGACCCCCTCGATCGAGATCCCCGGATCGTCCGCGCAGAACGACAGGCACGGAATGCACCCGTATTTGATGTTGCGAATACTCACGAACGCCTTGCTCGGCGTTCCCCGCCGATTGCGCAGGTCGTTGGCAATGAAGGCGAAGCCGCCGTCCACCGTCCCGATCCGATCCTCATTCCGGCGCACCGCGTTGATGAACTCGTAGTAATCGTTCGTCGCGGTCGGATAGACCGCCCACTCGAGCGAATACTCCGCCCCCGGCGCCAGACACAACGCCTCGGTCCCAATCCCCAGACGCCCCGGCTCGGCGTACAGGACCGACTGCACGACGAACACGTCGTCCAACGGCACCAGCCCGACGCCAAGACCGGCCGATCCGGCAAAGACGCTCGGGCTCGCCTCCTCCGTCTTCCGCCCCGCACTCTCCCAACCACCCAGGAAATGCTTGGCAAAGGGCGGCAGCCCCGTCGTATCCAGCTCGTTGTACACCAACAGACCCAAGTCCGCCTGGCCCGTGTTCCGGTAGGTGTCCTTCACCTGCACATGATCCCGACACACCTCGACCGTTCGATCGATCGCGTAGTGATCGCCTCGGGCGCTCACCTGATACCGCGTCGCATCGATCGGCCTCACCGCCACCGCCCAGGCCTTCTCTCCTTCGCCATGCGGTCCGTCCGTGCCCGAAAGCCGGTTGAACTGCCCGTTCGGCCACGAGACTCGAGTCGTAAACGGGAGAGTCTTGCCCCCGACCTCGAGCCTGAAGCCTCCACTCTTGACGACCTCGCAACCGAACCCCGGCGCCGCGACGGGCGCCGGCAGGTCGCCCACGCACAGCGTCGGCGGCGACGGAACCGCAATCGGCCTCGGCCTGACGTCGAGCTCGGCCTCGCCGCTCTTCCTGCCCCCCTCCCCCGGCCCGATCAGATCCGCCCGGACGACGTAGACGTCCGGCGCGATCTCTCCAAGCGGCACGGCCACCTCGACGAGCCCCACCCGCTGCAGCCCCGTCACCGTCTTCTTGAACGCGGGCTGCCCGCTGCCGCCCTTCTTCAGGAGACACACCTCGATCCGCCCATCCTTTGGCACGGGAAAGACGTCCCGGTAGTCCACCCGAATCACCGCCGCCTTCCGATCGGCATAGAGAAACGGCGCAACCCTCAGCCGATCGAACCAAGTCGTGTCGATCCCATAGTCCGCCGCCTCCGACTTGTAGTGCGACGCGATCTCGTCGATCGAAACAGCTCGAGCATAGACGCGGACGCCGCCGATCATCCCCGCGAACCGGTCCATCTTCGTATAAGCCGGGTCGTCCGCCTTCGAGGCCGGCGCGATCGAGCCGATCACGAAGTGCCGACCGTCCGCGGCCGGCTTGAGCTTCGACGCCGCCCGATCCACGCAACGCCCGTTGATGAACAGGCTCAACGTCGTCCCGTCATACGTTGCCACGACGTGCTGCCACGCGCCCGCGCTGGCCTTGCCCTTGCAGTGGTTGGACCCGCTCCCGATGTACCACCAGAAGTTCCCGTCCGTGTAGTGCGTCAGCAGATAGCTGTCGTAAAACTTGCCGAGCACGCCGACCTCGCCGCCCGCCTGCCTCGCCGGATGAATCCATGCCTCCACCGTCACCGGGCCCGCGATGTCCAGCGACGCCCCCGCCCCGCAGTCCACCAAGTCGTCGATCCCGTCGAATCGCAGCGCCCCGCCCTTCGGCAACTTCACCCACGTCGCCCCGACGATCCTGCCGTCATGCCCCTTGCCCGAGGCGTCACGAACAACCGCCGCCTGCCCGTCATCGAACCGCCACTCCGCCACCAAACCGTCCGATGCCCCCGCCCCCGCCAAAGCCGATCCCATTATCGCCAGCAGTGCGCACAGACCACCGAATCGAGTCATCTCTGGCTCCTGCATGAATGTGACGGGCGCCGTCTTCGGCAAGTGAGTTGCACGCCGCCGTAACGCAAGCTTCCAGTCTGCTCTAGCCGTGAAGCAGGCAAGGATCCTGTTGTACTCGAAGGCTTCCGGCCGAAGAGACCGCTACTCCGCCTTCGCGCTCACCTTGATCATGCCCACCCCCTCCGGGAAGTGGCTCTCGAAGAACGCCTTCATCGGTCCCATGAACATCGCCACGCGAACCGCCCCCCACGTCGCCTGATCCCCCGTGGCATAGTAAAGGTACGTGTTGCCCTCCCACTCGAACAGGTCCACGTCCGAGTTGTTCTTCCCCTCGCCTGTGCCCGCCGAAAGGATCGGATTGTACGGGCTCAGCTCCCACGTCGTCAGGTCCTTGCTGCGAGCCAGAAACGAGACCCAGCCATTGTGCCCCGGCACCGCCGCGTGCAGATAGATCACGTAGTGGTACGGCGCGAAGTACCGCAAGACCGGGCAAGCGCTGTATTCCCGCTTGGCGCCCGTGAACACCAGCCCGCCAAGCTTCTCCCACGTTGCCAGATCCTTCGACCGCGCGAACTTGAAGCAGAACTGCACCGGCTTGTTCGACTCGTAGGCCATCACGTACCCCTGCCCGTCCCGACAGACCGAGCAGTTGAACAAGTGCTCCCCGCCCTCCAGCGGAATCGCGAGCTGCCGCTTCCACGTCTTCAAATCGGTGGACCAGAACCGGTAGATGCTCTGGAACCAGTCGCGATTCGACCCCTCGCTGGCAAAGACGTTCACTTCCTTCCCGTTCACGAACACGCTGACGAACGAGTGCCCCTCGCCGAACCTGCCGATCTCCTCGCCGGTCTGAAGGTCCCGGATGAACAGATACATGCTCTTCTTGTATCCGTCCGTGTTGTTCTTCGTGTCGTCGCGATGATTCATCGCGATCAGCGGCCGTCCCTCATACACGAACGGCGTGTTCTCCATGCCCTTGCCAAAGGCAAACGGCAGCTTGACCAGCTTGGGCCTGGGAGCCGAAACCTGCTTCTCCGCCGCGGCCGCCGGCGTCGTCCGGAGTGTGCCGCTCGCGTGCAAACAGAAGAGCAGGGCCAAGATCAATACCGGTGCGCCCCGGAGTCGTGTGCGTTGTCTCATGGTTTCTCTCCTCACGCCGCTCATCACCCGAGCCGCGGCATTCATGCCGCGCGGTTTCGGCCACGCCGCGTGAGCCGCGCGGCGCCCGCCATGGCCCCAGCCAATTCGGCCGGGTATTATAGTGATGCAATGTCTCCCTCGCGAATCAGCACGACCCTCGGCCCCGGAGAGGTCGCCACCATCCTCGACTCCGTCGCCGACGGCGTCTTCACCGTCGACAAGGATTTCGCCATCACCAGCTTCAACCGAGCCGCCGAAACCATCACCGGATTCTCCGCCGCCGAGGCCGTCGGCGAAAAGTGCTACAACGTCTTTAGAGCCTCCGCCTGCCAGACCGAATGCCTCCTCAACGAGTGCGTCCGGCGCGGCGGACCCATCACCGGCCTGGAGATGACCATCCTCAATCGTCGAAACGACGAGGTCCCCATCAGCGTCTCGACCGCCGTCCTGCGAAACCGAGACGGCGAGATCATCGGCGGCGTCGGAACCTTCCGCGACCTGACCGCCGTCGAGAGTCTCAGACGCGAGGTCCGGCGACGATACTCCTTCCACGACATGCTCAGCAAGAACCCCCGCATGCAGGAAATCTTCGACCTGATCCCCGACATCGCCGCCAGCACCGCCACCGTCCTCATCCAAGGCGAAACCGGTACCGGAAAGGAGCCCCTCGCCCACGCCATCCATAACAAGTCGCTCCGGTGCAACGAGACCTTCATCAAGGTCAATTGCGGCGCCCTGCCCGACCCGCTCCTCGAGTCCGAGCTCTTCGGCCACGTCGCCGGAGCCTTCACCGACGCCCGCACAGACCGAAAGGGACGCTTCGAGCTGGCCAACAAGGGAACCATCTTCCTCGACGAAATCGGCGATACCTCCCCCGCCATGCAGGTCAAGCTCCTCCGCGTCCTGCAGGAAGGACTCTTCGAGCCCGTCGGATCCAGCCAGACCCGATCGACCGACGTCCGCGTCATCGCCGCTACGCATCGTGACCTGAAAGACCTCATGGCCAAGGGCGAGTTCCGAACCGACCTCTACTACCGCATCAACACCGTCATGGTCGATCTGCCGCCGTTGCGGGAGCGGCGAGAGGATATACCCCTCCTCGTAGAGCACTTCATCGAGCGCTTCAACGAGCTGACCGGCAAGCGCGTTCGCATCGTCGGGCACGAGGCCATGAAGGCCCTCATGCGATACCACTGGCCCGGAAACGTCCGTGAGCTCGAACACGCCGTCGAGCACGCCTTCATCCTGGTCAAGGACTCGACCATCCATGTGGACCACATCCCCGAAGAGCTCACCCGGTCGTCGGAGTCCGCCATGTCGACCGAGTCCATGAGAATCGCCCGAGCCAGCTCCATGGCCCAGGCGGAGCGACACATCATCGAGAACGCGCTCAGCCGGCATCGCTGGAATCGAGCCGACGCCTGCCGCGAACTCGGCATGAGCCGTAGCACGCTCTGGAGAAAGATGCGGAGGCTCGGAATATCGACCGAGTGATGCATGCCTGAAACATGATGTTTCATTCCTGGATCACCAGCTTTTATTCCATTCCACAAAATGACTTATGCCTGATTGAGATGACTATGTCTCATGCTTGAAACGTGATGTTTCAACGACGGGCAGAATACCTGCTGTGGTTATCCACCTATAAATAAATGATTTATAGCCACAAGCCCTCCTGGCACGCCTCGTGTCATTGACCTCCCAGGAGGCTTGATGATGCGGGTGGCCGTTCCCCTTTTTGGTCAGGAAGTCTCGCCCCGATTCGGATGCGGCGGCGAGCTCCTGATCGCCTCGATCGAGAACGGCACCCTTCAGGGCACCGAGGTCGAGAGGACCGGCGAGCTGTCCTTTCCCCAATGGCCGACGTTTCTGGCCTCCCTTAACGTGGCGGTTCTGATCTGCGGGGGGATTCATCACGACCTGCTTCGAGAGATCGAGCGACTGGGGATCAAGGTGTACTGGGGCGTCATTGGCCCCGTCTCCCAGGCGCTCGCCGCCCTGATCGACGGCACGCTGCGAAATGACCAGTTTGTGGGCCGAAGCCCGAAGGCACCTATGATCACCTTCCCTGATGATGACCGGGCGGGCGGACACTCTGCATAGGGTGTCCGCCCCTCGGCCCATGAACCCATCGGGGCAGAGAGGACGAGAGTCTGGAAACCCGGCACAGGAAGTGGAATCACCATGCTTGAAAAGTTGCTCACGCCCAAGACCGTTGCCGTCATCGGGGCCTCGCGCACTCCCGGCAAGGTCGGACATGACGTCCTGGCCAACCTCATAGAGGGCCGGTTCGAGGGAAAGATCGTCCCCGTAAACCCGTCCGGCGAAGACATCCTCGGAATACCCTGCTACAAGGACCTCAAAGACTACCCCGACAAGATCGATCTGAGCGTCATTGCCGTGCCCGTCAAGAGCGTTCGCGCCGCCATCGACAGCTCGATCAACGCAGGCGCCAAGGCCATCACCGTCATCACCGCCGGATTCAAGGAGGTCGGACACGAGGGGGCCGTGCTCGAGAACGAGCTGGCTCAGATCTGCCGTGCCAACGGTGTTCGACTCATGGGGCCGAACTGCCTCGGTCTCATCAACAGCCACCACAAGATGAACGCCTCCTTCGCGCCCCACATGCCCGACGTCGGAAGCATCTCCGTGATCTCGCAGTCCGGGGCCCTCGCCGCGGCCATTCTCGACTGGGCCTCCGGCCGAAACCTCGGACTGGGCAAAGTCATCAGCATCGGGAACAAGGCCGACGTCGACGAGACCGACCTGCTCGAGGCCCTCGCCGAGGACCCCGATACCAAGGTCATCGTCGCCTACCTCGAGAGCATCATCACCGGCAGCAAGTTCGTCCGAGTCGCACAAACCACCGCCTCCGTCAAACCGGTGATCATCCTCAAGGCGGGCACGAGCTCCGCCGGGCTCAAGGCCGCTTCGTCCCACACCGGGAGCCTGGCCGGCGCCGATACAGCCTACGGCGCCGCCTTCATGCGAGCCGGCGTGATTCGGGCCGATGACTTCGAGGCCCTCTTCGATACCGCTACCGCCATGGCCATGCAGCCGCTTCCCAAGGGCGACCGAGTCGCCATCATCACAAACGCCGGTGGACCCGGAATCATGGCCGCCGACGCCGTCGAGCACTCCGGAATGGTCGTCGCCCCCCTCACCAACGGCTTGGCCGAAAAGCTCAAGGGCCAGCTCCCCCCCGCCGCCAGCGTCGCCAACCCCATCGACGTCCTGGGCGACGCGCCCCCCGAACGATACGTCGCCGCCTTGGACGCCGCGCAGGCCGACGACGGCATCGACGCCATCGTCGTCATCCTGACCCCGCAAGCCATGACCAAGCCGGTCGAAACCGCCCAGGCGATCGCCCAAAACGCCAGCGGAAAGAAACCCGTGCTCATGAGCTTCATGGGCGGACGAGACGTCCAGGGCGGACGAGAGGCCCTCGGCGCCGCGAACCTCCCGGACTATCCCAGCCCCGAGCGGGCCGTCGCCGCCCTGAAAGACATGTGTGACTACAGCGCCTGGCTCCGCCGCCCGCCGAGAGTCGTGGCCCGATTCCCCGTCAATCGGAGACGCGTCGAACGCATCATCGCCCGATACCTCCGGCACGGACGAAAGCAGGTCCGCGAGGTCGAGGCCAAGGAGATGCTCCGGGCCTACGGCTTCCACGTCGGCCAAGGCGCCCTGGCCCGATCGGCCGAGGAGGCCGTCGACGTCGCCCGACACGTCGGATTCCCCGTCGTCATGAAGGTCGTCTCCCCCGATGTCATCCACAAGTCCGACATCGGCGGCGTGAAACTCAACCTCCACGACCCGGAGGCCGTCCTGGACGCTTTCGACGTCATGATGGTCCGAATCAGACGCCACCTCCCCGACGCCCGAATCGACGGAGCCTACGTCGAGAGCATGGGCTCGCGAGGTAGGGAAGTCATCCTCGGCATGACACGCGATCCCCAGTTCGGACCCATGCTCATGTTCGGACTCGGTGGCATCTTCGTCGAGGTGATGAAGGACGTCGCCTTCCACCTCGCCCCCATCACCGAGGACGAGGCCCTCCAGATGCTAAAAACCACGCGATCATATGCCCTGCTCGAGGGGGCCCGCGGCCAGGCCGGCGTGGACTTACACGCGATCGCAATGTGCCTTCAGCGGATCAGTCAGTTGGCCACCGACTTTCCGCAAGTATCGGAGTTGGACATCAACCCCCTGATCGTCGGTGAGTTCGGGACCGAACCCCTCGTCGCCGACGCGAGGATGACCCTCTCGAATGCGGGTGCGAAGTCATGATCACCAAGCAACGGACTACTTACGATCCTAACTGGCAAACCGCCTGCGCCGCGATGATCCAGCCGGCCGAAAAGGCCGTCAAAATGATCCGTCCTGGACAGCGCGTCTTCCTCGGTACCGGATGCGCCCAGCCGCTCGAGCTCGTCCGAGCCCTCGTCGCTCGGGCCGGTGAGCTCGCCGACATCGAGATCGTTCACCTCCTGACCCTCGGCGAAGCGCCCTACGCCGAGAGGGAGCTGGCCGAGGCCTTTCGCGTCAACAGCTTCTTCATCGCCGAGAACGTTCGCGGAATCATCCAGGAGGGACTCGGCGACTACACGCCGATCTTCCTCTCCGACATCCCCCGTCTGTTCAGCTCCGGCCAGTTGCCCCTGGACGCCGCCTTGATCCACGTCTCTCCCCCGGACGAGGAGGGATACTGCAGCCTCGGCGTCTCCGTTGACATCGTCAAGAGCGCCGCCGAGAACGCCGGATTCGTCATCGCGCAGGTCAACCCGCGAATGCCGCGCACCCTCGGCAATAGCCTCCTCCACGTCGAGGACATGGACGTCCTCGTCCCCGTCGACACCCCCCTGCTGGAGGTCCGCCCTCCCGAGCCCACCGACGCGACCCGAAAGATCGCCGAGTACGTCGCCGCCCTCGTCGACGACGGCGCCACGCTCGAGCTCGGTATCGGCCGAATCCCACAAGCCGTCCTCGAGTTCCTCAAGGATAAGAAGGACCTCGGCATACACACCGAGATGTTCACCGACACCCTGATCGACCTGATCGAGTCCGGTGCCGTTAACGGCTCCCGAAAGAGCGTCGACCGCCACAAGATCGTCGCCAGCTTCGCCATGGGATCCCGATGGATGTACGACTACATCGACAACAACCCCCTGTTCTCGTTCCAGCCGACCGAGTACGTCAACGATCCCTACTTGATCTCGCGCCAGTACAAGCAGACCGCCATCAACGTCGCCCTGGAGGTCGACCTCACGGGACAGGTCTGCGCCGACTCGCTCGGAACGAAATTCTACTCCGGCCTCGGCGGACAGGTCGACTTCAACCGCGGCGCCGCGCGATCCCCCGGCGGCAAGGCCGTTATCGCCCTGCCCTCAACCGCCCAGGACGGAACCGTCTCCCGGATCGTTCCCAGCCTCAGCCCCGGCGCCGGTGTCGTCACCACCCGAGGCGACGTCCATTACGTCGTCACCGAATACGGCGTGGCCTATCTCCACGGAAAGAACGTTCAGGAGCGGGCATTGGCCCTCATCAGCATCGCCCATCCAAAGTTCCGCCCCGAGCTGCTCCACCAGGCCATCGAGGCCAAGTACATCCGATACGTCCGCGGCGAGAAGGACGACCTCGAGATCCGAATGGCCACCGAGCCGCCCACCCTCCGGACCAGCATGCTGCTCGACGACGGTACGCAGGTGAACTTCCGACCGATCCTGCCGACCGACGCGCCCCGAATGCGAGACCTCTTCTACGCACTGAGCCAGGAAACCATCTACTACCGCTTCCTGACCTACATGAAACGCCTCCCGCAGAAACGGGTCCAGGACTTCGTCTACGTCGATCACCGAAACGAGGTCGCCATCGTCGGAACCGTGCCCGAAGCCCACGGCGAGGACATCATCGCCATCGGCCGATACTTCCTCGACCCCCACACCAACCGGGCCGAGGTCGCCTTCACCGTTCGAGACGAATGGCAGAATCGGGGAATCGGAACCTTCATGGTGCGATACCTGGCCAACGTCGCGCGGCGAAACGGAATCGCCGGCTTCACGGCCGAGGTCCTCCCCGAGAACAAGAGGATGCAGGCCGTTCTCTTCAAGAGCGGCACGAAGGTCAGCAGCCACATGAGCGGGAACGTCGTCAGCTTCCGCATGGAATTCGAATAGCCCCCGCGCCACTGACGGTCGACGCGAGGGCACGTTGAGGCACTGTTGGAGTCGGAGAGGACCGTGACGAGACAGAAGAAAAGAGTATGCATCTGGGCCGTTGTCGTCCTGGGGTTCGTCGCGCTGTTGGCGGCCCAGGCCGTCTTTCCCGGCCTGAAGCTCCCGGGATTCACTCAGCTCAACCCGACAACGGCCCTGGCGATCTTCTTGGCCGCCCTGTTCTGCGAGTACCTCGATTCCAGCCTCGGCATGGGATACGGTACCACCCTCACGCCCGTCTTGCTCCTGGCGGGCTTCGCCCCGCTCCAGATCGTCCCGTGCGTCCTGCTCAGCGAGTTCGTCACCGGAATCACCGCCGGGCTGATGCACCATCGTGCCGGCAACGTCGACTTCCTCCGTGATCGAAACGCGCGCAAAACCACTATCCTGCTCTCGTCGCTCAGCGTCGTCGGAGCCGTCGCCGCCGCGACCCTCGCCCTGAACATCCCCCAGTGGGCCCTGAAGCTGTTCATCACAATCATCGTCTGTGGAGCAGGCGTCACCGTCCTGCTGACCGCCCGGCGGCAGCTCCGCTACAGGTCGAGTCACATCGTCGCCCTGGGGGCCCTGGCCGCCTTCAACAAGGGCCTCAGCGGCGGTGGATACGGACCCCTGGTTACCTCCGGCCAGGTCGTCTCAGGCGTCTCGTCAAAGAACGCCGTGGCGATCACCTCGCTGGCCGAGGCATTGACGTGCATCGTGGGCCTCGTGGCCTACTTCGTGCTTCGTGGTCATCTAGAGCTGGCGCTTGCCGCGCCGCTCGTATTGGGAGCCCTGTGCTCGGTACCCGTCGCCGCGCTGACGGTTCGAAGACTGTCCGAAACGACGATGCGGCTCGGCGTCGGCGTGGCAACGTGTTCGCTCGGCGTCTTCGCCCTGATCAAACTCCTCTGGTAGACACCCGCAAGCGCCGAGACGCGGTGCCCGGACGTCGCCTGGGCATCCGGCGGGACGTAGACATCTTGGAACGGCACCCGGAACGTCCCAAGGGATGTTCAGGCAGGGGCTTCTGGGGCCTGGTCGGCATGGCAGATAAGGACGACACCCGAGGCGCCGACCAGGCCCCCTCTATTCATCGCGATCCGGCCCGAACCCCCGCGGCGACAACCGCGCCGGCCCGTCGATCGCGTCGATCCGAATCGCCCCCGGCGCGCTGCGCCGGCGGTGGAGGGTGTCGTCGTTGAAACCCAGCCGGTTCACCACAATCCGACGGATGATCCTGAGCCGCGCACTGCTCGCGCCCTTCGTGACGCTGATGCTCGTCTGCGGCCTGCTCGTCTACTACTTCGCCTCCTACTCGCGCAGCCAGGTCAGGTCGAGACTCCTCTCCGTTGTCTCGAACCACCAACGCCTCATCGACCAGTTCTTCCAGGAGCGCACCTGGGATCTGCGGTTCGCCGCCGATACGAACGACCTGGACTCCTTGTGCCGCCAGGGGGCCCTGAAGCGCCTCCTCGAGAATCTCCAGGCCGGCTCGCAGGCCTTCTTCGACCTCGGCGTCTTCGATGACAAGGGCAATCACCTCGCCTACGTCGGCCCGTACGACTTGGTCGGCAAGAACTACGCCCAGACCGAGTGGTTCCAGGCCGTCCGCGTCAAGGGCATCTACCTCTCGGACGTCTTCCTCGGCTATCGAAAGCTCCCTCACTTCATCCTGGCCGTCCGCCGAACGGAAGGCGATCGAACCTGGTACCTCCGCGCCACGATCGACACCCTCTACTTCAACGAGTTGGTCGAGAGTATTAGCATCGGCGCCACCGGCCAGGCCTACCTGGTCAACCGCCAAGGAGTCCTCCAGACGTCACGTCGCCAAGGACCGCGGCTCATGGAAACCGATCCCGACGCCGGCGCCTACCTCCTCGGAGAGCAAGGCGCCGCCAGACTCTCCACGGGCCCCGTCCAGGACCGAAAGTACTTCTACGCCGCCGAGCCCCTCGAACACATCGACTGGGTCCTCGTCGTCCGTCAGGACGTCGGCGACGCCTACGCCCCGCTGTCCCACGCCGTCCTCGTGGCCGTCGGCGTGATCGTCGCCGGCGGCGCCGCCGCCGTCGTCATGGCCTACCTCCTCGCCTCATGGCTCTCCCACCAGCTCAGCAAGGCCGACATGGAGAAACGCGAGCTCAAGACCCAGTTGATCATCGCCGGCAAGCTCGCCGAAGTCGGAGAGATGAGCGCCGGCCTGGCCCACGAGATCAACAATCCCCTGCAGGTCATGCAGTCCGAGCAAACCATGATCACGGACGTGCTCGGCGACATCCAGCAAAACCAGTCCTGCTCGGATGCCGAAGGGCTGCGCCTGATCGCCGACTCCGTCGACCAGATCAAGATCCAGATCGACCGCTGCAGGAAGATCACCCAGGGACTCCTGAGGTTCGCGCGAAAGAGCAAGACCTCGCTCCACGAATTGAGTATCCAGGACTTCGTGTCCGAGCTGGTCGACATGATCCGACCCAGGGTCCAAACCGAGAATATCAGGATCTCACAAGAGGTCGATCCGTCCCTGCCCGCGCTGGCCAGCGATCCCGATCAGCTTCAGCAGGTCTTTCTCAACCTGCTCAATAACTCGATCCACGCCATCCGAGAGAAGGACGGCGGAGCCGGCGAGATCCGAATCACCGCCGCCAGGGACGGCGACGCCTTCGTCGCGGTCTCCGTCGCCGACGACGGGTGCGGAATCCCTCCAGGGAACATGGAGAGGATCTTCCTGCCCTTCTTCACCACGAAGCCCGTCGGCCAGGGAACCGGACTCGGACTCAGTACGTCCTACGGAATCATCGAGGGACTGGGAGGTCAGATGACCGTGACCAGCGAACTGAACGCCGGCACGGTCTTTACCGTTCGTCTGCCGCTGGCGCGAGCCGAGCGGCAGGACGATCCGGCCGCGCGCCGATAGTCGCGCCGCCTTGACGGAAAGGAGGTCGGGCAAGATGGGCACGATGCGCTTGTTGCTCGTGGACGACGAGGAGCGATTCCTCTCCACCACCCAATCGCTCCTAAAGAGAAGAGGACTCGAGGCGATGACCGCCACCAACGGCGCCGACGGAATGAGGGCCCTCGCCGAGCAGCCCGTCGATGTCGTCATCCTCGACGTCAAAATGCCGGGCGCCGACGGCCTGGAGGTGCTCCGGGAGATCAAGCACAAGCACCCCCTCGTCGAGGTCATCATGCTGACCGGGCACGCCACCGTCGAGTCAGCCATCGACGGCATGAAGCTCGGCGCCTTCGACTACCTCATGAAGCCGTGCGACGTCGATGTGCTGATCCAAAAGGCCGCCGAGGCCAACGATCGCAAGCAGGCCGCCGAGGAGAAGATCCGGAAAGCCAAGATCGACCGCATCATCAGCGATCCGTTGTCGGTGCTCGAGAACGACGAAGCCTGACCGTCGCCCCCACTCGGCGGTCGGTGGGCTCGCGCCACGGGGATCCCCGATGATCGTGCCGTCCAAGGAAGCCGGAGCAGGGTCCAATCCATGAGCAGCGAAAAGAAGAAAGCCACGGGCTACGACAAGTACATCGACTGGAAGTTCTTCATCTTCCCCGTCGTGATCCTCATCGCCATGCTCCTCATGCCCGCCACCAGCGGCATGCGGGACGTCGGAACCGAGTACGCCCTGGGCAAGGACAGGGTCGTCCAGCACCTCGCCCGTGAGCTCTTCCAGCGCACGCCCGAAGAGGCCGACCAGTGGCAGCTCCTGACCACGCAGGTCATGGAGCGATCCATGCGCCTCGGTGCCATGAGCAGGACCCGATTCCTCAAACGCGATGTCAAGTGGGCCAAGAGCGAGGGCATCCCCGCCGACAAGGCCAACCTCGCAAGAGCCCAGGACTTCGTCTCCAAGATGACCGACGAAGCCTACAAAGGGCACATCCAGACCGCCGCCAAGGTCCGCTCCGAGCAGTTGGACTACGAGCAGACCTCCGACCAGGATCGAAAAACCGCCGACAAAGGCGTCTGGAAGGTCAAGGTCGCCCTGGCCATGATGGTCTTCACCGTCTTCTGCTTCCTCACCGGATGCATCCCACTGCCGGCCGTGGCCTTCTGTAACGGCTTGCTCCTCGTGGCCACCGGCGTCGTCGGAAGGGACGAAGTCGCCGCCCTCTATTGGAGCGACGCCTGCTGGTTCATCATGGGAAGCCTCATGTTCGCCGCCGCATTCGTCAAGACCGGCGTCGACCGGAGAATCTGCCTCGCCCTCTTCAGCAAGCTCGCAACGCCCAGCGCCGGGGCCGTTACGCTCGTGATGATCGCCGTCATCGCGCCCGCCGCCGCCTTCATCTCCGACCACGCACTGGCCGCCATCTTCCTGCCCATCGCCGTCATCCTCTTCCGTGGCAGCCAGAACCACGGCTCCTCGCAGGACATGGAGCTGGGAAAGATGCTCGTCATCACCGTCGCCATGGCCTGCAACATCGGCGGGTTCGGCTCCCCCAGCGGCGGAGCCCGAAACGTCATCATGATGGGCTACCTAAACGACATGTTCGGAATGGACATCGGCTACCTCCAGTGGATGACCTACGCCATGCCCTTCGTCTTCCTCATGATGCCCATCACATGGCTCTGCATCCAATGGCGCTTCAAACCCAAGACGCGAGACCTCTCCTCCGCCATGACCTTCCTCAAGGAGGACATCACGCGCATGGGCAAGTGGAACCGCGATCAGATCGTCGCCGTCGTCATCTTCGTCGTCATGGTCTGGTTCTGGTTCACCGAGAAGGCCTTCTATGATCTCGGCATCTACCCCGTCAGAATGGGAATCGGCGTCGTCGCCGTCGCAGGCGCCGTCGCATACATCCTCACCGGCGTCGTCAACTGGCGCGACTACCAGGAACGCGTCGACTGGGGCGTCGTCTGGCTCTACGCCGGCGCCATCATCTTCGGAAAGGTCCTCGACGAGTCCGGCGCCGCATACTACATGGCCCGATCCGTCGTCGAAGGCTTGGCCCCCCTCGGCTTCGACCACGGCCTGCCCCTCGTCGGCGTCGCCAGCGTCCTGACCGGCGGACTCACCCAGTTGATGGCCGACGGGCCCGCCGCCGCCGCCGTCGGACCCGTCACCCTCAACATGGTCGGAATCACCCATCCCGGAACCGCTATGCTCCCCTTCATGGCCATGGCCACCGCCTGCGCCTCCAGCTTCGCCTACTGCCTCATCATCGGCACGCCCCCCAACGCCATCGTCTATGCCTCAGGCTATCTCGAGCCCAAGGACTACCTCCGCGTCGGCATCCCCCTGTGGATCGTCGCGAACGTCTTGCTCTTGCTGCTCGTTCAGGTCTACTGGATGACCCGTGGATTCGGCGGACTCCCGTCGATATAGGAAGGAATCACGAGGATGCCAACTGAACCCATTCGTGTTCTGATCGTCGATGACGAGGAGCGATTCCGCGAGACCACCGCGGCCATCCTGAAACGACGCGGCTTCGACGTCAGGGCCGTCGGCAGCGGCATCGACGCTATCGACGAGGTCAAGAAGGACGCCATCGACGTCGTCGTGCTCGACGTCAAGATGCCCGGAATCGACGGACACACCGCCCTCCGCGAGATCAGGAAGATCAAACCGAATCTCGCCGTCCTCATGCTCACCGGGCACGGAACCCCACGGTCCGCCCTCGAAGGCCTGCAAGACGGCGTCTTCGACTACCTCACCAAACCCTGCGCCGTCGACGTCCTCGCCCAGAAGATCCGCGAGGCCTACGAGGGAACCGCCGAGGGAAAGGCCGGCCTGCGAGCCGGTGAGCCCAGGGCCAGCGACATCATGGTCCCCCTCGCCTCCTTCAGCAGCGTCCACGAGGACAGCACCGTCGCCGAGGCCGTCGACGTCCTCCTCCGATCCTTCACCCGGACCATGACCACCTCCACGGTCTCCGAGACCGTCCATCGATCCGTCCTGGTCCTCGACGACCGAGAGCGCGTCGTCGGCATCATCACCTTCACCGATCTCCTCCAGGCCCTCCAGCCGCCCTACATGCGCATCCTCAACGAGGACCCCGTCGTATCGGCCTCCAGGTTCCTCGAGGCCCCAAGCTTCTCAGGCATGTTCACCATCATGTCCCGAGATCTCGGAAAGCAGACCGTCCGTGAGATCATGTCCGAGGCCCCGCCCCTCATCCGACCCGACGCCAACCTCATGGAGATCGCCTCCGCCCTGCTCAACAAGAACCTCCGAAGGCTCCTCGTCACCGAAAACGACGACGTCATCGGAGTCGTCCGAGAGCAAGACCTCATCTTCGAAATGGCAAAACACATGAAGAATCTGGGGTCAGAGCGCATTTAGTCTTTAGCGACGCACGGACAGCCTTCGGTCGGACGCGCCTTCGCCCATGCTCAGGCCCGATCCGTGAAGAGTATGGGGTCAGAGCGCATTTAGTCTTTAGCGGCGCACGAACAGCCTTCGGCCCGACCCGCCTTCACCCATGCTCAGGCCCGATCCGTGGATGCTCCCGAGCCCGTGGCCGATCTGCCCCAACACGGGCAGTACGCTTGCTCGACGTCTTCCCCATTCCTTGCATTTCGGGAATCCGTTCCCAGATTGCAGGACTATCCTCCCCCTCTCCGCGCGATCCCTGTGCCGCCCCCGCCCCGACATGCGCACACATCGGGCCCGCATCAGGCAGGAGTCGCGCCAGCAACACCATCGAGAATCAATTGAGGTGAGCCAAGCCAATCTCACTCGCCGACCGGCCGAACGTTCTTCCCCGACCGATTCGTCGCCGCGTCCCCCAGATCCTCCCGAGCCCGCTCCGCCAGCCCCTGCAACCGCTTGACCACCTCCGCGTGCTCACCCGCCACGTCCGTCCGCTCGCCAACGTCCACCTTCAGGTCGTGAAGCAACGGAGCATGCCCACTCGACGCCTCCCACTCCGGACGAAACACATGCAGCTTCCACCACCCGCTCCGAACCGCCTGAAGCCGATCGTCACGGTAGTAGTAGAACGCCTCGTGAGGAGACCTCACCCCGGCCTTCCCGCAAACGACCGGCCAGACGTCCTTCCCGTCGATAATGCGATCCTTCGGCGCCTCCGCCCCCGCCAGCTTCGCGATCGTCGGCAGAACGTCCATCGCCGTGACAAGCTCCTCGCACACCGTGCCCCCAGGAATCTTCCCCGGCCAACGCATCACGCACGGCACGCGCATCCCCCCCTCCCAAGTCGTATTCTTCATCCCCCGAAGCGGACCCGCCGACCCCGGCCGATACCCCAGACGCTTCGCCCGAAGCAGGACCGGACCGTTGTCCGTCGTGAAGATCACCAACGTACGCTCGTCGATCCCCAGCCGCTTCAGCGCCCCCAGAATCTCCCCCACGCTCCAGTCGATCTCCTCGATCACGTCCCCATAGAGCCCGTGCTTCGTCTTCCCCTTGAACCGCTCCGAGGCATGGATCGGCCGGTGCGGCATGTTGTGCGGAAGATACAAAAAGAACGGCCGATCCTTGTTCGCCTCCATGAACCGGATCGACTCCTCCGTGTACCGCCGCGTCAGATACCGCTGGTCCGGATCCTCCTCGACGACCTTCTCCTGTCGAATCAGCGGCAGCGCCGGCGCCTTGAAGTCCTGCTCCTTGTAGTGCTGCCCGTTCATGTCGTTGCTGTACGGCGTGCCGAAGAACACGTCGAACCCCTGACGCGTCGGCAGGAACTTGGCGTGATGTCCCAAATGCCACTTGCCGATGCACGCCGTCGCATACCCCCGCGTCTTCAAAATCTCGGCGATCGTGATCTCGTCCGGATTCAGCCCCGTCTTCGAGTAAGGAAACAACACGCGATACGCCAAGCCCAGACGCTTCGGATAGCACCCCGTCATCAGCCCCGCCCGCGATGGCGTGCACACCGGACCCGCCACGTAGAAGTCCGTCAGCCGAACCCCCTCCGCCGCCATCCGGTCAAGACGGGGCGTCGAGAAATCCCTCGCCCCATAGCACCCGACGTCCCCATACCCCTGATCATCCGCGAAGATAACGACGAAGTTAGGCAGCCGCTCCGCCGCCGCCTCGGCCCTCACCGCCTGCAAACAGCCCAAGGCGCCGAGCACGCCCGTTAGCGCCATGCGATTCCAACATTCCCGCCGCCGCGTTCTCACAGGACGCCCTTTCCGAACCCCGAACCCTAGACCCTAGACCCTACTTCAAATACGCCCCCTCCACCTTACGCAGCGCCTCATGAATGTCGTCCGCCTCACGATCCGTCACGTTCTCGTGGACCTTCACGATGAACAACCGCCGGTCGGCCTCCGCCCGGTTCGGCAGCGGGTACGCCTCGTCCGGATCGCCCTCGTACAGCGGGCAAGTCCACGGATACCCGCTCGTCCCGAACACCGATCGGTTCTTGTACCACGCGTGCTCGGTGAACGGCGTCGTGTAGTGCGCGCCGAACGGAACCCCCTCCGCCTGCAGCGCCGCCACGAACGTGTCGATGTCCACGCTCACCTTGTCCACGTCCAGCTTGCACACCAAAAACCAGAACGCACCCTCCGTCTCCGGCAGCCCCAGCTCGATCTCCACCGCCTTGAGCGGCCTGCACCGCTCCGCCACCGCATGAGCCGCCCGCCGGCACCCCTCGATGATCCTCGGCAGCTTCCGGAGCTGAACGCTCCCCACCGCTGCCGCCATGTCGTTCAGATTCAAGTTCAGCGAGCACGTCACGTTCGTGCCGCCCCCCTCGATCCCGTACGGCTTGCCCCGGTCGGACGCCCGCCGCGCCCTCCAATACATCTCCTCGCTCTTCGTGTAAACCACGCCCCCCTGGGCCCCCGTCGCGTGATGCTTGCCCGACATCGTCGAGAACGCCCCAACGTCCCCGATCGTCCCCACGTACCGGCCCTTGTACTTCGCCCCGTGCGACTGCGCGCAGTCCTCCACCACCGGAATGCCCCTCGATCGCGCCACCTCCATGATCGGGTCCATGTCCGCCGCAAGCCCGGAGATGTGCGCCACGATGATCGCGCTCGTCCGATCCGTGATCCGCGCCTCGATCTGCTCCGGACCCATGTTCAAGCTGTTCGGCGCCGTGTCCGCCGGAATCGGAATGCAGTTCAGCATCGGAACCGGCATCACCCCGCCAGGGTCCGTCACCGGCGGACAGATCACCTCCGTGAACGGCTCCAGCTCCAGCGACCGAAGCGCGACGTACACCGCCGATGTCCCCGAGTTCACCGCGTCCGCGTACCCCCCGCCCAGGAACTCCGCGAACTCACGGCAGTACGCCTCCTCCTCCTCCCCGTTGTATCCGAACACCCCCCCCGCCGACGTGTACTTGTCAAACAGCGCCACCGTCGCCTGCTTCTCCTCCTCGCCGAAAAGTCGCCGCGCAGGCCACGGCGCCGTTCGAACCTTCGGACCCCCGTTCACCGCAAGTTGATTCGCTCCGTCCGATGCCATCACTGCCTCGTCCTTTCCTCAAAACCCTCGTTTCCGAGTACAGCCCGAAAACAGGCTATTCTCATCCCGGCCGTGCTGTCAAACCAGCCACGCGCCCTCTCGCGATACGCGCAAGCGATACGTGTACTTCCATAGTCACGGGCTGTATACTCCAGCGCCCGTTCGGGCAAGGATCGCCCGAGCGGACCGAACGCCACCGACCCAATGGAGGTCGAGAATGCGCCACGGACAAGACATCGCGCCGGGCGGGCGCATCCCGCTTCGCTGCCGCATCGCGACGACCCTGATCGTGCTGGCCGTGCTCGGCCTTCATCCCCCGGCACGTGCCGAGAAGAGCCCCTTCGACTGGGCTTTCGTCCGCCTCGACTACGCTCGAAGAGAGAAGGCTCAGCAGTTGCGGCGCTTCTGCGACCGCATCCACGCGCTGGCCGAACAGGCCCGCCGGGACGACGTGCTGATAAAATTCTTCCAGGCCAATCGTCATTACAGCGAGTTGACCCGGCAGACACCGGCGACGAAAGAGCTCGAGCGGAAGATCGCGGAATTCCGTGGCGTGCTCGACCCCTACTACATCGAAAACTACCTCGCCTTCTACGACATCCTCTTCGTCGATACGCAAGGACGTGTCTTCTACACCATTCGCAAGGAATCTGACATCCTCGAGAACCTCTTCCAAAACACCAACTCCCCCACGCCGCTCACCCGGTGTTTGCGAGAGAACCCGCAACAGGAAACCTTCATCGACTTCCACTACTACGGCGTTTCGGACGAGCCCGCCGGCTTCTTCATCGAGCCGATTCACGTCGACGGGACGCATCTCGGCTGGCTCGTGTTGCAGTGCGCCCTCAACAAGATCAATTCCCTCTTCGCCGGTGATGAGCAGATGGGCCAGACCGGCGAGGCATTCGTGGTCAACCGCGACGGGTGCATGTTGACCGAATCCAACTTCCAGGGCGATTCCACCATCCTGCGAAAACGCCTGGACGGCCGAAACGTCCAAGCCAAGTTCGCCGCCGGACAAGGACACCTGACCGTCACCGACTACCGGGGCTTCACCGCGCTGACCTCCTTCGAGGTATTCGACTTCCTCAATACGAAGTGGCTTGTCGTGGCGAAGGTCGATGAAGCCCAGATCATCACGGAGCACTTCATGCGGCACAGACGGTACTACGCCGACGTGCTCCTCCGACATCTCACGAATCACCCCCTCCAGCCCGGCAGGAAGCCATTCCCGAAAGAGAAACAGAGGGTGTTGCGCGTCGACATCGACGAGTTCCTCAAGGCCGGCCACGGTGAGCTGCTCAAAACCCTCGGCGTGTCCACGTGCACGGGACTGATCGCGACCTATCCCGGAAAGTTCGGTTACCTCGCCCACATCAGCCCCCTCGACAAGGCCTACGGCGGCAACGCGACGGACCTGATGGGCTCGCTCCTGAAAAAGATAAAAACCTACGACATCTACAAGTTCGAAAGGCCTCGCGTGCGATTCATGATCATCGCCAATCACTTCAAGAGCATGCCGGCCATCATCGATAGGCTCGTCGACGAAGGCTTCCTGCTCCCCCAAATCAGCGTCATGTATCGCCCCTCCGCCCGACGCGCCGACATCACCTACGACTACTCCAAGGACCGCATCCTCGTCGAGTGGTTGCTCGAAGGCGACTCGCCCAAGAGGCACATCCAGCAGGCCGACGATGCACACAACCTCGGCGACGTCGTGCGACAGGCGATCCGCTCCGAAGATGAGCCCAAGCCGTAAAGCTTCTGACTTCGCCTGGGAATGCACGGCCCGATCGCGCGGAACGTCGACACCGCCATTCCAGGCGCCAAACGCGCCACACGCGACCTCGCTCGCCTCGAGCCGTTCGGCACGCTTGCCCTTCTTCCTCTGCGATCGTTACACGTCTCTCTTGGCCCTTCCTTCACTTCCTGCCCCATACGTTGACCCCGCGGCCGAAATCGAGAAGGATACGCGTCGGTTGTCGGTCTGTTCGGTTTGCCGGGGCTAGGATGTGCTCGAGCTGATCTTCGCATTGGCTGCAGCGCCGCTGTTGATTGCCTGGGCAACACCTCGCGGCGCCAAGTCGGTTCTTCGAATCCCGAATCGAGCGAGCCGGGCTGTCATCAGTCGCGCGTCCAAACGCTTAATAGGGAAGATGAAAGAACGCCGGGTGCGCGCCGTTCTGTCGGACTCCGGTCCGCGCCTGGAAATGGGCGGCAACCTGAATCCTGTGCCGTCGGCGAATGGCCCGCGGACGGGGTCCACGACGGTCACCGTCGCCGACGGTGCGATGCCTTATCGACCGGGCGAGGGGGAGTAGGACTCTTGACAACGAAGCCGCCCATGTCGCACACGCAGCGAGAAACCGACGCACAGGCCTCGCCGTCGTCGGGCAAGTGGGGCGTCATGCTGGGCGTCGGCCTGAGCATCTTCATGGGGACGCTCGATGCGACGATCGTCAACGTCTCGCTCCCGACCCTCGTCGATGCGCTCCACACCGACTTCGCGACGGTTCAGTGGGTGATCCTCGCATATGTGCTCGTGCTGACGTCGCTGATGCTGGGCGTGGCCCGCCTCGGCGACATGTGGGGAAAGCGGAGACTGTTCACCTGCGGCATCTGCGTGTTCACCCTCGGCTCCCTGCTGTGCGCAATCAGCCCGAGCATCGGTTGGCTGGTGGCGTTTCGAACGATCCAGGGCATCGGCGCCGCCATGACGCAGGCCCTCGGAACCGCGATCGTTACCGAGGCATTTCCCTCCTCGGAGCGAGGACGCGCCCTCGGCATCATTGGGAGCGTCGTGTCGGTGGGGCTGGCGATGGGACCGCCCCTGGGTGGGCTCATGATCGGCGCGCTCGGGTGGCGATCGGTCTTCATGGTCAACGTCCCCATCGGCGTCATCGCCATCACGGCCACCCTCCGGTTCGTGCCCGCAACCGCGCCGGCTCGATCCGGGCAGCGATTCGACCTGGCCGGGGCGGCGATCATGTTCGTGACCCTCGCGTGCTACGCCTTGGGCATGACGCTCGGACAGCGGGAGGGCTTCGGCTACGGGCCGGTGCCGGTCTCCTTCTTCGTGGCCGTCGTCGGACTTCTCGCCTTCATCCTCCTCCAGAAGCGACTCGCCCAGCCCATGGTGGACCTGACGCTCTTTCGCGACGTCTTCTTCGGAATCAACCTGCTCATGGCGTGGTTGGTCTTCATCGTCGTCGGCGGAACGTTCCTTCTGCCGTTCTTCCTCGCCCTCGTGAAGGGCTACGATCCTGAGACCGTCGGACTCCTGATGATGGTGGTGCCCGTCAGCATGGGACTCGTTGCCCCAGCCGCCGGCTCGCTCTCGGATCGATTCGGACCCAAACTCATCAGCCTGATCGGTCTCATCGTCATCGTGGCCGGATGCCTCGCCGTCGCCTCCTTGCGCCAGGAGGTCGGTGCCCTGGGCTGCGTGGCACGCTTCGCCCCCCTCGGCATCGGCATGGGACTCTTCCAATCGCCCAATAACAGCGCCGTCATGGGCGCCGTGAGCCGCGATCGCCTGGGCCTGGCCTCGGGGTTGCTCGCGCTATCACGAACGCTCGGAAGCATGACCGGAATCCCATTGTGCGGCCTGATCTTCACCTCGCATGTCGCGGCCGCCGCGAACCGGCCCGATCTGACCCGCGTGACCACCGCCCCGCCCCAAGCACTCGTGGCCGGATTGGCCGGAACGTACCACATCGCCGCCCTCATTGTGGCAGGCTCGACGCTACTCGCGGCCGTGGTCCTCTGGATAGCCAGACGTAGAGCGGCCATCGAGCCAAAACGCGTAGAAATGTCCGTGCATGAGTCCGCGCCACCGATAGGGGTAGGAAGGACCGGTTGAGTTCCCGGTCCCTCCCCCCTCCGAACCGTACGTGCGGTTTTCCCGCATACGGCTCTC
>JAFGLZ010000078.1 GCA_016927755.1 Phycisphaerae bacterium
CGGCCTTCTGGGCGAGAGCGCGTTCGACAACATCGAGGCCCGCACGGGGGTGTTCGACCCGGACCCCGTCCACCTCGACCTGAGCATCATCAACAGCCAATACGGGACCGTCACCATCGATCCCGACCTGGCCGATCCCAACGACCCGAACACGGCCAATGATCGCCTCCTTCGGTACACGACCGGGACGGAGGTCGTGCTCGTTGCGGAACCGGTGCCCAGCAAGTCATTCAATCGATGGCTCGTCTTCGACCCGAACTATCCGGGTGACGCGAACTACGCGGCGGTGGAGGACAGCAATCTGGTCCTCTATCTGACCATGGACGAAGACAAGAGCGTCGAGGCGAGCTTCAAGTGCGGCAGCAGCCTGCCTCCGCTCATGCTGGGCGGGATGCTGCTGGCCCTCTGCACGGCCGTGTTGATTCGGCGAGTGGTCTAGACTTCTGCGAAGCGAGGTCGACAACATTCCCCAGGGAGCCGTCAATCCATGCGAACACAGGGCCGCCGTGGGGTATGGCTTACTTTGTGTCGAGCGACTTGCACGGCAGCAGGACTCGGAACGTCGCGCCCGATCCCGGTCGGCTCGTCACGCGAATCGCGCCGTAGTGCCCACGGACAATTCCGAGCACGGCCGCCAAGCCTAGTCCCCGCCCGGTGAATTTCGTCGTGAAGAAGGGATCGAAGACCTTCGCGACCGTGTCGTCGTCCATGCCGCAACCGGTATCGGCCACCTCCAGGTAGACATAGGCCCCTTCGGGCAGGCGCCGGTACCCACAGCATTCGGAGAGGTATCCCTCATCCGCCGACAACAGGCCTGTTCTGAGATGGATGGAGCCTTCCTGCTGGTCGATTGCCTCGACGGCGTTCGTGACCAGGTTGAGGACGGCTTGACGGATTTGTCCAGCGTCAACCTCGATCTCCGGCAGATCGTCCGCCAACTCATATGCGAGCGAGATGTGTCCAGGTACCACGCCCTGGATCAACTGGTCCATGTCCTTGATGAACTCCGAGAGGACGACCGTATCGACGACAAACCGTCCGCGGCCGGAGTAAGCCAGCATCTGTCCGGTCAGTTCCGCGGCCCGTTGGGCGGACTCCTCGATCACGTGAAGACTCTCCCTAGCGGGCGAGCCCTTGGGCAGCTCGTTCATGACCAAGCTGACGTTTCCGAGGATCCCGACGAGGAGGTTGTTGAAGTCGTGCGCGATGCCGCCGGCCAAGACCCCCAAGCTCTCGAGCTTGTGGGCGTGCCGCATCTGGGCCTCGAACTGCCGGCGCTCTCCCTCGGCCCGCTTGCGCTTGGTGATGTCGACGAGGGCGGCCTGGATTGCCGGCCTTCCCCGATACTGAATCGGGCTCGGATACACCTCTACCCAGAAGACCGATCCGTCCTTTCGAACGCCCCGGTACTCAACGTGCTCGGGCAGGGCATGTCCCGCGAGACGCTCCCTGTATCGGACCAGCAACGTCTCGCGATCATCCGGGTGAATGATCGTGACCAGCTCTTGACTGGACATGGCCTGCAGTTCCTCGATCGCGTAGCCGCTGATTTCGGCGAAGGCTCGGTTAGCGAAGACGACGCACTCATCCTGGACGATCACAAGGCCCTGTAGCGAGTGATCCACGAGCGCCCGATACGCCTCTTCCGCCCGTCGCCTTTCGGTGATGTCCTCGTGAAGGACAAACTGATCCCCGGTGCTGACCGTCACCGTCTTGAAGTGAATGACCTTCGCCGTTCCGTCCCTGCAAATGACCTCGAACGTCCTGGGACACATTTGCCCCCGCTTCGAAGACTCCAGGTCGCTGATCCACGCCTTGATGACGCGCTTGCGGGTTGCCTCCTTCGGGAAGACGCGTCGAAACCATGCCCTTCCCGTCGGCACGTCCCGCAACGTGTACCCGTACATCTCGACAAACTTCGGGTTGAGGTACTTCCACTTGCCTCCGCTGTCGACCACACAGACCCCGAGCGGCGACTCCTCGATCATGACTCGCAGCTTCTCCTGCTCCCGTTCGAGTTCGTCAGCGGCTTGCTTTCGCTCCGTGACGTCCCGAGCGATGCCGCATAACCCGACGATTTCGCCAGCGGAGTCGCGCATGGGGACCTTGATGACGTGAAACGTCATCGCGGCGCCCTTGACGATTGTGGTGCCTTCCTCCTCGATCACCTTGCCGTCCAATACGCTCGCGTCGACTTCGCGGATGTGCCTGGCTGCCTCTGCGTCCAGGAAGTCTTCATCCGCCCGACCGAGCATTTCGCCGGCCGGAAGGCCGAAGAGCCGTTCCATGGCTGGGTTCACCTGGACGTAGCAGAGCTGGCGATTCTTGATGAAGATGGCATCGCGAGCCGTCTCGAAGACGGCACGGAATCGCTCCTCACTCTCCTGCAAGGCCATCTGGTCCCTGAGGATCTCCGTGATATTCGAGGCGATGCACACGACACCGGCGATGCCTCCGTCTCCGCATAGGACAGGCTCAGCCCGTTCCTCCCAGACCTGGCCGTCCGACATCACGAGTAGCCCGTGTTCGGATCGCTTCGTCTCAAAAGCGCGAGGAACGGGGCAGGCATTGCACTGCCGCGTCAGGTCCGGCCATAGCGAGTCGTATTTCTGACCGATCAGTGATACAGGAGGACTGCCTGCCGACTTGCATGCCGCATCGTTGACCCAGGCGATCTCCCGATTGCCGTTGATCAGGGCGATCCGCGTCGTCGCTCCCGCGAGAAACGGACCCCGAGGCGACAGACCGTCGGGAGATGGGTTGCCTCGGCCTTGCTCGGAGCTCGACCTCAATGCCCCGCCAAAGATACGCGCGTACGTTCCGTCCGACTCCCATTGAAGCCGTGGCCCGGTCTTCTCGGCGTTCATGGTCATATTGCTATATGGCTCGATACACGACGGCTGCCCACCCCGGACGTGTCGCGCGGCCGACAGCGACGTACGACCCGCGAGGTCCTCATGATAGCATTCGAGATCGGTTCGTGAAGGGGGATTCCGGTGATTTCGCCGGAATCGATGAACGGCAGTGGGCTGCAAGGCGTTCCACGAGGAATCATGGTCTATGGCGCCAGGCAGTCCGCGTTCAGAGCCGAACGGACGGGCATCCCGCGGCATCTGAGGATCGTAATTGGCTCGATTCCACGGGTAGGCTAGCTGCCGTCCCAGCCGGCGAGGCGCGCCATCATCCACCAGAAGGCCTTGCCCTTCTGGTAGCAGTTGAAGCAGTGCGAATGCGCGCACTCGATGCAACTCGGACATGTGTGCGACGCGCACCACGTGGCACACCACGCGCACCCGTCGCTCTCCCAAGCATAGTAATTGCCGGCGGGGTCGTAGCTCTCGATGTCGGCGAAGTCGTAGAGGACCTTGTCGTTGTTGCGGCAGTAGTCGCGGATCTGGTTGTTGTTGACGTAGAGCGTATCGCTCGGCCCGGTGCCGTCCAGGTGGCCCGTCATGTAGACGAACACCACGTTCGGGTACTCGACCTCGAGTTGGCTCATCGCGCCGAGGTACGCGTCGATGTCCTCCTCGGTGTTGTTGCTCACCCCGCCGCACCACGACCACATCACCACGTTGATCGTGTTGCCGGCCTCATCAAGGACGTCGCGCGTGGTGTCGGCCCAGCTCGTGTCGCCGTACTCGCCGAGATCGGCGTCGATCTCCTCGACGCTCAGGGAACCGGTGCCCTGGTTGACGGCCAAACGGGCGTCCTCGGCGTACAGCATCTCGGCGCCGGTCATGAGCTGGCCGCCGTGGGAGGTGTGGCCGTAGAAGACTCGGAAGCCGGACTTGACGGCGTCGATCAGGGCTGACGGGATGGAGCTGAGCCCCGCGGTCGCCGTGTGATCCACGAGGATCCGCTCCGCGGTGGCTCCGGGCACGTTGGGATCGGCGGTGTTCGCGTCGTTCGGATCGGCGTCGGGCAGGTTTGGACTATCGTCACAGGGGTTTCCGAGTCCATCCCCGTCCATGTCGCCCTGGTCCGGGTTGGAGACGAACGGGCAGTTGTCCTGCGCATCCGGGATGCCATCGCCATCGGTATCGTCGCTCGGCGTACAGCACCCCCCTACTCCGCTTAGGAGGAGGCAAACAGCGCCCAGTCCCATCGTCCACCGAAGCCGGAGTCCCGGTGCCGTCATTTCTGTTCCTCCCTGAACGCATCGCCTATCGCATTGGCGAGGCTCGAACTCCACGTCACGGACCAAGGCTCAACAGTGCCAGGTAGTCCCGTGCATCCTCCAGGAGATAGTCTCGCTCGAGCGCGTCGTCGTAGCTCTCCTCGGGCTCGTACCAGACGTCCGGAGAGAGCCCGAAGTCTTCTATCGGAAACATGTCCGCGTCATATGCATTCCAACTCGGAATCAGGTAGCTGATTCCGCTGGCCAGCGAAAACTCCTTGGGATTGCCCGAACTGCCACGCGACTCGTCCCCCATCGACAGGACGTCCGGGCAGCCCTGCATCATGAGGATGAACCACTCGGCCGAACTCATGTTCTTCTGGCCCATCAGCAGTACGACCGGCTTGAGGAACCGGGCCGTCGCCGCCGGTTCGAGAACGTGCGCGACCGGATCCGCAAAGGCGGACCGGTCGTCGCCGGGGATTCTGTCCTCCGTGTAGCCGTACGTGAGCTTCGACTTGGTGAAGTGCCCCGCGATGGCCTGACCGATCACTTCGGCTCCGCCGTTGTTGCGGCGGATGTCAACGATCATCCCGTCCGCCCCGGCGTAAGTCTGAAACAGATCGTCAATCTCCCCGGTGCGAAGCCCCGCCCAGGCACTCATGTCGAACGTCTCTATGCTCAGGTAGGCAATGTTGTCGTCCATCCAACCGTGTCGCAGGGGATATTTGCCCTCGAGCCTGGACACGCCGCCGGGGAAGTGTTTCGCCAGGTAATTGTCGAAGTAGTTGCGCTCGGCCGGCCGCTCGTAGGTGGGAACGACGTTGCCCTGCGCGTCGAACAGCGCAACGTGCAGATCCTCCAACTCGGCCAACATCGGCGCGAGTCTCGCCAGGAACTTCGCGGCGCTCAGCTCCGTGACGAAGTCGTCCTGATATGCCAGACGGATCTCGTCCCAGTCGACCAGCTTGATATCGAAGTGGGAGTAGTTCTTGCTGAAGTCCGTCCAGACCTCCTCGAAGTCGGTCAGGGACTGCGACTTCGCCACGGTCGTTCCGCCGCCGTTTGGATCACTGCCGTTGGGATCGGCGCTTCCGTTGCCGTCGTTCGGATCGGTTGTTGTGCCCCCGCCATCGTTGGGGTCGCCGGTGGGCGAGGGCTGCGGGGCGGCTGGTGATCCGCTATTCGGGTCGGCGCTCGACGGCGTCGCTGGTGGAAGGCAACCGACCGATATCAGCCCGAGCACACCCGCACAGACGACGAGCAGCGTACACCAAGACCATCTCTGGGATCGCATGATGCGGCCCTCCCGTATGGCTCCGACCGGCAGGCTGTCTCTCCGTCGGAACCGAACCCTAGACAAGACCCGCGTCCCTGCAACGCGCTCCATCACATCATCGCGGAACTCCCCCGCCCCTGGACGTCGTAGGGTGCAGTGAGACCGGCGGGGTTCCAGATCCCGATATTATGTCCCGGCAAGTACCCACGAGGCAAGGAATAACAGTGTAGAGAATCTAGGAATCTTCGACGGGCGGGGATACGAAGGCTACCCCGTCTTCGTGTGAGGCGCAAACCTTCCACGACCACCCAAACGGCGTTGAAGGTCGGCCCCCTTCAGACTCTGCCTATGGAGGGATCGTCTCGGGTGTGAGGATACCTCTACCCTATTTGAAACCGCAGTGCGCTACGGCCGCTGTGGCTTCTACTGAGGAGTTTGGCCGCCGGCGAATATGCCCCAGCCGGCCAATGCCGCTGCGATCGCGCCACAACCGCAGGTGAGACAGAAGTACAACGTGCCACAGAAACAGGCAACCATTTTCCACTTCTTCACCATGGACCGTTCCTCCCTGTCAGTCCGCCAAACGCTGGAAATCAGTCTTGGAGTGCTTTGGGGCCAATCCACGTGGCGTGGGTGGCCGGCTACTCATCACACTCCCGGACCGTGGCTTATCTAGCGAGCCCCCGCTGCTGCGTCTGCACGAGACCTACATAATGCAAGAGCGCGACGCCCAGCGCGTGCGCCAAAACCATTATTAGTACCGAGTCGCGATGGCCGCGTCAAGGGGCCTTGCGGCCACGCCCCCCAACGATGGGGTATCTCGCTCCAGGCCCCCGTCAGCCGGTCAGTTGCTGTCGGTTCAGCGCGACGGTCTCTTGGATGACCTCGCCGACGATGTTGGTCTCCAACGGACCGGTCATCTTGTCCTCGCTCTCCAGCGTTCCATCGAACGTGAAGCTCAAGAGCCCGATGATCGTCTGGCCGTAGGAGATCGATAGCTTGACGGACGTGCCGGTCTGCTCGATCGTTCCCGTGGGGGAATCCGGGGTTGGAGTGCCGCTGTTCTTGATCGCCCGCTCGTGCCCGCCGATCGTGATGCTCGTGGGCTGCCCCCCCTCGATCTTGATGAGGATGCCGTTGAGGGATAGGGCCTCTCCCGAGGCCTCCAAGACCCAACTCCCGTCGAGGTCAGTGGGGGTCGTCGGCGGAGTGCACCCCGAAGCCACCAGTGCCGCCAGTGCAAGTGCGATCAGTGTGAAGCGCATTTCCCTTGACTCTCCTTTACACACGCCCAGAAGCCCGCATTATAGCCCGACGGGCCTCGGACGTATAGGCCAGCGGCAGGTTGGGCTCAACTCGTTGCGGCGCAACGGCTAGTCTCTCTAACCCTACCTTTGGGTTCCGAGCCGAAAGACCCGGTAGTCCGCTCCCGGTCATCATGTCCACGATGCCCGGCGATCACGACCCGGCCGGGATCAGACGGCGAAACGGTGGGAGAGGACCGGCCTTTTCCGCCGCCGCCTTCGGATAGCTTGCGTGCCCGGGCCTGACGCCGAAGTGGTTGTCCTTCCAGGTCAGATTGCCCTCGTTCGTTTGGTTGAATCGGATCGGCTTGCCGGAGGTGTTGTAGATGATCTGACCCTCCACGTGCAGCCCCTTGGTCCCCTGGTCGAAGAAGATGCCGTTGTTGGGCGCCCCGCCGTGGGCAAAGGCGCTGCGGTGAATGTCGTGGATCAGGTTGCCCCGCAGCACCGTCCCCGGCTGCCAGCCCAGGGTGTAGATCCCTCCGCCGTCGGCCAGGATCTTCATGCAGTCATGGATGCGGTTGAACGCCACGAGGCAGTCGCGCTGCGTCGTGGGGGACGTGTCCCACCGGAATCCGATCGAGATCCCCGTGTAAGGCATGTTCATCACCAGGTTGTGGGTGATCCTCGTCCCGACGCAGAACGCGTCGAAGACGCCCACACACCCGTAGTTGACGGCGCCACAGTCGTGGATGACGCAGTTCGAGACCTCGTTCTCGAGAGGGGCATCGTTCGGATCCTTCCAGTCGGCCGCTAGCGATGCGTTGCCCACGAAGTCGATTCGTCCGCTCTGACGATCGCCGCGATAGCCGACCATGATCCCGTTCCCACCGATGTCGGTTAGCTCACATCCGATCACCCGGTTGCGCCGGCACCTCGGCCCGAGCCCGATCCCGCTCGCGCCGACGTGCGCGACCCGACACGCCTCGAGGCCGCAGTCCTCCGCGTAGGCGAACGACAGGGCCAGGGGCAGCACGTGCGCCTCCGCCTTCATGCTTGTGCCATGATGTCCAGCCTGGATGCCCATGTAGCCGAACGGCGGTAGCCGCCACGCCGCATGCTCGAAGGCAAGTCCCTTGAAGTGGACGTTCCGGACCGGCGCGTCTGACCGGCCTGCCACGACGATAAGCTGCTCGAGCCTCGGCGCGATGAACTCCCGGTTGCCGGGATCCTCGCCCTGGGCGCTCATGTAGGTCAGTTGACCCGTGGAACGATCCAGATACCACTCGCCGGGCTGGTCGACGAACTCGGGCGCGTTCTCGACATAGGTGGGCTTGCCCGGGCTGGCCGTCGTGGCAGGCCCGTGACCGATCCATCCCATCGGGGCGGCCACCGTGACGGTTGCCCCTTTCGAGCTGACTACCGGGTCCCTGGAGATCGACCAGTTCTGGATCATTACTAGTTCGGCATCCTTGCCGGCCAAGTCCTCGGAACTCGGGGCCTTACTCAGCTCAATGACCTTGACATCCGGCGAGACCTTGGTGACGCGGAGCAGCTCGGGCGCGTTGGGGAAGCGACCGCGCGGTAAGCGCTTCCCGTTGGTGAAGAGCTGTCGGAAGTGCCACTGCCCTGCCTTGACGCTAGGGACG
>JAFGLZ010000079.1 GCA_016927755.1 Phycisphaerae bacterium
AAAACCGATGCTGTTCGGAACGTAGAATAAGGACTTACGTTCGAGGCGTCGTTCATAACTCCTTTGTTTTCGATGCGACCGCGATTAAATCGACAGGCCCTCCAGAGGTGGGGGACGCGAATTTGACCGGAGATTCGCATCTCTCACGGCTAGAGCCATGGGCCACCCGGATAGAGGTTCTTTCCGACCCACTGTTCAGTCTTTCATGAAGACAGCTCAGATACAAGCGCGTGGTGAAGACAAGCCACGTCACGTCAAACTGCACCGACTACCGCGCTACCCACCTTCCGGCCAATCGTTCCGCCTCGTGCCAGCCTCTCGCCACGGAAGTCGCTCAACCCGACGCTTCCGCAAGCCCACGCCTCCCGTTTCGACGAACCGAAACGACGCAGTACGCCAGTGCGACCACGCCGAGCACGAACGATGCCAGGGACCATAGGCTCCTGGGATCATGAGCGCCCGCGTAGAAGAACGCGGCGCACCCGAAGTAGAAGAAGATGACCAACACCGTCAGAATTGACGCCACGTATTGCATCGACGTCTGTGTCGGAACGATCACCCGATGGTACCCGAGTAGCTGACGTCCAAGGACGTTCCAGATGCCGACCCCGATCAGAACCGTCCCGGCAATACACACCGGCCAGACGGACAGCCCTGTCCCGTATAGGAAGTTCCGGACGTCACCGGAGGGCGGGATGGCCCGCAAGGGAATGTAGCTGTACAACTCCGCGATGTTCATGACGGCGAACCAGAAAACGAACTGGAAGAGACGCTTCCTGCCCTGAATGACGGTCCGCGACAACAGCCGCAGACTTGTGACGAACAGGATCGCGTTCGTGACCAGAGCGCTGGCCGCGATCGTGGCGGCGGTCCAACCCCGGTTCGTCGACAAGAGCGATCGGTAGTCTACGTCTTCATCGACGTGAAGGAGCGTCCAGTCTCCGTAGTGGATGTCAAAAGGGTTGTCCTTGACGCCGAAGAGCCACGCGGTCGTGCCATGCGTCCATTCGTGCAGCAAGGCCATGGTATGGTGTGCAACGAATATCGTAGCCAACGTGGCCAATACGAAGGTCGGACCTCGTTTCGTTTCGTCCATATCACCTGTCCGGAGTGCGGACGCGCGCTGGCGTCCTTCAGCCCGACCGCCCGGGCGGCCGTTCGTCTCTGATCCTACCCCTCACGCACCTCGTCCTTCCGGTCCCGCTCGGCCCAATCCTCCGCGAGGATCGCCCACCGCTCGTGGTCCCGCCAATCCCCACTGACCCTCAGATACCTCCGAGAGAATCCCTCCCTCACAAAACCCAGTCGCTTGACCAGGCCGATCGACCTGGAGTTGGCCGGTTGGATATTCGCCTCCAGCCGATGCAGGCCCAACTCGCCGAATGCGGCGTCGATCACCTGGCTGAGCCCATCGCTCATGTAGCCCTGCCCTGCATAAGGTGCCCCGATCCAGTAGCCCAGGTAAGCGCTCTGAAGGGCCCCCCGCGTAATCTCGTTCAGATTGACTAGCCCCGCGATTCGCCCGGTCTCCCTCAGACAGATGAGGAACCCCACCTTCCGCTCCCCGTCCAACGCATTCAAGTACCTGGCGAACCCCTCTCGATCCATCGGCGGCTCGATCCAAGGACGCAGCAACCCCACACTCTCGGTCGCCAGAGCGATGAACTCCGCCTCATCCTCCCCTCTCGGCCCTCGAATAGACGTCCGCGTCATGCTACACCCCTGCATCTGCCCCGACCGCCCTCCAGCCTCGCCCGCGATTCTCCCCCGCCCTTCCCACCCGTGTCCAGCGCCGAGCGCGGATAGGCGAACGCCCCGATGCCATCAAGCCGTTCCCACCAATCCCATGCCGTCGACGATGCCCCAGCATGTCCCGAGAATGTCCCACTCCTCTGGCACCGACTCGGAGGAACGCATGCCGCGCTCGTGACGGCATCGGCACTATGGCAGGATCCGCGCTGCCTGCGGACTACGCGAATTGCCCAAACAGCCTGGAACGGACCGAATGACACGCGATTTGGAGAGGGCTCGCCGCATTCCCTAGAGTACGAACAATGTCTGGGCGCCCCAGACACCTGCCCGAGCAGCGAGAAGAAACAGTAAAGGCCCGTCGGATCGAACCTTACATCCGATCCGTGCGGGCCTTCACTGCTGGGCCGAGCGGTTTCTGCACGCCCCAAACTCGCCCACCGGGTGATCTTACACCCCAGGAGGGTGACAGAGGGGACTCGAACCCCCGACCCCCTGGACCACAACCAGGTGCTCTAACCAACTGAGCTACTGTCACCGACGATACACAACGTCGATAGGATACCTCAAGCGCCCACGCGTTTCAACGATCCGCCCTCGCACCCTCATCAGTACCGACGCCCCGCGAGCCGATCCACTCCGCCAGAACCTCCGACGAAGGCAAGCCGGGCACGAGCTTGAGACGGTCGGCTCCGCCTCGCCTGGCATATGCCCGAATCGGCCAATCGAAAAGGGCCCTGAGGCGTTCAGCCGACAGCGTCCTGCCGCCTTTGTCGACCGGCCCGGCGATGAGCTGCGGCCGCGGAGCGATAGCGCCAGCTAGGTCCACCAGATCAAACACCCGCAGCGCGCCGGGGATCGTCGTCTGCATCTCATGCGATTCAGCGATGCCCTCGCTGAGCGACTCGATGCTATCCAGGCCGTTCAGGGCGACGACGGCGACGAACTTCTCGGGCTCCAGGATCGCGGCGAACTGCGCCGCCATTGCCCCCGTCGCGCCGACTCCCATGGCCGTCACTCGGCCGACGCCGCGAGCCTTCAGCAGATCCGCGCCACCAATCGCCAGCTTCGCCCAGCGTCCGCATCGACACTTCCCGGACATGATCTCTTCGCGAGGATTCGCCTTCTGAGTATGGACGTGAAACACCCGCAGACCGGGACGGACCAGCTTTCCCGCCAAACCGCCACCCTTGTGGTTGTCCTCATGAATGAGGATCACGACGCCCGTCGTCTTGTCGTCATTCGAAACCGAATAGAAATCTCCCATTGCCTGAAACCCGGGCTCATACTCGAACAGCAGGCGCTGCGGAAAACCAGGACCGACCAAAGGCTCCGGCGGTCCCTGCGCCACAACCGGCCCCGAGCTGGGCTCGTAGCCCGCGACCCGACTCACCCCTTGTCGGACAAACGCACGATACCGGTCTTCCGAAAGGCTCGCACGCCGTTCGGCACGCTGTCGACCGAGTTCCACCATCAGGGCGCGGTTCAGCGACCAGACCGTCTGCGCGTTGGGCAGATGGCGGACCTGCCCGCCCCGCGCGCACCACAGATCCTCTTTGCGCTCGGGCTTGGCTGAGGGCTCATCGGCGGTCTCGCCCTGCTTGTCGAACCACTGGTTCAGGAATCGGTACAGCTCGCACCGGGCCTCGCGCCAGAAGCCGTGTGGCGTCGGGACGCTCACGTACTCGACGCGGTCCCCCGCCCCGACCGACTCGTACAACTTCTTCGTGTCGCGATACACCGCCTCCATGCTGGACGGCGGAAACTCCTTGTCGTCCCGATTGCCCAAGATCAGCAGCGGTCTCGGCGCGATACACGCCAGAAGCTGCCGCGTCCCCGGCCCGTACGGATCGCACACCCCCCAAAACCACGACTCCGGATGCAGCCCGCTGTCCCGCGTGAGATGAATGCTCTCGGCAATCCACGAAGACGGAACCGCCACTGCGATCCGATCGTCGACCGCGGCGATGTAGTTCGTCAGAGCCCCGCCCCCGGAACACCCGGCACAGGCGATCCGCTTGCGATCCACCTCGGGCCTAGTCTCCAGGTAGTCCAGACAGCGAATCCCGTCCCAGATGAAGTATTGAGCCAGATGCCGCCCCGACGGCATGCACTGCAGCCCCTGGACGTAATGGTTGTTCCCGGTCTCCGCCCCATACGCCTCTCGCTCCCCCTGCCCGAGGGGATCATAGGCGCAGACGACGTACCCCTTCCGGACTAGCGTGATGAAACGCGCCTGGTAGTTGTCGCCCGTGGCGTGCGCCTTGCCGTCGGGCGCGTGCCCCAGAGGCGACAGAACGGCCGGCATGGGCGCCGGACGATTCTTCGGAACGTAGAGGTTGATCGGCACGTAGAAGCCGGGCCGGCTCTGGATGAGAATCTTCTCGACCCGATACCCCTCTCGCTCGAGCGTCCCCGTGACCTTCGGCTCGAGCGCCGTCCGCTCCGGCCAGGGCCCCAGAACCTCCACAAACCGACCCCGAACCTTGGCCTTGTACGCCTCGAGAGCAGCCGGCGTCTTGATGGCGTCTCTCAACGCCTGGTCGGCCGCCAGTTGACCACGCTGGTACTCGAGCAGGGCCCGGCCCAGATCCGGCCCAGCCGTTCCGACCTCACCGCCCGGCGCCGAGCCGATCGCCGCGACCCCGAGCAGCATCCACGGACCGAACGCAATCATCGACACTCCCCGACCAACAGACCCCGCCACGAACGACGCGAAATCAGCCCACGCATTCCCCTCCCGCGGGCGCGGCGTGACAGTCGCTCCGGGATACATCCCCGAAAACCATGCCGCCCCAATCATCCTAGTCGCGCCGGCGACGACTAGACACCCGGGCCTTCAAACATGTCCGACGCCACCCGCCAAGCAGTCGCCCCGCATCGCCCCACGCGTTACAATACTCGGGTAACGGACGCATCGACCATGTACACCAAGGAACCCTTCCGATGACGCTGAAGGAACTCCAGGACCTGATCGACCGAATGTACAGCGACAAGGACCGCGCCCGCGGCTCCGCCGCAACCTACCTCTGGTTCATGGAAGAGGTCGGCGAGCTCGCCGCCGCCCTCCGCGAGGGAACCCACCAAGAGAAATCCCACGAATTCGCCGACGTCCTCGCCTGGCTCGTAACCCTCGCAAACGTCGAACGCGTCGACCTTACCGAGGCCATGGCCAAATACACGGAAGGCTGCCCCGGCTGCGGACAAATGGTCTGTCGATGTGACGAGAAGCCCTAGTCGCTCACCGCCGTCAATCCGACCACCACCAGTCCCGTCGCGTGACCGTCCGCCGTTAAACGAATCTCGGCCTGCGTCAGCGCTGCGCCCGGTCTCGGGTTGTACCAACGACAGACCGCCAGCGCTAGATTCCGCTTGAGATCCTGCCACCCGAGCCATGCCGCCGCGCTCAACGTCTGCCTCGGATCGGACCATGCGACGATGTCATGCGCATAGCGGATCAATTGACGATGCGTCTGCCCGTCCGCGTAGTGCAGGACCACCTCGCCCAGCACCACCCCCGCGTCGGGAGCGGGATACTCCGTCGCCCAGAGCCACCACAGTCGCTTCGCCTTCGCCGCAAGCGGAATCCGCAGCGATTCGATCTCGCCCCCCGTAGCGACCGGCCGGAGCAGCTCTCGTCCCCGCACGTCCACGATACGAACCGCCTGCCGAGGCAACAGCGACCGAAGCGCGTTCGCCTTGCCCGACGGTCCGACGTGGGCGGACAGCACGAATCCGTGGCCGGGAATGTGCATATTCCCCGTCGAGTAGTCCTCGTGCCGCGCCACGCATCCCCGAATCACCTGCACCTCCACGCCGAACGGATTCGTCCTCGTGCTCGATGCGTAAGCCGGCGTGTAAAGGACCACCTCCCCCTTGCCCCGCGGGCGGTTCACCCCATTGATCGGAATCGTACGCTGACCCGCCAAGGCCTTCAGGCCGACCAGGTTGCCCCGGGGCAGCGGCTCGATCCCGACGACGGGCGCTGCGATCGTGCGTTCCGGACCCACTTCGAAAGGCAAACCCTTCGATTGGAGCTTCCCCGGCAGATTGGTGTTCGCGGACCAGAAGCGCGTCCTGACCCCACTCGCCCCTGCCCGTAGCGGAATCGGCCGCGCGCCTTCGGCCTCCGTCCGACTCTCTCGGTCGCACAGCAGACGCAGCCACCACGCCGTCGGATCATAGCGAAGCTGCTCGGCCGACAGCGCCCCACGGTTCCACGCACACTCCGCCGAGACGACCACCGCCCCCTGTGCTCGATGCGAGGACGTGCGCTGCTTCGGATTCTCGACCAGCCGGACGTCGTTGATCGGCCCCCAGGTCGACCCCATCACACGGCACCCGCGGTCCGTGCCATAGTGGATGAGCCTCCGGCAGCCATCCCAGTCCTTCCACGGCGTGACCACGACCTCGAAGCCCAGCGTCCTGAAGCGGTCCACAACCGGATAACGCTCGTGGTCGTCGTAGTTCCAGTAGTCCAGCATCACCCGCCGGTCGATCGTCTCAATCGCCGACCATGAATTCACCGGAGCCCCCCCATGCGCATACCCCTGGTTCGTCTGATCGGGCGAGAGCAGCATGTCATGCCAGATGATGGGCCGCACGCCCCGTCCCACAAAGAACGCCGCCAGCCTGTTCACGTGAGCGGCGAGCAGCTCCGCCGTTGACCGCCCGTACTTCCGGGCGTTCATAACCAGCGTGTCCGTCGCCTCGTCCATCCCCAAATGAAAGACCCTCGGATGATCGAAGTCCTCGAGCCACTGCGCGTAAACCGCCGCCAGGAACCGATAGTTCTCCTCGGCGCCGAGGTCCATGACCTTCCCCTCGATCAGAACGGGAGGCCTGTACGCCCGCTCGAGATGCTGCAGACTGTTCACGTAAGGCAGTGGCGTCAGCCCGAGCGATTGCGCGCGACGGACGACCGCCCGCAGCTCCTCCCGAGTCCGCGCCTCCGCCCGCGAGGCCTTCGGATAGCCGTCCACCATCACATACGGTGCAAGCTCCAGGAACACGGCGTTGTACTTCAGCGACGCAAGCGCCCGAAGCCCCTCGTCCACCGCCCGATCGCACCGCCCGAACGTCCACTGCGGCAGCATCGCCCGAAACGGATTGTCCGGCCAGTCATCGATCCGAACACCGGGCACCCGCCAACCATCGCCGACGCGAACGCACTCGTCGCTCCGCAAGAGCGTAATGAGCGTCCAGACGCCGTTGAAGAAGCCTTCCCGGTCCCCCGCCGTGATGCGGATACAGCGCGCCGCCGTCTCCAGACGATACTGCTGCGGATGCGAGAGCCGCCCAACCTCGAGGATGATGGCGCCCTCGCCGGACGACTCCGACGCCTCCCCGACATCCAATTCAAAAAGCGTCTTGACCTCGGCGCGAAGCAGCCCAGCCGCCGCCTTGCCCTGATCCGCCCGGCAGCAAAGTCGCGTTGATGCTCCAAGATGAAGCGCTTCGGCCGGGACGACCCGCTTGGGCGCCGGCACGATGACAGGCAAAGCCGACGCCGCCGGCGCGGCGTCAAACGAACACACGATCGCGGCGAAGGCCAAGAGCATCGGACGCGGAATGCCTTCCTGCAATGACGCTGAACGTCCAGAGAAACGGGTCACTCCCTCACCACCCAAAGCTCACACAGCCTCCCCCCCGGCAGCTCGAACGAGATCCGAGTCCGCGGTCCGCTCACCGCAATCGTCCCCCGCTTCAGAACGGACCCGCCCCCCGCTCCCTTGATCTTCAGCTCGTATCGATACCCCCCCTTGCCCAGCAGATACAGCTCCGCCGACATGGCCCGAGGCGCGCCGCCGAAGTGCAGCAGCTCGGCCCCGAACCGATCCGTGCCCGATTCCGTCACCAGCGCCGCGATCTCCCGTGGCGGAGTCAGCCACCGAACCGCGTTCAGCGGCAAGTAACCCGCGTCCCCCGGATCCCCGGTCGCCGTCGAATAGAGCAGCGAGGTCTTCGGCGTCCGTATCGACGTGACCGGCTGGTCCGGATACATGTAGTCCCCGTTGAACAGCACGGGGAAACGCAGAACACGATCGGTCCAGCGAACCTCGCTCGTGTACGCCGGGAAGTTCACCCGCAACGCCTCCGCGTTTTCCCGCAGCGCCTTGACGAGCTTCTTGCGACCGCCGCCCATCCGAAGAGACAAATAGGGCGAGCGCTCCTTGGTCAGCAGCTCGTCGAACGACTGGTCACCCGTGAGCAGCCTGTACTTGGCCAGAGCGCTCGTCAGCAGCCCCAGCCTCGCCGCGCACCACATCTCCGTGCCCGCTGCCGGGTCCTTCTTGGGAGGCGCCTGAAGATACCTCAGACGAATCGCCGCCATCGACCGGATCGGCGCAAGGTACCGCTCCTCGCCCGTCACGTGATACGTCAGCAACAACGTGTGCACCATCCCGCTCATCGAGCTGGGCCACAGATAGAGCGTGTACTCGCCGTGATTCCGGGGGTCCCACCAGTCCTTGCCGAGACCGCCGATACCCCCGTCGGGCCAGTGGATCGCGCTCGGAATGATCCCGGCCGGCTTCCCACGCTCCGATCGAGCCGCCGCATCCACCCACGTCTTCATCCAATCGGAGAACAGACCCGTCAACCGTGCGTCGCGCGTCCGCTGCCAATAGAGCAGCGTCGGCTGAACCGTCCTCGGGTGATACACGGTGTCGCACGCCCGCCGCGGATTCTCGTCCACCCTCGTCGCGGTAAAGTACGTGCTCTTGAACTGCGTGAAGCCGCGCTCGTTCCTGCCCGTCCACAGCGTCTCCATCAACTCGGCCAGACGAAGGGCCCGCTTCTTCCATTCCTCATTGTCCGGGTCAATGTGCATCATGGGCGTCAGGGCGTCCGCCGAGTCCTCCGCCGTGTGCTCCACGTCGGACATGTGCGTCGTATACCCGAGCTTCATGTGCGGCTGATTCATCAACGCCTCGGAGAACCTCGCCTGGGCCTTGCAGATCTTCGGACTGTCGAAGCCGATGAGCGACGGCACCCAGAGTCGCCACATCTCGCAGTCATCCCCCCAGCCGCCGCCGTACTGCCCGTCGGGCTGCTGGCGATGATCGATCCACCACTCGATCACGTCCGTGAGTCGCTCCAGCCCCTCGCGCTGATACACCGCCCACTCAGGCGCGCCCGGCAATCCTGTGTACTCCTTCTCCGGCGGAATCGCCTCGCCCAGGTACATCCTGGCGATGCGGTTCTTCGGAAATGCCTTGACGTACTCCTGGAAGAAACCTCGCGCCTTATCCAGATAGGCCCGGCGCTGATCCCGCTGATTGATGATGCCCCCCGATTCCAACGTCTCCCAGGTCAGCATTCGAGCCCGATAGAGAAAGGTCAGCGGGTAGAGCGGCGAGTCTTCTGGGATCTTGAAGTCGTAGTCCTTCTTCTGCTGAACCTGCCTGCCGAAGTAGCACAGGTCCTTCGTGTGGACGTAACGATGAAGCTCGGGAATCAGCTTGTCGAGCTCGGCCTTGAGCGATTCGCTCACGCCCGGATGCACCCGGAGTTCCCCAAGCAGCTTCAGCCGAACCTCGTCCTCATCGGCGTTCCCCGCCTGCTGGATGACCTCCCTGACCGCCTCCGGAACGTCGGCCGAAACGCGCACCGAAACGCTCGCAAGCAACGCCAAGCTCAACATGGAGACCCACGCCGGAAGGAAAGGCCCTAACCCGCTACGCAAACCCGCCTGCCTCAGTGTCACGATCCGCTCCTCCACCAATCCCCCGCCTCGGACGTCCCACACCGAACCCCCTCGCAACTCGCCGCCCCGGTCCGAACCCCATGGGTCTCCGGCGGCCCGCACGTTATAATGCCGCCCGGTCGAGCCATGACAGACGAACCCTCTAACCCGCCAAAACCCGCGCCGCCGGAACAAGGCGCCCCCGAGCCCTCGTCCTGGATGGCGCCCATGCGCTATCCCAACATCTACGTCTGGTACGTCCTGCTCTCGGCTCTCGACATCATGCTGACGGCCCTGATCATGGCCGCCGGCGGGTCTGAGATCAACTCCGTGGCCGATCGAATCATGGGCTTTTGGGGGCTGCCCGGACTAACGGCCTTCAAGTTCGCCGTGGTCATCCTCGTCGTGTCGATCTGCGAGATCGTCGGACGAAAGAACGACCGCACAGGCCGGCGCCTCGCCGAGTGGGCCGTCGCCATCACCGCCATCCCCGTGGTCGTCTCTCTCGTCCAGTTGCTCGTGCTCGTACACCATTACGGAGTCGATCAGCCGCTCCCGGGGGAATGACGCCATCACATGAACGTCAGGAGGACTCGGGCCTCGCCGTCACCGGCCCGGTGCAAGGAGAACATCATGAGGAAGACGCCGTTCGTTCCCGCCGTCGCGATAGCCTGCTGCCTTGCACTGCCCCGGCCATCCCTCTGCGAATCCAATCCCCCCCAATGGCGAGGCGTTCACGTCATGGCCTGGGGACCCGCCGGCGGGCCCAAGGCGATCCCACCGCTCAAACGCGCCATCAAGGAAGTGCTCGTCCCCCTCGGCGTCAACGTGATCGTCTACGAGGTCGACTACAACTTCGCCTTCGACTCCCACCCCGAGCTCCGCTATCCCGACGTCATCACGAAACCGCAGGCCCGCGACCTGGCGACGTTCTGCCGTGAGCACTCGATCCGCCTCATCCCCCAGTTCAACTGCCTGGGACACCAGTCATGGGCGCGCCAAGACGTCGTCTTCCCACTGATGGTCAAGTACCCGGAGTTGGAGGAGGTCCCCGACCTCCCCCAAGCCCGTGCCAAAAAGACGCTCAAGAGCTGGTGCCCCCTCCACCCGAAGATCAACGAAATCGTCTTCCCGCTGATCGACGAAATCGCCGACGCCTTCCAGGCCGACGCCTTCCACGTCGGCATGGACGAAGTCCTCGTCATCGCCAGCAACAAGTGCCCGCGGTGCCGGGGCAAGGACCCCGCCGAGCTCTTCGCAAAGGCCGTCAGCGATCTGCATCGACATATCGTCAAGGAGAAAGGCCTGACGATGCTGATGTGGGGCGATCGCCTCCTCGACGCCGGCAAGAAGAGCATGGGCAACGGATGGGAGGCCAGCAACCTCGGAACCGCCCGCGCCATCGACCTCGTCCCCAAGGACATCATCATCTGCGATTGGCATTACAGCCTGCAGGACGACTATCCCTCGGTCCGCCACTTTCAGCAGAAGGGCTTCCGTGTCCTGACCTCGAGTTGGAAGAACGCCAAGGCCGCCGAAGCGTTGATCGATTCCGCCGCCCGGTCCACGTCCGGCCGCTGGCTCGGACACCTCTGCACCTCCTGGGTGCTCACCCCCGGCACGTTCGCCGAAGCGCTCTTGGGCGAGGGCGACCCCGCCAAGATCAAGGACCGCGCCGCCCCCGCCGCCGCCGCCGTCAAGGCATGCATGAAAAAGCTGTCCGAGAATGCCGATCCCATGACGCACCGGTACGCCGGCAAGGAGGCCACGACCCGGGACGATCTCCAGCCCTACACCGGCAAGAACGCCTGGAAAGCCGTCGTCGGTGACCATCGACAGAGCGCCTACCGCCTCAACTACGACCAGCTCCACGCCAACTACGGCGACGCCGTCGAGTTCCAGCTCCGCGCCCAACAGGTCATCCTCTGCCCCCAAACCGCCGAGTTCCTCTACACGCGGTTCACGCCCACGACCGTGCGATATCGGAAAGGCGCCCGGCCCGAGCTGGAGAACGTCGTCGCCAAAGCTACCGCCGGATGCGCAACCGACAAGGACAAGGCCCTGGCCCTGATGCGCTACTGCCGAGACCTCTACGACGAGAAGTGGTACACGAGCGAGTTCAAGAACTACGTCTATGGCGGCACCGAGGAGCAGCTCATCGCCAAGGGCGAAATCCTCTGCGAATGCCTCGGACGCCTGCTCGTCGCGCTCTGCGAGGTCGCAGGACTCCCCGGGCGCATCGTCATGCACGATATCGGCGGCCACATCGCCGCCGAAATCCTCGTAGCCGGAAAGTGGGCCTACATCGACCCCCGATGCGGCATCTACTTCCTCCTGCCCGACGGAAGCCTCGCCTCCCTCTGGGACCTCTGGCACGACCCGGAACTCATCGATCGGCAATCCGACGCCGTCAAGGCCGACGCCGCCCGCTGGTGGACCTGGCGCGAGCGCGCCTACAAGTGCAAAACCCGCTACTTCCACCCGAACGAGATCAACGGGTTCCAGAACTACAGCCTCGCCGACGCCGACAAGTACTCCTACGCCCAACGACCCGCCAAACAGGCCGCCGACGCCGGATTGTGGGAGATCAACAAGGAGTACCTCGCCGAGATCTTCACGGTCTTCGGCCTGGCCGGCGATGGACTCCGCCGCGACTGGCGCCACAATCAGCTCCGACGAATCCCCATCGCCTACCGCCACGACGGATTCAGCCTCTTCTTCAACCCCAAACCCCCGATGACGCGCGAGTTCCTCCAGCAGCGCTACGTCGACCCCTTCAAGAACACCAACGCGACCATCCTCGTCTGGGGCCTCGGACCCGGAAGCGTCTTCTGCTACGACACGAAGATCGGCCAGGTCTTCGGCGCCCCCCTCAACGACCAGCAGTGGAAGCTCATGCGCGAAGGCGACCGAAACGTCTTCGAAAACGTCACCGGACTCATCAAGGCGGGCGATTGCCCCCTGAAGGTCGCCGTCCGCCGCGGACACGAGCTGGGGCTAAAGGTCCTCGCGCGGCTCGAGATGAACCACGAATACGGCCCCGCCAAGGACGACAACTGGCTGTGGGTCGGACTCGTGGGAGATCTCAACAAGCAACATCCGGAGTACCGCATCCCCGGCCGCGTCCTCCTCGATTTCAAGCACAAACCCGTTCGCGACTTCAAGCTCGCCATCCTCCGCGAGGCCGTCGAGGCCGGCGCCGACGGCGTCTCGCTCGACTTCGCCGTCTACCCCCCCTTCTTCGAGAAGCCCGACCAGGCGACCATGACACAGTTCGTCCGCGACCTCCGGGCCGCCCTCGACGACGTCGGACGCCGCCAGAACCGCCCGATCGAAATCATGGCCCGACTGCCCCACCGCGGCTCGCCCGAGCTCGGCCTCGACTGGAAGACGTGGATGATCGAACGCCTCATCGACATCATCGTCCCCACGCACTACCGCCCGAACGAGGTATTCGACGTCGACGTCGACGAGTTCATCTCCATGCGAAACAAGACCGGCGTCAAAGTCTTCCCCACCGTCTGGCAGGCCCTCGGCTTCGTCACGACCGACCCACAGCCCGGCGACAAGGCCAAGGGAATCCGCCGCTACGACAAGCCCAAGACCAAGGAGATCTACTTCGCCCAGGCAATGCTCTTTCACCGCGCCGACGCCGACGGACTCCAGCTCGGCTTCTCGCAGGACCAGTGGGTCACCCACCCATGGCTCAACGATCTGGCCGACCCCGCAAAGGTCGAGTTCGCCGACAAGCAGTACATGGTCGACCCCAAGCCACACTGTCCGGTGACCTTCGACCTGCCGACGACGCCCCCCTACCGCGCCGAAAAGACCGTCTCGCTCAGGATCGGAGACGACGTCGCAAAGGCCAAACGCCAGGGACATGAGGTCAAAGCCAAGATCATCATCTACGCCCGACCGCTCCAAGAGGGCGAGCGGCTCGCCTTCCACGTCAACGGCCACGACCCCGTCGAAATCCGAGGCCAATCACCCCCCCCGACATCCGCCCAAGTAGCCGTCAACGTCCACAGAACCCGGCACGGCGACTTCCTCTTCGACAAGGACTGGTGGAAGCGGGGCATGAGCCAAACCCCGATCGAGGCCGACTGGCTGCGGCTGGGCACGAATGAGATCCGACTCGTCTACACCGCCCCGACCAAGGATGTCGCGCCCCCCCTCAGCATCACCTGGATCGACCTCGTTCTCGATTTTGAGCGGGCGCCATGATGGGAAGGATCGACCCGTCAAGCTATGATGAGTGTTCTCGGGGAAGCGACATCTTCTGGCCATGGCGCCAGAACCGCTCCCGGCGTCCGAGCTAGGCGCGAATCATTTCCCAACACGGGGGGTAGTGAGAAGATGGCGGCTGAAGGAACGTTTCACGGGCTGCTTGGCGGAAGGGCATCACGAACGGAGGTGCTATGCGCGGCCCTGGTCCTTGCGGTCGCGGTGGGGGCGGCCGGCACGATCCTCGTCCGCGGTACCGCCTGGAAGATGCTGAGCCGCCCCTCGATCACGCTCGCCTCGACATCGGTCATTCTGATCGCCCTTGCCGGCGGCGGCCTGCGGTCGTGGTACGGTCGGCTGGTCACGATCGGTCTGTGCTTCTGTTGGATCGGCGATCACGTACCCGGCCTTGCCATGACGATTGCCGCATTCCTCGTCGGACATCTGTGTTTCATCGCCGCGTTCTGGGTGAGAGGCCTTCGCGCCAAAGCCTGTCTCCTCGCGGGGGGGCTCGTTGCGGTTGCCAGCAGCGCCATCTGCCTGTGGATCATCCCGCACGTTCGGGAGAATCTCCTGGTCCCGGTGCTGGCGTACATTGTCGTGATCTCGGCGATGGTCGTCTTCGCCGGCGGCGCTCGACCGGGAAAGGGCCGCCTGATGCTCGCTATCGCCGCCGTCGCCTTCTATGCCTCGGACACGCTCCTGGCGCGATCGATCTTCATCTCGTCGGAAAGTTGGTCGCCGATCAGCGTCTTCGGGCCGTACTACACGGCCTGCGCTCTGTTCGCTCTGAGCGTGCTGGCGTACCAGCGAGAGCGCGCGGGCCAAGATCGGTCCGCCTCACTCGACAGGATGGAAGCAGACCAGGCAGCGGGTTGCCCTGTTGGAGGAGGCGCGGAGTACTGATATCCACTGGTGGGATCATCGCCTATTCGGTGAGCTGGTGGCCGGTCGCGCGTTAACTGATGAATGCCTGAGGGAGGGCGAGGCTCCCGCCGAGCTGAATCCGATTCGCTAGATCGCGGCTCGGCGGGAGCCTCGCCCTCCCTTTGACATCGCTTCGGCCCATCAGATGACCCGGGACGGAGCACTAGACAGGTTGTCACTCGGCTGATCGGAATGGCAGGACGCCCCGTATGAGCGCGTCAACACGTCGGTCGCTGATGAGAATGATCCGCGCCTTCCTGGTCTTCCTGATCTGCGCATGCGTGCTTGCGGTCATGATCAGCGTCAGGCTGGGACACACGCATCCGCGGGTGCCGCTAACGTTGACGGCATCTGCCTCCTTCCTCCTACTGGCGGTGTGCGGCGGCGGACTTGCGTCACGATACGGACGGCTTGTCACCACCGGCCTGGCATTCTGCTTTCTGGGTGACTGTCTGGTGCTCCACAGCTTCCAGCTCCTCGTGCTCGCCTTCCTGGTCGCTCAGCCGCTGCTCATCGCTGGGCTCCTCGTCCGTGGCGTCGTCGTCAGGAGATGCCTGGCGGCCGGGGCGGTGATGCTGCCCGTCAGCACGGGCATGGGCCTCTACTTCGCCCCTCACCTGCCCGGGGACGTCAGTCACCTGGTGTACGCATATATCGTGGTCATCACCGTGATGGTCATTCTGGCGATGGGATCCCGAAACGGCGCCGCTCGATGGTATATCGTACCGGCGGGGATTAGCTTCTACGTCTCCGACGCGATGCTGGCGAGAGACCTCTTCGTCACGCCGGGCCACTTCCATGGCGCGTCCATCTACCCGCTCTACTACGCCGCATGCGTCCTGCTGGCCCTCAGCGTCTCGGCAAACGCATTCAGCGCCTTGTCCAGGAAGCCTTATGCGGAGAAGATGATCGACAAGCTCCCGACGGGAGATTGATCGTTGATCGGTCTGGCTGGATCAACTGCACAAGGTGGGGTCGAGATTCATGAATCCGAGCGACCTTCACGGAAAAGAAATCGCGTTGTTTCTGCTTCGCGAGAAAGACGATGGACAGCAAGACAGTGCGATCCTGAAGGGAACCTAGAGCCGGACCCAACCATTTGCTATCATCGCCACCCAGCGGGTGGATCCGAAGGATCACATCCGCCTCACTCGAGTCAGCGGCCCCGAGGAGGCACCGACAATGGGTATTCAGAAGCAGCCATTTGCCAAGACACCCCACGGGCAAGTCGTCGATCTGTACACGCTCACCAACGCCGGCGGCGTCCGGGCCAGAATCATGACCTACGGCGGAACGATCGTCTCGCTCGAGGTGCCCGACCGTGAAGGAAAGCTCGGCGACGTCGTCCTCGGCTTCGACACCCTCGCAGAGTACATCAAGGACAGCCCGCACTTCGGATGCGTCTGCGGGCGCTTCGCCAACCGAATCGCCAAGGGCCGGTTCACACTCGACGGCGTCGAGTACAAGCTCGCCACCAACAACGGTCCCAACCACCTCCACGGCGGTATCAAGGGCTTCGACAAGGCCGTCTGGAAGACCGAGCCCGTCGAGAAATCCGGAGCGGCCGGCGTCAGGATGACCTACACCAGCGCCGACGGCGAGGAGGGATACCCCGGCGCCCTAACGTGCAAGATGACCTACACGCTGACCTATGACAACGAGCTCCGCATCGACTACCAGGCTCGAACCGACAAGCCCACCCCCCTGAACCTCACCAACCACACCTACTTCAACCTCGCCGGCGCCGGCACCGGAGATATCAACAACCACGAGCTGATGATCAATGCCGACCGCTTCACCCCCACCGACGCCACGCAGATCCCCACCGGCGAGCTACGCCCCGTCGAGGGCACGCCAATGGACTTCCGGAAGCCAACGCCCATCGGCGCGCGCATCGACGCCGACGACGAGCAGCTCCGCACAGGCAGCGGTTACGACCACAACTGGGTGCTAAACTCCGCCGACGGATCCCTCGCCCTGGCCGCCGAGGTCTATGAGCCCACGACTGGCCGCGTCATGCGAACCTACACAACCGAACCCGGCGTACAGCTCTACACCGCCAACCACCTCGACGGCCACCACGTCGGCAAAGCAGGCAAGCGATACGGTAGACGCGGCGCCCTATGCCTCGAGACCCAGCACTTCCCCGACTCGCCCAACAAACCCGACTTCCCCTCAACCATCCTCCGCCCCGGCCAGACATACGCGCAAACAACCGTCTACGCCTTCGCAACGCGATAGTGCCCTTCTCCGTCAGAGAGTCTCGCTACGGGTGGCATGGGTCCGCACGGCCAGCCCATGCTGACCGAACAACCGATGGGTAAGCGGGATGCACCCTTCCGAATCAGCGCGGCGTCCCGCGGACCCGTGTTTCGTTCCATGCCAGAAAGACCATCTGACGCTCACCCATGCCTCCCCGAATCTGACGCGAAACCCGCTCACCGAAACGACGCGAGCACTCGCGGAAACGCCCAAGCAAGAAGGGAAAACGCCCCCCGCGACAAAAGACAATCCCGCGGCCGACACAAAGCCGGCCGCGGGACCTAGGGCAGGAGGAGGAATCTGGATGTTTCGCTTACGCCTCGCCGGGCACGCCGTCCGTCACGTCGATCTTCCTCGGCTTGCTCGCCTCGGCCTTCTTCAGCGTGATCGTCAAGACACCGTCCTTCAGTATCGCCTCGACCTCGCCACTTCCGACCGATTCCGGCAACCTGAATCGACGTTCGAGCCTGTCGAAACGCCGCTCGCGAACGTGGTAATGCTCGTCCTTCCGCTCGGATTCGCCCTTCCGATCACCGCTGATCGTCAGCACGCCGTCCTCGACCGAGATGTCGAGCTCGTCCTTCTGAAATCCCGGCACGTCGGCCGCCAAGTAGACGTTGTGCTCGTCCTCCCAGGCGTCCACGCGATAAGGCGCAAAGGCCTTCTCGCCCGTTCCAAGAAGCTGATCGAACGCACGTCCTACATCCGCGCCCCATCGATCAACCCACACGGAGCGGCCAGGCCTCAGAGACCAATTGGGTCGAAACAAAACGGGTAGCATCGCACTGCTCCTTTCTTCATATCACCTCGCGCCTCGCGGCGCGAATATCGCCATTTCAAGACCGCACGATTGCGGCTCACAAGACATAAGCATCCGGCGTGCCAACACACAGTCATCACCATAACCAATTGAACACAAAAAACTTATCGAGAGCATGGCATCCCCGAGCCCCTCCGTCGAATTGCCAGATTGGCACGCCGCCCAACACAGCGACCCCCGCAATCCCTTGCACATCAATCAGTTGCAGACTGCCATGCCGTAACCGAACCTCCCCCCACATCCACCCCTCGCCGGCCGTCGACCCGTGTAAATCCGCGCCAAGCTCGTTACACTTGTCCCCGTTCGAGTTCTCGAAGGAACCGCGCCGATCAGAGACTGGAGGAATCGCACACAATGAAGCTGATCACGTTCTCTCGACCCGACGGGACCCAGACCGCCGGCGTCGTCCGAGATGGCAAGGTCATCGACGTGGCCAAGGCGGCGCCGAATCTGCCCCACACCGTTCGTGGACTGATCGAGGCCGGCGCCCTGCCTTCCCTCGCCGAAGCCGCCAACCGGGCCGACCTCGCTGCCGCGCCCGATCTCGAGACGGTCACTCTATGCGCGCCCCTGCCCAACCCCGGCAAGATCGTCTGCCTCGCCGGCAACTATCAGGAACACATCCGAGAAGGCGGCGGCACGGAAAAGGACAAAGCCAAGTCCCCCCCGCACCTGTTCATGAAGCCGACCACCACGATCCTGGCCCCAGGCGCAGCCACCCCCTATCCGAAAGTCACCGATCAGCTCGACCACGAGATCGAGCTCGGCGTCGTCATCGGACGCTCGGCCAAGGAGGTCACCGTCGACCAGGCCGCCGACTGCGTCGCCGGCTACATGATCTGCAACGACGTCTCCTCCCGACGACTCGTCGGGCTGACCACGTCCGACCGAACCAAGAGCGAGCGCGAGGCCTTCTTCGACTGGCTGACCGGCAAGTGGCAAGACGGCGCCCTGCCCATGGGACCCTATCTCGTCACACCCGACGAGATCCCCGACGTCCACGCCCTGACCATGACCCTCACCGTCAACGGCGAGGCCCGCCAACAAGGGTCCACCGGCCAGATGATCCACACCGTCCCCGAGATCGTCGCCTTCGCCTCCAGACTCATGACGCTCGAGCCGGCAGACATCATCAGCACCGGAACCCCCGCCGGGGTCGGAAGCTCCACCGGAAAGTTCCTGCATCCCGGTGACCGCATCGAGTGCACGATCGAGGGATTGGGTCGGCTGGTCAGCACGATCGCCACGTCCTGACAGCCGTCTGCCCGTAAACGAGCCGCCCATGACCCACGCGACCGAGCCAGATCAGCCCAAGCCTTCCCAAGAGGCAACCTCCGCGCCCAAACCCGCCAAGCCCCCGGCCGACGCCACCGACGACGCCCTCCTCGCCTCGCCCGAACGGTTCGACCGCGCGGACCGAATGATGATGGCCGGGCTCATGATCCTCGGCGCCGTCCTGCTCCTGCCCAACCTCGGTGATCGCTGCCTCTGGCAGGACGAGGCCGAGTGCGCCCTCGTCGCCAAGGGCGTCCTAAGGACCGGCCTGCCGATCGCCTGGGACGGACGATGCTTCGTCACCGGCGCCTACGGCGTCGAGCTCAACGACTCGTTCCTCTGGGCGTGGACCCCCTGGGCCATGCACTATCTCGCCGCCCTCGGCATGCTGATCCTCGGCCCAACCTCCTTGGGCGCTCGATTGCCCTTCGCACTGCTCGGTTGCGTCTCCATCGGGCTCACGTATCTCGTCGCAAGACGCCTGCTTCGAGACCGCTGGGCCTCGTGCCTATCGGCCGTGCTCCTGCTCACCTCCGTCCAATACATGCTCCTCATGCGGCAATGCCGATACTACGCCATACTCCCGGTCGCCGCCCTCCTGGCGATCTGGGGGTACGCCGACCTGCCCCGCCGTCGCGGAACGATCGTGCTGATTCTGGGCATGGTCCTGCTCTTCCACGCCAACTACGTCACCTTCGCCTGCGTCGCCGTCGGAATGGCCGCCCACGCCGCAATCTGGAGACGCCGCCGCGACACCTGGCTCCGCTTGATCCTCGCCGCCCTCGTAACCGCCGCCCTCACGCTGCCCTGGTTCTTCGGAATGGGTCTGCACCACGCCCTCGGCACCAGCCAGACCGTCGGCTATCAGCACCAGACCGCCGGCCACTCGTTCCTCAAGCTCCTATTCGTGATGAACCAGTTCGTCTGCCCCGCCGTGGTGGCCCTCGCGCTGGCCGCCGCCGCCATCCTGGGACGCCTCCGCGTCCGCGGCGCCTACGCCCTCGTCCTCTGCATGGCCGTCCCCGTCATGATCCTTATCCCCGTGTTCCTCTGGGCGGGTCCGCGCTATCTCGTGCACATGCTCCCCCTCGGATCGATCGTCGTGGCCGCCGCCCTGAGAGAGATCTACCTCCGCAATGACGTGGCCGGAAACATCGGCGCCGTCGTCGCCGGCGTGACGAACCTCCTCCCCGCCGTCGCATGCGCCCTATTTCCCGCCGCCGTCGGAGCCAACCAACTCGACGGAGACTACGCCACCGGCCCCGCGACGCTTCGACAGGCCATGCTCAAGAGCGAGTGGGCCGGCTACGTCAACGAGCTGAGACAACCCTTCTACGGGCCCAACGAAGCGATCACGCGCGCCTTGAGCGACAGCGCCGACCCGAACGCCGTCGTCTACGCTCCCTACGGACAACTGCCCATCATGTTTCACACAGGACGCCCGTGCGCGGGCATGCTCAAGCCCGACAGCCGACGACGACCCGGGTGGGACCGGCTCCCTGACTACCTCTTCGATCCCGACCTGGCCGACTGGTATGTCATCCGCCCCGCATGGAAACCCAAGGAGGGCTACCAGGCCCTCATACATCGCTGGCAGCAGCGGGCCCAGCGCTCCGGCCGCCGACTGACCGTTCACCCACTCCAAGTCACGGATATCGGTTGGGGCAATCGCCCGCTTCTGCGGTATCATTACTTCGAGTCGCCAGGGCCAAGCGGCACGCGGGACGTCAGCCTCATCGAGTCCACGCGCATCAACGCTCCCGCGACGTCGAGCAGGAACGTTCCCTCTGGAGGTTGAAGCCGGCAGCCAAAGCGTCCGCCATGAAACGAGAACGGCCTCCAAGACCTCACGCACGATGGGCTCCCCTCGCCGCCGTTGCGCTATCGCTGATCGTCTGCGGGTGTGAGACATTCGACTTTCAGCCCCCCATCCAGCAGAAGCAGGCCGAGCAGCCGACGCCCCTCGAAGACGTTTACACCGTCGCCGTCTGGTACTACGTCCGCGGCTACGTCCCCCCCGAACCGGCCCAGGCCCGCGCCACCATGGCGGCCGACTTCGGACACATCGCGTCACTCGGATTCAACACCATCGTTGCCGACGCCGTCGACGACGACCGCCGTCAAATGCTCCTCGACGTCGCCGAGAGCCAGTCCCTCCGCGTCATCCTCCCCCACGCCCGAACCGCCGCCTTCATCAAGAACGGGCAATTCGACCCGGCCGTCATGAGCGCGCCCGAACCCGTCGTCAGAGACAACCTCCAGCGCATCGGCCGACACCTCGCCCTGGCCATGCACCTGGTCTACGACGTGCCCACCCCTGACGTCCTCGATCGTCTCGCCGAGGTCACCGCCCTCTACGAGCGACTCGACCCCGCACACCCCGTCTTTGTCCCGCTCAGTCGGGACGTCCCCGGATACGTCAAACGCGCGAACCTGCCCGTCGTCCTGTGGGACAACTTCCCCCTGGCCGAGGACGCCCAGCCCGGCGAGCTGAAAAACCGCCGCTACGACCGACCCGCCACCCATCTCGAAGCCATGACCGAGATCTACGCCGCCACCCCACACCGGCGACACTGGATGATGATCCAGGCCGCCGCCATCCCCGGCCGAATGCGAATGCCCACCCCCGCTGAGTGGGACGTCATCTACCTCACCGCGCTCTCCGCAGGCTTCGTCGACGGCCTCGTCTTCTACCGCTACCACGCCGACAAGACCCCCGACAGCGGACTCGCCGCCGCCAACCGATCCATGCCCCCCGGCCGAACCGCCGCCGTCAGGAAGATCACAAAGAGGGCGATCAAGTGGGGCCCCCTGCTCAAAGGCCTCGCCCCGACCCCAGGCATCGTCCGGACCAGCCAGGGCAGACTCCGCCCCACCCTCTTCGTCGGACCCAAACGCTCCTTCCTGCTCGTCTACAACCCGGACGTCGAGACCTTCGGATACGACACCGTCCTTGTGCCCACCGCCATCCCAGGCCGCGCCGTCGCTCGAGCCGTCAACGTCGACGAGACCGAGAGATACCTCCCCACCGGACCCGGAGACGAGATCCCCATCAAGCTCCGCCTCCGCCCCGGCGAGGGCAACCTCTTCGAGCTCTTCGCCCCCTGACCGCGTCGCTATGCCAAGGGATTATGCTTCCAGAGAATGGATAACCAAACCCGTCGCCAGCTTCGGATAGAAGTACGTGCTCTTCTGAGGCATCAGCTCCCCCGCCCGACAAACCTCGCTCATCGCATCCAGTGACGTCGCCGCCGTCTCGATCAGCAGCCCACCGGTCTCCCGAGCCTTCCGACGCCCCTCCCCCGCGTCCTTGATGTATCGGATCTCCGGCGCCTCCGCCGACCCCAAGGCCGGCCCGATCACCCTCTCGATCAAGTACCCGTGCAGAAACGCCAGATCCAACCCGTACCAGGCCCGAGTGTGCCCGGGTGCCGCCGCCTCCAGGGCCTTGCGATCAGTGATCGTTACGTCCCACGCGCGATTCCCCGCCCCGTCGTGTATCCGCAACGAGCCCGGCGCGACATCCCCCGTCGCGTCGCAGGCCGTCGGCGCAAGCGCAACGGCGCCCGACGATTCGACGGCCGCAATCACTCGATCGACCTCCACGCCCTTCAGGAGCCGATGCGTGGGCAGGATCAGCAGGCCGTCGTCCTCCAACGCACACAGCACCATCAGAACGAAATTCGCTGGGTGATCCTCCGATATCGACCCCGACAACTCCTGTCGGTACATCAACGCCGTGCCGTAACGATGGTGCCCGTCCGCGATAAACACCGGCCGATCGGCCATCGCCTCCACCGCGCGCCCAATGACCTCCTCGTCGTCGACCACCCACACCCGGTTGTCCACCTCGTCCACGGACCCCCGAAACGTCGGCGCGCGACCCCCCACGTCCAGAATCCTCGCCACGTCCTTCTCCGAGTCCGGGTACAGCCCGAAGATCGGCGATAGATTGCACCGCGTCGCCCGCGCCAGCATCAGGCGGTCCTCCTTCGGACCGCCGAATGTCTGCTCGTGCGGATAGACGCTCCCCCGACCAAACTCCTCCAGACGAAGCTTGGCAAAGAGCATCTTCCGCGTGATCGCCCGCCCCGCGTGCTCGAACTCCTGATGATAGACGTACAGCGCTGCCCGATCGTCCCGCATCAGCGTCCCGTCTTCGCGCCACAGTCGCAGCGCATCGGCCGCCTTCTCGTACGCCTCCGGCGGACCGGCGTACCCCGGCGGCATGTGAGGCAAATCCACAACGACGATGTTGCGCCCATGCCGCGCCACGTACGCCTCGCGGTCCGCCTGGCTCAGCACGTCATACGGCGGCGATAGCGCCGGCGACAGGTCCCCGCCCGGAAACCGCGACGGGTCGTATCGGATACCGCGAAATGGGGCGATTCGGGCCATCTTCTCTACGGGCCTCCTGCCCTGCGCGATGGCGAGGGGCGTCTCAACGGGCTATCATCACCCGAATGGTCTTTCCTCACGATGACGTCGGTCCTGAGTGTACCGAGTTCACGAACACGCTCCACGCCGCCTGCCGTGAACTGGGCATCTCCCTCGAGCAGAATCAAACCGCGAGGCTCTGGCAACACTTCACGCTCATGCTCAGCGCGAATCGGCACATCAATCTAACACGGATTACCGCCCCGGCCCAGGCCGCTGTCAAGCATTATGCCGACTCGCTCGCCCTGCTGACCTGGGCCGAGCAAGCGAGCCCCTCGACCCCCTCCGTCCTCGACGTCGGAACCGGCGCGGGGTTCCCCGCCGTGCCCCTGGCCGTCTGCAGACCCGCGTGGTCCATCCTCGCCATCGACAGCACCCGCAAGAAGACCGACTTCCTCGCCGCCGCCGCCGCGACCCTCGATCTCCAGCGACTCGCCGTCCGACACGTCCGCGCCAGAGAGCTCGCCGGCCAGACCGACCCCTTCGACCTCGTCCTCTGCCGCGCCGTCGGAGGCGTCATCGACTGTCTTCGCGAGACCCGACGCCTCCTCCCCCCCGGTGGAAACCTCGTCCTCTACGCCACGCCACGCGCCGCCCACGACCTGACCCCCGCCAAGCAGCGACAGATCGAGCGGCTCGGCTTCGACCCAGCCCACCGTCACCCCTATCGACTCATCGCTCCCGGAGAAGAAATCGAACGCGAGCTGCTGATCTGGCGGCGACACTAACCCGCCGCCCGTCACGTTGGGATGCATCCTGATTGTGGCTGCGTCTGTAAGGCCTTGTCGATCTCACATCGACCTCCGCGGCAGACGGTTCGGGCTGCCAAGCCGCGCGTCTTTGGTCCCGGAGGGACCATGTGAAAATTGCCCAGGACTTCAGTCCTGGGAAGGCCTGCGTGCAGGCGACTCAGTCGCGTAGCGACGGCTGAAGTCCGGCGAATCCTTCAGAGATACCAGGACAAGGCCACTGGTCTGGAGGCAGCGGTAGCTCACTTGAGCCGTCGCCACGATTTGATGGATGCCCCCATCACGTCGCCGACCGTCGCCGCTTGATCAGCGCGTCCGCGAAGACCGCCGCCACCAACACCACGCCCGTCACCGCGTCCGTCAGCAGCGAACTGACCCCCAGGAACAGCAGCGCCTTGTAGAGGATCTTGAGGATCGCCGCCCCGATGATGATCCCGATGAGCGACCCTTGCCCCCCCGTCAGCGCGCACCCGCCCAGCACCGCCGCCGTAATGCCGTACAGCTCGTACAGCGTCCCCGCCGACGACGGCGCCACCGTGCTCACGCTGCTCGCGTCGATCAACCCCGCGATCCCCGTCAGCAGCCCGCAAAACGCGTACGTGAAGATCCGAAGCGCGTTGACCCGAACCCCGCTGAATCGCGCCGCCTCCAGGTTGTAGCCGATCGCGTACAGATACCGCCCGTGAACCGTCCCCCGCATGATGAACAGCGACACGAGCAGGACCACAAGCACGATCGCCACCGGAACAGGAACCGGCCCCACCTTCCCGTTGCCCAGCCAAAAGAACAGCGGCTGCGCCCCCTCCTGATAGCTCGTCGTCGCGTCGTTCGTCAGCCAGCGCGCCAGGCTCCGCCACACCAGAAGGCTGCACAAGGTCACGATGAAGGGCTGGAGGTTCAAATAGCACACCAGAACCCCGTGCAGCGCCCCCACACCCACCGCGAACAAGATCGCCACCGCGATCACCGCGCCGATCGGCCACCCCGCCTGCATGAGATACAGGCTCAGCGTCCCGACGAAGCAAAGCACCGAGCCGACCGACAGGTCGATCCCGCCCGCGATGATCACCATCCCCTGCCCGATCGCGAACATCGACAGGATCGCCACCTCCCGCCCCGTCGTCTGCATCTGGTACAGGCTCAGGAACTGCGGCTGCTTGACCGCCGTGAAGCCGACCATCGCCACCAACACGACCAGCATGCACAGAACCTGAATCCCGACCTCGCTGATCCCCGACCCAAGCCGAAGAGCCAGCTCCTGCACCCCCGATGCCCGCCCCGATGTCTCCCGCTCACCACTCATATCACGCCCATACCCAGTGCTCGCTTCGGTCTGACAATCTCGTGTCGGGTGCCATGGGTCCGCACACAAAGACCGTTCCGACCGAACAAGCCGCCGATCCGCCAGATGCACCGTCTTGAATCAGCGCGGTGTTCCGCGGACCCGTGCTTCGTTCCATGTCAGAACGCCCATCTGACGCCGAGCCATGCCACCTCGAATGCAACCCGAAACTCGCTCGCCGAAAACGGCGCCGGCTCGATGAAGGACCCAAACCCAAGACCGTCCCCACCACCACTGGCCGCCTGCGGAAACGCAAACATCCCACAACCCTCTGACGTCGACGTTTCGACGTTTCAAAACGCCGGCGTGCCGCAGCACGAACGCATCAGAGTCCTCTGGTGTCGACATTTCGACGTTTCGACGTTTCGACGTTTCGACGTGCCGACGGCACGTCGCCGCCCACCGCCAACGTCATGATCCCCTCCTCCGTGATCCCCTCGCCCGAAAGCTCCCCCGCGATCCGACCCTCGTGCATCACGACCACGCGATCCGACATCGCCAGAAGCTCCTCCATCTCCGAGCTGATCATCCAAATCGCCACGCCCCGCTCCGCCAGCCTCGACATCAGCGTGTAGATCTCGCTCTTGCAGCCGACGTCCACCCCCCGCGTCGGCTCATCCAGAATCAGAACGCGAGGATCCATCGCGAGCCATCGGGCCAGCACCACCTTTTGCTGATTGCCCCCGCTGAGCGTCCGAGTCTTCTGCGCCAGCGACGTCGCCCGGATGTCCAAACCCCGCGCCCCGTTCCTCGCGACCGACAGCTCCCGCCGCCGATCCAGCAACCCCAGCCGATTGTACTCGCACAGACCGGCCATGGTGATGTTCGGCGTAATCGCCATGTCAAGGATCAGCCCTTGCTGCTTGCGATCCTCCGGCACCAGCCCGATCCCCCGCCGAATCGCCGCCCGCGCATCGCCGATCCGAACGACCTTCCCATCCAGCTCGACCGTTCCCGACGCGATCCGATCGATGCCGAAGATCGCCCGAGCCAGCTCCGACCGCCCCGCCCCCACCAGCCCCGCGAACCCCACGATCTCCCCCGCGCGAAACTCGACCGACAGCCTCGCGCCGCGGGACGCATCCCCCCGCGCCGCGCTGCCACCCCCATGTCCCGACGACCCACCTGCAAGAACCACGTCCCGCAGTCTCAGCACAACGTCCCCCGCCGGCCCTCGTCGCTCGTGCTGGTAGTAGCGCTCCACGTCTCGACCGACCATCAACCGGACCATCCGCCCGTGCTCGATCTCCTCACCCGACAGCAACCCCGCCACCTTGCCGTCCCGCAGAACCTGCACGCGGTCCGCCAGATCCTCCACCTCCGCCAGCCGGTGAGATACGTAGAGGATCCCCACCCCCTGGGCCTTCATCCGTCGGATCACGTCGAACAGCGCCGCCGCCTCGCTGCTCGACAGTGAGCTCGTCGGCTCGTCGAAGACCAGAAGCCGGGCGTCGAGCGACAGGGCCTTGGCGATCTCGACGAGCTGGCGCTGCCCGATCGTCAGTCGCCCGAGCCGCGTGTTGCTGGGGATTCTCAGACCGAGCTTGTCCAACTGCTCCTGCGCCATCCGATGCAGCCGGCGCCGATCCACCACGCCAAGCCACCCGAACCGGCTCGGTTGTCGACCAAGAAAGATGTTCTCGGCGATGCTGATGTTGTCCGCCAGGTTCAGCTCCTGGTGGATCACGCCGATGCCGAGGTCCAGGCTCGCCTGCACGCCGTCGATCTCGACCCGCCGGCCCTGCCAGAAAACCTCGCCCCGCTCCGGAGTGTGAATCCCCGCCAAAACCTTGATCAGCGTGCTCTTGCCCGCCCCGTTCTCCCCGATCAGCCCCAGCACCTCGCCCCCGCCCAGCTCCAGCGACACGTCGTCCAGCGCCTGAACACCAGGGAATCGCTTGCTCACCCCCACCATCCGAAGCAGCGGCTCGCGAGCGCCACTCCCCTCGGATCCGTCATGCGGTGATGCAGTGTTCAAAGGGTCAAATGCCATTCAATCGAAGTCGCCGCGGGTGTCGCGAGCTAGCGGAGCAACCCTACTTCCCTCGGCGCGTCCCCGAAGTCTCGCCTTTCTGCCGCGACGTCAGCGCCAGCCCGAACTTCTGCTGAACCTCCGCTGCCCGCGAACGATAGAACTCCATGATGGCGGCGCCCGACATGTCTCGCGTGGACTCCTCCGCTCTACGCTTCCAATCCCACACTTCCTGCATCGCTAGGTCAACTCGGTCGCTCATCGAACACCTCCTTGAGCCGAATCCTTCTGTCCGGATAGCGCGACTGGATGTCCTATGCCGCTGCAAGCGGTCCCAGTTCCTCTGGCCTCGCCGGCTGCTGATCCGCAACGGCAAGAGCCCTGTTTAGCGCCTCTAGCGAAATCGAGGCTGGCGACGTGATCTCGATCCCGATGGCCCGACCGTCGCTCGTGTAGTCGATCAGCAGCCCTTCACCGCACGGCTCCGTCCGAACGCTCCTGTCGTCCGCGTTCCGCGGAAGATAGAAGTAAGCGGCAAGCGGAACCCCGTCGCGAAACGTTACTTCCAGGTACCGATGCTTCATCGCGCCACCCGCGGCACTACCGCCCCCGCGCCTTCAGCGCGTTCAGCTTCTTCTCGAACTCGTCCACGTTCGCCTTCCGAATCACCTTCGTCGGAACGTACATCAGCCCGTCCTTCGGAATCTCGATCGGCTCGCCCTTGGCCAGCTTCGCCAGGACGCGAATCGAGTCGTAACCGAACTGGTACGGCTGCTGAACCACCGTCGCCAGAATCAGCCCCTCCCGAATGCCCTGCAGCGTCGGGCCCTCCTCGTCGAAGCAAACGATCGGAACCTTCGACCCCTTCTCCTTCACCACCTTGACCATCATCGGGCCGTTGTAGCTCCACAGCCCAACCAGGCACCCCACGTCGGGGAACTTGTCCAGCGCCACCCGAACGTTCTCCTGCGCCTTCGGATACGAGTTCTCGTCCGTGTACGGCGCCCCGGTCACCACCTCGATCTTCGCGCCCTTCAACTCCTCCATGATCCCCGCGTATCGCTCGCGAGCGTTCGCCACGTCCATCTTCCCCACGAACACCGCGATCTTGCCGCCCTTGGGCAACACGTCCTTGATCAGCTTGCCCACCTTCCGACCGGCCTCCACGTTGTTCGTGCCCACGTACGCCACCCGCTTGCTCTTGGGAGCGTCCGAGTCCTGCGTCACCACCGGCATGTGCGCCGCCGCCTCGTCGATGATCGTCACCTGACTCTCGGAGTCCAGAGGACTGATCGCCATCCCCTTCACACCCTTGGCGATCATCGCCTCGATGATCTGCTTCTGCTCGGCCGCCGAGCCCTTGCCCGGAACCTGGAAGTGAACCTTCACCCCGAACTCCTTCTCCGCTACCGCCACCCCCGCCCTCGCGATCGTCCAGAAATCGCTCGGGCTGTTCGTGATGAACGCCAGCTCGACCTCGCCGCTTCCACCCGCCCCTTCCCGCTTCTGACAACCGACCGGTCCGATAAGCAGCGCCACGCACGCCGCCGCGCGCCCCGCGAACCACACTGATTTCAAACGCATCATCGGTCCTCCAATCGCCGGTCGCGCACTGTAGCAGACGCCCTCCGGAGCGCCCAGCGCCGGACCCAGCCGCTCGACCGCGACGAAGCGTCGCTCGAAGGGGTCGGTTTCGTTTGCCCCGTCGACGCCGACACGCTATGCTAAATCGTTTGGGGGACCGTGTGGAGCGGCGGTTCGGCAGGCGGATCCCCTGGGCGCTTGCCCAAGCGGGACACCCACTTTACCGATACGAACAATGTCCGGCGCGGGACGTGGACGGTTTCCGCCCGATCAGACACCGAGCAGGAGATCCGTGCCATGACAGCCACGGCCCCGTGGGTAACCTATCGACCCGAGATCAAGGTCCTCGACTGCACCGTCCGCGACGGCGGGCTCATGAACGACCACCAGTTCGACGACACCCTCGTCCGTGCCGTCTACGACGCCTGCGTCGCCGCCGGCATCGACTACATGGAGCTCGGATACAAGGCCAGCAAGAAGCTCTTCGCCAAGGACAAGTTCGGTGCCTGGAAGTTCTGCGACGAGGACGCCATCCGGCGGATCGTCGGCGACAACCCCTCCGACCTCAAGCTCTGCGCCATGGCCGACGCCGAGAAGGCCGACTACAAGCAGGACATCCTGCCCCGAGAGCAGAGCGTCCTCGACGTCATCCGAGTCGCAACCTACATCCACCAGATCCCGCTGGCCGTCGACATGATCAAGGACGCCCACGACAAGGGATACGAGGTCACCGCCAACCTGATGGCCATCTCCATCGTCTCCGATCGCGAGCTCGATCAGGCCCTCGAGGTCCTCGCCGATACCCCCGCCATGGCCATCTACCTCGTCGACAGCTTCGGATCGCTCTACAGCGAGCAGATCCAAGACCTCACAAGACGCTACCTCGCCGCCGCCAAGGCGCGCGGCAAGGAGGTCGGCATCCACGCGCACAACAACCAGCAGCTCGCCTACGCCAACACCATCGAGGCGATCATCCAGGGCGCCAACCTGCTCGACGCGACCATGCTCGGCATCGGACGCGGCGCCGGCAACTGCCCCATGGAGCTCCTCCTCGGATTCCTCCGGAACCCCAAGTTCCGCATCCGACCCATCCTCCGCTGCATCCAGGAGCAGTTCGAGCCGCTCCGAAGCAAGATCCGATGGGGCTACGAGGTCCCCTACGGCATCACCGCCCAGCTAAACCGTCACCCCCGAGCCGCCATCCAGGCCCTCAACGGAGACTCCAGACCCGACTACGTCGACTTCTACGAACAGGTCTCCAGCGAAAACTAGTGCCCTTTTCGGTCTGACAGTCTCGGCGCGCGTGGCACTCGTCAAATGAATAGCCGTCCAACGGACACTGCTCTTGAGGCCTTCGATCTGCTCCAGCAAGAAATCACGCCGCTCCCTGGCGGCACGGGTCGTTGCTGGCTAGCGGGTCACGCGGTGCTGAAGCCGTGCCACAATCCTGTTGAATGGCGCTGGATGGCGGATCACTCGCCGACGATCCAGCAGGACGGTTTCAGATTGCCCTTACCCCTCCGCGCCCGCAACGGGCAATGGGTAGTCGACGGCTGGTCTGCGCAGGTCGCCCTGGAGGGAGAGCATCCACCAAACGGCAAATGGCTCGACGTCCTCGCCGTCGGAGATAGGTTCCATCAAGCCCTCGCCCATCTCTCTCGCCCCGCCTTCCTCGACGATCGCGACAGCCCCTGGGACCTGGGCGACCGCGTCGCCTGGGAAGAAACCCGAGCCCCATTCGAACACCCGACGCTCCGTCAGATGCTCGATCTACGAAAGCCTATCGCGCTTCCGAACCAGATAGTCCACGGCGACCTCGGGGGCAACGTCCTATTCGCCAAAGACCAGCCACCGGCCGTAATCGACTTCTCCCCCTACTGGCGGCCCGTCGGGTTTGCCGCTGCCATAGTCGTCGCCGATGCCGTCTGTTGGCAGAACGCTCCACCAGAGGCCTTCCGCGGGAGCATCTCGTCAATCGAACACTTCCCCCAGTTGCTCGTCCGTGCCCTCATCTACCGAATGGTGACGACCATCGCTGTCGCTCGAGGCAAGCCGGACCTGAGCGAGTATACTCCGGGAATTGACATGGCACTGGGATTGACCTCGTAGCAGGCCTATCCAAACCGACGCAGGGTGAACAACCGTGACACTAGTCAAGAGAGGAGTCGGAGGATGGCCCATGAACAACGGCAAGCCACTCGCCCTGCCCCCAATGCCTACCACAAGTGGCGCCAGGTCTTCAAGGTGGGCGCCACCTACGTGCTCGGCGTCGAGGTCGGCCCAAACCACGGAGCACGCTGGCGCCCGGTCCTTGCCGACGGAAGGACCCGTGCACCCCTGGACGCAGCTCGATCTCGACACCGTACTGCAGACGAAGTGGTCCGGGCCCTACGACGACCGCACGCTCTATCTCAATCCCTTCGCCGCATCCTCCGCGAGACGAACCCCAGAACAGCAAGGCCGATCACGAGCAACGGTAGCGCCGAACTCACCCCGCTCCCGCACTTGAACGCCGCTTCGACCTGCATGTCGCTGTCCATCACGATCGTCGTCGTGAGGTTCGCGTCAACGCTGGCGTAGTTGGCATCACCAGGGAAGTTGGGATCATAGATCGTCCACGACCTGAAGTATCGGCCTTCGACGGGAGTGGCCGTCAATGTCACCGTCGCCCCGGGGAGATACAGCGGAAGATTCGGTTCGGCCGCGATCGTTCCCCAAGTGCCGTTCACCACGTTCAACGTCAGCATCTGACCTTGAACGAAGTTCGCCGTGGCGCTCTTGTGGCCGTTCATCGTGAGCGTCGTGATGCTGTCCGTCCCCGATGCGTCCCCGCTCCAGCTACTGAACAAGTAACCGGCGTTCGGGTTAGCCGTTAGCGTTACGGTTGAGCCCGCCGCGTATCCCCCGCTGCCGTCGGGCGGAGGGTCCGCGTCGATCGAACCGGCCCCCGAAGGATTCGCCGCGAGCGTCAGTGTGTAGCCCACCTGCAAAGGACCGCCCGCGAGGTGATAGCAGCAGAAGTCCTTCATGCGCTCCATGATGGGCACGCCGTCGATGACTTCGTTATAGTCAAAGTCGTGATTGACCCGGGTCTCCTGAAACCACTGTTCGTGGTAGATTCCCAGTTGGGTCAATCGATTATTGAAGTCTGGGACGTCTGGCGAGTAGAAGATGACCGGGTCGAGTGTGTTGTTCAACATGAACGCCGGAGGCGCGCCGGCGTTAATCCTGTCCCAGTTACCGTACATCGTCGAAACGACGCACATGACTGACTGCGCGCGATAACGCGCGGGCACGGGGTTGCTGTTGTATTGATTGCAGAGCACATTGATGCCGCCCGCCGAGCCGCCGCAAGCGCAGATCTTGTTGCCGTCAATCCCCAGTGACGCGGCGTTGTCTCGCACCCAGGCCATGGCCACCGAGAAGTCCTCGATACCGCACCGGATGACTTCCACGCCGGGGAAGACTGAGAGATACCATGGAAAGTCAAGGCCGCTGTAAGGTCGGCTGCCAAACTCGGTATCGCCGGTGTAGCCGCCAAGATAGTAACCTATGTCCCAATACCGATAGTCGGTGATGATCACCGTGAACCCGCGTTGACAGATGTATCGAGCGGGGTGGACCACCCGGCCATTCGTCTTACTGCCCGACGTCCATGCCCCGCCGTCTTGAATCACGACCGCCGGCCGATTCGTCGGCACCGGACCTTGACCGATGTCCACTGGCTGGTAGATATCGCACAGCAAGGCGATGGTCCCGCCCGGAGTCGGCGCATACCCGTAGACGACGTCGCTCGTGACCGCGTATCCATAGATGGGGTCATAGTAGGCGTCGCCACCATAGGCAGGACAGGTAGCCACGAAAGCGACCAGCGTGAGCATGACAAGAGCGATGTGTACCGGTCTCATGAGCGTTCCTCCCTTTTCTTGAATAGGAACTGCCTGGCACTCAGACGGATTGACGCTGACTTCCAGGACCCACACGGCAAACAGCAGGTGTGCCCCCGGAAGCCCAAAGACCTAGTATGCCCTCATGAGTTGACGCCCGTCCCCCTCGATTCCACCCTTGACATCAGCCTATCCTGCCGACGTAAACGCGTCAAGAACGAGTATGGGGTCAACTCTTGACACTTGACATCTCGACCCGTCGCCTCGTCGCCTCCAGTCTAGCGGCCAGGTCGGCGTCCTGGCGGGCGCGCGATTCGAGCCGTTGGATCACCCGCAGGATGCCGCTGCCGTCGGCGTAGCCCAGCTCGCGAGCCAGGTCCGCCGAGCGCTCGCCGCCCAGTTGTACGCGCATCCAGATCCTCACCCGAGCGTCTGTCTCCCGATCAACCATGTCCACCACCTGCCGGCGGACCATCTGCTCGTCCGCGCGCGTCCGCCACCGGATCTCCTCATGTCCTTGACGATCGTCGAGCAGCCCCCGCACCTTCTCCCACAACCCCTCGCCGCCAAGCACAAGCCCGCCTCGCAAGTCCTCGAACGGGCTCCGCACCCGCACGCCGAACGCCCCCGCCATGGATCGAGCATACGCCCGACGGGCCACTCGCATCGTCCGCCCCCAGTAGCCCAACCAGTCCAACGATAACCACTCCGGCGCCCGACACCGCCCCGCGTAGGCCCGGTGGCTGCTCCAGCGATAGCGATCCAGCGCCCCCCGACGTTCCGACGGGACGACCCCCCGCTTGTCCCGCGGACGCACGGGGTTCAGGTGAATGTACTGCACCAGCGACTGCGCGTAGGAGTCCGCCTCGACCAGATGGGCCTTGAACCGCCCCTGAACCAGGTGCCCCGTTCGCCGATGCCGCCGGTTGAAACGAATCGTATAGGTGGTCTGCAGCCAGCCGACCGCTCGGCTGAGGTTCGCGCGAGGCGTCTGAACGATCAGATGGTAGTGATTGGGCATGAGGCAGTACGCGTGAATCACCGTCCCGAACCGCCCACACGCCTGCCCGACCGTCGTCAGGAACACTTCGCGGTCCACGTCGCATCGGAACACCGCCCGACGCTCGTTACCCCTGGCCGTCACGTGGTAGACCGCATCCTCATACTCAACCCGCACCGGTCGTGCCATGGCGGAAAGGAATAGCGGCCACATTCCGAAATGTCAAGTGTCAAGAGTTGACCCTAACTGCTAACTGTAATTGCTTGCCGGCAACACCGGACGGACGATCACGGTTGCCATCAACGTGAAGAGAGCCCCGATGAGGACTCAACGAACGACTCAACGAACGTGCGGAAGCAGGGTCAACTCTTGACACTTGACATCCCGACCTGTCGTCTCCCCGCCGCCAACATGCCCCGCCCCGGCCCGCCCCCTCGCGGCTCGACGCCCATTTGCTTCCCCCAATTGCATCGCCAGAAGCCCCTCCATCTCTCCGGATTCCCCACGCCTACTTCTCACTTCTCTCTTCTCTCTTCTTGCTTCTCACTTCCCCAGTACGACGAGCCCCGCGCGGGCCTCAATCAGGTGCGCATGTTGACGTTCGCCTGGCTCACGGGGAACATTGCATGTATCTGCCTGGAGAACATGCGGGCGGTAGCCCCATGTGAGACACCGGCACAACAAACAGTCCCACCAACCGGCAAGGACCTGAATATGGCTAACCTGAAGGCGACTGCTCGTTCTCTGGCGCTGTTCCTCGTTTCCGGCGCTGCCCTGGTCACCGAGAATCCAGCGCTGCTCGGGACACGGGCCTGTTGTGCGGAGGAATTCAAGGCGCCGGCGCAAGAGGGACTCGAGCCCATGCTCAGGATCCGGTGGCGACTGGGTCCGGACTATCCGATGGGAATCCAGGACTCGGCCGTGGGAATCATCCACGGCAAGCTCGTCTCCGCCGGCGGATTCACACGGCATCCGCTCAACGTGGCCAAGCAGTATCCCGATGCCTTTGGCGGCCGGCCGAGCGGTTTCACGAAGCTGGCGTTTGTGTTCGACCCGCGGAACGAGTCGGCCGGTTGGAAGCGCATCGCCGACATGCCCGGGCCGGCGCGCCAGGGCCCGGCCGTCGCCGTCGTGGACGACATGCTGTACGTCATGGGCGGCATCAACTACACCGAGCCGCTCACCTATCGCGACACCTACCGGCTGCAGGCCAAGGACGGCAAGTGGGTCTGGCAGGAGCTTGCAACGTGCCAACTCCCCTGGCCAGTCTACGGCGCTGCGGACAGCACGGTGGTAATCGGCAAGAGACTCTACTTGCTGGGCGTGGCCGACCGCTTCCAGGGCCCCGGGGCCGATGGCGCCGATTTCCACTCGGAAGCAGGTCGTGGCGGCAGCCCGGTCGGCCGGGCGCTGCTCGTTCTCGACACGACCCGTCTCGAGGACGGCTGGAAACGACTCGCCGACTGCCCCGGGGTCCCCAAGTTCGACACCGCGGTGGCCGCCGCCGGAGGCAGGATCTACCAGCTCGGCGGCATCTTCGCCCCGCTGGCCAAGTCGGAGTTGGCCTACTACAACGCCGTCGACAGTTGGATGTACGACCCGGCGACCGATAGGTGGACGAGGCTGCGGGACATGCCGCACGGCTCCAATCGGCGGGCCCTGGCCTACGCCGATCGCTACATCGTCATGGTCACCGGTTTCAAGTACGCCAAGACCCGGAACCTGGACGGCACCGTCACCGGCGTCTACACCGCCCAGGAGAAGGCCCGCCCCTTCAACACGTTCTTCGAGAACACGGTGCTGGTCTACGACACCCGGACCGGACGCCTGGGAACGGCCGATCGACTCACCGAGCAAACCTGCTACCCGGGCGCGGCGGTCCTTGGCGACACCCTATACTGCCTCGGCGGCGAGGGCGGACCGCGACTCTATCATCCCGCCACCCTCCAGATCGGCAAGATCATCGATGTGATTCCTCGATGACACGATGCGGCATCGATGCGGGATGCGGATGCGGCCGATGCGCCGTCAACTCCTGACACCCGACATCCTGGCCTATTGTCTCCCCGCCGCCAACATGCCCCGCCCCGTCGGGGCCAGTGACGGATTCCGCGGGGTGCATCCAGGCCCGGAGGAATTGGAATTGGAATTGGGGTCAACTCTTGACACTTGACATCCTGACCTGTTGCCTCCCCGGATGTGCCGTCAACTCTTGACACCCGACCATCCTGACCTATTGCCTCCCCACCTGCTCGAAAGCCGCCAACCCCGCCCTTCTCAGGCCCAAAGGGCCGCCAGACAAATAGGGGTAGGAAGGACCGGTTGAGTTCCCGGTCCCTCCCCCCTCCGAACCGTACGTGCGGATCTCCCGCATACGGCTCTCC